>JBJXDU010000016.1:0-6977 GCA_046153565.1 Sphingomonadaceae bacterium
GCACCCGTTTCTACCGCGACGGCTTCGAAGCCAGCTTGTTCGAGATGAGCGGCGTACGCTATGGAAAGCGACGCAAGATCCTCAACAATCAGAATGCGTGTGCGAGACATTATTCTTCCCAGTTACAGTTGATATCTGCAGACTGCTCTGCAGCGATCGTGCCAAAATGCAAAATGGCGCAAATGCAAGATATTGCGCGCCTTCATTAGCATTATGCAACGGAAATTCTTTGCAAAATGCTAATCCACGATGTGCAAAATGAGAATTTTGATCGCGTTTCGCATCAATACTTTGAACCATATCCTCGGAAATCCGCCAGAATCTGGATTGGCACAGCCTTTGCAATCAGCCGTTTGAAATGGAGTGCAACATGACTTTCAAACGTATCATCACGGCGCTGAGCGCCACGGCTTCCCTAGGTGCCTGCGCAACAATGCCTGTGCCGACCAACCTGTCCGGCGCCCAGTATCAGCCGCAACAGCAGCTTGTGCGGGACGGAGCTTTTCACGGCCAGTGCGTTGAGCCGTCCCTTCCGCATAGCCTGTCTGATCTTCAGCGCGTGGACGCGGTCCAGTTTAGTGACGTGCCAGATATTCTTGCCCCTGGCGACAGACTGAAGCTTGTCGTGAGCGGAGATAGCGGCACCCTGACCGGTAACTATGTCGTTGCGGCCAACGGTCAATTGATGATTGGCGATAGCATCACCATGACCGTCGCGGGCCAGTCGCGCAGCGTGGCCCAATTCGAGCTCCGTAATGTGCTCATTCGCAAAGGCCTTGTCCGCAACATTGCTGGCAATGTCCGATTGCAACTGGAAGTCGCAGGATCGGTCGCCGTATCCGTTGAAGGCGCTGTTTTTGAGCCGGGCAATGTCCGCGCAGGCGAACGCGTGCCAGAGCAAAATGCCGCTGCATTGACCAATGCGGCAGGGGGTGATTTCAACGCGGGCCGGACGCTTTCAACCGCGCTACGGGCAGCAGGTGGTCTGCGTCCCGACGCGTCCGCTAGCTCTGTGTATCTTGTCCGACACGATAGCTATGCCACAATCGATCTTTCACCTGCCCTTGGAGGCAGGGGGCTTGTGGACCCACAGCTTGCGGCCGGGGACCGGATCATCGTGTCGACAACGGGCTGTTTCGACGAGAGACTGGTGCGCCCCAGCAGTGTGACGTCGCCTGGTGTAAGGGTCTATATGTCCAACCTGTCTCGCCCTGCTGCCAGCAACGCATCTTCGGCCATTGGCAAGGATTCGACGAGCCTGCCCTATGGCACCCGCCTGTTACAAGGTCTGATCTCGGCCAACTGCGTGGGCGGATCGGCCATGAATGCGGCACGCAGCGCTGTTCTGATTTCCCGTAACCCGGTGAACGGAAAGTCGGTGGTGATCAAACGGTCAGTCGAGCAACTGGTGCGCTATGCTGATCGGGATGATGCCAATCCTTACCTCATGCCGAACGACGCCATCGCCTGCTATGACAGCACCGCCATGTCCTTTGTCGATGTCGTCGGTGTGCTCGGCAATGTCCTCGGCCCGGCAGCGCTCATTAAAGGAATCAGAAATTGAACGCCCCCATGCCTTTCCCGCGTGAGCGCCGTTTGATTCAATTCTGGCACGTGGCACGCGAAGGCCTGCCTAGTGCTGGGCGCTATCGCCGCTATCTGCTCATTCTGGTGCCATTGCTTGCGACGTTCTGGGCAGCCACGGCAGCCTATCTTCTGTTGATGCCGGAGAGCTATTCAAGCCGATTCACGTTGATCCTCCCCGGTTCCGGCGTCGGCAGCTCTCTCAATGTTGAGTCAATCGGGCAGGCGCAATCTTCGGCTACATCGGCATTTTCGAGTTCAACACTAAGCCCCACCGAAAATTACAAGCAACTAATTACAGCAGATGTCACTCTGCGAAAAGCAGCTAGGATTTCCCGTGACGAAGAGGGGGACTTTCCTGAGCCCGCCATCAAGCTGATCGATCAGACCAATCTGATCAGTGTTGATGTGAGAGGGCCTTCGTCCAAAATCGCCCGCAAGCGCGCCGAGGCCGTGCGCCAAGCATTTCTAGAACAGCTTGATGAGCTGCGTGCCGATGAAGCCGAGAAGCGCGAATTCTCTGACCGCAAACACTTAGAAACATTGGCGGAAAAAGTGAAGGACACGCAGCGCAAGCTGATCGCGTTTCAGGCCAGCCACGGCCTTGCCACGCTTGATCAGTTCAACTCGCGCATTTCCTCAGTTGATATCCTGCGCGAAAAGGAGCGTGAAATGCGAACCACTTTGCGCCAACAGGCGGGAATTGCCGGTCGTCTGGGCGGGAGCTTGCAGACAGGTACTGGTGGCGCCAATGTCGCCATGCGACTTCGCGGGGACCCCGTCTTTCAGGAGCTTGCCACACGCTACGCGACCTCCAGTGCCGATGCCGAACAAAAGTCTGGCACGCTTGGCCCGGAACATGCGGCAATGGCGCAGGCAACGAGCGAACGTCAGGAGCTGCGCACCGCACTCGTGAATCGCGGGCGCACGCTGACCGGCCTTTCGCCTCAGGCTATTCTCAATTCGGTTGATATGCAGCTAGCCGATGGCCGCTCCAACCTGATGCAGGCGATGGTTGTGGGCGACGCGCAAGCCGCCGGAACTGGCGCTGCCCTCGCAGAAATTCGACGCGATCTGGCACGCGAGAAATCCCGCTCACCCAAGTTGATCTCGCAAGCTTCCGAACTTGCTGATCTTCAGCGTGACCACCGAGTTGCAGAGGCTGTATTTTCTTCCGCGCTCGCGCGGGTCGATACAAACAAGCAGGATCCTTATGCGTCTTATCCTTTGGTACAGACGCTTGCCGACCCATCCTTGCCGCGCAGCGCAAGCAGCCCATCGCTGATCATCGCGCTGGCAGGTGCCGTGGCTAGCAGCATCCTTCTGATTGTGGCATTCCTGCTGCTATGGCTGCGTCAACCGATCCTCAACCGCATCTTGCCGAAAGATTGATTGTCGCAACCATTGGGGCGACCTGGTGGTTGTGGCTTGTCGGCGGGCTCTACATCGCCGGGCCTGTGCTAGGATGGACTCTGGCCGCTATGGTATTGTACGCTTGGTACATCGGCCCGGCTTTGCCCGAAGCTGCGAGGCCACAGCGTCCGCAATGGGTGATCTGGCTTTGGCTTGTCGGAATGGCGTTGATGCTGCTGATCCTGTTTGCAGGGCATGCCAATTTCAATCTTGGCACTGACCAGACGATTAAATCGGCGGTGGGCTGGGCCAAAGGATGGGCATTACTCGCGCTCTTTCCGATCGCAGGTTCAGTGCTGCACATTCGGCTGGAGGCTGTGGTGCGCGCGGTTTGCAGGTTGGGTCGACAAACACTTTTCCTGTTACCAATCTTCCTGATCGCCCCCTTCATCGGCCTGCCCGAAACCTTATGGGTATCGCCCCTAAAAATATTTGGCGGTGCCGGAGATGAATATTTCGCGGCTGTGCTCTACACGATAGAGCCCGGCGAAGGGACGCCGCGTTGGCAGTTCTTTGCACCATGGTCGCCCGCCGCCGGGATGGTTGCTGTCATCCATTTCCTTCTCGCGCGTGAAGAAAAAGACACGCTCTGGCGTTGGATCGGGATGATGGCTGCAATTCTCATAGCCTTGCTGTCGCAATCGCGGCTGGCACTCGTGGCATTGGCCGTGATCATTCCAATGACCTATTTCATTGGCCGCGCCAACCGTGGATCAAGCTGGCTGCTGGTCGCTCCGCTTGTTTTGTTGGCCGGTTGGTTCGGACCGCAGATCCAAGCTTTGGCTGATCAGGCCATCGATAGTTTTTCCGGAGCGCGCGCAGACTCCTCGCGCGTCCGTGCGGCACTGGGGCGGATCGCGCTGCAACGATGGCAGGATGAAGCCTATTGGTTTGGCCATGGCATTGTCGTGCCCGGCCCGCACCTGGTGGAATATATGCCGATTGGCAGCCATCACAGTTGGTATGGCCTGCTATATGTCAAAGGCATCTTGGGAGCTCTGGCGCTTGCCATTCCGATGCTAGCGACTTTGGGTGCGTCGGTAGTTTCGGCGACGCGCGGGCCGGTGGGGCGTCTCGCGCTCGCGATGATGCTGACCTATTGGCTCTATAGTTTTGGCGAGAATCTTGAGGTTTTGACCTATATCGCGTGGCCGGCGCTTTTGGTCGTCGGCATTGCGTTCAGACCACAACCGGAATTTCTGTTGGGAGCCCCAAAAGAGGCTCATTTCCGGGCGGATGCGCCGGGAGACAGCGGCGCATCCTAGGGAAATAGTTAAGCAGCCTATTGCAACAGCAGATCTGACAGAAGGCGGGCCCAATCCTGTTGTCGTGATGCGCCAGCATGCCGCGTGGCGTCGCGACCATTGTGCGCCATTGTGGCCAGTTCTGTGGCGATGATGCCGGCGAACGCCTCCCTAATTTTGTCGTCCGCTGTGAAATCGACAATTTTGCCAGCCAATCCGACTTGCTCGGGCAGACCGTCGACGGGCGAGACGAAAATTGGCCGTCCCGCTTCGCGCGCTTCGGTCGCAACCTGACCAAAGGCTTCCCAGCGCGAGGGAATTGCAACCACATCGCATTCCCCCAAAAACGAAGCAACGTTGCTGATCTTGCCGAAGAAGTGGATGCCAGATGCCTCCCCCGCGAGATCCTTTAGTCGCTGTTCTTCTGGCCCAAATCCGCCGATGATAAGTTCGGTATTTGGCATGGCCCCGGCCTTATAGGATTCGATCAAGCGGTCGAAGCCTTTTGCTTCATGAAAGCGGCCATAGGCGCCAACGCGCAGAGGTTTGGCATTGCCCCATTCGGGGAGCGCCAAATCTGCGAGTCCCGGATTATCAGCATAAGGGTAGATGACTTCAATTTGTCGGCGTCCATGCTTCAAAGCC
The DNA here is from genome assembly GCA_046153565.1 of Sphingomonadaceae bacterium. Classification (GTDB taxonomy): domain Bacteria; phylum Pseudomonadota; class Alphaproteobacteria; order Sphingomonadales; family Sphingomonadaceae; genus Aquisediminimonas. The sequence goes on from JBJXDU010000016.1 coordinate 4,887, forward strand.
TCCGACAACCAGTCGGCCTGCGCTGCTGATACACAGACAATTTTGTCGACAAGCTTGCAAGCAAGCCGCAACATAGTTCGAAACCGTCGGCGGTCAGCGACGTTGTTGGCTTCCCAAGCGCGCGTGTAGCTATGCTCGACATGAATGATCGCCGCGCGCGGATTGCGCACCCTCAAGCTGGCAAGAAATATCAATCTGCGCCAGCTAGGCGGAAAATGCGTGACGATCACATCTGCATCCAGACGAGGCGCAACCAAAGCATCGCCGTTGACCGGCACGACAGAAGGATCGACGACGGCTCTGACAGAAGCAGAATCAAAAATTCCGAGGCTGCGCGAGACGCCGCCAAGCGCGAAGTCATCCAGCAGATTGACCAGTTTAGGAAGGGTCATGCCACCAGCCTCCCGCCAGAGAACGAGCCTGCCACCCGTGAAAAGCTGGCTGGACTTAATGTTCTGGCTGCAAAGACAGCGATTGCCGTGACGAGCGTTTTCAGCGGCTCTTCGATCATCGGACGAAGGCTGCTAGTCATCGCTTCGCGCAACATGGTGGTCGCCATGGAGGGGTCGCCCATTTGCACAGACCGGCGGGCCAGATAACGCAACTGATAGGCGCGGGCACGCGGGGTGTGCTGAGCGGCAAATTCGGGCGCATAAAGCTCAAGTTTTTCGATCACATTCAGCCAGCTTTGGTATTGGCGCAGAACCTGTGCCGATAATCCACTGGCCGCGACGCGGTACTGGGTCAAAGCGGGCGCAATGCCCTCGAACCGGATACCGCCCTTAACCGACAGCCGCAGCCACATTTCAATATCTTCTGACTGCCGGAAATCCTCATCAAACCAGCAGGTGCGTTCAGGATCATTGGGGCTACGGAAGGCCACGATGTCAAGCGCAGCCCGGCGCAACACAGGCGCCGAGCCGTTGCCGACTGGGTTGCGGCAAAAGATGTCCTCCGACCGGATGTTCCGAAGGCGCGGTTTCTGCTTGAGACGCATAACATTTCCACGCTCATCAATGAATTGTGATGGACAATAGCTGACGCCGACATGAGGATTGTTTTCGAGATGGATGACGTGCAGCGAGAGCTTTTCCGGCAACCAGCGGTCATCGGAGTCAAGCAACGCAATAAAGCGCCCGCGCGCTTCCGCAATGCCGGTGTTGCGTGCGCCAGCCAGACCACGGTTCGCCTGATGCACGATGCGAATGCGGGGATCATCGAACGACTCGCAGATTGCGACGCTATCGTCGTTCCCGCCATCATCAACGATGATCAGTTCTAAATCGGTCAGGGTCTGGGCCAGCACAGACCGAATCGCCTCGGCAACATAGGCCTGAACGTTATAGACTGGCATCACGACGGAAACGCAGGGGGTCATTGGAAATCCTTTCGAGAAGACGGAATGTTAGGGTTCAAGCAAACATGCGTTTGCGCAAAAGTGCGGGGAATAAGGGAGCCATCAACGCGGCAACAAGCGTGCCAAGGCCCCGCTTACGGTCCTGCAGAAACATCGCGGCATCCAGACGAAGGCCGGACATTACGAATTTGAACGATTGTTTCGGGCTTCCTGATGCTCGAAGCACACGGCGGGCCATATAGCGGCAATAGAGCGCCTCGAGTGGGCGCAGTTCCGACGACGACAGAAACTGCAATGCGACCGTGCGCCATCCAGCATACATTCGGTCAAGATCCATCGACAGCCCGTCGGGGCTGAACCGATATCCCGTCAGGACCGCGTCTATTCCACCCAACTGACCAAGCGCATTGACCAACCGGGCGACCAGATCCTGATCTTCTGCGAATGACAGACCTTCATTGAAACCGCCCAGCATCTCGAACCAGTCCCGGCGCACGACAAAGTTGGAAGTCGTGCAAACGGGATTATCGCCGAGCACATCAAGTAGCATTGGCATATGTGGGCAAAGCGAAGAGACTGTCTGAGCACCGGCAAGGCCGTCTGCCTCGTGCGAAATGAATGCAATCCGAGCATAGCTTGCCGCGAGTTGCGGATTTTCACTATGTAGCGTGACGTGCTTGGCCAGCTTGCATCGATCCCAAAGATCATCCGCGTCAATGAAGGCCAACAGTGGA
>JBJXDU010000017.1:0-19645 GCA_046153565.1 Sphingomonadaceae bacterium
CCCTTGTCGGCGACGATCAGCGTGCGTTCGAACTGGCCGGTATTTTCGGCATTGATGCGGAAATAGGTGGAGAGCTCCATCGGGCAGCGCACGCCTTCGGGGATGTAGACGAACGTCCCATCGCTAAACACCGCGCAGTTGAGCGTTGCGAAATAATTGTCGCGCATCGGCACGACCTTGCCGAGCCATTTGCGCACCAAGTCAGGATATTCCTTGATCGCTTCGGAAATGCTGCGGAAAATGACACCGGCTTTTTCAAGCTCCGCGCGGAAGGTGGTCGCGACGCTGACGCTATCAAACACCGCATCAACCGCGACGCGACGTGCACCCTCCACACCTGCGAGCATCTTTTGCTCTTCGATGGGAATGCCGAGCTTTTCATAGACGCGCAGGATTTCGGGATCGACCTCATCCAAAGAGCCCAGCTTGGGCTTTGCCTTGGGTGCGGCGTAATAATAGGCATCCTGATAATCGATGGGGTCGATTTCAAGCTTGGCCCAATCGGGCGCTTCCATCGTCTGCCACATGGCAAAGGCTTTCAGCCGCCAATCGAGCATCCACTGCGGCTCATTCTTTTTGGCCGAAATAAAGCGGACGGTGTCTTCGGTCAGCCCCTTGGGCGCAAAGTCGGTTTCGATGTCCGACGACCAGCCATGCTCATAATCGGCGACCTTAGCGGCGGCGTCATAAGCGGCCTGATCTTTAACGGGGGCATCAGTCATGCGCGTGCTCCTGCAAGCGAAGTGAGATTGATATTGGCAAGCGCCCCGCGCACCGCCGCGTTGACGACGGGCCAGTGCGGCTGCACCCGGCAACTGCCTTCAAGTCCGCAATCATGGCGGCCCTCTTCAACACAGGCCGTCATCGCGATTGGCCCCTCGATGGCTTCGATAATATCGGCGAGCGAGACGGCGGCGGCTGGCCGTGCAAGTTTGAACCCGCCACCAGCACCACGCACCGAGCGGAGCAAACCTGCCGACGAGAGTTTGCTCACCAGTTTTTGCACCGTGGGCAGCGGAATGCCGGTTTCCTCGGCCAGCACGCCCGCGTTGATCTGCGCCTGCCCACAGTGGCGCGCGGCCGCACTCATCATGACGACAGCATAGTCAGCAAGGTTCGAGAGGCGCATGGCTTCCTAATCAGATGAAATTGATCTGATTAGGAAATGGGCCTTTCTCCAGCAAAAATCAAGCTGGCTCTTCAAGTTCCTTAAAATTGCTAGGATGGAGCGTGATCCGCATGATCGGGTTGATGCTCGTCATCAATTGACGCGGGGTTTGGCCGGTCACGCGCTTCACCTCACGGATCAAATGTGACTTATCGGCATAATGCGCGAGCGCTTCCTCGGGTATCACGCCGTCGTTCATGACAATGGCCGACGCGGTTTTGAGGGCACCATAAGTGCGCGCCAGCGCCTTTGGCGGCGATCCATAGAAACGATTCGCAAGCCGCATCACTTGCCGTTCAGACAGCGCGACCGAGGCATAAAGATCAGACACATCGGGAAACATCGCCGCCGCCAACCACGAACGGATTTTTTGAATGACCTTCCGTTGATCGCTCGGCACTGGCTTTACCAAACCCAACAAAAATGCGTCGAGGATGGGGGCCATATCTTCAAGCGTCGTGAGCGCCGCCATTTGCTCAAAATAGGCATCGGCTGACGCGCCTAATAATCCGCGCGCGTCCGCTGCATGATTTGCAAAATCCGCTGCGCTTGTTCCAATGAGGCCGCCCCATGCCTCGGGGTATAAGGCGATACCAAGGAAACGAACCGGGCCTTGGACGACGGATCGCATATGCTGCGTAAACGGCCCGTTCAAAAAAAAGCGCGTCGATTGGAGGCGTTTGTTGCGGCTATATTGATAATAGCCTGAACCATTCAAGAAGATGCGTAAATGCCCGGTATCGGCACGCTGCGAATCCTCCATCACCGCATAATCTTCCTTGACCAAATAATAGGTGGCCACCAAATGGGATAGCGATTGCGCGGGCATGGCAAAGCTTAAATCCATCGCATCATCTTATGTATTACGTCTGTGCCGAGAGCGGCGCTACATCGCCCGCGAGTTGTCGTCGACCAAAGGTCAACTGCGCTAGCCGTGATTGATGATCACGAATGGCGTTGGGCGTGATGCCGACAAATTCTTTGAGTTCGCGGATACAGTGCGACTGATCGTAATAGGCATCGTCAATGAAATCCTGCCAGGCCCCTTTGCCATTGGCAATCGCGCTGGCCGTGCGCAGGGCACGATATTTTCGCTGCAACAGCTTTGGCGCAGCCCCGTAAAGCTGCTTCGTCATCCGTTCGATCTGACGACGCGACAGTCCGGTTTTCTGCTCAAGATCAACAATGTCTGGCGACAGGCGCGATTCAAGCCATTCATCGACCGTGCGAACAAACCAGTGCGGCACAGGGTGGGCCTGCGCTTCATAGAAACGAGCCGAGTCGGTAATCACTTGCGCCATGTCACGCAGCGTCGTGCAAGCGCTGATTTTTGCAAAAAGTGTGTCGACATAGGGTCCAAAAACGTCGCGCGCATCGACAAGTTGATGAACAAATTTTTCTGCCGATTTCTTCGTAATCGCGGCCCATCCGGCAGGTAGGAGACCGAAGCCAAACAACTTCACCGGCCCCCACAATTTAACCGATGCCGACGCGGTTCTTGGCCCAAACAGCGATACTGTATGGCTTTTTGTCGGCGCCCCACTGCCATAGGCTATTTCACCATATCCCGCCAAAAAGGCCCGGAGTTGCGCGATATCGGCGCGCTCAACATCTTCAAAAAGCGGCTCATCGGTTTCAAAGAGATAATATGCAGAAATATAATGTCGTAGGTCATGAGGCGGCGCGAGATATTCGAGCTTGATCATCGGCACTTGACCATGGTTTGAATCCTCATAATCGACCCCGCAGCTATAACGGACGATCAGACCTCACTGAGCATGAGGGGTGTGATAGCGCATATGTGACAAAAAAAAAGTGGCTTGGCGCAAAAAAGCACCAAGCCACAAGTTTGGGTCTCGCAAGAAGAAACCCTTCGGGTCGCGTTGAAGGTTATCGCAGAGGACGGTCGCCAAGGATTGGAAAATTATGCCGGAATGGAACAAATCCGACATCAGGCGTCAGGCGACCAAATTTGCCACAAAAAAAAGGCTCGATGGATTATTCCATCAAGCCTTTAGGTAAAGGTTTTTCCGAATCGCTTCGAAAGCCCCTCGGGTCGCATCATCTGCTTAGCGGCAATCGCCGATGCGAGTATTGGACAGAAACGACATGTCAAATGTCGAAAGATCGATGCCTTTGACCCAAGAAATCCGACGTGGTACCCGCTGATAATGTCTTTGTTTTCAACTATCCGACCGCTGCTGTTCCGCCTTGATCCCGAAATTGCACACCGATTTACAGTTAACGCGCTTAAGCTGAAGCCAAGCCGACCAATGCGTGCCGTTGACAAAACAATGGCCGTTGAAGTTGCGGGTCTATCATTTCCAAATCCGATTGGGCTGGCCGCTGGATTCGACAAGGATGCCGAAGTCCCCAGCGCATTGCTCGATTTGGGGTTTGGTTTTGTCGAGATCGGTACAATTACACCTCTCGCACAAAGCGGAAATGCAAAACCAAGACTATTTCGCTTGGTTGAAGACAATGCCGTCATTAACCGTATGGGGTTTAATAATGACGGGCACGCGGCAGCGCACGCGCGATTACAGCGTCTTGGGCCAGTTCAAGGCCCAATCGGCGTCAACATTGGCGCCAATAAGGATTCAGCTGACCGGATCGGAGACTATGTCGCTGGCGTGCGGCGCATGGCTGACGTCGCATCCTATCTCACCATCAACATCAGTTCGCCCAACACGCCGGGCTTGCGCGGACTTCAAGATAAGGATCAGTTGATTGCGCTCCTTGACGCCGTGCGCGCCGCACGGGGGCAGAGCGGGCCGCCACTATTCTTGAAACTGGCCCCTGACCTTGAACCGCACGCCATCGACGATATTGCCGAGGTCGTCGTCTCACGCGTTGATGGGCTTATTATCAGCAACACAACAATTTCGCGCCCGCCATTGCAGTCGCGATACGCGCGCGAAGCAGGCGGCCTCTCGGGCACGCCGCTCGCCGCACTTGCGCACCAGCGACTCCGCGATTTCCGCGCGGCGACCGGCGGCGCTATCCCTCTGATCGCGGTCGGCGGCATTGCCAGCGCGGAAGACGCTTATGCGCGAATCCGCAGCGGCGCTTCGCTCGTCCAGCTTTATTCAGCGCTGGTCTTTCATGGCCCCGGATTGGCGAGAACCATTACGCGAGGTCTCAAACTGCTGCTTGAGCGCGATGGGTTTGCCAGCATCGCCGAGGCGATTGGGGCCGATTCGCGTTAGGGCTTGCCGCGCGAGACAGCATGGTTAGTGTGGTGCCCATGAGAAAGATATTGCTGCTCGCCCTTGCCCTCTGGCTATCACTCCCGACGCTTGCCCACGCCGGCGGCGGCGTTGTTTCATCGGCTGACCCGCGCGCGAGCGAGGCTGGCCGTGAAATCTTGCGCGCAGGCGGTAGCGCTGCTGACGCACAAATGGCGATGATGTTGGTGTTGACCGTTGTGGAGCCACAATCATCGGGGATTGGTGGCGGCGGGTTTTTTGTCCACCACAATGGCAAAACGGGTGCGGTTGAAACCATCGACGGGCGCGAAACTGCCCCCTCCGCAACGCGCCCGACCCATTTTCTCGGTGCCGACGGCAAGCCAATGCCCTTCATTCAAGCCTTTCCCGGCGGCATATCAGTCGGCGTACCGGGCAATATTGCGCTGATGGCCAAAGTCCACGCCAAATGGGGGAAGCTCCCCTGGGCCAAATTGTTTGAACCCGCGATCCGCATTTCAGAAGGCGGGTTTCAAGTGACGCCGCTCCTCGCGACGCGCCTCAATCAGCTTAAAAAGATTTGGGCCGACTTCCCTCAAGCCCAAGCGATCTACTGGCAGGACGGCAAGCCCAAAGCGGTCGGCGACACGATCAAAAACCCGGCATTTGCGGCACTCTTAAGATCGGTGGCAAAGGGCGGCGCCAAGGCCTTTTATAGCGGTGCGAACGCGGACGCGATTATCGCCGCGACTGCAGGATCAGCGCGGAACAAGGCCGTAATCACCCGGCAGGATATCGCATCCTACCGCGCCAAAGAACGCAGCGCGGTCTGCTCAACCTACCGGACGTATAAGCTCTGCGGCATGGGACCACCGTCCTCGGGCGCGACCACTGTGTTCCAAATCTTGGGGATGATCGAACGCTTTGATATGAAGGCGCTGGGCAAGGATGATCCCAAGAGCTGGCATATCATCGCCGAAGCCATGCGATTGGCCTATGCTGACCGCGAAACTTATCTGGGCGACAGTGATTTTGTAAGCGTCCCCGTCGCTGGGCTGCTCGACAAAAATTACATGGCCAGCCGCTCGGCCTTGATCGCGCCGACGACATCGCTTGCCGCCTATCCCGCTGGCACCCCGCCGGGCGCGCCCAAACGCACGGCGGCAATTTCGGGCGAAGTTTCCGGAACAACCCATTTTGTTGCAGCCGATGGCGCCGGCAATGTTGCCACAATGACGTCAACAATCGAGGGGCCGTTTGGCAGTCAGCTGATCGCAAACGGCTATTTCCTCAACAACGAACTGACCGATTTTAGCTTTGCGCCTGAAAAAGACGGCGCGCCTGTTGCTAACCGCCCGCAGGCAGGCAAGCGCCCGCTTTCGTCAATGTCGCCGACACTCGTTTATGATGCGAAGGGCAAGCTCATCCTTGCGCTTGGGTCTGCCGGGGGCAAGCGGATCATCATGCATGTGGCCAAAACCCTGATCGGCGTGCTCGATTTCGGCCTGCCCGCGCGTGAGGCGATTGCCCTGCCCAATCTCTATTTTGGCGGCGACGCGGTATTGATTGAAAGCGGCACCAGCCTTGACGCCATGCGTGACAAACTCGCGGCGCTCGGCCGCACGGTCGTTGCAAGCGATCTGGGATCAAAGGTGAATGCGATCGAATGGACGGCTTCGGGATGGCGCGGTGCCGCTGACCCCAGAAGCGAGGGACTCGCGCTCAACGAATGAAGCACGAGCCAGAACATAAACATAGGCAGGGCCATGAAACGCGAATTTGAAACTTTTCCCAATCTCGTCACGATGTTCTTCACGCGGGCAGCGGCGATGGCGGGTCAGCCGTTCCTTTGGCGCAAGACCGATAGTGGCTGGACGTCGCAAAGTTGGAATGAGATTGCCGAGCAAGTCGCCGCACTCGCCGCTGCGCTCAAGCGCATTGGTCTGGTGCGGGGCGACCGGGTCATATTGGTGTCTGAAAATCGCCCTGAATGGTGCATCGCTGATCTTGCGATCATGGCGGCGGGATGCATCACCGTACCAACCTACACAACCAACACCGAACGCGATCATAGCCATATTATCGAAAATTCGGGCGCGCGTGCCGTCATAGTTTCAACCGCAAAGCTTGCGCGCACCGTGCTGCCTGCCGCGATGCGATCAAGCCAAGCGCGCATATTGATCGCGATTGATGATATCCGCATTGGCCAATCGGGCGATCTTGCCATCCATGATTGGGCCAAATTGATTGCGGCTGAAACGCCAGACGTTGCAGGCGTGGCCGCTGACGCCGCAGCGACGCTCAAACGCGATGATCTCGCTTGTTTGATCTACACCAGCGGCACGGGCGGCGCGCCGCGCGGCGTGCGGCAACATCACGGCGCGATCCTGCACAATGTCGCGGGTTGCATCGATATCATCGCGACTGATTTTGGCTGGGATGATGAAGTTTTTCTCTCCTTCCTGCCGCTAAGCCACGCCTATGAACATTCGGCCGGGCAGTTTTTCCCAATCGGGCTGGGCGGACAGATTTATTATGCCGAAGGTTTGGAAAAGCTCGCCGCGAACATTGAAGAGACACGGCCAACGCTCATGGTCGTCGTGCCCCGGCTGTTTGAAGTGTTGCGCGCGCGCATGATCAAAACTGTCGAAAAGCAAGGCACGATGGCGCAAGGCCTGCTAAAGCGCGCGCTCAGCCTTGGCGCGAAAGACCTGAGCGGCGGTATTCCGCTGTGGGATCGGCCGATGAACCTGTTCATCGACAAGACGCTACGCCCCAAAATCCAGGCGCGCTTTGGTGGACGGATCAAGGCACTTGTTTCGGGCGGCGCGCCGCTCAATCCCGATATCGGCGTCTTCTTTCACGCGCTCGGGCTCACGCTGCTGCAAGGTTACGGCCAGACTGAGGCCGGGCCAATCATCTCGTGCAACCGCCTAAACCCAGCGCTTAAAATGGAAACCGTAGGGCCGCCGCTCAAAGGCGTCGAAGTGCGCATCGCCGAGGACGGTGAGATTTTGGTACAAGGCGAGCTGGTGATGCACGGCTATTGGCGCAATGATGCTGAAACCGCGCGCGTATTGGTCGACGGCTGGCTTCATACTGGCGACATTGGCCATTTCGACAAGAAGGGTCGGATCGTCATTACGGATCGCAAGAAAGATCTGATTGTGAACGACAAGGGCGACAATGTCGCGCCGCAAAAGATTGAGGGCATGCTCACCCTACAGCCGGAAATTATTCAGGCCATGGTCGTTGGCGATAGACGCCCGCACTTGGTCGGGCTTGTGGTGCCTGACCCCGAATGGCTGACCGAATGGGCCATCGCTAACGATGAAAAGCCCGATTTCAAATCGCTCTGTGATAATCCCGCCGTGCACCGCGCGGTGACGGCGGCGGTTGACCGCGTCAACAAGGACGTATCGGTTACCGAAAAAGTCCGCCGTGTTATTCTCACTGATCAGGCGTTCACGATTGAGAATGAACAGCTCACGCCCAGCCTCAAAATCCGGCGGCACAAGATTAAGGAAATGTACGGCGAACGACTCGACTCGCTTTACAAAGCGTAAGCGCTCAGCCTTTGGGGCGGGTGTAGGGAATAAATTCGCCCAAAATGCACGCACCGCCTTCAAAGCGCGTCTGCAAATCAACGACACGCGCAATATCGCCGCTGCATAAGCGCCCGGTTGGCGTCCGCGTGACGATGGTGTTGCCCGAACGCAGGCTTGAACAGCCAGCGACAGGCTTGTTGACAAACATCTTGCTGGCGCTTTCGCGGTAGACAATCGCGGTTTCGTCGATGATTTGCGACGACAGGTTACGGCCAAGCGTGATGCAGCCCTGCGGCTTTCCCGCGACTTTTCCAGCGAGCAGCTTTTCGAGCTGCGCCGCACGGCGCTGCTCAAGCTCGGCTGCGGTTGGGCGCGCCGCCAATGCGCTGCTGCTCAGCGCAGCGAGGGCCAAACATGAAAGCAAAATCCGCATGATAATCTCCGACTAACAACCGCCCCCGGCAGCGTTAAGTAGCAGGATTTAGCCGCGAAAGCCATCCTTTGCTGCGCGACGTTCGGCAAGTTGTTCCACTGAGGTTGCACGCATGAACGGGTTGGTGGCACGCTCAAGCCCGATGGTCGTCGGCACCGTCGCTTCGCCGCGCGTGCGCATCACGTCAACCATGGCCATTCGCTCGATCAGCGCCTGATTGTCAGGCTCCGCAACAAGCGCATAGCGTCCATTGCTCTGCGTATATTCGTGCGCGCAATACACTCGTGTAGCGTCGGGCAAGCCTGCCAAATGCTGCATATTGGCAAACATTTGATCGGCCGTTCCTTCAAACAGGCGCCCGCAGCCCATCGCAAAAAGCGTATCGCCAACGAAAATCTGATCTTCGCCCGCAAAATGAAACGCGATGTGCCCGGCGGTATGCGCAGGAACATCAATCACGTCTGCGATCACGGTGCCGAGCGCAACGCGGTCGCCGCCCCTTACCTGAACATCAAGCGTTGGGATGCGCGCAAATTCGGCAGCAGGCCCCGTGATCGTGCAGCCAGTGGCGGCCTTAATCTCGGCGTTTCCGCCAGTATGATCGGGATGCCAGTGCGTGTTCCAGATGTGGGTGATCGTCCATCCGCGCGCATCCGCTTCAGCCAGAACCGGCGCAGCGACGGCGGGATCAACCACCATCGTCGCACCCGAAACGGGTTCATGGACGAGCCAGATATAATTGTCCGTCAGTACGGGCAAGCGGATGACTTCAAGCGGCATCCTACCAATGCCCCGTGTTCGCCATTGACGCCCACGGCTCTTGCGGCGGCAAGCGGTCGCCGGCTTGAAGCAATTCGATTGAAATATTGTCGGGTGAGCGGACGAACGCCATATGGCCGTCACGCGGCGGGCGGTTGATCATCACGCCACCCTCCATCAGCCGTTGGCAACTTTCGTAAATATTATCGACGCTATAGGCGAGGTGACCGAAATTGCGGCCTTCGCCGTAACCAGCCTCATCCCAATTATGCGTCAGTTCGACCTGCGCCGATTCGTCGCCGGGTACGGCAAGGAAGATCAGAGTGAACCGCCCCGCTTCGCTATCGAAGCGTTTAAGCTCTTTGAGGCCAAGCAATTCAAAGAAGGCAATCGTCGCGACGGGATCGCTGACGCGGATCATGGTGTGGAGATATTTCATGGCGGCAGTTTAAACCCAATCTTGGTGATAACAAGCCTTCCCGTCGGGGCAATTGGATTGAAAACACTCACTTGTTCGCCGGCGAAGGCCAGGGGCCAGTCCCTTCACAAAGAACGTGGCGTAGCTTCCTATATCGGGCCCGTCTGGGCCCCGGCCTTCGCCGGAGAACGATCAAGGCGCAGGGGCAGCCCCCAATTGCGCGAGCGACGCCGCGGCGGCTTTGCCAGCTGGCGTGCTTGGCGCAACCCTGACGGCCGCTTCCCAGGCTTCGCGCGCGGCAGCTTCTGAGCCGGCAAGGATCGCAATATTACCCGCCTCAAGCGCTACTGATGCATCGTCAGGCGATAGTTTGACGGCTTCGCTTATGTCACTGGCCGCGCGCTCCAAATCACCGGTACGCCGCGCCAATGTGGCCGATAACAACCATGCCAGCGGGTCTTGCGGCACCAGCGTTAGCGCCTTGTCGATATCGGCGCGCGCGCGTTTGATATCAGACAGCGCCACCATCGCGCGGGCGCGGTCAAGATGCGCCTCGCCTGCCTCACGACCAGTAAGCGAGGCGCTGGATAGTGCCGCATCGAGTGCAGCGCTTGCCTTGGCCGCATTGCCAGCGGCGAGCGCAGCATTGCCTGACTGCACCCATAGCCGCGCGGTGCGCGAATCCTGAATTGCTTCGGCGTCGCGGGCAGCTTGTTCAAACGCAACGGCCGCTGCTGCCCACTGCGCTTGCGCCGCATAGGCCAGCCCCAAACATTGTCGCGCCGGGATGCCCCCGCCTGCGAGCCGCCATTTATCAGCCACATCAGTGGCGGCAACGGGATCGGACTCGACTTTGGCGACGCAGTCGTTGAACCGGGTTTCTTCAAGCGATCCAGTCGTCGCTGCCAAAATCAAGAGTGAAATCATAGAATCTCCAGCAATGCGTCTACCGTCGCGACCAGCAGCGCCATATCCTGCGGGCGCGACAAGCGGTGATCGCCGTCTTTGATCAGATATGTCTGCACATCATCTGAACGAAGCGCAGCCGCAAGGCGCAGGGCTATATCCCACGGCACATCGGGGTCAGCTTGACCGTGCAGCAGACGCACGGGGCAGATCAAATCGATAGTGCCGTCAAGCATCCGCATAGCCCGACCCGACTCCCACAGGGCACGCGTTGTGATCGTCGGTTCGGGGCCATAGGGGTTGGCTTGATCAATCCGGCCATGCGTTTGGAGCGCCGCTTTCTCGAGATTGCTAAATCCCCAGTCGGTAAAGTCAGGGGCCGCGGCAATGCCCACCATGCCCACCACTTGGCTCCCCAACGCGAGTGCGACGCCAAGCATGAGCCATCCCCCCATTGACGAACCAACCAAGAGGACCGGCCCGCGCACCGTTAGTTCGATTAGCCGGGTCACGTCATCGCGCCACTGCGTAAGCGTTTGGTCGACAAAGGCACCCTCGCTCTCACCGCACCCGGCATAGTCAAAGCGGACAAAGGCGCGGCCTGTGCGAATCGCCCATGCCTCAAGCGCCAACGCCTTGCTGCCCATCATGTTTGACTGATAACCGGGGAGAAAAATGATCGTCGGCCCGCGACCGCCAACGCGACGCATTGCCAATCGCACGCCATCGCTGCGCGTCACCCATTCGGGCGGGGGGAGAATGCTCATGTCAGCCGGACGCAGGTTGCTCGTTGGCAAGCTGCCCTTCCCATTTGGCAACTGCCGCCGTCGCGACGGCATTGCCAACTACATTGGTCGCTGATCGCCCCATATCGAGGAACTGGTCAACGGCAAAAATCAGGACAATGCCCGCCTCAGGTATCTTGAACATCGGCATGACGCCTGCAATCACCACGAGCGAGGCGCGCGGGACGCCCGCAATCCCTTTTGACGTGACCATAAGAATCAGCACCATAAGGATTTGGCTACTCCAATCCATATGGATGCCATAGAGTTGCGCGATGAAGAGCGTTGCGAAGGTCATGTACATCATCGACCCATCAAGGTTGAACGAATAACCCAGCGGCAACACGAAACTAGCGATGCGGGGCGGCACCCCGAACCGCTCAAGTGCTTCAAGCGTACGCGGATACGCGGCTTCCGATGACGCGGTTGAAAAAGCGAGCAAGATCGGTTCACGGATATGGCCAATCAGCGTTCCCATGCGCGGCCCGATGACGATGAAACCAGCAAGCGCGAGTGCGCCCCAGAGCATCGCCAACCCCAGATAGAAGCTACCAATGAATTTGCCAAAGGTCAGCAAAATGGTCAGTCCGTTAACGGTCACCGCACTCGCCATGGCGGCAAACACCGCAATTGGCGCAGTTTGCATCACATAGTTGGTGATCTTGAGCATCACCTCAACCAGCGCATCAACGCCTCTGGTAATCGGGGCAGCTTTTTCGCCAATCGCGGTCATCGCGACGCCAAAGAACAGCGAAAACACGACGATCTGAAGAATTTCATTGGTCGACATCGCCTCAAAGATTGATTTGGGGAAAATGTGCGTGATGAAGTTTTTGAGGTTGATGGCGCCGTGCTCGATATCGGCTTTTGCGTCAGTTGGCGGCAATGGAATCGGAACACCCCCTTCGCCTGGCCCCAGCACGTTCACGAGGATGAGCCCAAGCGTTAGCGACACAATCGTCGCGCTGACAAACCAGATCATGGTGCGCAACCCAATCCGACCCAGCGACTTGGTGTCCCCCATATGCACAATCCCCGCCACAAGGGTTGAGAAAACCAAAGGCGCAATGATCATCTTGATCAACCGCAGGAATACATCGGTGACGATGCTGAAATAACCCGCAATTTCCTTGAGCAATACCTTATCAGCAAGGCTGTTGTGCAAGACCGCGCCGACGATGATCCCCGCAATGAGGCAAATCATGATATACAAGGTCAGCTTTTTGGCCATGGATGCGCTCCCAATTGGTGTGCGCCATATGGACGCGATTGCGGCGCGGGCGTCAAGCAGGGAACGTCATATGCCTACCGCCGCTGCGGAAGTCACGATCACACCATGCCCCTTGCGGCCTCTCGCCAGCATGGCTTACAACCTCTCCTATGAAAATTGCCTCATGGAACATTAACAGCGTGCGCGCGCGGATTGATATTGTTGAGCGCTTCTTGCGCGAAATGGCCCCTGACATTTTATGCCTTCAGGAAACCAAGGCTGAAAACGGGGTCTTTCCCGCGAAGGCTTTTCGCGATTTGGGCTATGATCATATCATTCTCAACGGGCAGAAGATGCATCACGGCGTCGCTATTGTGAGCAAGGTGCCGCTGACCGAAGATCGCAAATTTGACTGGCAGGATAATGGCGAAGCGCGCCATGTCGGGGTGCGGTTGCCGAGTGGTGTGCTTCTTGAAAATGTTTATGTGCCCGCCGGCGGCGACGTGGCAGACCGCGATGCCAACCCCAAATTCGGGCAGAAACTCGATTTTCTAGGGCGAATGATCGACTGGTCGGGCGCGCTCACCGATCCGACGATCATCGTGGGTGATTTCAACATTGCACCTTTTGAGACCGATGTGTGGAGCCACAAACAATTGCTGACCGTTGTTAGCCACACGCCGATTGAAGTCGAAACGCTCACACGGTTGCGCGATAGCCATGGCTGGGTTGATCTTGGCCGCCATTTCCTGCCCGAGCCGCACCCGCTTTATACATGGTGGTCGTATCGCTCACCCGATTGGGAAACGTCGGATCGCGGGCGGCGGCTTGACCATATGTGGGCCTCGCCCAGTGTCGCGGCGCGCGCGATTTCGCATCAGGTGCATAAGGATTGTCGCAATTGGGGCAAGCCATCGGATCATATCCCCATCGTCACCGAGTTTGATTTTTGAGCGACCCACGCAACAGCGCCAAAGCCATCGACGCGCTGCGCCGCGGCTGGCCAGTGACGATTGACGGCGCGATGACAATGCTGAGCATCGAGACTGCCGATGATGCGCGGCTCGCTGATTTTGGCGCACTTGATGCAGTGCTGATTTCATCGGGACGCGCGGCGACACTGAAACTCGCCAATCAGATTGATGCGGCGACTCCGCAAAGCCCGGTCATGATCGCGCCCACCCCCTGGCTTGACGGTGCCGCCGCGCGCGCGCTTGCCGATCCCGCGACTGATCTCGCCAATCCGCTCCAAGGGCCATACCGTGCAATCCCCGTAATCGCCCCCGCTTCTGCTAAAGCAGCGCTTGAGCTAGCGCGGATCGCGGGGCTGCTCCCTGCTTACTTCGTGCGCGCCGGGGCGCATAGCGATGTGCGCGTTAGTGCTGAGGCCATCGCTGCTTACGAAGCGCCCGATCGCCTCGCCATCGTTACCCGGGCACGGCTCCCCATTGCGGCATGCGAGAGCGCAGAGATCATCGCGTTCCGTTCGCCTGAACAAGCGGGCGAGCATGTTGCGCTGCTAATCGGATCGCCAAGCGGTGCGCCGCCGCTCGTCCGGCTGCATAGTGAATGCCTGACCGGCGATGTGCTGGGCAGCCTCAAATGCGATTGCGGGCCACAGCTGGACGCGGCCCTCGCGCTGATCGCGGCGCGCGGTTGGGGCATTTTGCTCTATTTGCGGCAGGAGGGGCGCGGCATTGGCCTGATCAACAAGCTGCGTGCCTACGCGCTACAGGATCAGGGGTTCGACACTGTTGACGCCAACACCCGGCTCGGCTTCCCGGTCGACGCGCGCGATTTTGGCGTGGCAGCGCGGATGCTAAGCTTGCTTGGCCAGACGCAGATCGAGCTGCTTACCAACAATCCGGCCAAAGTGGCGGGGCTGGAGGTCAAAGGCATCACCGTCCGCGCGCGCATCCCCCACCATCTGCCGCCCAATCCACACAATGCGCGCTATCTCGATACCAAGCGTGATCGCACTGGGCATGATTTTTAGGGGATTGGTTTCGCGCAAAACGATTTTTCGCTACCCTCGCGTCCCAAACAAGGCGCTTCCGACGCGAACATAAGTTGCCCCCAGCATCACCGCTGTCTCATAATCGCCCGACATCCCGATGCTCAGCCCCGCAAGCCCCTTTTCACGCGCCATTTTGGCGAGGAGCGCGAAATAGGGAGCGGGTTCGATATCTGCTGGCGGGACCGCCATTAGGCCGGCGATATCCAACCCTGCGCCGCGTGCCAGCGCGAGCAAGGCGGGAGCTTGCGCGGTGGGGCATCCGCCCTTTTGCGGCTCATCACCAATGTTGATTTGAAGGAAGCAGCGTGGCCGCCGCCCAAGCTTGTCCTGCGCTTTGGCGAGCGCCGTGACGAGCGAGGCGCGATCGACCGAGTGGACATAATCAAACAAGACAACCGCATCTTCGGCTTTGTTCGATTGGAGTTGCCCGACCAGATGCAGTTCAATCCCCGGCGTCGCGGCGATCAAGGCAGGCCATTTCGCTTGCGCCTCCTGCACCCGATTTTCGCCGAAGCGCCGCTGGCCCGCATCGATCAGCGGCTGGATCGCGTCTGCTCCGTACGTCTTTGAAATGGCGATGAGCGCGATATCTTCGGCCTTGCGTCCGCTGACCTTTGCCGCGCGTGCGATGCTAGCTGTGACGGCGTCGAGCCGTGCCTTTGCGTCTTGGTTCATAACCTCGCTATAGAAAGGCCAATGCTCAAGCGCCACACCTGCAATTTGCCCAAGCTCTGGCTGATGACCGACGAGCGGATGGGACAGCGATTATTGCCCAGCATTGCCGCCTTACCGCGCGGATCGGGGATTATCTTCCGCCACTATAGCGTGCCCGTCGGCGAGCGTCGCGCCTTGTTCACGGCCGTGCGCGCGCTTGCCAAGCGGCGGCGGCTGGTGCTGATCCTTGCGGGCGATGCAAGGACGGCACGCGCCTGGTGCGCCGACGGCGCACATGGTCGAACGGGTAAACGGCACGCAAAGCTTCATACCGCGCCCGTTCATTCGGTAGCTGAAGCTGTGTCGGCGCGGCGGAACGGGGCTGATCTCCTGTTCGTCTCACCGGTGTTTGCGACGCGGTCGCATCGTGGTGCGCGTCCGCTTGGCAGGGTAAGGTTTGGTTTGATCAGACGCGCCGTGCATCTGCCCGTGATCGCACTAGGTGGCATGTCACCAGCGCGCGCGCGGAGCCTCACCACTCTGAAAATCTATGGCTGGGCCGCTATCGACAGCCTTATTCGTTAAAAGCGGAACGCCGTGCCCACATAAACCGCCTGACTATCGCGGCGATCATCAGTTGGTCGTTCAAGCCGATAGCGTTCAGACTTATAGCGAACGCCCGCCATCACATCGAGGTTACGGGTCAGGCGGAACGACCCGCCGACATCAAGCGCAACGCTTTCATCACCACTGATCGCGCGCGGCACCGTGCCCGTTGGCCGCTCGGTTGCGATTTGAACGCGGGTGCTCCATTTTTTAGTATTATAGCTCAGCCCGACATCAGCGCTATCGCGCCCACCGGCGATTGCATTGCCATCAAGCCGTGTCACATCGCCCTGCAGCGCAAAGCGTTTCCAGCCAACACCGACGCCCAGATCATAAGCGACCGGCGCGACACCCTGTGCGGGGGCGACGAGCGCAAGCTGTTCATTTACGAACGTGCGGCGGCTCGATTGCGCGCGCACGGCAACCGTTATCGATTTGCTCTTACCAACGCTGGCAACAGGCGTGAAGCGAAAGCCGGTGCTGGGCAGCCCAGTTCGCGCCAAAGCCGCCGCGAGGCGCGGGTCAGCCGCAGCAGGTGTGAATGTGCCAATACCCGTGCGAAGGCCGCTAAATGCGCGTTTGGTTAGCGTATCGCTCCGCGACGCACCAATCGATGGGACAAGCGCAATGGCGGCCACGCATAATGCGCCCACACAGCCCCGTACCAGCGATCTCCCCGACAACATTGTCTATATCCACCTTATTACCGTTATGGCCTAGCACGATTCGCTTCCCAATGGCTAGGCGCTAGCCCACTTTTGTTGCGAAGCTGTGGCATTTGACACACAGTCTTGAATGGCCCGAGCGTAAACGCTCGCTTGCAGGGGCAAAAAGAGCGCGTATAACGAGCGCATATTTCGCCAAACCGTTGAGGAACCAATATGTATCGTGTCTTTTCCCTAACTGCCATCGCAATTGCGCTGGTCGCCACGGCTGGCTGTGCCAAATCGAACAAGCCGCTTCGTGCGGCGGATATTGCGGCATCGCGGGTGACCACGATTGGCGTCAACAGCTATTTGTGGCGCGCAGCGCTTGATACGATTTCGTTCATGCCGCTGGTGCAAACCGATTCGAACGGCGGTGTGCTAGTGACCGATTGGTACATCAACCCAGCGGTTGCGACCGAGCGGATGAAGCTAACAGTGTCAATCCTCGATCAGGATTTGCGCGCTGATGCGGTGCGTGTTGCCGCACTTCGCCAAGTGTCGCAAAATGGGCAATGGGTTGATGCGCCGGTGCAGGCTGCGACTGTTCAAAAGCTTGAAGATATCATCCTCACCAAAGCACGTGATCTGCGACGGAGCGCCGTTGCCGGATAATGAGCACACGCTTCAACCCGCTTAAGGCTGACGCGCATTGGCAGGATGTATGGGAAAGCGGCAATGTCTTTGCCGCGCCCTCTACCAGCGATAAGCCCAAAGCCTATATCCTTGAAATGTTCCCCTATCCATCGGGGCGCATTCATATGGGGCATGTCCGCAACTATGCGATGGGCGATGTGCTCGCGCGCTATAAGCGGATGACTGGACATGCCGTGCTCCATCCGATGGGGTGGGATGCCTTTGGGATGCCCGCAGAAAACGCTGCGATGGAAAAGAAGGTACATCCGGGCGAATGGACGCGCGCCAATATCGCCGCGATGCGCGCGCAGTTGAAACGACTTGGCCTTGCCATCGATTGGTCGCGCGAGCTGGCGACCTGCGAGCCTGAATATTACGGGCATGAACAGGCCTTGTTCCTCGATCTGTATAAGGCTGGGCTGGTCTACCGCCGCGAATCGTCGGTCAATTGGGATCCGGTTGACATGACCGTGCTCGCCAATGAACAGGTGATCGACGGACGCGGCTGGCGCTCGGGCGCGCTGGTTGAGAAGAAGAAGCTCAACCAATGGTTCTTGCGCATCACCGATTTTGCCGATGATCTGCTCGAGGGGCTGGATTCGCTTGAGGCGTGGCCCGACAAGGTTCGGCTGATGCAGGAAAATTGGATCGGCAAATCCAAGGGTATGCGGATCACGTTTGACCTGAGCGATGGGTCAGATTCTATCGACGTTTATTCAACCCGCCCCGATACGATTTTTGGCGCGAGCTTCCTTGCGGTGGCCTGCGATCATCCCCTCGCGCAACAGCTTGCGGCGAACCGTTATGCGCTTGAGCAATTCATTGAGCAGTGCAAGCTGGGCGGGACGACGGCAGCTGAAATTGATACGGCCGAGAAATTGGGGTTTGATACCGGGCTGACCGTCGATCACCCGCTTGATCCAGCGCAAAAACTGCCTGTCTTCGTCGCGAATTTTGTGTTGATGGATTATGGCACCGGTGCTGTGATGGGCGTGCCCGCGCATGATCAGCGCGATCTCGATTTCGCGCGCAAATATGAATTGCCCGTGCGCCGTGTTGTCGCCGATGGGGATGATGTTGATCCCTATTTCCGGGGCAATGAGGCCTATACCGGCCCGGGCACGATCTGCAATTCGGGCTTCCTTGACGGCACGGATGTCAAATCAGCCAAGGCCGCCGTCATCGCGCGCGGGGAGGCCGAGGGCTGGGGTGAAGGTCAGACGCAGTTCCGCCTGCGCGATTGGGGCGTCAGCCGCCAGCGATATTGGGGCACGCCGATCCCGATCATTCACTGCGACTTTTGCGGTGTCCTGCCAGTCCCGCGCGCGCAATTGCCGCTGGTGCTGCCTGAGGATGTGAGCTTTGACATCCCCGGCAACCCGCTCGACCGCCATCCCACATGGAAGCATGTTGATTGCCCCAATTGTAAAGAGCCTGCGCGGCGCGAAACCGATACGCTCGATACTTTTGTTGATAGCAGCTGGTATTTCATCCGCTTTGCTTCGCAGCCTGACGACAAGCCGTTCGATAAGGCTGAAGCCGAATCCTGGCTGCCCGTCGGCCAATATATTGGCGGGGTGGAACATGCGATCCTCCACTTGCTCTACGCCCGCTTTTGGACACGCGCGCTCAAACATATTGGGCGGCTTGATGTCGCTGAGCCGTTCAAGGGGCTGTTTACCCAAGGGATGGTGACGCATGAGACTTATTGGAACATGGTGCCTGCGGGAACCGGTCCAGACAAGTTTGGCAATCCGACCCATACGACCAAATGGTATTCTCCTGATGAAGTTCGTGTTGAACACGGTGCAGCTTATTTAATAGATTCCGGTGAAGAGATTCATCGAGGCAACATCACTAAAATGTCGAAATCGAAAAAGAACACCGTCGATCCGATGCCGATGTTCGATCAATATGGTGCCGATGCTGTCCGCTGGTTCATGCTCAGCGATTCGCCGCCCGAACGCGATTTGCCGTGGAGCGAAAGCGGGATTGAGGCGACGTGGCGGTTTGTGAACCGGATTTGGCGGCTCTTTGATGAAACAGATCCTCCCTGGGGAGGATTAGACCCCGTGCTCGACAAAATCACCCACCGCGCCATTGCGGGCATTGGCGCCGATATCGAAGCGCTGGGTTTCAACAAAGCTGTCGCCAAGGTGCATGAGCTGGTCAATGCGATTGAAAAAGCGGCACCGTCATCATCGCGCACCGCCGCGATTCACGCGCTCGTCCGGCTGATCGCGCCAATGCTCCCACACCTTGCCGAAGAAGGCTGGGCGGCGATGGGCGGCGATGGCTTGATTGCTGATCAGCCCTGGCCACCCCATGATCCTGCGCTCCTGATCGACGATGAGGCTACTATCGCCATTCAGGTCAACGGCAAGCTGCGCGACACACTCACGGTGCCTAAGACCGCCGATAAGGCAGAGCTTGAGGCGCTGGCG
The DNA here is from genome assembly GCA_046153565.1 of Sphingomonadaceae bacterium. Classification (GTDB taxonomy): domain Bacteria; phylum Pseudomonadota; class Alphaproteobacteria; order Sphingomonadales; family Sphingomonadaceae; genus Aquisediminimonas. The sequence goes on from JBJXDU010000017.1 coordinate 19,477, forward strand.
CTCGCCTCAGACAAGGTGATCCGGGCGCTTGCCGGGGCGAGCCCCAAAAAGGTGATTGTTGTTCCGGGCAGACTGGTCAATATCGTTGCATGAAATGGATTCTGCCTCTTGTGATGCTGGCGGCGCTCGGCGGCTGCGGGCTCCAGCCGCTTTACAGCAATGGCGAGCG
>JBJXDU010000018.1:0-45448 GCA_046153565.1 Sphingomonadaceae bacterium
TCCGGGCGCTGCATCCGCAGCACCAACTCAACCAACTCCGGCTTCGTAAGCCCTTCGAGTTCCTCGCGATTCATGGACAGGATGAATCACAACCCGCCCGCCTTTGCAAGGGGGTGAGTAATTACCATGGATGCCGATATGGGCGCGGGCGCGGGAGGCGAGGACGTAGAAGAGGCTGGTGTTGTTCAACTGGCGGACGTTGCTGTCCCGCACGGTGATCGCGCGGTCAACCGTCTGCCCTTGCGCGCGGTGCATGTTGAGAACGAGGCCGTGGGCGTCGATTTCGCGCAGGGGATTGCCGGGGGAGAGGGTGCGCTCGGCGGTGCGAGTTATTTTATCTCCTGATTCCCTCGCCGTTTGAAAACAATTTCACATTGAACTGGCTTTGGAGTTTTTGCGATGGCTCGAAGGCAAATGGCGATGCCCTCCTTGCTATCCACGGTCGCCGCATCAAACGCTGATCGTACTTTCCACCGTTCGGGATCAGAGACCGCTTGCAAACGTTCGCCCGCATTCCACATATCGCGACCTAGCACATTTGCGGCCTTTTTCTCTGGCCAAAGCCAGCTTTCCGGGGCGAGGTCGTTGGCGATGATCGGCGTGACTGCCATTAACATTGCACCGACTGCAATGCCCAAACCACCAAACCAAAGTTGCATCTTGAACTGCTGCCGCTCCGTTAGCGCGGAAGCGGTGATGCTTGATAGCTCGCGGCCAAGGGTGATGAAGGTGCTGGTCGCCTTGTCGAACGTCGCCTGTTCCACCCTGCGCGCCTCGACACCCGCCGCTGCGATTTGCCGCGCAAGCGCCTCGGGCGTCAGAGCGATGGCAGGGCGGTCGGCGAGAGTCCGCAGCGCCTTGTGAGTTGCCGTGATCCTGCCGTCGATCTGGGTTAACGTCGCGGTGTAGTCTGGGATTTCGATCTTGCCGGGGGCATCGGCAAGATGCTCGACCGCGAGGCGCATGGTGGTTACCTCGCGCCGTAGCCGGTCAAATGCCTTGGACGCGGGGTCGTTGGCGCTGGGGTCGATCAGTTCCTGTTCCATTATTTCATTCCTTTCATCACATACCAATCCCAAGCCCGCGCCCGCGACTGAAGCCGATTGAGTTGGCGAGGTCATTCGACAGGTCGCGGCCCATCGTGAAACTGATCCCGAGTTCATGCGCGCGGTTTCGCAGCAGGGATTCAAGCTGCGCATCGCGGCCAATGTCGTCGGTCATTTTGCCCATATAGTCGGTGATCCGGCGATTTTCCCCGCCTCCGCCATATTCGTACGCGTGCTGGCGGGCGTCGGACAATCTGCGCCAGTTCTCGATGAAACGGTCGGCGCGGAGTTGGGGGTTGGTGCGAATTTCGGCCTCAAGCTGCATGGCGCGGACGGTGTTGGTCGTGCGCCCGCTGGCGGCTTCGGCGATCAGTTCTGGTTGTCGAGAGAGGGCGATTGATAAATCATGGCCCGCCTTGGGCTGCAACTGGTTGAGGGCGGCAAAGGCCTTGTCGCGGGCGGCTTCCTGATGGGGCATTGGTGACAGGCCCTCACCCGTCATCCGATCAATGTCGGTGAGCGCGCGGGCATAGCGTTCGACGCCGCGTCCTATGTCGTGGGGGCTGGCCTTGCCTCGCCCCAAGGCGGGCGCAATCGCTGGCTGTTGCTCGGGCGAAGGCCGGAAACCCGCGAAGATGCTGCGCGCCCGTTCGGGCACGATCTTCCTGACCAGCTCGGAAACCCGTTCCTTGAAGCTGATGCCGCGTCGTTCGGCAAAGTCGCGAGTTGGGTCAGCTTCACGCACACGACTGTAATCCGACGCCATATCCTTGCCGCGCTCGCGGGACAGGGCGCGCACGAGCTGGCTGCCGCTGGTGAAATCATCACGACCATAATGCACCTGCACCCCTTCCCGGTGACGCGAAAGCGCAACATAGGTTGCGTGGCGATCCAGCCCCGGCGTCGCCAGAACATGGGTGCGATCAACCGTGACGCCCTGTGATTTGTGGATCGTTGCGGCGTAACCGTGATCGAGATGGGCATAGTCTTTGGTGTCGAACTGCACGCTGCGGCCATCGTCGAGCTTGACGGCCATGCTTTGCGGATTGACCTTTTCAACTTCGCCAAGACTGCCATTCTTGACGCCAAGGGCACGGTCATTGCGCAGGAACATCAAACGGTCGCCTGTGGCAAATTGGCGGTCGCCGCGCTCGGCCTTGATCGTGATGTCCTCGCCAAGCTGGCCCGCGTCGCGGAGTTTACCGCGCGCCGCGTCGTTCAGCTCGCGCACTTCGGCGTTGGTGTGGGTAAGGATGATGCGAGACTGATCCGGGCTGGCGATGCGTTCACGATCCCATGTATCTATCAGTTCGCCTCGCGCCGCATCGCGGGTTTCGGCGGTATGAACCATGCCATGTTCGGCATAGTCGCGCAGCGCGTGGCCCGTCCGGCCGGTAGCAAGCTGGCGGGTGGCATCGCGCTGCCATTCCACTTGCTGCCGCCTGATCTCGGTGATTTCGACGCCGCCATGTCTTTCGGCAATCGAGCGGAACGCCGCACCTGCTTCGATGGCCTGTAACTGCTCGGGATCGCCAACCAGAACGACTTTGGCCCCGGCGTCGTTGGCGTGAGACAGCACCCGCTCCATCTGGCGCGAGCCGATCATCCCGGCTTCGTCGATGACCAGCACATCGCGACTGGTCAAAAGCTCGCGACCCTGTCCCCATTGATGTTCAAGGCTGGCGATGGTGTGGGACGGGATGGCCGAACCTGCCTCAAGCCCTTCCGCCGCAATGCCCGATAGCGCCGCGCCGCGAACAGACAAGCCAGCGCCTTCCCAAGCCTCGCGGGCGACACCCAGCATCGCGCTCTTCCCCGTCCCGGCATAGCCGATGACGACGCCCAAATCCTTGCCTTCGGTCGCATGATAGAAGGCATCGCGCTGCTCGCCGGAGAGTGACAGCCCGCGCGATTCTGCCGATGCTAAAGCACGTTCCTTGTCACGCTCGGAAACGTGATGGTGATAGCGTTCAGCCATCAATCCTGTGGCCCGCTCAAGCCGTGTTTCAACCTCGATCATGTCGCGCGACGTGAAGCGATCTTCCCCGCGTCCGTCTTTTCCTAGTGCGATAATGTTGTCTGCATTCTGCACCGCACTCATCGCAAAATCGAACTGATCCTTGCCGTCCGAATGGCGGTGCACGAACATCGCCAGGTCGCGTTTTGTGAAAGTCGCTTGCTGCCGCGTGATTGCGTCCAAGGCGATGTCTGGATTAGCAATGATCTTCTCGCCATTGGCGCGGGCAATTTCGTGATGCTCGATCAGCCGTTCGGCGTGAAGGCCGTGTTCCGCCATCCGTGATGCAGCGGGGCCGATCTTGTTCTGAGGTTCAAGGTCGATACCCTGATCTTGCAAACTGCGATGATCGATCCGCGCGTCTATGTCCAAAGAGGCCAGCCGTTCATTGACATGCTCGGCCCAGCGTTCGCGCCACTCCTCAACCAGCTCGGTGCGGTTCCAGTCTCGGACCTTTGCGCCAAAGCCGTTCTCATCGACCGAACGCATTGTCAGCATGGCATGGGCGTGGGGCTTCGCAAGGCCGTCCGCGCCCACGTCCCAATGGACATTCAAATCGGCGATCATGCCGCGATCAACAAACTCTGCCTGAACAAAATCGCGGGCAAGGTCGATGCCCTGCGGCTGGTTCAACTCGCGCGGAATTGCGAATTCGATCTCGCGCGAAAGCTGGGCATCCTTGCGCAGTTCGGTGGCTTCGACTTCATTCCACAGCGTCGAGCGGTCGCCGAGTCGTTCGGGCGCGCCCTCGGGCAACATCACCTCGGAATGAACGACGCCGGACTTGTTGCTGAAGTCGTGATCCCGGTCGAGCCGGTCATCGCGCAATCGCGAAGCGGAACGATAGGCCGCAGACGCAACGGCGCTGGAGCCGTTGGCGCGGGAAATGACTTTGGCCGAGAAGTGATAGATTGCCATGATGGCAATCCATCTACGCCATCAAAGCGACGTCGGCACGACGTATAAGCGCGCCCTCACATGATAAAATCCTGTTCGGGACCGCGCCGTGTCAGACTGTCCCGGCAACAATGCAGCCAAGCCGATGGTTCCGATTTATGATGGCTTCAACAGGCAAGATTGGAGCAACATCATGCGCAAACCACGGGATTATGATTCCGAACTCAAGGCACTCAGCGACAAGGCCAAGGCGCTCAAGAGCCGCAAGGTCTTGCAGCTAGGCGAACTGGTGATTGCGACGGGAGCCGATGCGCTTGATCCTGAAACGCTGGCGGGGGCATTGCTCGGCATCATCAAAACCAAAGACGCCAAAGAACGGGAGGCGTGGCGGACAAGCGGCGCGGCCTTCTTTCGTGGGCAATCGCGCAAAGCTGGTCGTGGAACTCAAACTGACGCTCAAGGCGATCAAGCGAGCCACAGTGATGCGCAACCGCATTGAAGCCAGTCAACGCCGGACCGACAATCGGGAATGGGTCATGCAACGCCGCGAACGCACCCGCCATTTGATCGAACTCGGTGGGCTGGTGCAGAAAGCCGGACTCGTCGAACTGACCGACGATGATCGCGCCGCAATCTATGGCGTGTTGCTTGTCGTCGCGATCAAGCTGCGCGACGAAGGGCGCAACGAACTTCTCGCACTCTGGCGACGACGGGGCAAACGCGCGTTCGAGGATGAAGCCAGGGCAAAAGCGGACAGGGTTTTTGGCAACATCTGACTTGCCTTTCAATCTCAAAATTAACCTACTTGCCAAATAAGTGAGTTTCAGATAGGAACCCCGCAATGGAAAAACGCAAGCCGCATTGTCCGCTGTCTGTCGTTCTCGCGCTCGTCGAACAGGGGCAAGTCCGCGCGACGATGACAGCACTTGGCGGTGCGGCGGCGATGGATTTTGAGTTTGATGACATGCTCGATGTCATTCGCGCTTTGACCATCAAGGATTTCCACAAGAGCATGACCACCCATGCCGATCACCGCGTCTGGCAGGATGTGTATCAGCCAAGCACGGCGGCGGGGGATGCCTATTTGAAACTGACGGTGATCGACGATGTGCTGATCGTCTCGTTTAAGGAGTTATGACGATGAAATGTCCCAATTGCGGAATGGCTGAACTGGCCGGCGACACGCGCGACATGCCCTATGTCTATAAGGGTGAGGCGACGATGTTTGCGCAAATTGCGGGCGACTATTGCCCCGCTTGCGGCGAAGGCGTGTTCGATGCCGCGACCTCGCGCGCACTGAGTGCAGATATGAAGGCATTCGGCAAACAGGTGAACGCCGCGATTGTTGATCCGTCGTTTATCAGCACTGTGCGCAAGAAGCTCGACCTAGATCAGCGCGAAGCTGCCGAGATTTTCGGCGGCGGGGTCAATGCATTCTCCCGCTACGAAAACGGCAAAACCAAGCCGCCGCTGGCGCTGGTCAAATTGTTCAAGGTGCTGGATCGTCATCCCGATTTGCTGGCCGAAGTGCGGGCGGGATGAGAAAAGCATCAAAGAATATCTGCTACCGATGTGGTCAGCCGAAAACGAGCATGGAGCACTTTCCGCCGAAGGCTTTTTTCCCAAAAGGTGGCAACCTGCAGCTCAAGACTGTCCCGTCTTGCGTCGCCCACAACAGCGACAAATCGAAAGATGATACCTATATTCTAACTCACATTTGTCTTCATGCCGCAAACGGCGACAATCTGCCCAAGAGAGTGTTCCAACATTCAATTCTGCCCGCGCTGAAGCGCAGCACAGGATTCCCGAATCTTATGAATGAAGGTGCTGAATGGCTCGCGGGTTGCGCTCGGCGCTACCCCGTGGATTTGGAAAGATTCGATAGCTGGTTCGACGGCCTGGTCCATGCAATATTCTTTGACCGCTTTGGGTTCCCGTTGTCGTCGGGCACTCATTACCTGAGCCACACTTATTTGAGTTTTGTAAGCGAAGAGCCAGCGCATCAATTGGAGGTCGCATTTGCGCGCAACATGACGAGCAAGTTCTTTTGTGATTATGCGGCAATGGTAAGCCGCTTCGAGGCAGCAAAAATTGACGAAGCTGTCTATGCATGTGACATCCTGGACCCAGGAGGCGCAAATGCGTCGATCACAATTGCCCACATCTTTTATGGCATGTTCGAGGTCGTATCATGGCTTACCCGTTTACCGCCAAATCAACTGCTGGCTGCTGAAGCGCAATAACTGCGCCAGTGAGCCTGTAAGCATTCATCAATTGCACAGACTTGATTGCAGGGCGACGGAGGTCTGATTGCAGGCGTCGTCAAATTTCCACGATCATCGAAGCATTAAAATCCGGGTTCTCAAACTCACCGCCAGCCCTGACCGGGCCATAGCCCTTGGGATTACAAACCACCCGTGTTTGTTCTGCAATATAGTCGCAGCTTGCATGGGTATGGCCATGCACCCAAAGCACTGCGCCGGAGTTCTCGACCAGCTCAGAAAGGTCGCTGCAAAACGCGGGCGTCAAGGGATCGCCCGCATAACGCGGGTGGATCGATTTCGGGTGCGGCAGATGATGGGTGACGACAACGGTTTTCCCATCGAACGGCAACCGCAAGGCTTCGCTCAGCCAAACCCGTGAAACCTTGTGCCAGGATAGTGCCTCTTCCGGCTTCAGCGGCTTGCCGATCTGGGTCGGGAAGATAACGCGGTGATCGTTCATCCAGCTTTGCGCGTGGCGCATCGCGGCAACCGAGTTACCGTAAATCTCATAATCGGTCCAAAGGCTGCTGCCCAAATAGCGGATGCCATCAATTACCATCTCGGCGTCTTGCAGCAGGTGAATGCCAAGTTTGTCGGCAAGCTCCTGCCCGCGCTTGGCTTCGTCGCTGATCGTGAATCGGTGCTGATAGGCATACCATTCGTGATTGCCCGGAACATAGATTATGGGCCGCCCATCGGCGCGCTCGGCAAGCCAGCGCACCCCGGCACTTAGCGGCATGTGAATATCCCCGGCTGCGATCAGCACATCATATTCAGGAGCCGGGACGGGAATGTCCCATTTGCTTTGCTCGATATGAAGGTCGGAGAGAATCCAGAAGCGCATGAGTCGCGTTTAGGACGCGGGCTGGTGGATGTATATCTCGGCCCCGCGTTGCGGTCGGCGCTTTTGGCAAACTACGCGCCTGCAAGTCTTTGCGCGCTACAGCACTACGACGGCATTTCAGTCTTGCAGACCTACGCCTCTCTGACGCACCAAGATGCCAATTGGCGCATCTTGGCACCGCACATCTTGTTCGAGTCCACGCTGCCGCCGATTACTGGGGGAGAACATAACGAACGGAAAAGGAAGTCAGCATGAACACCAATCCAGACCGCATCGTCCGACTCAAGACGGTGATCTTCCGTTCCGGGATTAGCCGCTCAACAATCTATCGGAAAATGAAGGACGGGACTTTCCCGGCTCAAATCAAGGTCAACATCAACGGTATCGGTTGGCATGAGTCCGAACTCAACCGGTGGATCGCAAACCCGCCCGCCTATCGCGCGCCGGAGCTGCAACAATGATCGGCGAAAGCACTCCCGCGCCGCTTTGCGTTCGCGTGAATGTCGCTGCGCGGATGATCGGGCTTGGCCGGACCAAGCTCTATGAGCTGATCGGCAATGGCGAAATTGAAGTGATCAAGGTTGGCAAGGCTACGCTGGTCACAACCGCCAGCCTCAATGCGATGATCGAACGGCGGCGTCTCGTTTCCTAGCAACCAACCGCACGGCGTTGTGCGGCGCGGTAAGCGTCAATCTCGCCCTTGACTTCATCGACGGTCATAGCGGGCAAAGGTTCGGCTGCCAGCGAGGCGCGAACCGCCTTCAGTCGCTCGATTCGTGTGTCGGGGAGGGTGATTTGCACAGTCGTCATGCGGCCTCGCTTAGCTGAATTTCACCTTCGACGCCATCCACATTGGAATCGCTTGCAATCGTGTCGAGATAATCTGCCCACTCTGCCATCAACTTGCGGCGCTTCTCGAAGAAATCGGTGCGCCGGTATGCGGCTTCAACCTTGTTGGGGAGCTTATGCGCCAGCGCCTTGTCCGCGACTTCCTTGGGGAAGTCGGTCGTCTCCGCCGCCCAATCGGTGAACGAGGATCGGAAGCCGTGAACGACGGCGCCCACAATGGCGTCATCGCGCAAGATTTTGTTCATCGTCACGTCGCTGATCGGCTTCTCGCCGTCCTTGGAGAATATAAGGCCGGTGTCGCTGATGCGCTGTTCCCACAGTTGGCGCAGCAATGCCACGACCGGGGCGGACAGCGGCACAACATGGGTTTCGCCCATTTTCATCCGCTCGGCTGGAATGGTCCAGACGGCCTTATCGAGGTCGAACTCGGTCCACACCGCAAAGCGCGTTTCGTTCGACCGAACGGCATTGTAGATCGTAAAGCGGAGTGCGTTTCGCCCGATAGTCGGCTCTGCCTGTGCCAGCTTCTGTATGAACGCCGGAACCTCTGCATAGGGCATGGCCTCCATATGGCCGCGCTTGTCATTCTGGCGTGGAAGCCCCTTCCGCACTGAGCGCAATGAGACTTCTGCGGGCAGCCAGCCCTTGATATGCGCGAAGTCCAACACCACGCCGATGCGTTGCAGCAAGCGTCGTGCAGATTCAGGAATTTTAAGCCAGATGGCTGAAAGCGCATAGACCACGCAAGCGCTGTCCACCTGATCGACCGGCTTTTTCCCGATCCGGGGGAAGATGTGCAATTCGAAGCCGGACAGCCAGCGGGCGTAGTGGCCGCTAATCCATCCCTCGCCCAGTGCTGCGTGGCACGCGCGGGCAGCGGTCTCGAAGTTAGGGGCCATCCTGCGTGCCTGCCGCCGCTCGGCGATGGGGTCGCAGCCCTCTCTGACCCTTCGGCGCAAAGTCACCGCTGCTTCACGCGCTTCTGCAAGCGTCACGTCCAAGGCCGATCCCAACCCATAGTCGCGTCGCCACCCGTTGCGCTGCATTCGCAGCACCCATTGCTTTGCGCCGCTTGGTTTTACCACCAGGTGCAGTCCCCGGCCATCGACGTGGCGACCGGGTTTTGCGTTTTTCACTTTTAGCGTAGTTAGCGGCATAAAGTTATAGTCCCTATATGGCTACCAAACCCCGTTTTAAGGGGGTTTTTTGATCCCATCTTCAATCCCACCTTTCGATGAGATTTCAGGCAAATCAGGGCGAACCACCGTGAACACTTTACAAGAGAAACCCCTGATTTTACAGAGGCCTTGGGGACGCCTTGAACGTGCCTGACACGAAGAATATAGCGGCTCCTCCGCTACCAAATATCTGTCTGCCACCGTGCTGCGGACGTTGAAAAATTCCTTTTTTCTGCAAGTTCAGAAGCATTCGCTGATTGTCATCGTGTCGCCTTGATTGTCCATAATCGCCGATGTTGGGGGCCTATTTTGAGGGCTTCAAGAGGCACCCACAGATTCGAGACCCCCAAATGGCGTTGACCAATACCGCGATCCGTTCGATGACGGACGCGATAACATAATGGTTCGATAGCGCGGAAAAGGCGTCCGGTATTTGCAATTGCCGCCGAGCGCGAACTCTGTCAGCGCGAAGCAATCAACCCTTGAGCGTCTGGGACGAAGCCCAACACAAATGGGTAACATCCGAGGGCCGCTATGCTGTTTGGCTCGGACGTTCCTCATCCCCGCGCAACTTGGTGCGGGCGGGGACGATTTCCCGCTAACCGCCTTTCACCATATCGAGCGCAATATCGACGATCATGTCTTCCTGGCCGCCGACCATCTTGCGACGCCCTGCTTCGGTCAGGATAGCCCGCGTATCGACGCCGTGGTCGGCTGCGGCTTTCTCGGCGTGGCGCAGGAAACTGGAATAGACCCCGGCGTAGCCGAGCGTCAGCGTCTCGCGGTCAACGCGGACGGGGCGGTCTTGCAGCGGGCGGACCAGATCTTCGGCGGCGTCCATCAGCGTGTAGAGATCGCAGCCATGGTTCCAGCCCATGCGGCTGGCGGCGGCGATGAACACTTCGAGCGGGGCGTTGCCAGCACCTGCACCCATGCCCGCGAGGCTCGCGTCGACCCGGATCGCACCGTTCTGCACCGCCACGATCGAGTTCGCCACGCCAAGGCTGAGATTGTGGTGGGCATGCACCCCGCGCTGGGTTTCGGGCTTGAGGACACGGTCATAGGCCTGGAGCCGCGCGGCATGTTCATCCATGTTCATCGCGCCGCCGCTGTCGGTGACGTAAACGCAGTGCGCGCCATAATCTTCCATTAGCTTGGCTTGCATGGCGAGCGCTTCCGGCTCGGACATATGGCTCATCATCAGGAAGCCTGAGACGTCCATGCCGAGACCCCGCGCAGCCTCGATATGCTGGCGCGACACATCCGCCTCGGTGCAATGTGTTGCGATGCGAACCGAGCGGACGCCGAGATCATAGGCGCGCTTAAGGTCATGCACGGTGCCGATACCGGGAAGGAGCAGCGTTGTGAGAATGCTATGCTCCAGCACTTCGGCGACCGCGCCGATCCAGTCCCAATCGGTATGCGCGCCAAAGCCATAGTTGAAGCTGGAGCCTTGCAAGCCGTCGCCATGCGCAACTTCGATGGCGTCAACTTTTGCGTTGTCGAGCGCCTTGGCGATCGCCTTGACATGATCGAGGCCGTACTGGTGGCGGATCGCGTGCATCCCGTCGCGTAGCGTGACGTCTTGGATGTAAAGCTTGGTTGTTGTGGGATCGAGGGTCATGCTGCCATCCTCATTGCAATTTTCTCGGCGGTCTTCATTGCTGCCGAAGTCATGATGTCGAGGTTACCTGCATAGGCTGGCAAATAGTGCGCCGCGCCTTCGACCTCGAGGAACACGCTGACTTTCAACCCTGTAAAATCGCCCCCCATTTCAGGGATGTGTAATGGCTTGTTCGAACCGATGCTTTCAAACTGCACCGCCTGTTTCAGCCGGTAACCCGGAACATAGGTCTGCACTTCGGCGACCATATCCTCAATCGACTGGCGGATCGCTTCGCGGTCGCCGTCCTCGGCGAGGCAATAAACGGTATCGCGCATGATCAGCGGTGGCTCGGCTGGGTTGAGGATGATGATCGCCTTGCCCCGCGTCGCGCCGCCGACGTCGACGATGGCCTGTGATGTGGTTTCAGTGAACTCGTCGATGTTTGCGCGGGTGCCGGGGCCGGCGCTCTTCGAGCTGATCGAGGCAACGATCTCTCCATAATATACTTTGGCAACGCGGTTGACCGCGTGGACGATGGGGATCGTCGCCTGCCCACCGCAAGTGACCATGTTGACGTTTGGCGCGTCGAGATTGACATCGCCGTTCACCGAGGGAATCGTGAACGGACCGATGGCAGCAGGCGTCAGATCGATCATCCGCTTGCCAGCGCCGAGCACCAGCTCGCTATTACGTTTATGGGCATAAGCAGAGGTTGCGTCGAAAACGATCTCGATGTCGGCGAACTCGGGCATTGCGATCAGGCCGTCAATGCCTTCCGCTGTGATAGGTACGCCCATCCGCGCTGCACGCTTCAGGCCATCGCTTTCGGGATCAATGCCAACGAACGCACCCATCTCAAGCACATCGGACAGCCGCATAATCTTGATCATCAAGTCGGTGCCGATATTGCCCGAACCGATGATCGCCACTTTGGTCTTTGCCATTATGCAGCCTTTCCATATCTGAAGCTAACCTCACCAAGCCCACCAACCACCGCGCGAACATGATCGCCCGGCGTCATCGCCACCATTGGACCAAGTGCGCCTGCGAGTAGGACATCGCCCGCTTTCAGAGGCTCGCCGCGTTTGGCTAGCGTCTGGGCCAGCCAAGCTGCCGCATTGAGTGGATGGCCAAGTGCTGCGGCCCCCGCACCCAGAGAGACGATCTGGCCGTTAATCTCCATCACCATACCCGCGCTCCAGATATCAAGACCGGGGAGGGGCTTACCCTCCTTCGCCAGCACATAGAAAGCCGACGAGCCATTGTCCGCGACCGTATCGGCAAAGGCGATCTTCCAGTCGGCGATACGGCTGTCGACGATTTCGATGGCGGCATGAACCGTCGCGACAGCTTCGGCAACTTGTTCAGGCGTGGTGTCAGGCGAAGGCAAATCCTTGCCCAGCACAAAGGCAATCTCCGCTTCTGCCTTGGGCTGAAGGCAGCGTTCAGGATCGAGTGTGCCGCCGTCGGCAATTTCCATATCGTCAAACAGCACGCCAAAATCGGGCTGGTCGACGCCGAGCTGGATCTGCACTGCCTTCGCGGTCAGCCCCGCCTTGCGACCGACGATGCGGCGGCCTTGATCGACCCAGAAACGCGTGTTGATCTCCTGCACCGCATAAGCGCCATCAACATCGGTGGGCTGAAGCCACTGCCGCATCGGTGGGATCGCGCTCCCCGTATAGGCTTCGCGCAAGGCGCGGGCGGCAAAATCATGGTTTGGGTTGGTCATGGACTATCGCCTTTCGTCATTTACTGACTGGCTATCGCAAATACGGGATTGGCTCCAGCGAGGGCTTTTGCTAGTTTCCCGACATGCGAGAAACTGCTCTAACCACGCCAGAACGCAATCTGATGCTTCTCGAGGCTGTCGTCGCCGATAGCGGGCGGTCTTCAGTCGCGGCATTGGCGCGTGCATCAGGAGTTCCTGTCGCATCCGCACACCGCCACATCGCAGCGCTAGTCAGCGCGGGCTATCTTATCCGTGCGGGTTATGGGCGACATCTTCCGGGGCCGAAATTGCGGACACTGGCGGGAATGATCGACGAGCGGCAAATCATGATCAATGCCGCCACACCCATTCTCGACCGACTGGCGTTGCACACCCGCAGCGTTGTGCAGCTTGGTGTGTTCGAAAACGACATGGTCACCTATCTCGTCAAGGCCGGACAAAGCGCGAACGACCTGTTCACCCAAGTTGGCATGCAGCTTGAGGCCTATTGCTCCGGCATTGGTAAAGTCCTGCTCGCGCACCTTCCGGCGCAAGCCCAAGCCGACTATCTGGCGAACGGCCCTTTCATCGCGCTTACCGACCGGACAATTACTGATGCACTGTTGCTCAGGGCTGAGCTCGAGCAAGTAGCGACGCAGGATTTTGCCATCGACGATGAGGAGGTCGTGGCGGGCTTGCAATGTGTGGCTGTTCCGGTCAGGAATCGCATAGGAGACGTTATCGCGGCAATTTCCGCATCGCAGGCGGCGCAAGCGGACCGCTCGCATTGGCAGAATAAAAGCCTGCCGCTGATGCGCGCAGCGGCGAGCGAGATTGGCAAAAGGCTGGCGTGAGCTATTCATGGTCACCAAAGGGGAAAGCATGACAAACGCAGAAATTGGTAAATCGATTGAGCTTGGTTCAGTCGCAACCAACTATCACGATATCGGCGAAGGCCCACCCCTGCTTATGATCCACGGCTCAGGCCCTGGCGTCAGCGCTTGGGCAAACTGGCGGTTGCCGATTGCTGCGTTGAGCCCGCATTTCCGCCTATGATCAGGCGCTGGTGGGCGAGGACCTTGTTCGCATGCGTTATGAGGCAAGCGCGCGGCCCGGCATCCAGGAAAGCTACGCGGCCATGTTTCCGGCACCGAGGCAGCGCTGGGTGGAGGCGATGGCGCATAGCGAGGCCGAATATACAGAGGCGCTTACGATTGGCTCGACGAATACAGCCCCTCAGTGCACCATATCGGGTTCCGCCTTGACACCATGGCCGAATATGAGGTGGCGATGCAGCATTACCGGGATCAGGGGATTTGCCAGCATTGTCTTGCCAGATTGACATGGCCCAATGATGCCAAGAACAGGCGTATCAGCCACAATTGCCTCGATGCGGTTGGTGGCGTATCTTGGAGAGGTCTCGGTCAGCTTATCTGTTGTCATAGCCCGTTTCCTCTGCCGGAAAATCGGGAGGCATCCGTGCGCACGAAATTTCCAAACTCGGCCCGTAGACAAAAAGTTGAAACCAATCTCCCCCTATGGTAACCAACATGCCTGAAGTTTAAGCACTCGGTTTCAATGCCGTTGTAGCCCAAATCTCAGCGGGGCCTCGTTAGGGGCCTTTTCAGTTTTTGAATTTGAATAAATGACTTAGATTGGTATCGTTGGGGACTAAGATTCAATTCCCTCCCCCGTTACCATATTTCCTGATAGGCCAGCATGAGCAAGACCATCGCCACCAGAATGTTGATCCTTGGTTCGGGGCCTGCGGGGCTGTCGGCGGCCATTTATGCGGCGCGTGCGGGGCTTAAGCCGATTGTGGTGCAGGGCATTCAGCCCGGTGGGCAGCTCACAATTACGACCGACGTTGAAAATTATCCAGGCTTTCGCGATGTTGTGCAGGGGCCGTGGCTGATGGAAGAAATGCAGGCACAGGCCGAACATGTGGGTACGACGATGATTTATGACATCATCGTAGCCATCGATGTGTCGCAGCGCCCGTTCCGGCTGACTGGCGATGGTGGAGACCTTTATCTGGCCGATACGCTGGTGATTGCGACGGGCGCGCAGGCGCGGTGGTTGGGGCTTGATAGTGAAACCGCGATGCAGGGAAAAGGCGTGTCAGCCTGCGCGACTTGCGACGGCTTTTTCTATCGCGGCAAGAAGGTTGCGGTGATTGGCGGCGGTAATACTGCGGTTGAAGAAGCGCTCTATATGACCAATCACAGCAAGGATGTGACGCTGATCCACCGCCGCGACTCGCTGCGGGCAGAGAAAATCCTGCAAGATCGCTTGTTTGCGCATCCGAGCATTACGGTGCTGTGGAACAAAGCCGTCGATACATTCGTTGGCGGGGGTGACCCTGAAGGGCTGATCGCGCTGTCGCTTAAGGACACGGTGACGGGCGAAATGTCGAGACTCGATGTCGACGGCGCGTTCGTGGCGATCGGGCACAAGCCAGCGACCGAGATTTTTACGGGGCGGCTGCCGATGGATAGTGACGGCTATTTGCTGGTCGAAGTGGGCAGCACGCGGACGTCAGTGCCCGGCGTTTTTGCCGCTGGCGATGTGACTGACAAGATTTACCGTCAGGCAGTTACCGCAGCAGGCATGGGCTGTATGGCGGCGCTTGATGCAGAAAAATTCCTTGCCCACGCTGAATTCGCCGCGGCTATTGCGGCGTAAGCGCGCTGATTATCGCCGACGTGAGGACCGCATAGTCATGCTCGCTGGCGAAACTGTGTGAGGACGAATCGATGCTGATAATCGGGATGTCATCGCAGTAGCGATCAAATAGGGCGCCGTCCCACAATGCTTTAAACGCGATTGCAGTGCCATCGCCTGATGCTAGCAAAATGCGCGCATCGACGGGGAAGAGTTCAAGCTGATCCGCCACTCGCTCGGCAAGCAGTGATGGTTGATCGCGCTTGGCGGCGGATTGCAAACTGCTGAACAGTTTCTTGAGGTTCACCGCCCCCCGCAACAGCCCTGCCCAAGCCCGCGGGTCACGTAATCGCTGCGCATAGTAAGCGCGCGCCGTAGCGGGCGGCGGCGCCTCTGCGGTCGGTTCGATCAACCAGGGATTGGCAAGGATCAGGGCATCAAGGGCCAGTGGCTGGTGAAGGATCAGCGCCGTCGCAGCGTCGCAATTGCCAAAGCCGACGATTGACGTGAGGGCAGGGCAGTGCGACCGGAACGCGGCAAGCGCCGCCATGATGTCAGGGCGACTAGTTTCAAACCCGCCATTGTCACCTTCACTATCGCCGATGCCGCGCCGGTCAAAACGGAAGACGGGATAGCCAGCCGCGGCGACATCATATGCTAAACGGGCCATGCCGCGGTGGGCACCAATGCGGATTTCATTGCCGCCCGACACGATCAATAGCCCCGTCGTGCCGGGGGCGTCGTCAATCGTTGCTGCTAGGCGAGCGCCGTCGCAGGGAAAGCTCAAGAGGCGGCGCATGAGGCCATCCAATCGATGATGTCATGTGCCAAGGCATGCGCCAGATCGGCGTCTTCGCCCGGCTCCGCCCGCCGCCACAGCGGGGCGCCGTCATAGCGGATGTCGGCATCAGCGGGATCAGTCGTAAGACGGACAATCCGTGCGCTTGGCAGTGCCGCAGGCTGCGCGGTTGCAAGGTCGGCAAGAAAGGCCGCGCTCAGCGCATGCCCTGCATAAAGCGGCGAGGCCGATCCGCTAGTCAATTGCGCGCGTTTCAAGTCTCGAACGAGCCGCGCGCCGGTCTCGGGCGCAAACCGCCATACGGGCAGCCCGAGATTATCGAGCAGCGCGCCGCCGCGAAACGAAGCCACATAGTGGACGCCGCTGCGCCCGGCGACTGCCTCTGCCGCCTCATGCCAATCCGAAACCGCCACTGTCGCAATGTCGCGCAGGCTTTCGCCAGTGCCTGGTAAATCGGGCACGGTGCTGCCAATTGATGCAGAATCCAGCTCCGACATGATCTGCATTATCAAGCGGCGCGTGCGGTTTTTCTCTTCAAATAGCGGTTCGCAGATGAGGAGCTGGCGCGCGTGGTGCTCACCCTTGCGCACCCATAATTCAGTGCCGCCGCGCCAGTGATAGGTCACGCCGCTACTTTGCGTTTCGCAAATGCGACTAGGTGGCCGAAAGTTTCAAGCAACTCACCGTCAACCTCATCATCTTCAACGATTATCCCAAGCCGATCCTCAAGCTCGGTAAGCAACCCGGCGACCGCCATCGAGTCGAGCTCGGGCAGCGATCCGAATAAGCCGGTATCATCGCGAAATGCCGCCGCTCTGTCATCGGATAGAGCAAGAACATCCTTGAGTACCGAACGGACTGTGTCTTCAACTGTCATGCGATTGGCTCCCGCGCAGGCCGTGCATCCATGCTTTCAGGCCTGCCAACATGGCACTGCCACGCCCCGATATCGTACGTAAATTGTATAACGTGATGTGGTCAAGCGGCTCGCTCTTATCCATCCAATCGGCCTTATAGGCATCATTGCCTGTGCCAAAATCGATCGTCGCCACGCGGTCCTTATCAATCACATGCGCAAACAAGGCGTGGCTCAGGATGGTGCCAGGTGACAGTGGCTTTGCGCTTTCGCGGTGCGCGAGCTTATGGATATAAGCTATGCGATTTTCGACCGTCCAGAATTGCGCCGCCACCGCAATGCCATCGACACGGCAAAGTCCCAATCGCAGGCAGCCCGCTTCGGCTTCATATTCAGCGGTTTCCCTCAAGAATCCGGGCGAGCCTTCTTCGGGTTTCCAGCTGTCGGCGTATACATCTTCATATTCGGCCCACGCATCGGCATTAAAATTGTCGTAGATTGATACGTCAAAGTCAGCCTTGCTGCGCTTGCGGGCATAAGTGTTGCGCAATTGACCAGGGCGGGCGGCCCAATATTCGGCAAAGGTCATACCGTCGACGCTGGCTGTCCAGCTTGTGGACACCGCACTGACAACGGGTTTCCACCCCGCGCGCGCAAATGAGCGCGTCAATAAGGCACAGCTGCCGTCGGTTCGCGCGATGGGGCCCATGTTAATCGTGGTCAGCAATGGCTTGGCGCTGCCCAGCCGCTTCGCCATTGCTGTAATCATGGCGCCTTTGCTGACATTGTCAGGTTCGCCCTTAAAAATCACCGAAAATGCGAAGTTGTACCAATTGGCAAGCGCGCGTGCGCGACCATTTGGTTCGCGAACCAAGAACAGCCAGGCAATTGCGCCTTCTGATGTTGCCCTTGCGATAATCGGCGCAATTGCGACACCCGGAAAATGTTTCCAAACTCGGGTAACCCACGACCGGCGATTAAACAAAATTGGCTGAGCGTCACGGACAAGCTGGCGCGTGGGATCAACGTTGGTCGCGTCCAGATCGGTCAGCAATTCTCCCTTAACCCACTTCATGCTAACGGCCGTTCCCTTATCGTCATAAATCCATAAAGGACGTACTTTGCAAAACCCCGACCCAAGGCCGCGTCCGCTTGATCACGTCGTCAAGAATGGTGGAGGTAACAGAATAGCCTTAATAAGCCGTGATTGTCAGCTTAGCTATAGCGCGCTGGATTGCGCCGTTGGTCGTTTGGCATTTTGGTTGCAATCATATGGACTTAATCAAGGTGACCGGGTTGCGACATGGTTGCCGAAGACGGTTGAAGCCTGTTTGATGCCGCTAGCCACCGCGCGGGCAGGGTTGATCCATGTGCCGATCAACCCTTTGCTCAAGCGCGCGCAAGTTGCCCATATAGTGGCTGATAGTGGGGCAGCGGTCCTGATCGCCGGAGCTGGGCGCGCGGGATCGCTTGAGCCCGGCGATGTGCCCGACGGCTGCGTGCTGCTGGCAGAAAGCGAAATTCAATCAGCGTGGCAAAGCGGCCCGGCGCTGCCGCTATCAGATCATGATCCATCGCATCTTGCGGCGATTCTATATACGTCTGGTTCAACCGGGCGGCCAAAAGGCGTGATGCTAAGCCACGCCAATTTGTGGCTGGGCGCGATCAGCGTCGCGCACTATTTGCGGCTTGATCCTGCTGACCGCGTGCTCGCGCTGTTGCCGCTTAGTTTCGACTATGGCCAAAATCAGTTGCTGTCGGCGTGGGCCGCCGGAGCGTGCGTTTTACCGCTTGATTACCTTAATCCGCGCGACGTGGTCCGCGCCGTTGAGCGTTATGCCGTCACGACGCTCGCGGGCGTGCCGCCATTATGGGTGCAATTGGTAGCGACCGAATGGCCAGCGGCAGTGGCAACTCATCTGACGCGGGTGACCAATTCGGGCGGCGCGCTTTCCGTGCCACTCATCGATCGTTTACGCACGACGTTCCCAGTGGCGGACATTTATCCGATGTACGGCTTAACCGAGGCGTTTCGTTCAACCTATCTTGATCCCAGCCTTGTTGCGTCGCACCCCACATCGATGGGTAGTGCCATCCCCTTTGCTGAGATCATGGTGGTGCGAAGCGACGGTTCGGTCGCCGCCGATGACGAAGCGGGTGAACTTGTCCATTGTGGGCCGCTGGTTGCCAAAGGCTATTGGCAAGACCCCCAGCGTAGCGCGCATCGGTTTCGCCCCGCCCCGCCAGCGTCAATTTACGGAGGGCTCGCGGTCTGGTCGGGTGATACGGTTAAGCGTGATGCCGAAAGACTGCTCTACTTCGTCGGGCGTGAAGATGAGATGATCAAAGTATCGGGCAATCGCATCAGCCCCACCGAGATTGAAGACGCTGCGCAAGCCAGTGGTGCGGTGCTTGAATCGGTCGCATTCGGTATTGCGGATGATATGACCGGACAAAAGATTGTCCTGGTGGCTAGCCCGATCGGCCACGACGTAGACGCGCGGCTGAGTGGCTATCTCAGGCGCGAATTGCCGTCTTTCATGATGCCAAGGCACGTCATCTGGCACCCCGATCTGCCGCGCAATGCGAATGGCAAGCTTGACCGCACGGCGATCAAATCCGAGATACGATTATGAAACCAATGGGTTCGATTCCAAGCGCCTTTGTCGCCGATGAACGCGGGCAGCTCTTGATTGGTGGTCACGCTATCGATGAACTTATCGACCAAGCAGGGGACACGCCGCTATTTGTCTATGATTTTGCGATGGTCCGTGCGCGCATCGCTGAATTGCGCGCAGCCTTGCCTCCTGAGGTTGCGCTTCATTATGCGATCAAGGCCAATCCGTTGCCAGAGCTTGTGCGTAGCATTGCGCCGCTCGTCGACGGCCTCGACGTGGCGTCTGAAGGCGAAATGCTTGTGGCACTGGCTACCAAAGCGCCGCATGTGTCATTTGCAGGCCCCGGCAAGCGCGACCGCGAACTTGAAGCAGCGATAATCGCCGGCGTTACGCTAAACCTCGAATCGGAAGGCGAAGCTCGGCGCGCGGTCACCATCGCCGACCGGCTCGGCATTACGCCTAATCTCGCAGTTCGCGTGAACCCCACCTTTGATTTGCGCGGATCAGGGATGCGGATGGGTGGCGGTGCCAAACCGTTCGGCGTTGACGACGATAAGGTGCCCGCCTTGGTCAGCTGGTTGATCAGCGTCGGCGCTCAGTGGCGCGGGTTTCACATTTATGGAGGATCCCAAGCGCTCAGCGCCGACGCGATCATCGAATCACAACACCAGACTATCGCGCTCGCGGCAAGCCTGGCCGACGAGATTGGCCAAACCCCGCCACTAGTGAATTTGGGCGGCGGATTTGGCATTCCCTATTTTCCCAAAGAAGTGCCGCTTGACCTGAACGCCGTGGGTGCGGCTTTGGCGCTTTCCTGCGATAATCGGCCAGCAAGTCTGGCGGACGCGCGCTTCGCGATTGAACTTGGCCGATATCTGGTCGGCGAAGCGGGCGTTTACCTTTGCCGGATTGTCGACCGCAAAATCAGCCACGGCGAAGTCTTTCTGGTCACCGACGGGGGGCTCCATCATCAATTAGCAGCCACGGGCAATTTCGGGACGGTTGTGCGGCGCAATTACCCCGTGGCCATTGCCTCCCGCTTCACCGCGCAAGGTGTTGAAGATGCAAGCATTGTCGGCTGTCTTTGTACACCGCTCGACCGCTTGGCGGATCAGATTGCGGTACCCAAAGCCGATGTTGGTGATGTTGTCGCGGTCTTCATGGCGGGGGCATATGGCTTGTCGTCAAGCCCGTCCGGTTTCCTTGGTCATCCGCTTCCGCATGAATTGATGGTTAACAAGTGACGGAAAAGCGTCAATCCTAACACAATATTCACCTATTCGTCGCATATCGAGCGTGGAACCATGTCCTGTTTTGACCCCGTTCATTGGGATCACGGCAGGGGAGCAGCGGTTTAACGGCAAGGTGAATGATAATGCGTATTTCGAAATCGTCGAAGCTATGTCTGGGTGTCTGCTTAACGGCTGTTGCGCTGTCTGGCTGCGCTTCTGGCAGTAGCGGGCCTCAATTGCCGCCAGCGACGTTCGTTGGCGCGCAGGAAGGACCCGGCGAGGAATATATCATTGGTCCGCTTGATCAGCTGACGATTTTTGTGTGGCGCAATCCTGAACTGGGGGCAAAAGTTCAAGTGCGCCCCGATGGCCGAATCACGACGCCGCTGATCACTGACATGCCGGCGGTCGGCAAGACGACGACCATGCTCGCGCAGGATATCAAAATCCAGCTGTCGGAATTCATTCGTGATCCGCTTGTGTCGGTGATCGTCGATAGCTCGGTTGGCACATTTTCTCAGCAAATTCGGATCGTCGGGGCGACGGCTAAGCCCGCTTCGATTCCTTACCGCGCAAACATGACATTGCTTGATGCGATGATTTCGGTGGGTGGCCTGTCGGAATTTGCGTCAGGCAATAAGGCGCGGCTGGTGCGGCAAGACCGCGAAACCGGGCGTCAGCGCGAATTCAAGGTGCGGCTGGGTGATCTGCTCAAGCGCGGCGATTCGCGGGCTAATGTTCGTCTTGAGCCCGGTGATGTCATCATCATCCCTGAGTCCGTGTTTTGAACCGAAAGCTGAGCCACGATCATGAATGATATTTACGAAGAGGTTCGGATTGCGCTTCACACCGTCTGGCTCAGGCGGTGGCTGGCGCTTGCCGTAGCGTGGGGGGTGGCCCTCCTTGGTTGGTTGGCGGTAAGCGGTATTCCCAACAAATACGAATCCAAAGCAAGCGTGTTTGTTCAGATGCAATCGGCACTGCCCGGTACGTATAATGAAAGCACCACCGAACAGCAGCGCGCGGTTGACGCCATTCAGCGTACGCTGACGTCATCGGACAATCTTGAAAAGGTTGTGCGCGGCGCAGGGCTGTCCGCCCCCGGCGCAACGGCGCGTCAAATTGCTGATCAGGCTAACGGCCTGCGCAGCTCGATCGAGATTGCCAATGTTCAGGACAATACATTTGAGATCACTGCGTCTTCGGGCTCTGGCGGGAAATCGAACGCGGAGAATGCAAAAGCGGCCAAACTGATCGTGCAAAAGCTGCTTGACCTATTTGTTGAAGGTAATGTTGGCGGCAACCGCATCGAGGGCACTAAAGCGATGCAGTTCCTCGATACGCAGCTGGCCGAACGCGAACAGCAATTGCAGGAGGCCGAGGCCAAGCGTGTTGCCTTCGAACAGAAATATGTCGGCTCGCTGCCCGGTTTTGGATCAGCCAGTTCGCGGATGGACGCGGCTCGTCTGGAACTCAGCCAGCTCGAACAGAATCTGTCGGCAGCACAAGGCGCCGTAAATGGATTGCTTGCCCAATTGGCCGCAACGCCGCCCACTATCTCGACGCCGGGCCAATTCATTGGCGGCGGTGGCGGTGCATCGGCGCGTGTCGGCGCGATTGAAGCGCAGATTAGCGAGGCGCGCTCGCGCGGTTGGACCGACAGTCACCCAGATATGATTGGGCTGCGCGGGCAATTGGCGGCGGCTCGCGAAGCCGCGCGCCTCGAAGCGCGACCTCAATTTTCGGCTGGTAGCAGCACGCCCAACCCGACCTATGTTACGCTGCGCGCGTCACTGTCGGAAAAGCAGGCGGCGGTATCGGCCTATGGCAGTCGCAAGGCGCAGCTCCAGGCCGAAATGCAGCAATTTCAGGCAAAGATCGCCGATGAGCCAGCGGCAGCCGCCGAACAACAACGGCTTACCCGCGACTATGACGTGCTTAAAGCGCAATATGACAAATTGCTTCAGGATCGCGAGCAGCTGAAAATCAGGATTTCGGCAGGGACTGAGACCGACTCGCTGACGTTTAAGGTGCTTCAGCCGCCAACGTCGCCGCGTTCGCCCACGGCACCTAACCGGCCATTGCTGTTGACAATGGTGCTGTTGGCTGGCCTTGCCATTGGTGGCGCAGTCGCCTTTGCGCTCGCCCAGATCAAGTCGTCCTATACGACTCCGCGCCGTCTTGAAAAAGCAAGCGGCCTGACCGTGATTGGCTCGGTTTCAGAAGTCGTCGGCCCGGTGCAGCGCGCCGTGCGGATGCAGCGACTCAAATATTTCGGGGGCGCCGCCGCTGCCCTGGTTGGGGTCTATGCCTTGTTGTTGACCGTTGAATTCATTCAGCGCGGCATGGTGGCGTGAGGAAATGCTAATGAACCAAAAATCGACGCCGCCAAGCGAATCGCTGATCGAGCGCGCAGCCGAAGTCTATGACTTTCAGGCGGCACTGCGCGCAGCCGGGCTTGCGAAACCTATCGGCGAAACCGCTGTTGAGGCAGTCGCTGTGCAAGCCGCCGCACCGGTTACGCTGGCGGCAGCACCAACGCTGCGGGCTATGCCTGCCGCCCCCTCGGGCCCGATCGTCCCGATCGACCTTGATATGCTGCGTGAGGCGGGGGTCATCGTCCCTGGTGCGGCGCCATCGGCTTTATCGGAAGAATTCCGACTGGTTAAGCGTCAGCTGCTGTTATCAGCCTTTGGTGGCCGCAAAACCGACGCGATTGATAAGGGGCAGCTGATCCTCATTTGTTCAGCACAGCCCAATGAAGGCAAGACTTTCTGTTCGGTCAACCTCGCATTGTCGATGTCGACCGAGACTGACATTGAGGTTTTGCTTGTCGATGCTGACGTTGCAAAGCCTGAAGTGCTCTCTACGCTAGGGCTGCCGGGTAGCCGCGGGCTGATGGATGCGCTTGCCGATCCGTTGCTCAATGTTGAAGATTTGATCATCCGCACAAGCGTGCCCAGATTGTCGGTGCTGCCTGCTGGAACGCAGACCAACAATGATAATGAGCTGCTCGCATCGGATCGCACGGCAGTGATTATCAACAGCTTGATCGCCAACAATCCGCGCCGCGTTGTGCTGTTCGACTCAGCGCCCGCGCTCGCCGCATCACCCGCGTCGGTAATCGCGCTGAATGTGGGTCAGGTTCTTCTTGTCGTCCGTGCAGATCAAACAACCGAGAGCGAATTGCGTGACGCGCTGACGCTGCTTGATGCCTGCCCCCATGTTCAACTCTTGCTCAACGCCGTCACATTTACCGGAACGAACCGAAAATTTGGATCCTATTACGGATTTGGAGAATGACTATGACTAAGCATTTCACCTCGCTCGTCGCTGTATCGGCGCTGGCGCTCGCTATAGCAGCACCGGCACATGCGCGCACCGATGTGTCGCCTTATCTTGAGGTTGGTCAGGTGTTGACGGCTGACCTTCGCGGCAGCAACGACGTTGTGACGTACAGCACCATCGCGGCTGGCGTTGACGCCAGCGTGTCAAATGCGCGCACTGAATTCCAGGTCAATTACCGCTATGAACGCCGCATTGGTTACGGCGATAATATTGGTGATAGTGATATCCACACTGGGCTGGCGCGCGGTGCCTATCAGATCATTCCGAAGACTCTGTCGATTGAGGCAGGCGCTATTGCTACGCGCGCGCGCAGCGATATTCGCGGTGCCGCCCCCACGATTCTGGTAGGTAACGTTGACAATGTAACGCAGGTCTATTCGGCCTATGCCGGGCCGACGCTCACAACCAATATTGGCGCACTTGACGTGGGTGCCGCGTATCGGATTGGCTATACCAAAGCTGAGGCGGGCAATTTCGTGCCTGCCGCGGGTCAGCCAGCGCTCGACCGATTCAACGATTCGCTCAATCATCTGGCGAGCGTCAGTGTTGGCATGGAATCGGGCGTTTTGCCTTTTGGCTGGACTGTTTCAGGCGCATATCAGCGCGATGATGCGAGCCAACTTGATCAGCGATTTGAAACCAAAGGCGTGCGCGGCGATGTTGTCGTGCCGGTTACGCCGACGCTCGCACTAGTTGGTGGGCTTGGCTATGAACAGATCCAGGCCAGCCAGCGGGCGCCGCTGCTTGATACAGCGGGGCTACCACAGACCGACAATCGTGGCCGCTTCATTACTGATCCGGCATCACCGCGTTTGCTCTCCTATGATCAGGACGGTATTTACTGGGATGCGGGTGTGTTGTGGAGGCCCAGCCGCCGGACAACGCTCGAAGCGCGCGTCGGTCAGCGTTTTGGCGGCCTGAGCTATACGGGATCATTCTCGTATCAACCAAGCTCATCAACGGCATTCCAAGTCAGTGTTTATGACGATGTTGAGACATTTGGTCAGCAATTTGCCAACGGCCTCGCGCAATTGCCGACGAGCTTTGCAACATCAAGCAATCCGCTGCTTCCGCAATTTGGTGGCTGCACCTTTGGC
The DNA here is from genome assembly GCA_046153565.1 of Sphingomonadaceae bacterium. Lineage (GTDB taxonomy): Bacteria > Pseudomonadota > Alphaproteobacteria > Sphingomonadales > Sphingomonadaceae > Aquisediminimonas. The sequence continues at coordinate 25,027 of JBJXDU010000018.1, forward strand.
GCCGGCGATGGCGGTGCGGGTGGTTGCCTCAATAATGTACTGCAAGCCGTCAACAGCTCGGTATTTCGCAGCCGCGGTGTAACAGCACTTGTATCAACCAGACGCGGGCCGTGGAATGCGGGTATTGGCGCGGGCTATAACCGACGGACCTTTGCCGCACCGCGACTGGGCACTGGCTTCACCGTTGATGGTCTCAGCGATGAAAGCTGGTTTGCACAAGGGCAAGTTGGCTATCAAATCGATGATCGCTCAAACGTAAGCGGTGCTGTATATGCCAATTACTTTGATCCTGGCGTGGCAAATGCATCCAATGTGCTTAGCACCGGCGCAACGGCGGCTTACCAGCGCACCTTTGGTCGTCGCTTGAGCGCAACCGCTGCCATCGGTCTGTTCACGAGCAAGGTCGAAGGGTTTGAAAGCGATTTGACGGCATCAGCATTGCTTGGCGCACGGTATCAATTCTAAGGCGCGCGAGAAATCTGGAGACGACGATGTATAACGACCATTACGGCCTGACCGGGCGTCCGTTCCAACTGACGCCTGATCCGCGCTTTTACTTTGATAGCGCCACTCACCGCAAGGCGATGGCCTATTTGGGCTATGGTCTTGCCCAAGGCGAGGGCTTCATTGTCGTGACCGGCGAAATCGGTGCAGGCAAAACGACACTTGTTGGCCATTTGATGGCGAATATCGATCCAGCGCGCGTCAATGCCGTGAAAATCGTGTCCACCCAGATTGAAGGCGATGACATGCTTCGTCTGGTTGCGGCAAGTTTTGGCTTGGCGACCGAAAATGTTGAAAAAGGTCAACTGCTTGACCGCATTGAAAAGTTCATCATCGACCGGGCGCGGACCGGGCAGCGGACGCTTCTGATCGTTGATGAGGCCCAAAATCTGCCGATTTCGAGCCTTGAAGAATTGCGGATGCTGTCAAACTTTCAGGCCAAAGAACAATCGATGCTCCAGATATTCCTGCTGGGGCAGCCCGAATTTCGCGACAGGCTGAATGATAGTGCGCAGCTTGAACAGTTGCGGCAACGTGTCATCGCGACGCATCATTTGACATCGATGGAGCCAAACGAAGTCGGCCCCTATATCGAACACAGGATGAAACTCGTCGGTTGGCAGGGTAACCCGCACTTTGAGCCAGCGGCCTATCAGATGATTTTTGAAAAAACCGGCGGCGTGCCGCGCAAAATCAACAATTTGATGTCGCGTATTTTGCTGATGGGGGCGATCGAGAAATCACCTGTCATCGATCCGCGTTTGATCGCTGCGGTTATCGCCGACCTTGGCAAAGAAACCGCCGAGGCAAAAGACATCACGCCCGCAACCCCGCCTGCAAGTGGGTCTGCGATGGCTGAATTGTCGGCACGCGTTGCGATGCTTGAGGCGCAAAGCGAAGAGCAAGGATTGGCGCTGCGCCGCGTGCTTAGCTTGTTAGTCGATTGGGTGGAACAGGACGACATCAATCGTGCGGGGCCAGAAATTTTGCGCGCGCCCGCGCGATAACGCTGATAAGGCGCGCATCATGGTACGAAACGCTCTCTCGGTTGACGTTGAGGATTGGTTCCAGGTTGGTGCCTTTGAAACCGTGATCGACCGCAAGGATTGGGAGAGGCTTGATCGGCGCGTTGAGACAAACACCAACGCTGTGCTTGAACTGTTTGCCGAAACCAACCTCAAGGCCACTTTTTTCACGCTGGGTTGGGTGGCGCAGCGACATCCTGCGCTGATCCGGCGTATTGTTGACCAAGGCCACGAGATTGCCAGCCATGGTTGGGATCATGCGCGGGTATTCACGCTGACGCCTGCTCAGTTTGCGGATGATATCGCACGCACGCGGATCGCGCTTGAAGACGCGTCGGGACAAAAGGTCACAGGATACCGCGCACCAAGCTTTTCAATTGATCAGCGCACGCCCTGGGCACATGAAGAATTGGCACGCGCGGGTTATGACTATTCGTCAAGCGTTGCTCCCATCAAGCACGACCATTACGGCTGGGAGGGTGCGCCCCGCTTTGCGTTCAAACCCGTCGCGGGTGCGGAATTGATCGAACTGCCCGTGACAACCGCCACGCTTGCCGGGCGAACGCTGGCAGCGGGCGGTGGCGGATTCTTCCGCTTATTGCCCTATCAATTTTCGCGCTGGGCGGTGCGGCAAGTCAATCGTGATGCCAAACCCGCGATCATCTATTTTCACCCCTGGGAAATTGATCCCAGTCAACCGCGCATTGCCAGTGCGCCGCTTAAATCAAAGCTTCGTCACTATACCAACCTGTCAGTGATGGCTGACAAATTGCGCCGCTTAGTGGGTGATTTTGAATGGGGACGCGTTGATGCCGTTGCTCGGGCGGTGCGGGCGGAGGGTGTCCTGTGAATATGGGCTTCGGCTCTCCCACTTTTTCGGTGCGATGCGTTGCGCTTGCTCAGGCTGACGAAGCACAGCGGATCGATGCCTTTGTGCGTTCGCATCCTTGCGCCACACCTTTTCATCTGGCGGGGTGGAGCCGCGCCGTTGCGAAGGGCTGTGGTCAGAAAAGCCACTATCTGTTGGCCGAAGACGGGGCGGGCATGATTGCGGGCGTGCTGCCACTGACTGAGGTTCATTCGCCGCTCTTCGGGCGCGCTTTGGTGTCGAGCGGGTTTGCGGTGGGCGGGGGTATTCTTGCTGAAACTAGCGGAGCGGCGCAGCAATTGACCGAAGCGGCAGTTGACCTCGCGGCACGGCTTAGCTGCCCGACGCTTGAACTGCGCGGCGGTGCTTTGCCAGGGCTTGGGTCGGGCTGGCATCATGATGACACGACCTATGTGGGCTTTGTACGTGATCTCGCCACTGACGACGAGGCTGAATTGCTGGCCATCCCACGCAAACAACGCGCCGAAGTGCGCAAGAGTTTGGCGTTTGATTTGCAGGTTGAGGTAGGATCAACGCAAGCTGACCGCGATGCGCATTATGCGGTTTACGCAACATCGGTGCGCAACCTTGGTACGCCAGTGTTTCCCAAATCGCTGTTTGCCGCCGTGCTTGAGGAATTTGGCGATGATGCCGATATCCTAACCGTCCGGCATGAGGGCAAGGCGATTGCGTCGGTGCTCAGTGTCTATTTTGGCGGAAGCGTTATGCCCTATTGGGGCGGCGGCACGGCAGACGCGCGAACGTGGCGCGCCAATGATCTCATGTATTTCGCGCTGATGGGCCATGCCCGGCAAAAGGGATGCACGCGATTTGACTTTGGTCGATCAAAGGCCGGAACGGGGGCGGCAGCTTTCAAGCATAATTGGGGGTTTAGCGGCGTGCCATTGCCCTATGCCAAACATGTCGCGGCGGGCGAGGCGATGCGCGAGATCAATCCACTTGATCCGCGTTACCGTTTGCAAGTGCAGCTTTGGCAGAAACTGCCGCTATGGGCCGCGAATAGAATTGGTCCCCTGATTGCACGAGGGCTGGGATGAGCGGCGAGATATTGTTTCTCGCCCACCGCACGCCCTATCCCCCGGACCGCGGAGACAAGATCAGATCTTGGCATTTGCTGCGATCGCTCGCCAAGATCGCTCCTGTGCACGTCGCCGCCTTGTGCGATGATCCACGCGACCTTGATCATGTCGCATTTCTGCGGAGCGTGGCGGCAACAGTGCATATCGAACAACGCCAGTGGTCAAAGACCGGGGCCATGATGCGCGCGATGATGACAGGGCAGCCCGCCTCGGTGCTCGCTTTCGCCAATCGCGCGTTGCAAGCGCATATTGACTTGCTGCTCGCAACGCGACCGATCCGCACAATTTTCGCTTTTTCCGGGCAAATGGCGCAGTTTGTTCCGACGTGGCTGGACGAACGCCGTTTCGTGATGGACTTTGTCGACATGGATTCGGCGAAATTTGCCGCTTATGGCGATCAATATTCGGGCCTTGCCGCGCGCGCCAATCGATCGGAAGCGGAGCGGCTACTCGCCTTTGAAACCGCGGTCGCGAACCGCGCGACTTTATCACTGTTTGTCAGCGAGGCTGAGGCCCACTTGTTCCAGTCGAAGACGGGTGTCGATCAAAGCCGGGTGGCGTCGCTTGAAAATGGGATTGACCTTGAGGCTTATGATCCCCTGCGCACCTATCCCGCGATTGAGCAAAGCGAGGGGCCGCTGATCATATTTACCGGGCAGATGGATTATCGCCCCAACATCGACGCAGTGACTGCATTTGCGCGCGACGTCATGCCAACGATAGTGGCCCATGACAAAAGCGCGCGCTTCGCGATTGTCGGGCGCGCGCCGACCCCTGCGGTCAAGGCGCTGGCGAAATTGCCAGGCGTGATCGTGACAGGAGAAGTGCCTGATACGCGCAGCTGGCTTGCCGCTGCCGATGTGGTGGTCGCACCCTTGACGCTCGCGCGCGGCATTCAGAACAAGGTTTTGGAAGCGATGGCGATGGCAAAGCCAGTGGTCGCCTCATCAGCCGCAGCCCTTGGTATCGATGCTGAGGATGGTCAGGAATTGATTGTTGCTGATGGCGCGCAGGCCCAAGCCGGCGCGATCATCGCGCTGCTGGCATCAGCTGAGCGGTGCCGGACAATCGGTCTGGCGGCGCGCCGCCGTGTTGAAGCGCGCTACAGCTGGGAAGCTCGTTTTGCCGCTTTGCCTGCTATTGTAGGGATGGGCGCAACATGACACTCACCACGCTGTGGCAACGCCATCTCATTCTGCTCGGGCTAACTATATCCGCGATCATCGCGATCTTTTTCCGCGACGCTGCGGATATGGCGATGATCTGGTGGAATGCGTCGACCTTCACCCACTGCCTGTTCATTATTCCGATCACGGGCTGGTTGATCTGGCAACGTAAGGGTGAGGTCGCGTTGTTGCCCCCGCGCCACTATGCGCCCGGGCTTGCGGTGGTTGGGCTGGCGGCGTTTGTCTGGTTGATTGGCGAAGCAGCAGGCGTTGCTTTGTTCAGGCACGTCGCGCTTGTGCTGATGATCCAAGCAACAACATTGACGTTGCTGGGGCCGATTGTGACGCGTGGCTTGCTCTTTCCGCTTTTCTATCTCTCTTTCCTGGTTCCGTTCGGTGATGAGCTTGTCCCGATGCTACAGACAATCACGGCCAAGCTGTCGATGCTCTTCCTCGCGCTCTTTGGGGTGCCAGCGACGATTGACGGTGTCTTCATCAAAATCCCGACGGGCTTGTTTGAAGTGGCAGAGGCTTGTTCGGGGATTAAATTTCTCGTCGCGATGGTCGCTTATGGCGCGCTTGCCGCCAATGTTTGCTTCAAAAGCTGGACGAGGCGGGTGTGGTTCATGGTATTTGCGGTGGTGACGCCGGTCATCGCAAATGGGCTGCGCGCGTTTGGCACGATTTACGTTTCGCATATCACCAAGAATAACGATTTCGCGTCCAGCGTTGACCATATCATTTATGGCTGGTTCTTTTTTGGGGCGGTCATGTTGATCGTGATGGCGCTGAGCTGGCGCTTTTTTGACCGGCGGATTGATGATCTGTGGATTGAGGATGTCACGGCAAGCGCAGCCGTCGCAGCGAAGCCGTCATTCCTAACGGCGATGGCTACTATCGCGCTTGTTCTGCTTCCCGTCGGATGGCAGTCGAGCGTTGCGGCGACGGGGCGCATCGCTATGCCGAACAAGACCGCGCTGCCGATTGTGGCAGGCTGGCAACAAGTGCCCATCAAGCAAAGTGTATCCTGGTGGCCGCGCTTTGACGGGGCCGATCATAAAATGTTGAGTGCTTATCAGAATGCTGCCGGGCAGCGCGTCGAGCTTGCGGTTGCCGTTTATGCCTGGCAGGCCGATCACCGCGAACTGGTTGGTTACGGCCAGGGAGCCTTTGATCCGGATAGCCACTGGGCATGGACCGAAGACACAACACCGCCTCCCAACGGGAACGCCGTCAAGATTCGCACTGACGGCGCCGCCCGCGAAGTCGCGATCTTTTACGTTATCGGCGGTGAGGTGACGGGGTCTGCGCGTGAAGTGAAAATTGAAACGCTAAAGGGGCGCTTGCTTGGTGGCGATCAATCGGGGGTTGCGGTCGTTGTATCAGCCGAAGACAGCGCCAAAGCACCCGCTCGCGCTGCGATTGATGCGTTCATAACGGCGATGGGTCGGGTTGACACTGTTGCTGCCACTATCGTTGCACAAGCGCGCGGGACACCGCAATAATGTGCGGGATTGCCGGTCTATTCCACCTTGAAACGCCAAAGCCGGTTGATCCCGCCCGGATCCGCGTAATGACCGACGCGCAGGCCCACCGTGGCCCGGATGGCTCAGACGTCTGGACGGCACCCGGCGTTGGTCTGGGCCACCGGCGGCTGTCGATCATCGATGTTGCAGGCAGCCCGCAACCGATGAGCAGCGCGGACGGTGCGGTGACGATCAGCTTTAATGGTGAGATATACAATTATGCCGATATCCGCGCTGATCTGAAGGCGCTCGGCCACCAATTTCGGACGGCTGGCGATACTGAGGTCATCCTGCTTGGCTATCGCCAATGGGGCGTTGATGTTTTGCGGCGGTTGAACGGCATGTTTGCCTTCGCAATCCATGATTTGCACACCCGCACACTCCTGATCGCGCGCGATCGCATGGGCGTGAAACCGCTTCACTATATGTCGCTCCCCGATGGCAGTGTGGCCTTTGCGTCGGAGCTTAAGGGATTGCTGGCCAATCCAGCGGTGCGCCGCGCGCCAGACGTGACTGCGATCGAGGATTATTTTGCGCTAGGCTATGTGCCCGATGATGCCAGCCTAGTGGCGGGCGTCAAAAAGCTGCCTGCGGGCCATTACCTCCATTTGGCGCTTGGTAAGCCAATGCCCGCACCGACACAGTGGTGGGATATTGATTTCAGCAAGCGCGTGACCGGATCGCAGGCTGACCTTGAACATCAATTGCGTGAACTGTTACGAACCGCCGTTACGTCGCGAATGGTGGCCGATGTGCCGTTAGGAGCGTTTCTCTCGGGCGGGGTTGATAGCTCAGCCGTAGTTGCCTTGATGGCGGAACGCAGCGCGCAGGCGGTGGAGACATGTTCGATTGGGTTTGATCATGCCGCGCTTGATGAAACGGTCTATGCCGATCAGATTGCGGCCCGCTTTGCGACGCGCCATCGCAAGCGCATTGTCGCGTCGGATGATTTTGCCGCAATCGACACGCTGGTGCGGGCGTTTGACGAACCCTTTGCGGATGCATCGGCATTACCCACTTACCGCGTTTGCCAGCTGGCGCGGGAGACCGTCACAGTCGCGCTGTCTGGCGACGGTGCTGATGAGGCCTTTGCCGGATACCGGCGCTACCGCTTTCAAGCCGTCGAGGAACGCGTGCGCGCCATGCTCCCGGCGGGGTTGCGACAGCCAGTCTTTGGCACGCTTGGGCGTCTTTATCCTAAAGCCGATTGGGCTCCGCAATATTTACGCGCCAAATCGACCTTCCAATCGCTCGCCCGCGACGGTGCCGAAGCCTATGCCCGCTCGGTTGGTGTTTTGACCCCAGAAATGCGCCAGTCGATTTATAGCGATAGCTTCACGCGCTCGCTGCAAGGCCACCGTGCTGAGGATCGCTATATCACGGTGATGACCAATGCCCCCGCCCGCGATGGGCTCGACCGGGCACAATATGCCGATATCAAAATCTGGTTACCTGGCGATATTCTGACCAAAGTTGACCGGGCGAGCATGGCGGTTAGCCTTGAAGCGCGGGAACCCTTGCTCGATCACCGCCTCGTTGAATTTGCGGCGAGCCTGCCACCCGAAATGCGCTTGTGCGGCGGGGAGGGGAAGTGGTTGATGAAAAAAGCGATGGAGGGCCATTTGCCGCGTGACATCCTCTACCGCAAGAAAATGGGGTTTGTAACACCGGTGACCGCTTGGTTCCGCGGGCCACTGGCGGCGGATGCGATGCGCGTGATTGAAACGTCAACGCTGTCTGAAACAGGGTGGCTCAACCGCGATCGGCTTGCCGGGCTGGCGCGGGATCATAAGGCGGGGATTGCCGACCATGGGCGATTGCTCTGGCAATTGGTCATGCTCGATAAATCTTTGCGGCATTTATTTGGTTAGGCGTAGAGGGCCTCAACGAAATACAGCCCGTCGGGCGGCGCGTTAAAGCCCAGCGCGGCGCGGTTTTTAGCATCTAGTGCGCGCTGCAAATCGGATGCACTCCATTTGCCGTGGCCAACTAGCACAAGGCAACCAACCATCGACCGCACTTGGTGATGGAGGAATGACCGCGCTTTGGCGTCGACGATGACCTCATCTCCGACGCGCGATACGTTAAGCTGATCAAGTGTCTTGACCGGACTCGCCGATTGGCAATGCGCCGAGCGGAAGGTTGTAAAATCATGCAATCCAACCAGCCCCTGCGCGGCCTCGTGCATTGCCGCTGCGTCAAGCGGCGATGCCACGCGCCACGCTTTTCCCGCATCGACGGTCAGCGGCGCGCGGCGGTTGATGATCCGGTATCGATAGCGGCGTGCAGTGCAGCTAAACCGGGCGTGCCAATCATCGGCGACAGTCGTGCAGTCAAGGATCGCAACCGGAAGCGGGCGGAGCAACGCATTCAGTCCCTCGCTCAACCGAAAGGCGGTCATGTCGCGCGCAATATCAACATGCGCGCTCATCGCGCGGGCATGAACGCCGGCGTCAGTGCGGCCCGCACCGTGGACGGCAGCGGTTTCACCCGTCATGGTAAAGAGTGCTTCCTCAATTGCCTGTTGAACGCTCGGGCCATGTCCCTGCCGCTGCCAACCCATGAAGGGGCCGCCATCAAATTCGACAATCAAGCGAAAGCGCGTCATTCGAGCCGCGTCCCCACGGGCATAATGAACCCGCGCAACAGCTCGGCAGGCGTCATCGCCGATTTTCCCGCGCGCTGAATGAACGTTGGTCGAATTGCCCCGGGGTTGCAGGCAATTGTCAATTGTTCATCGATGATCGTGCCGGGAATGGCGGCGGGCGTCATCAGCACGTCGGCGGCAAGAATGCGGAACCTTTCGCCCTGATATTCGAAAAACGCACCGGGCACCGGCGCAAAGGCGCGGATTTGGCGCTCAACCTGGGGGGCGCTGATCAGGAAATCGAGCTTGGCCTCGCTCTTGTCGATTTTGGCCGCATAAGTGATCCCGGTACTTGGTTGCGCGATTGGCGCATAGGCTTCGGGTTCGCTTAGAACCTGCACCAGCAAGGCAGCGCCGGTTTCGGCAATCTCCGCCGTCAATTCACCCGCCGTCTTGCGGTCAATCGCAATATGGTGGATCGCGCGCATCGCGCCGGTATCAAGCCCGACGTCCATATCCATGATCGTCACACCCGTGTCTGCGTCGCCCGCTAATATCGCCCGCTGAACCGGCGCAGCCCCGCGCCAGCGCGGCAAGATTGATCCGTGGACGTTAATACAGCCGATCCGAGGAGCGCGCAGGATCGCCGGGGGCAGAATAAGACCGTAAGCGGCAACCACTGCTATATCGGCACCCAAAGCCGCAAATTCGGCCTGTACATCTTCAGTGCGCAAGCTGATCGGCGTCTTGACGTCAATCTCCAGCGTCTCCGCGAGCTGGTGAACGGGGGAGGGGGTTACCAATTTGCCACGGCCCGCGCGGCGCGGTGGTTGGCTATAGACGGCGCACACGTCATGCCCTGCTGACACGAGCGCGCGCAGGCTTGGCACAGCGAAATCGGGGGTTCCCATAAAAATAACGCGCATCGCGCCTCTCAATAGCTTGGCAGACGCAAGCGCAAGCCCTTATCACGCAGGGATGGCAAGTCCTGAAATTGAAATGCTCGCGCACGCCCTCGCTAAAATACCGGGATTAGGCCCGCGTTCGGCGCGACGCGCGGTGCTCTATTTGCTCAAAAAGCGCGAAACTGCGCTTGTTCCGCTGCTACGCGCGCTTGAGCAGGTTAGTGCCACGCTGGCGACATGCGATACATGCGGAAATGTCGACACGGTAAACCCGTGCGCGATTTGCGCAGATCAGCGGCGCGATTCGCGCATGCTCTGCGTGGTTGAAGATGTTGCCGACCTGTGGGCGCTTGAGCGATCGCGCTTGTTTCCCGGAAAATTCCATGTCCTGGGTGGTCGGTTGTCGGCACTTGCGGGGGTGCGCCCCGAAGATTTGAGCATCGATGCGCTTGTCGGTCGCATTGCGGCGGGTGGCATTGATGAGGTGATCCTCGCCATGAACGCCACGCTCGATGGCCAGACGACCGCGCATTATATCGCCGACCGCATCGAATCGATGCCGGTTCGGCTGACACAATTGGCGCACGGTTTGCCCGTTGGGGGTGAACTCGATTATCTCGATGATGGCACGCTTGCCCAAGCGATGCGCGCCCGGCGACCGGTGGTGTGAGGTTGCCTTGTCGCTCTTGACCAGTGCCTGATCAATTCTTACCTCGCAACTATGGCTATTTTACCAATCATCGAAGCCCCCGACGCTCGATTGCGCGTCATTTCCGAACCCGTCGAAACGGTTGATGATGGCGTGCGGGCGCTCATCGCTGATATGTTTGAGACGATGTATGCTGCACCCGGTATCGGTCTCGCCGCTATCCAAGTCGGCGTACCCAAGCGAATCCTTGTCATCGACTTGCAGGAACGCGAAAGCGAAGATGGGCCGGTGGTCAATCGCCCGCGTGTGTTCATCAATCCGGTGATCAGTGATCAATCGGATGATCTTACGGTCTATAATGAAGGCTGCCTGTCGGTTCCTGATCAATATGCAGATGTCGAGCGCCCCGATTCGATTCGCGCGACCTGGCTTGACGAACAGGGCGCGCCGCACGACGAACGAATCGAAGGGATGCTCGCGACTTGCCTTCAGCACGAGATGGATCACCTTGAAGGCATCCTCTTCATCGATCATTTGTCGAAACTGAAGCGCGATATGCTCCTCAAGAAACTAGCAAAAGCGCGCAAACTCGCCGCGTAAATTTTTTGCTTTCCTACAGGCATTTGTTCGGTCTATGTTCTGTTCATGGATGTGCGAATCATCATTTTGAGCCTTTTAGGGCTCGCCCTTGGGGGCCTGATCGGGTGGCTCTTTGGCGCGCGCGGCGCATCGGCGTTCAAAGTTGAGCGCGACTTGCACTTTGCCAACTTCAAAAAAGCGATCATCGATCTTGAAGGGGCCGTGCGTGAACGCGATATCGCTCATCTGAGCGTTGCGGGGCTCAGTGCTGAACGCCAAGCGCGCGAACAAGCATTTGAAGAGCGGATCGCTGAATTGCGTGATGCCAAAGCGGCGTTATCGGCGCAATTTAGTGAAATTGGCGGCAAGATTTTGAACGACGCACAGGCGGCGTTTCTCGACCGCGCCGAAGCCCGGTTGAAACAATCCGAAGAGACGAGCGGGCAGGGCCTCAAAGCATTGCTGGCCCCGGTTCACGAACGGTTGCAACGTTATGAAGATACAGTCAGCAAGGTCGAGGCTGAACGGCGCGATGCTTTTGGGCTGCTTGCCGGTCAGATTGAAGCGATGCGCAGCGGCACCGAGCGCGTTTCGAGCGAAGCCGCCAAACTCGTCAACGCGCTCCGCAACGCCCCCAAAGCGCGCGGTCGCTGGGGCGAGCAGCAATTGCGCAACGTGCTTGAGAGCTGCGGGCTTTCCGAACATGCCGATTTTCAGACTGAGGTGAATGTAGAGGGCAGCGAAGGGCGGTTGCGACCTGACGCCATCATTCGCGTTCCGGGCGGGCGGGCATTGGTGATTGATGCGAAAGTTTCGCTCAATGCCTATCAGGATGCCTTTGGTGCGGTTGATGAGACTGAGCGACTGGCAGGGTTATCAGCGCATGCGAACTCGATGCGTACGCACGTTAACATGCTCTCGGCGAAAGCCTATTGGAGCCAGTTTGAGTCAGCACCCGATTATGTGATTATGTTTGTACCTGGCGAACATTTTTTAACCGCGGCGTTAGAGCATGACCCCTTATTGTGGGATTATGCGTTCGAAAAGCGCGTCTTGCTGGCGACGCCGACCAATTTGATAGCCATTGCGCGAACGGTATCAGCGGTTTGGCGTCAAGAGCATCTAGCCACCGAAGCGCGGCAGATTGGCGAGCTGGGCAAGGAATTATATGACCGGCTTGCGGTTGCGGCAGGCCATTTGAAAGTGATGGGCTCGGGACTTTCAAGTGCGGTCAATAATTATAACAAATTTGTGGGCAGCTTTGAACGTAACGTGTTGAGCACAGGCAAGAAGTTCAAGGAACTCAACATCGAAACGGGCGCGCGTGAGATTGAGGATATTCCCGAGATTGAAGCGCTGGCCCGCTACGGAGAACCTCCTGCGCCTATCCCACTGCTGAGTGCGGTTAGGGGAAGTGAATGAGGGCTGCGCTTGTCATTATCGACGTGCAGCAAGGGATGTTTAGCCTACCCGACATGCCGCCGCATGATGGTGTCGAAACGGTGCGCCGCATTCGGTCGTTGCTCGATAAAGCGCGCGCGGCGCAAGCCCCCATTTTCTTTGTGCAGCACGATGGCGGTGCCGATCATCCATTGGCTGGGGATGGCCCCGGATTTCGCTTTCATGCCGACTTGACCCCCTTACCAGGCGAATCGGTGACGGTGAAGACAAGGTGCAATGCGTTCCACGGCACCACTCTTGAAGCCCAGCTCATGAACAGATGCTTCGAAACGCTAATCGTGTGCGGAATGCAAAGCCAATATTGCGTTGATACGTTCGTGCGCGCGGCCGCAGAGCGCGGCTTTGCCCTCACATTGGTCGGTGATTGCCATACGACATTCGACACGCCGTCACTGAGCGCCGCCCAGATTATCGCGCATCATAATCAAACTCTTTCCGGTTCGTTCGCCGCCGTCATGCCGGCAAGCGAAATCGATTTTGCCTAATTCTGGCCAGCGCGCCGCTGATTGAGCATCTCATAAGCCATCACCGCCGTCGCCATGGCGGCATTTAGGCTGTCAGCCTTTCCCATCATCGGCATTTTGACGAGCAAATCGCACTGTGTTTCATAATCAGCAGGCAATCCCTGCGACTCGTTGCCGACTAACAGAAAGCTCGGGGTGGCATAGCACGGGCTTTGATAGTCAGTATCGGTGTTCAGGCTCGTACCGACCAATTGCCCTTCGCCGCTGCGCAACCAGATAATGAAATCTTCCCACCGCGCGGCGGCGATAATCTGAGTGAAAACCGCGCCCATGCTCGCACGGACGGCTTCAACCGAAAAGGGATCGGTACAGTCATCGATCAAGATCAATCCGCCAGCCCCCACCGCATCACCGGTGCGCAGGATCGTTCCCAAATTGCCCGGATCGCGCAGCCTCTCCGCGACAATCCAGATGGGTGCCGTTGCTCGATCAATCTTGGCAAGTGGTGTTAATCGGTCAGGGTAAACCCCAAGCACAGCCTGAGGATTATCTTTACCTGATAATTTGGCCAATATCTCGGCACTCGTCACAAAGACCTCGCCGCCCGCCGCTTCAGTGGCCTGTGTCAATCGCTTGACGAGGGGGTGGTCGGCACTTTCCGCTGCGTGCCAGATCATATGCGGTAGCGCCCCGGCGTCCATGGCTTCGGTCAGGATCCGCAGCCCTTCAGCGAGAAACGCGCCTTCAGCCTTGCGGTGCTTCTTGTCGCGTAGCGCGCGCACGCGTTTGACGATCGGATTTGAAAAGCCCGTGATGTCGCGCGGCAACGTCTATTCCGATTCGTGGAATTTGGCTTCCACCAGGCTGACAAGCGACTCGACCGCTGCGCCAGCCCCTTCGCCCTGCGCGCTGATCGTAATTGTATCCCCCATCGCCGCGCCGAGCATCATCAACCCCATGATCGAGGTGCCAACAACCTTGCTGCCATCCTTTTCGACATCAATGATGATCCCAAGGCCGCTCGCCATGGTCACGAATTTTGCGCTTGCCCGCGCATGCAGCCCGCGCCGATTTGTGATCAGAACCGATTTTGAGATCAAACTCATGCCGCCTGTTCACCAAGCACTTCGGAAGCGACCGAAATATATTTGCGACCTGCTTCCCGCGCCGCCGCCACGGCCGCCACCACGGACAGGGTACGCCGCGCGCCTTCCAGGCGAATGAGCATCGGCAGGTTGATACCCGCAATCACTTCAACCCGGCCCGTTTCCATGAGCGATATAGCCAGATTTGAGGGTGTTCCGCCAAAAAGATCAGTGAGGATGATGACGCCCCGGCCTTGATCAACGCTGGCGATGGCGGCCGCAATTTCCGCGCGCCGCATTTCCATATCATCTTCGGGCCCTATGCAAATCGCGACAATCGAGTCTTGCGCGCCGACCACATGTTCCATAGCCGTGATAAACTCGACCGCAAGCCGGCCATGCGTTACCAACACCAAACCAATCATTCTTGCTCGCCCTGCTTATGTATCTTTGCCAGACCCGCATCACCGCTTTCGGTTGCATGGTCTACCGCACGCCCCACATCGCGGTGCACCACAGTGGGCGAAAATCCCGCTTTACGCAACCGTCCAGATACGCGGTCGCAAATATGAACCGATCGGTGCTGCCCCCCGGTGCACCCAAAGGCTACCGTTACATAGGCTTTTCCTTCGGCACGGTAACGCGGTAACAGCGCCAGCAGCAGTTCCTCGATCCGCGTGGTGGCCTCCTCATAAGCGGGGTCGGCGCGAATATAATCGGCAACTGCGGCGTCAAGCCCTGATAGCGGACGTAGTGCTGTATCCCAGTGCGGATTGCGCAGGAATCGCATGTCAAAAACCAGATCGGCATTGCGCGGAAGCCCCCGCGCAAAGCCGAAGGACATGACCGACAGCACCGGCTCGCCACTCGAATCAACTTCAAACCGGTTGCGAAGTTCAAGTCGTAAATCATTGCTAGTGCTGTTAGTTGTATCGATAACATGATCGGCCCAGCGGCGCAGGGGCGCGATTAGTTCACGTTCGCGCGCGATGCCGTCGCTCGCTGCACGATCCGGGGCCAGCGGGTGGCGACGGCGCGTTTCGGAATAACGTCGTTCGAGTTCGGCGCCTGTGCAATCGAGGAAGAGTGTGGCGATATTCTCGCCGTGATCATCGCGCATCCGCTTGATTCGATTGACGATAGATTGCGCGACAAAGCCGCGGGTCCGGCTATCGATGCCAACAGCCAGCGGTCGCGATGCCGATGCCCCTGCCGACTGCTGCGTGCCAAGCAACCGTTCGAGCAGACTGAACGGAAGATTATCAACAACTTCCCAGCCAATATCCTCAAGCGTTCTCAGCGCAGTTGATTTGCCTGCACCAGACATGCCCGTAACGAGCAGGATACGATTGGGCCGTGGGCCGCTTGTCATCTCACCAACCTCATATTCCGCCTATGCTGGCGAGCGCGCGTTCCACCTTGATCGGTGCCGACGCCTCGAACGGTAATATAGCGAAGCGGGGAAGCGCGATACCCAGAATCATGGTGACTTGTCCGTCTTGCGGCATGCGCTCTACCGGCTGGTCAACGTCGATCAGCATCGCAAGCGGCACATTGTCGCGCGTGGCACATTCAATGATGCCAAGGCCGTACACCTCAAATTTGCCCTTAATCGTGGCAGGGGCCGCTGCGACGAGAACGCCATTTTTGATACGGATGGCGGTATAATCGTCGCTAACGAGCACCGCGCCCCGGTCAATCAGGCGCAGCGCAAGGTCAGATTTTCCGCTGCCCGACTGGCCACGAATAAGAATTGCCTGGTCGCCAATCGCGACACATGTGGCATGAAGGCGGTGCTCGATAATGTCCGCCATGACGTCACATGCCAGTGTCGGCGGCAAGGCGAATAACGAAGCGCGCGCCTTGAGCGTGATTGGGGTTGGCGGTCGCCGCGATTGACCCGCCGTGCGCCAACACAACCGTCCGCGCGATGGCGAGGCCAAGGCCGCTATGTTGACCAAAGGCTTCGCCTTCGGGGCGGTCGCTGTGAAATCGTTCGAAAATGGCGTCGCGCAAATGCTCGGCTACGCCTGGCCCATGATCGTCAATTGTCAGCCACACTTCATCAGATCGGTTTGTCAGGCTGACTTCAATTGGTGCCCCGGGCGGCGAGAATGACTGAGCATTATCGAGGATATTTTCGAGGACGCGCGCGAGCTGGCCTGCGTCACCCCGGATCATTGCGGGCGCACCGACTGGCTTTGTGAACGCAATCTCCGTTGCCGTTTCGCCACTGCGCGAGGCGCGTTCGTCAATGATTGTCTCAATCAAATCACCAAGGTTGACGCGTTCAAACCGCGTGCGCGACAATTTGGCATCAATGCGTGACAGGTGCGAGATATCGCTGATCAACCGGTCGAGCCGCCGAACATCATCGCGAATAATATCCAGCAATTCACTTTGCAGCGCGGGGTCATTCACCATGCGCAAGCTGTCGACAGCCGAGCCCAGCGATGCGAGCGGGTTCTTCAACTCATGGGCCACATCGGCGGCAAAGGCTTCGGTCGCATCAATCCGTTGGCGGAGTGCGTTGCTCATATCGTGGATCGCGCGCGCTAGCATGCCGATTTCGTCCCGCCGGGTGGGCAGCAAGGGGATGACAACATCACGCGACCGGCCAAGGCGCACCCGCACCGCCGCGCGCGCCAGTTTGCGGAGGGGCCGCACAATGGTCCTCGCGAGGAATAAGGACAGGAATACGGAAAAAGCGGCGGCGACGCCGACCGCAAGGCCAAGACGCGCGCGTTCTGCACGGATAATCTTACGGATGTCGCGCGCATTGCGGTCAGATACGACTTTGCCACCGTCACGCCCCGGAAGGCGCGCCGCCGCGCTGATCACATGGGTGCGGTCACTTGCAAGCGCCAGCGAGGTCTCTCCAGGCGAAAGCCGTTCAGTCGCGCGGAATGTATCAAATGACTTAGGCACAACCGCCCCGACGATGAAATCAATCCCGATATCAAGCCAGCGCGCCGCCACTTGCTGCCACAGCGGATAATCGGGATCGCGCAAATCAAAGGCGCGCTGCGCGGGTGACCAGCTGTCAGTCAAGATCCGACCGCGCGCATCAAATAAACGCAAGCGCGCGTCCGTTAACCGGCCAAATTCGCGGACTATTTGCGCTCGTTCCGCAGGTGGCGCTACCGCCACTGCCGCTGCGACTAACTGCGTCTCGCGCGTGGCGCGCTCAATCCGCTCCTCAATCAACCGGCTGCGATAGCCATCAAGATAAAAAAGACTGCCGGCGAGCAAGGCAAGCGCCACAATGTTGACTGCCAAAATCCGCGGCGTCAGCGAAACCCGGCCTGACCAGCGCAATGCGAGGTCAGCAGGTTCACGTGGCGGCAAAGCGGTAACCAGCGCCATAGAGCGTATCGATAGCATCGAATGTTGGATCAACCTGCCGGAATTTGCGGCGCAACCGCTTGATATGGCTGTCGATTGTCCGATCATCGACATAGACGTCATCCTGATAGGCGGCATCCATAAGTTGATTGCGGCTTTTGACAACGTCAGGCCGAATGGCAAGCGTTTCGAGGATCATGAATTCAGTAACGGTGAGCGCGACGATCTTGCCATCCCAGCGGACGCGGTGGCGCGCCGTATCCATTTCGAGGCGTCCGCGCACAATCGATGTATCGCTACCTTGGTCGGTGGCACCGGGATCGTTGCGCTCAAGATCGATACGGCGCAACAAAGCGCGAATCCGTGCAATCAGTAGCCGCTGCGAAAAGGGCTTGGTTATATAATCATCCGCTCCCAGCGACAGACCGAGTGCTTCATCTTCTTCATCATCTTTCGACGTCAGGAAGATGACGGGCATTGCCGATTGCATGCGCAATTGCCGCAGCAATTCATAGCCGTCCATCCGCGGCATCTTCACGTCAAACACACCAACATCGGCAGGATTTTCGGCCAGTGCCTTGAGCGCACTGACGCCATCGGCATAGAGCCGTGTGGTAAATCCTTCAGCTTGTAGCGCAATTGAGATCGACGTCAGAATGTTTCGATCATCATCAACCAGCGCGATTACCGCGGCCATGGTGCGATTATCCTCTTGTGATTTCCCGTGTGCGTAGCGCGAGACAGGCCTATCAGCAAGCATCGCCACGCGCCGCGACACGCTCATTATGATAGCGTTGTCAGTTGTCGAAGTAATTGAACTTTTATATTTTCACGCTTATGCGCCTTGTCACGGACAAGAGTCTTAATGGCAACAGCCACTATTTAAGCGGCATTGGAGAGCAAGCGTGGCCTCATCGGCACCTCATTTTTCGTTGGCACAACAAGGGTTTACGACCAACGCCACGGTTCATTGGAATTTGCAGACCGCCCCGCTGGTTGAAGAAGCGGTGCGGCGTGGTGAGGGCGTTCTCGCTGCCGAAGGTCCGCTCGTTGTGGCAACCGGCGCGCATACGGGGCGTTCGGCCAAAGACAAATTCTTCGTCCGCGATGCGGAGACTGATTCGACAATCTGGTGGGGAGATACCAACCGCGCCATGACGCCTGAGCAATTCGGCGCGCTCAAGAGCGATTTCCTGACTGCACTCGGTGCCAAGGAAACGCTCTTCGCACAAGATTTGTTTGGCGGTTCGCAGCCCGAACACCGTGTCGGCGTGCGTGTGATCACTGAATTTGCGTGGCATAGCCTGTTCATTCGCACTCTGCTTGTGCGCCCGACTGACGATGATCTGGCAAACTTCGTGCCTGAATATACCATCATCGATTTGCCAAGCTTCCGCGCCGATCCCGCGCGCCATGGCTGTCGCAGTGAGACAGTGATTGCAGTCAATTTCAGCGAGAAATTGATCCTGATCGGCGGCACGGCCTATGCGGGTGAGATGAAGAAGTCAGTGTTCGGCATTCTCAATTACAAATTGCCCGTCGAAGGCATTATGCCGATGCATTGTTCGGCCAATATCGGGCCAAAGGGCGATACGGCAGTCTTCTTCGGCCTTTCGGGCACAGGCAAAACCACGCTTTCGGCCGATGCTAGCCGCACTTTGATTGGCGATGATGAACATGGCTGGTCAGATACGGCGGTGTTCAATTTTGAGGGCGGCTGTTATGCCAAAATGATCAACCTCTCGCC
The DNA here is from genome assembly GCA_046153565.1 of Sphingomonadaceae bacterium. Lineage (GTDB taxonomy): Bacteria > Pseudomonadota > Alphaproteobacteria > Sphingomonadales > Sphingomonadaceae > Aquisediminimonas. The sequence continues at coordinate 44,038 of JBJXDU010000018.1, forward strand.
CGAAGCCGAGCCCGAAATCTTCGCGACGACCAAGCGCTTCGGCACTGTGCTGGAAAATGTTGTGATCGATCCCGTCACGCGTCAGCTTGATTTCAATGATAACAGCCTCGCCGAAAATAGCCGCGGCTCTTATCCGATTGATTTCATTCCCAATGCGTCGGAAGCTAATATGGGGCCGGTGCCGACGAATATCATCATGCTGACGGCGGATGCTTACGGCGTTCTCCCCCCGATCTCGCGCTTGACGCCTGATCAGGCGATGTACCACTTCCTCTCGGGCTATACCGCACGCGTGGCGGGCACCGAAATTGGCGTAACTGAGCCAAGCGCGACCTTCTCAACCTGCTTTGGCGCGCCCTTCATGCCGCGTCATCCGTCAATCTACGGCAATTTGCTCAAGGAGCGCATTGCCAAAGGCGGCGTGACCTGTTGGCTGGTCAATACCGGCTGGACCGGCGGCAAATACGGCGTGGGCAGCCGCATGCCGATCAAGGCAACGCGCGCCTTGCTCAATGCAGCTCTCGACGGCAGCCTCAATGACGCCGAATTCCGCCAAGACCCCAATTTCGGGTTCATGGTGCCCGTGGCCGTGGCCGGCGTCGATAGCGCCATCCTCGATCCGCGCAGCACTTGGGCCGATAAGGCCGCCTATGACGCCACTGCCCAAAGTCTGGTGCGCCAATTCATCGATAATTTCGCGCAATTTGCCGATCATGTTGATGATAGCGTGATGGAGTCTGCGCCAAAGGCTGCGTGAGGGGTTGTGGCTGCTGGTGATCGGTTTTCCGTCGGTTAAATGGCATCGCGCGTAGGCCACAAGCAGCCGTCCGTTCAAGCTTGACTTTTCGATTAAATGGGTGCACATAAAATCCGTGAAAATCGAGTTCGATCCGGCCAAGGATGACATTAACCGTGCGAAACATGGCATGTCGCTTGATGCCGCCGCGAATTTCGACTGGGACACGGCGCTTGAGCGCGAAGACGACCGGTTTGACTATGGAGAAATACGATTCGTGGCCATCGGGCTCATAGATTCTCGCCTTTGCGTGTTGGCGTTCACCGAGGGCTCCGATGAAGAAACCGTTCGTATCATAAGCCTGCGCCCGGCAGAGAAACATGAAGCAAGGCATTATTATGGACAAATTTAATCCAAAAATTCACGATGAAAATCCGCCACTGGATGCAGTCTTTTTGGCCGGAATGAAGCCATCACGTCGCGGGCGACCTAAATTGGAGAGCCCGAAGGTTGAGGTGAAAATCCGGCTCGATGCCAAAATTGTGGAGCAACTGCGTGGCAGCGGCCCGGGGTGGCAAACGCGGGTCAACGCCCTGTTGGGGAAACTCGTGGAGAACGGGCAGATTTGAAGTCATACTAATCAGGCATATGACAAAGATCGACAAGTTTTCGGTC
>JBJXDU010000019.1:0-9008 GCA_046153565.1 Sphingomonadaceae bacterium
GTTTAGCTTGGCTTGAGCGTGTGCGGCGAGTGGTGCCGGGGGTGATTGAGCGGGTAGCAGTGTGAGGGTGGTCGTTTTGGGGGTATCGACAAGAATTCGGACATCTTGCCCCCAATTCGCAACATTAAAAGCCGTCGTTAGGAACATCGTCTTCTGCGAAGATCATTCGCCCACAAAAGCTTGCAGCTATTGCACCTGTCAATTGTGCAACGATGAACATCTGCACATCGGCGGGCGCGATCCCGGAAAAGCTGTTGGTGAGACTTCGCGCAATTGTGATCGCCGGATTGGCAAAACTGGTTGACGATGTGAACCAGTAGGCGGCGGTGATGTAGAGCGCGACGCTCGCTGGAATCGATTGGGGCCGGTGGCGGGCAGTGCCAATAATGGTGAAGATCAGGCCGAAAGTGGCGATGGCCTCGCTGGTCCATTGCGCGATGCCGGTTCGCGCCTTTGCTGACATTTGCAGGACCGGCAGGTCAAACATAAGATGCGCCGCCCATGCGCCGAGGATGCCAAAGCCGATCTGGACAAGGATGTAAGGCAAAACTTTGCGCCAAGCCAGTTCGCCTCGCGTCGCCATGACGAGGCTAACCGCCGGATTGAAATGCGCGCCCGAAACCGGTCCCAACATTGTAATCAAAACGAACAGCATCGCCGCCGTCGCCGCCGTGTTGCCAAGCAAGGCGACCGCGACATTCCCGCCCGCCAAATTCTCCGCCATGATGCCCGATCCAATAACGGTTGCGAACAGAAAGAAGGAGCCGATCCCTTCGGCGGCAACCGCGCGCCTCATGCCGCACCCTCCATTGCGCCGATATCAGCGAGTGCGGCCTTCAACGCCTCTCGGTCCATCATCTCAAACGGCAAAGCGAGCAATGCCGATACGCGCATATCGAGCAAGCGCCAGGTCTCCTCGAACGCACCATCAACTGTCGTCTCGTCTCCCTCAACATCGGCGGGATCGGGCAAACCCCAATGTGCTTTCAGCGGCGCGCCCAAAAAGATCGGACAGGTCTCACCCGCCGCATTGCCGCAGACAGTGACTGCTAGGTCGATGGCCGGTGCAGCAGGGCCGCTAAATTCATCCCAGCTTTTCGAGCGAAACGGGCTTGGATCAATCCCTTTCCGGGAAAGCAACCTCAGGGCACCGGGATGCGGGACGCCTTTGGGTTTGCTGCCCGCGCTATAGGCGGTGATGCGCCCGGCACATTTCTGAGTAAGGATCGCTTCGCCCAATATCGAACGGGCGGAATTTCCCGTGCACAGGATCAATATGGTGTAAAGTCGGCCTCCCATCATATCACCTATTGGATATCGGGCACGCAGCAGGCCGATGGTGCTGCATTGGCCGCTTTTGCGCCCTTCATTCCAGCCAGCTTGGTGATGGCAAGTTCTTCGACCGGCTTATCGCCATAGACCGTCGTTTCGCCATTGGTCAAAAAAGTTTCCCAGATGACGCCGTCTGGATCGGTGATCCAGTTTTTTTCGGATTTGGCATAGCAGCAATTGGTTGCGCCCTCCTCCAGAACAGGACGCCCCGCTGATTTGAGACGGGTATGAACTTCTGCCAATTCCTCGGAGGTTTCAACTTGCAGACCGATATGCTCGATGCCGATAGCCGTATGGTCGGTCGATGAAATGGCAAAGTTAATCCGCGGGTCTTCAAGCATCCATTTGGCGTAGTCGGATTTCAGGACGGTCGGCTCGGCAGCGAAAAGCGTGGAGTAGAAGGCGACAGACGTATCGATATTTTCCACGCCAACGTGGAGGTGCATTCTTTTCATGCTTCATTCCTTTCAAGGGTTTTGCCAAAGGCTATGGTGTCGCCGGGTTCACAAGCAGCATCAGGGGCACAAATCGCACCGCCGCAGCAATTTTCCATGAGATAGCCGACAAGGCCGTTCATCGCCGCATAGTCTGCCGTGTAAATCAACGAGCGGCTTTGCCGCGCTTGCTGGATCAGGCCAGACCGCGTCAAATGCGCGAGGTGGAACGACAGCGACGAATTGGGCAATGTCAGCGCCTCAGCTATCGTGCCTGCTGACATGCCTTTCGCACCTGCCTGAACCAACAAGCGAAACAGCGCCAGGCGGTGTTCGTGCGCCAGGGCACCCAGAGCCTCGATGACTTTTTCAGCATTGATCATTTCGGTCATGATGGCGACTCACATTTCGATAATAATCGAAATAGGTGGCGCGAAAGTCCTTGTCAACGATATTTCCAGTAACATCGAAATGATCTGAGTGCGTCAGCGTGAACGGCTGCTTTTAGGATATTTCATCTTAAACCCGCTTGTCGCCCTCCCCCAAATCTTTTCCATTCGCTGAAGCATGGTGGATCTCGGCTTTCGTATCCGTAAGAATTTCGATGGGCGCTTCAGCCTCGCTACAAAATCCGACCAACCAATCGAACCAGAATCGCTGAACTGCACCATATCCAAAAGGGCGCTCTAATTCCCCCTTGCCGAATCCGAACATGTCTGGAACAGCATGCCGATGCTGACTCACATAAAAGTACGCGGTGCGCGCGAACATAATCTTAAGGGCGTTGACGTTGATATTCCGCGTGACACGCTCACCGTGATCACTGGGCTATCGGGGTCGGGGAAATCGAGTCTGGCGTTCGATACCATCTATGCCGAGGGGCAGCGGCGCTATGTCGAAAGTCTGAGCGCTTATGCGCGGCAGTTTCTTGAGATGATGCAAAAGCCCGACGTCGATCATATCGATGGCCTCAGCCCCGCCATCAGCATCGAGCAGAAAACGACGAGCCGCAATCCCCGCTCGACTGTCGCGACGGTGACTGAGATTTACGATTATATGCGGCTGCTGTGGGCGCGCGTCGGGGTGCCTTATTCGCCCGCCACGGGCTTACCGATCAGCGCGCAAACGGTTAGCCAGATGGTTGATCGGATCATGGCGCTGCCCGAGGGCACAAGGCTGTTCCTGCTCGCCCCGGTCGTGCGCGGTCGCAAGGGCGAATATCGCAAGGAGCTTGCCGAATGGCAAAAGGCCGGCTTCACGCGGGTGCGGATCGACGGCGTGTTTTACGATATTGAAGACGCACCTGTGCTCGACAAGAAGTATAAGCATGACCTTGAAGTTGTCGTTGACCGCATCGTCGTGCGCGAAGGGATACAAGCGCGGCTGGCCGATTCGTTTGAACAGGCGTTGAAGCTGGCCGATGGGTTGGCCTTTGCGGATCCAGCTGACGTAATTTTCCCTTCCCCTTTAGGGGAGGGGAATGTCCCGACGGTGGTGCTACCGGACACGCCCCACCCCAACCCCTCCCCAAAAGGGGAGGGGCTAAAGGGCGACAACGCCCCGCCCGGCCGCATCACATTCTCCGAAAAATTCGCGTGCCCGGTATCGGGCTTCACCATTGCAGAAATCGAGCCAAGGCTGTTCAGTTTCAACGCACCGCAGGGGGCGTGCCCCGCGTGCGATGGGCTTGGCGAGAAGCTTTATTTCGATCCGGAATTGGTGGTGCCCAACGAAAGTCTGAGCCTCAAAAAGGGGGCGATTGTGCCGTGGGCCAAGTCAAACCCGCCCAGCCCCTATTATATGCAAGTGCTGGCGAGCGTCGCGCGGCATTTTTCGTTCAGCCTTGATACGCCGTGGAGCGAACTGAGCGCGGACACCCGCGATATCTTGCTCAACGGCAGCCGCGAGATCATTCGCCTGACCTTCACCGAAGGGCGCAAAACATATGACGTGCAGAAGCAGTTCCAAGGCGTCATTGGCAATCTCAACCGCCGCTTGCTGCAAACCGAAAGCGCGTGGATGCGTGAGGAGCTGGCCAAATATCAATCATCGGCACCGTGCGAAACCTGTGGCGGCGCGCGATTGAAGCCCGAGGCGCGGTCAGTCAAAATTGCGGGTGAGGATATCAGCATTTCGACGCGGCGCAGCGTTAAGGATGCGCTTGCGTGGTTCACGGGCCTCGCCGATCAACTAACTGGACAACAAAGCCAGATTGCGACACCGATCCTCAAGGAAATTATCGAACGGCTTGGTTTCCTCAATAATGTCGGGCTTGATTATCTCAACCTAGACCGCACGTCGGGCACGCTTTCGGGCGGCGAGAGTCAGCGGATCCGGCTCGCCTCGCAAATCGGCAGTGGCCTTTCGGGCGTACTCTATGTGCTTGATGAACCGAGTATTGGCCTGCACCAAAAGGATAATGACCGGCTGCTGATCACGCTCAAGCGGCTGCGCGATCTGGGCAATACAGTGATCGTGGTTGAACATGATGAGGATGCGATCCGCACGGCTGATTACATCATCGATATGGGGCCAGGTGCGGGGGTGCATGGCGGGGCGATTGTCGCGCGCGGCTCACTTGCTGACATTGAAGGCGCGGAGGGCAGCTTGACCGCTGACTATCTGACTGGACGGCGCGAAATTGCGGTGCCGCCCAAGCGGCGCAAGGGCAATGGCAAGAAATTGACCGTCCACGGCGCGACTGCCAATAATCTGAAGAACGTGACCGCGAGCATTCCGCTCGGCACTTTCACTTGCATTACGGGCGTATCGGGCAGCGGCAAATCGTCATTCACCATCGATACGCTTTACGCTGCGTCGGCGCGCGCACTCAACGGCGCACGGATACAGGCGGGCAAGCATGAGAAGATTAGCGGCCTGCAATATTGCGACAAAGTGATCGATATCGATCAATCTCCCATCGGGCGCACGCCGCGATCAAATCCGGCAACGTATACGGGGGCCTTCACCAATATTCGTGACTGGTTTGCGGGCCTCCCCGAAAGCGGCGCGCGCGGGTATAAGCCGGGGCGGTTCAGCTTCAATGTCAAGGGCGGGCGCTGTGAAGCATGCAGCGGTGATGGCCTGATCAAGATCGAAATGCACTTCCTGCCTGATGTCTATGTGACGTGTGAGCAATGCAAGGGCGCGCGCTATAATCGCGAGACTTTGGAGGTGAAGTTCAAGGGCAAGAGTATCGCTGATGTGCTTGATATGACTGTCGAAGATGCAGTTGAATTCTTCAAGGCAGTGCCGCCGATCCGCGACAAGATGGCAATGCTTGCCGAAGTGGGGCTTGGCTATGTCAAAGTTGGTCAGCAGGCGACGACACTCAGCGGCGGTGAAGCGCAGCGCGTTAAGCTCGCCAAGGAACTCAGCAGGCGGGCGACTGGCCAGACGCTCTACATCCTTGATGAACCCACCACTGGCCTCCACTTCGAGGATGTCCGCAAATTGCTCGAAGTGCTCCATACGCTCGTCGAACAAGGCAATAGCGTCGTGGTGATCGAACATAATCTCGACGTTATCAAAACCGCCGACTGGATAATCGATCTCGGCCCAGAGGGCGGCGTCAAAGGCGGCGAGATTGTGGCGGAGGGGACGCCCGAAGCGGTGGCGAAGGAGCCACGCAGTTATACTGGCCATTATTTGAAGCCCATGCTGGCAAAGGCAGTGTCAAAGGACGCTCCCTTAGCAAAAGGACGGCAAAAGGCGCTGGATATCTAGACTTTTGAGAGTCTAATTCGTTTTTCCATGACGACGAAGTGTAAATCCTCGCGGCGCGGCTCGCCAAAGCGTTCGTCGCCATAAGGGAAAGCGCGGGTGTCGCCGGTGCCGTGATAGCCGCGCCGCTCGTAATAAGCGATCAGTTCGGTGCGCGCCGCGATCACGGTCATCTCGACGCGGACCGCTGCAAACGATGCGGCCAGTTCGCGCTCTGCGGCGGCTATAAGCATTTTACCAATGCCACCCGCCTGCACTGTGGGCGATACGGCGAGCAGCCCTAAATAGCCAAGCCCTTCGCTAGCACTCGCAATCTGCACACATCCGATCAGGGCATCACCATCTTCAACGATCAAAATGGCTGCTTTTGGATCGGTGATGATCGCGGCAAGCGCCGCAGCATCGGTGCGCTGACCGCCGAGCAAATCGGCTTCGTGCGTCCAGCCCTGTTTGGCGCTGTCACCGCGATAAGCGCTCTCGACCAGCTTGTGCAGCCGCCCGATATCGGCAATCGTTGCTCGTCTCACTAGCATGGGTCTAGTGTCAGGCGGGACGGGTGGCGATAAGGCCGATTGAGATGAAGCGCATCACCATCACATCATCTTGATTGAACACATATACATGGCTGCGGAATGATCCCATTTCAGGGCGGCTGCGCGATGGGGTTTTCTCGATCAACTCGGATTCGCAGCGCAGCACGTCACCGGGAAAAACGGGTTTGAGCCAGCGCAACTCGTCAAGGCCGGGTGACCCTAGCCCGGCCTGTTGACGACCTTGCATATTGGCGACAAGCATCGCCATCACCATCGCGCAAGTGTGCCACCCACTGGCCGACAAGCGCCCGAAATGCGTCGCTGCCGCTGCCTCGTCGCTGAGGTGAAATGCCTGTGGATCATATTTGCGCGCGAATTCGATCACTTCTTCACGGCGAACCTCGTAGCGGCCAAAGCTGGCTTTGGTGCCAATTTCGATATCTTCAAAATATTGCATCGCAGACGCTCCTATCGCGGCTGTGCTGCCATGAAGCTTACGTGCACGTCAACTATTTCACGATGGGTGCGAGTGTATTTGCTGCGCCATCGCCCGCAATTGGCGCGACGCCGATCAACCGGGCGAGCAATGGATAGACGTCAACATTGTCAAACGATGGCAGGCGCATATTCGCCTTGATGGCAGGGCCGCTCGCAATGAACAGCGCCGCCATATCGGGCGTATCGGGGGCATAGCCATGCGCACCGCCCGCGCGGATTGGGCGATCAGGCGGCGGCGGCGCGCCGAGCAATAGCCACCCACTCTCAACCACGCAGATGAAAGCGGGGACGCGTGGATTTTTGCCATAATGGAGCGCGGGCGGGATGTCGCCCTTGCGGTAGCATTGCATATGCGGGTGCGGTGCCAGCAATTTGGCGGCCAGCGCATCTTCACGCCCCGGCATCGCCTCAACCGCGCCATAAGCGCCGCCGTAGATGAACCGGTAATCGGCGGCATCGGCAATTTCATAGAGTTTGATCAGCCGGTCAGGCGATGTCGCTGCCATGCCGTGATCGGCGACGATGATGAAATTGGCAGGTTGATTGAGCGCCTTTACCTCATCCACCAATCGACCAATGGCCACGTCAACCGCGCGCACCGCCTCGGTCGTGCGCGCATCATCGGGGCCGAATTGGTGCCCCGCGCTATCGACAGTGTCAAAATAAAGCGTGAGGAAGCGGGGGCGCGTGGCAGCTGGCCGACGCAGCCAATCGACAATCGAATCAACGCGCTGCCGCGCGTCGTTATCCTCGGCATATAGGTGCCAGTCGTGCGGGCGAACCCCGGCTAGATCAATATTTGATCCGGGCCAAAACATCGTCGCGGTGCGCACACCAGCCTTTTCGGCGGTTGTCCAGATCGGCTCGGCCTGGTTCCACCAGAATGGCTCGCTGCTTGCCATGGTGAAGGTTTTGCCGGGTTGGCTCGCATCTTCGAACCGGTTGCTCACAATGCCGTTGTTGTCCGGGCGCTTTCCCGTCACCAGCGTATAATGGTTGGGGAAGGTGACGCTGGGGAATGATGGCCGCATCGCCGCCGAAGCCCCCGCTTTGGCCAGTGCAGAAAGACGCGGCGTCACCCCGCGCGTCAAATAATCCGTGCGAAAGCCATCGATTGAAATGAGGATGGTTACGGGGGGCTTGGTCCGTGGACGTGCTGCCTGAAGGCAAAGTGGCGTGATCAACAATGCCAGCAGGAGGATCAATCGAGTCATGACAGCGTGGCTAAGGCACGGTGATGACAATGTCATGTCAAATGATCGCCTGCGAGATATCCCCTCCGTTTACGGGGAGGGGAACCGCGAAGCGGTGGAAGGGAGTATTCACGAATCGGCAGTTTGGCGGGGGAAGCACCCTCCGTCACGCTGCGCGCGCCACCTCCCCGCTCGCGGGGAGGATCTAAACGTTGAAGCGGAAGTTCATGATGTCGCCGTCTTGCGTCACATATTCTTTGCCCTCGGATCGCCACTTGCCAGCCTCTTTGGCTCCTGATTCGCCGCCATGTTCGACATAATCGACATAGGCCATCGTTTCGGCGCGGATGAAGCCCTTTTCAAAATCGCTGTGGATCGCGCCGGCAGCTTGCGGGGCCTTGTCGCCTTTGCCCACCGTCCATGCGCGCGCTTCTTTGGGGCCGACAGTGAAGAAGGTGATCAGGTCAAGCAGTTCGTAGCCCGCGCGAATCACCCGCGACAGGCCAGTTTCGGTGAGGCCAAGATCGTTCAAAAATTCAGCGCGATCACCGGGCTCCATCGTTGCAATTTCGGCCTCAATCGCAGCAGAAACGACCACAGCCTGCGCGCCTTGCGTCTTTGCCATGGCAAAGACCTTTGCAGAAAATTCGTTGCCATTGGCGGCTGATGCTTCGTCGACATTGCAGACATAAAGGACGGGCTTTGACGTCAGCAATTGCGCTTGGGCGAACAGGCGTTCTTCCTCGGGGTCGGTTGGCTTGACCAGGCGCGCAGGTTTGCCTTCGCGCAGCAATTCAAGCGCTTGACCCAGCACAGCGGCGGCGGCTTTGGCTTCCTTATCGCCCTGCATCCCTTTTTTGAGGAGATTGGGCACGCGTTTTTCGAGACTTTCAAGGTCGGATAGCATCAATTCGGTTTCAACCGTCTCAGCGTCGCTGACCGGATCGACTTTATTTTCGACATGCTGGATGTCATCATCCTCAAAGCAGCGCAGCACGTGGACGATAGCATCAACCTCACGGATATTGCCAAGGAACTGATTGCCCAGCCCTTCGCCCTTTGATGCGCCGCGCACGAGACCCGCAATATCGACAAAGCCCAATTGCGTTTCGATGATCTTGGCAGAGCCGCCGATCTTGGCGATGGTGTAAAGCCGTTCATCGGGCACCGCGACATTGCCGACATTGGGCTCAATCGTGCAAAACGGGTAGTTAGCCGCCTGCGCCGCGGCGGTTTGTGTCAGCGCGTTGAATAGGGTGGACTTGCCCACATTGGGAAGCCCGACGATACCGCAT
>JBJXDU010000020.1:0-23787 GCA_046153565.1 Sphingomonadaceae bacterium
CGAGGAAGCAGTGAAGCGCGTTGATCCCGCCGCGCTTGATCAATTGCTCCACCCGACGCTTGATCCAAAGGCCACGCGTGATGTGCTGACCAAAGGCTTGCCTGCCTCACCCGGTGCGGCCTCGGGGATTGTGGTGTTTGATAGCGATGTCGCCGAAAAGCGCGCTGAAATGGGTGATGCGGTGATCCTCGTGCGGATGGAGACCTCGCCCGAAGATATTCACGGCATGCATGCAGCGAAGGGCATCCTCACTGCACGCGGCGGGATGACGAGCCATGCGGCTGTTGTCGCGCGCGGGATGGGGCGGCCGTGCGTTTCGGGCGCGGGTTCACTTGCGATTGATGCGAAGGCAAAGGTCTTTCGCATCGGCGGGCGCGAAGTGTTTGAAGGCGATGTGATCACCATCGATGGCTCATCAGGCGAAGTGATGATGGGCGAAGTGCCCACCGTTCAGCCTGAACTGTCGGGCGATTTTGCTGCGCTCATGGTCTGGGCTGATGGCATGCGGCGGATGAAGGTGCGAGCCAACGCTGAAACCCCCGCCGATTGCCGCATCGCGCGCGATTTCGGGGCAGAAGGGGTGGGGCTGTGCCGCACCGAACATATGTTCTTTGAAGCGTCGCGGATTACCAATGTCCGCCAGATGATCCTCGCCGAAGATGAAGCGGGCAGGCGCGCCGCCCTCGCCAAATTGCTCCCTGAACAGCGCGCCGATTTCAAGGGCATTTTTGAGGTGATGGCGGGACTGCCCGTGACGATCCGTTTGCTTGATCCGCCTTTGCATGAATTTCTGCCGACCGAGGAAAGTGACTTTGCCGATGTGGCGGAGGCTGCGGGTGTCGGGATTGAAACGCTCAAGCGCCGCGCGGCGGAATTGCATGAATTCAACCCAATGCTCGGCCATCGCGGCTGTCGGCTTGGCGTGACATACCCCGAGATTTACGAGATTCAGGCGCGCGCGATTTTCGAGGCGGCGTGCGATCTGGACGTCTCGCCGATACCTGAAGTGATGGTGCCCTTGGTCGCAACCAAGCGTGAACTTGAGCTCATGAAAGACGTCATCGACCGCGCCGCAGAAGCGGTGTTTGCCGAACGCGGCAAGCGCATCGATTATCTAGTGGGGACAATGATCGAGCTGCCGCGCGCGGCGATCATGGCGGGGCAGATTGCCGAAGGCGCTGAATTTTTCAGCTTCGGAACCAATGATCTCACGCAAACGACGCTCGGCGTGTCACGCGACGATGCGAGCCGCTTCCTGACGCATTATGTCGATAAGGGCATTTACGACCGCGATCCCTTCGTGTCGCTTGATATTGAAGGCGTTGGTGAATTGGTGCGGCTTGCGGCGGAGAAGGGCAGGGCGACGCGCCCCGACATCAAGCTTGGCATCTGCGGCGAACATGGCGGCGATCCCGCGTCGATTGCCTTCTGTGAAAGCGTCGGTCTCGACTATGTCAGCGCCTCGCCATATCGTGTGCCGATAGCGCGATTGGCGGCTGCGCAGGCGGCGCTCAATAGGGGATAGGGATGCGGGACTGGGCACGTTATTTGATCTGTGGCGTCATCGGTGTTGGTTTGGGCACCGCGCTGGCGTTACATCATATTCGCACTGGGCTTGGTGCGGGAAGTATCACCAATGGCCCGTGGCGCACCGCCAAAACCTATGGGACGCTGTCGGCGGACACGCTCACTCGGGCCCAAGTTGCGCTCGGTGGTTTGCTTGCACTTCCAGCCAAAGAAGCCATGTATTTTACTGCCAGGGCCGATAGCAAAGGACAGCCGCTTGAAGGGCGTTGCACCTATGAGGTTAAGGGACTTGTGTTCAAAGACGGCGGCGGCCTTGATGCGCGCTGGTGGAGCATTACGCTTTATGACCCGGCGGGCTATCTGGTCGCGAATCCTGAGCAGCGTTATTCAATCGGCAGCGGCTCCATCGGGCCGGTGACGCTAACGCCTACTTCAACATGGTCATTTACAATCGCACCAAAGCCGACCGGCGCTTTGCAGTGGATATCAACCGGGGGCGTTCCGCGCTTTGAACTGACATTGCGCGCTTATCACCCCGGCCCTGCATTGCTAACAAACCCTGACAAGGTTTTGCTACCAACCATCACGCGGGAAGGATGCGTATGATGCGCCGGTGGATCATTCCGCTGCTGATAGGGCTGGGGCTGGGCGTTTTTGCCTATCAGGCGACATTGCTCGCGACGCCGTTTGCGCTGATGCAGCTCGCGGTCCGCAAAGTGGGGGCGGGCGCGCCCGTCAACCAATTTGCTTTTGGCAAAATGGCGACTGCGGCCAATCAACCCATTGTGCGGCCAAGCCCAGACCTCTCTTATTCGACCTGTGTATTCGATGTCTCCAATGGCCCTGTCCTCATCGATGTCGCGCCTGTGCCAAACCATTATTGGTCAGTGAGCATCTTTGATGCGCGTACCGATGTGGCCGCTGTGCGCAGTGACCGCGATACGGGCGGCAGACCGGCAAAGCTCGTGCTATACCGAAGCGGCAGCACAGTGGATACGCCACAAGGCTATGAGCGTGTGCCGTTGCCGTATGACAAGGGCATTGCGCTCATTCGCATATTGCTGGCGAACCCATCCGAATTTGCAGCCATCGACGCGATCCGCCGCAGGTCAATCTGCAAGTCTATTTGATCAGATTATCGCTGATCGAACAGGCTGCCGGGCCAAGGATGACGATGAACAGAACGGGCAGAATGAACAGGATCAGCGGGACGGTCATGATGGCAGGCAGTCGCGCGGCCTTTTCTTCGGCGCGCATCATGCGTTCGTGACGGAATTCAGCTGACAAAACGCGCAGAGCAGACGCCAGCGGCGTACCGTATTTCTCGGTTTGGATCATCGTGGTCACAACGCCTTTGACAGCATCAAGATCAACGCGGTTTGCCAGATTTTCAAAGGCGTGGCGGCGTTCGCTTAGAAAGCCGAGTTCGATGGCGGTCAGCGCAAACTCATCGCCAAGCTCTGGATAGGCACGGCCCAATTCCTTGGCAACGCGGTGGAAGCCGGCGTCGACAGTCAAACCCGCTTCAGCGCAAATCACGAGCAGATCGAGCGCGTCAGGCAGGCCCTTGCGAATGGCAGATGTGCGCTTTTTTGCCAGATTGTCGACGTAGAGGTCGGGTGCCTTGTAGCTTAACAGCAACGTCACCGCAAACACACCGAACTTTTTCCAAGCGACCCAGGTGCTCAGCCAGCCAAGGCCATAGATTGCAATGCCCATACCGCCCCCGATCACGACGGGGAGTACTAGCCGACCGAATATGATCGCCACCGCCGCATCCTTTGAGCGGATACCAGCCTGAGTAAGCTTCATTTGCGCTTGTTTCAGTTGGGTGTCCTGCAACACGCGCAGCGACGACAGGAACGAGCGCATCTTATCGGTTGTTTCATTGCGCTGGTTGAGTTTTGCACGCCGTTTGCCGGTTGAGGCAACAATCCCGGCCTTTAGCTGCTCACGCCGCTCATTGAGCGCCTTGACGCGTTTGGCCATCGGGTTGCGGACTGTCGTTGCGGCATAAAGCGCAACCAGCATCGAGAAGGTTGCCAGCGCCGCCAGCAAAGTCGCTACCCAGAGCACGTTAATGCCCAGAAGCGTCGGTCCGGCAGCTGTATACTCCATCTCTGTTTCCGTCCTTAGGTTTTCGTCAAATTTCGAAGTTGATCATCTGGGCCATGATGAAGGCACCAATACTCATCCACACCATGCCGCCAAGTCCAGCGATAATGAGGCGCGAGTCGGTGAAAAACTTTGCCATATATTTGTTGTTGATGAACCAGATCAAAATGAAAACGATGAAAGGCAGCGACCCAATGATATAGGCTGAGGCTTTCGATTCTGATGACATCGCCGAAATCTTCAGTTTCATTTGCGCCCGGTTGCGGAGCACATGGGCAAGGTTTGAAAGCGTTTCTGCCAAATTGCCGCCGGTTTCGCGTTGAATGGCAAGCGTGATGCAAAAGAATTGGAATTCGGGCGTGCCAATCCGATCCGCCGTCTCCTGCAGCGCCGCGTCCAGTGTTCGGCCGATCCGGACTCGGTCGATCACGCCGCGAAATTCGACGCCGATCGAGCCCGGTATTTCGGTCGATACGATGCCAAGCGTTTCACCAATTGGCAGACCAGATCGCAGGCCGCGCACAATGAGTTCAATCGCGTCGGGCAGCTTCTTGATGAAATCTTTGAGCCTCGCATTGATCAAATAGCCAACGACGAAGTGCGGAATGCACAAACCGATCGCACTGCCGCCAGCAAGTGAGAGCCAAATCGGCGCACTGCGGAAGTAAAGCAGCGCCGCGACACAAATCGCAATGCTCACTGTCGCTATCAGATAGCCACTCAGTTTCCAGTCTTTGCCGGTCTTTGAAAGCCGCAACCGCATCAGGGCTGGGTTGGGAATGAGTGACTGGGCAATCCCGTCAATACGTGTTGCCCGCTTGGTAGAAATTTTGCGGATTTGGGCTTCCATGAGCGTGGTGGTCGATGCCCCGTGGCGCGCCTTGACCGCGCTCAGCCGACGCGATTGTGCCTTGCCCACTGATGGACCCATAAAGGCAAACATCAGCAAAGCTAGCGTGGCAAACACGCCGAGCGCAATCATCATCGTTGGCACTATGCCCATCTTGACCCTTCCACCGTCACCAGCTCACGCTGCGCATTGCCTTAAGCTTTTTCGAGCTTGGGTTTCTTGCTGGGGAGCATGTTTTTCCAACCCGCCAACTTTCCGGCAAGTGATCCACCGCTTTCGCGCGGTGGCTTGCCCTTTGGTTCGTCTTCGTCGCCGGTCGTGACCGATGTAGCGCGCTCCGCAATGGCGAGCAAAGCTTGACCAATTTTGGCGCTCTTACCAACTTCGGCCACTGATTTGCCGAGCTTGGCCGCTTGGCCCCCTGCCTTTTGATCAAGGGGAACCACGAAATCGACCTTGCGTTCGATTGAGGATTCAAATTCCTTGCGCGTAATTTCCGCGGTGCCGCCGGGACCAACACGGTTGAGCACGGTCATAACAGTGCTTTGCGGCGCGTTTGACTTGAGCCATGACAGCAGCCTGATCATGTCACGGGCACCGGCCAACGTCAGTTCGGCCACCACAACGATCGAATTCACTTCGTTCATCAGGTGCGGATATTGCACGAGCATGGCGCGCGGCAAATCGATCACGGTGCATTCGAATGCCGACCGCAATTCCTCCTGCAGCTGGTAGAAGGCGCCACCATCGGTCAGCAATGGTTGATTGATGGGGCATTCTGACGACAACAGCGACAATTTGTCGCTGGCCCGCACCATGGCGCGCTCGATGAACAAGCCATCGATGCGACTTGGATTTTCGATAGCATCGGTCAAGCCGCGTCCGGGTTCAAGATCGAGCGCGAGCGCGCCGGTGCCGAAATGCACATCAAGATCAAGCAACGCGGTTGAACGTTGAATCTTCTCGCTGATTGACCACGATAGTGACGTCGCAATCGTCGAGGCGCCAACGCCGCCGCGCGCGCCGATCACGGCGGTCATCACATGTGGACGATCGACCGCGGCTTCGGTATATTTCGGGCCGTTTACCACCGCTTGCGCATGCGAAAAGGCATCACGCAGCTGTTCGGGGCTGAATGGCTTTAGCAGATAATCCTGAATGCCGCTGGCAACGAGATCGCGGTAAAGGCGAACGTCGTTGACTTCGCCGGCCGCGATCACGACTGTGCCTGGCTCGCAAACTTCGGCGAGCGCGTTGATATCGTTGAGCGGATCACCCGATTCCGATAAATCAACAAACAAAATGTTCGGGCTTGCCGAAACGGACAGCGATTGAACCGCGTTGCGCAAGCCGCCTTTGTGGACCTTTTCGGCAGACCAGCCAAGCTCAACGCAGATGGGGCGCAGTAACTCTGCTGTTACGTCATCGCAGATGTAGGCGGTAAATGGTTCACGCTGCGCAGCGCCAGCGCGCGAAGGGGACCAAGGAGCGTTCACTGGTTTCCTCCAACGGTTGAAGATTTCAATTCGCCAGCGCCAGTCGCTGGCTTTTCGCGATATGTTTTGATGGCCTTGCCGCCGGTCGACGCATCTGTCGCGCCGCGCGTGGTGCGCCCTTGCACCAAATCACGCGGGTCGGCGACCATGGCTGCTAAATTGCTGTTTACAGCACAGCCATAGTTTGAGAGCGTCTTTGACGAAAAATCGAATTCTGATTTCAGTGACCAATCCGGGCAACCCGGCACTTCAGCCTTGGTGCGGCTGACCACCACACGGGCCGAACCCGGCGCAAGCGTGCCCGTCGTGAGCGGCGCAATTTCGTCAACGAGAAGCCCGTATCGACCGGCTATCGTGGCAACCGCCGCGCGTGTCGTGTCATCACCGTCACCACCCGGCGTTTCAACCGCAACCCGGTCACCGTAACCCAGTTGAAGCGATTCAAACCACCCAGTCAAACGCGCGGCGTCCGCCTGTGACAGGCCAGACCCATTCGCATTGCCGACGTCAAGGACGTAGTTTGTGCGGCTCACCACCGGTTGATGGGCTGATTCAAGGCCGCGATTTGAGGAACCACCGCACGCCGCCACCGATAGGCTGAGTGCGATCAAAACTGTAAAGTTGGCAGTGCGCATGATCTAATTCTCCGTATCGGGGCTCAGTTTCCGCCAAAGCCAGGTGTGGCGACAGCAGAAGCATTTTTGGATTTCTTGCGCGAACGCGTGTCGGGACGGCTCGCCGATGCATCATTGGCAGGTAGTGCGGGGACGGCGCTGCCGATGCGCGGCGCTGCCTCGGTGCTGGGCGGTGCGCTCGTTGGCTTGGGTCGATCTCCGCCGGTCGTGCCGTTGGTCACGCGACCCAGCAATACCCGTTCAAGATCGGTTGGCGCCTTATAGCCATCGGTTGGCAGCACGATCTCATTGGCCGACACTGGCTTCACCAGATAAGGCGTCACGATCATCACCAATTCAGTCTCGCTGCGGCGGAATGCGTTCGAACGGAAGAGCGCCCCCAGAACCGGCACATTGCCAAGGCCGGGGGTGCGATCGACTGAATTGTTATGCATGTTTTGCAGCAACCCACCAATCATGAAGCTTTGTCCCGAGCCCAATTCAACCGTAGTTTCGGTGCGCCGTGTGGTTAGCGCTGGCACAGTAAAGCCATTGATTTGTACCGCACCCGCCGACGTCAGGTCGGAAATTTCGGGGCGAACGCGCATCGAAATGCGGCCATCCGAAAGGACAGTTGGCGTGAATGACAAGCTGACGCCGTAGGGCCGATATTCAATCGAAATGGCGTTGCTCGTGCCTTGTGACACCGGGATAGGGATTTCGCCCCCCGCCAAGAAGCTGGCGGTCTCACCCGACAACGCCGTCAAATTGGGCTGCGCTATCGTCGTCACCAAGCCTTCGCGCTCGGCAAGGTCAAGAGCGGCAGCCGCATCAATGCCGAACAGCTTTCCAGCAATGGCAAGCGCACTCCGACCAGCACCTTGGCCCAACCGGTCGAGATTGAAACTCGTGCCACCGGTGACAAATTGTCCCGTTTGTGGGTTAAACGGCAATGCTATCGAACCAGCGGGCAACCCATAAAGTGACGATGCATCAAGTTGTGGGAAACCAGACGAGTCAAAATTACCGATTGAACCAAAATTGCGCCCTTGCGCATATCCGCCGACAACGCCGCCGGTTGAATCGCGGGTTGTGGCATTGACGCCGATTTCCTTAACGAGCGAGCGGCTGACTTCGGCAATCTTGACTTGAAGATTGACTTGCAACGGCGTTGCCGAGCGCAAGCGGCTAATCACCTTCGTCGATTCTCCAACAAAAGCTTGCACAAGGCGTTCGGCTTCGGCGCTATCTTCGGGTGCCGCGACGGTCCCCGTCAACAAGACCAGACCGTTCATTGGTGTCGACTGAATATTGGCATCAGGCATCGCTGCCTTGAGCATCGAATCAATCGAGTTTATGTTGGCACCCGCCCGAACGTTGGCGGAATAAACGACTTGGCCCGACTTCGTGGTGGCGTAGATTGACGTTTCGCCCGCAGTCTTTGCGAAGATGTAAATCTGGCGCGGTGATCGCACCTGAACATCGGCAACCGCTTCATTCGATACGAAGACGTCGCTGATTGCGGTTTCAAGGTTGATCAACTGACCCCGGCCGACCGAGAGCGACAGGTCGCGCTGTGGCCGCTCGGCGCTTGCCGCCATTACCGCACTGAACGGCATCGGCGTTGTGATCGCCAGGCTGGTGATTAGGCTGGTGGCGATAAGCTGCCCTAGCGAACGACGCTTGAAAGAGACTGACTTGTTCATCTTATTTACCCCCAACCGGAACTTCGGTCACGTTGTTGCCGCGTGCGACGCGGATCGTCGGCACTGGCGGCGGTGTTGGTTCCGGCCGTGGTTGTGCTGCGTAGGCCGGTGCTGCTGAGAAATTGTTGCTGTTGCTGTTGTTTCCGCTGCTAGCGCTTGGTGATTTAGGTCGGGGCAGGCTGCGCCGTTGGAACCGCGACACATCAGCGCCCGTCACGAAGGTCGTGTCGGTATCAACGGGGCGCGTTGCCACCGCCAGCATCATATGATTTTCGGCCTTTGGATCGGTGCCATCGGGCACTTTGACTTCGCCCGAGGCAATTGCGCGTTCCAGTTCAGCCGTATTGTCTGCCAGTGAACGAAGCGAGAAGGACAGCTTGCCGATGTCGGAAGCTACAGCGATTTTTTCGGCGATCCGCGGTGTTACCTCGACGGTCACGAGTTCGTAAATTTTAACTTCGCGCTTGCCTTCGCTGGATTCAGGCTCGGTGCGCTGATCGGTCGCCAGCACGCGTAGGTTCCGAATGATGGTTTCCGACGAGCGCAAAGCGGGTCCTTCATCGCCCGATACTTCTTGGGTGAGGACGAGATCGACGCGGTCACCCGGGAAAACGAAGCCGGCAACGCCGCCCTTCGAACTGGTCTGGATCGTGATGGCGCGCATGCCGGGGCTAAGCGCCGCGGCGAGGAAACCCCGCTCACCAGGCTTTACCAATTGACCCTTGGTCAAAGGCTGACCGGCGCTAACGGCATCGCGGACAACGGTGCCAGCAAGGCTTGCTGGATCAGCCTCGCCTTTCAGATAATAAGCGTTCTGGACAAGATCCTTCGGCCAAGGCTGATACCGAAAGCTGTCGGGCTCGATAATGGTTCCGATTGGCAATGCGCGTGTGGCAACGAGGATCTCGGGGCCCTTCTGCTCAGGCATGATGGCTGCCTTCACGACGGGGGCACTAGCGCCCTCGAATAATGTCCGTGCCATGAACGCGGTTACCCCTGCGATCAGAAGTGCGGCTACGAGCAATGCTATCTTCTTTGCATCCATGATGCGAAACCCCCTTGGTCGGCGGAAAAAATCTAATGTGACCTAATCATCCAAAATGGTTAAAATATCGTTGAGATATCGCCCAAATGCCTGCAATCGCTATGGCAACTCCGTATGGCGTCTCGACAGGACCGGCGCGTTTTGCCCATTTATGCCAGAAATAGACAATCACAGTCAGGACGCCGCCAAGGATCGACATAATCAGCAGCATGCGCACAAGCGTGATGACAGGGAGCCACAGAGCAAGCGCGCCAATCAGTTTAAGGTCACCGCCACCAAATTGGCCGAGCGCGAAAAAGATCATGAAGAACGCAAAAGCGGTCATCGCAAAGCCAATCTGGAGCACCATGTCGGGCCAGATGGGCATCGCTGTTGCCCACCAATAGACCGGAGCCAGTAAAGCAATCGCCAAATTGAGCCAATTTTCGATGATCCGGCGGCGTAAATCATCAACCATCGCGCCTATCAAAAGGGCTACGACGGCACCGGTCAGAATATATTCAAGAGTTTCACTCGTCATAAAGACATGCCAATAGGGGCAATCACTTACCAAAAAGTAACCATCATCGATGATCCACGCTAAATTTGATCGCCGCGCCATTCCCCAAGCGGCGACGCTATCAATGCAAACTATGGCGGATGGCTGGCCCGTCCGGCGATTTGACTGGCCAGCGGCAGGCGAGCCGCGCGGTCGCATCTTGTTTCAAGGCGGGCGCGGCGACTTTATCGAGAAATATCTTGAAACATTTGCGCATTGGCAAGCGCGCGGCTGGTCGATCACCGGTTTTGATTGGCGCGGGCAAGCGGGGTCGGGGCGGCTTGGTTCTGATCCAAAAGTTGGCCACATCGAACATTTTTCGGATTGGATTGATGATCTAGCGACATTTCATGATGGCTGGATCCGCGAGCGGCCCGGGCCGCATGTGGTGATGGGGCACAGTATGGGCGGACATCTTGTGCTGCGCGCACTCATTGAAAAACGGATTGCGCCCGATGCTGTTGTGCTAAGCGCGCCGATGCTTGGCTTTGACACAGCGCCCTGGCCGCTTGCGTTGGTGGCTTGGGGGGCGCGGCTCATCGCGAACCGGGGGCCGCTTGACCGAAAAGCGTGGAAAGAGAATGAAAAGCCATCGGGGCCGTGGAACGCGCGGATATCCTATTTGACTAGCGATTCAGCGCGCTATTCGGATGAATTATGGTGGCGGCGGCACAATCCCGTGCTCGACGTTGGACCTCCGAGCTGGCAATGGCTGCTTGAAGCATATGCCTCAACCATCGCGACGGCGGCACCCGGCGGGCTTGAAGGCGTGGCGCAACCAATCCTGATCGTCGGAACCGACGGCGACAAGCTGGTCAGCCCGCAAGCGATTCGCCGCTTCGCCGCGCGCTTGCCTGACGCCGAGATGACGATGTTTGACACGAGCGTGAAGCATGAGGTGCTGCGTGAATGCGATGCTGTGCGTGACAAGGCAATCGCGCTGATTGATGACTTTCTTGCCCGAAAGGCACCGGCATCACGGCCATGATTTATGACGTCGCGATTATCGGGGCGGGCATGGCGGGTGCCAGCCTTGCTGCTGAAGTGGCGAAAACCGCCTCAGTGCTGATGCTCGAAGCCGAAGCGATTCCGGGCTATCATGCGACCGGTCGATCGGCGTCGTTCTGGCACGAAAGCTACGGTGGTCCGGGCGTTTTGCCGCTTACGTCGGCGTCGGGGGGGTGGCTAAGTGAAAACGGATTTCTAGCGCCGCGCGGCGCCGTCACGCTCGGTCGCGCGGAGGACGGTGACGTCATGGCAGCGTTCGAACGCAGCTTTGCGGAAAAAGGATTATCATTCGTTGCGCTCGCCGGTGAAGCGCTTACCAGCCACATCGTCGGACTTAGGCCCGAATGGAGCCACGGCTTGGGCGAGCCTGACTGCGCCGATATCGACGTGGCGGCGCTTCACGCTCATTATGTGAAGGCTGCGCGGGAAGCCGGGGCAGCGCTCATGTGCAACGCCGTCGTGACAAAACTTGTCTTTGCCGATGGTGTCTGGACGATTGTTACCAAGGCTGGCGAATTTCGGGCAGCCAGCGTGGTCAACGCGGCGGGTGCCTGGGCCAGCGAGATAGCCGCAATGGCGGGTGCGATGGCGATCACTATCGCCCCGTTTCGCCGCACGATCGTGCAACTGCGCGTTGATCCGCTGGTATCGCCGACACTACCGCTCGTTCTCGATGTTAACGGCAAATTTTATTTCAAACCGGGTGGTGGGGGGCGGCTGTGGCTCAGCCCGCATGATGAAACGCCCTGCCTAGCCGGCGATGTGGCCGCTGAGGAGATCGATATCGCTATCGCCATTGATCAACTCCAAGCGGTGGTTGATTGGCGGATTGAAGCAGTAGAACATGCCTGGGCAGGATTGCGCAGCTTTGCCCCGGATCGCTTACCCGTTTACGGATATGATCCTCAGATGCCGCGCTTTTTCTGGTGCGCAGGGCAAGGCGGCTTTGGCATACAGACGGCCCCCGCCGCAGCGAAGATGGCCGCGTCATTGCTGCTTGGAACTACGCCTGACGCGATGGTCGCGCATCTCGATCCGCGTGACTATGCGCCCGACCGGCCCGCATTGATCGCGGCCTCACTCGCCAACTGGTCGGCGCGTTCGTTGTCAGGGTCACCGGCATGACCCTTTACCCAGGTCCATTCGATGCGGTGGGGCTTGATGGCTTCAAGCAATTCCTTCCACAAATCTGCATTTTTAACAGGCTGTTTGGCGGCGGTGCGCCACCCATTGCGTTGCCACCCGTGGATCCATTTTGTGATCCCGTCTTTCACATAGACACTGTCAGTAACCAGCGTCACGCGGCACGGTTTGGTAAGCGCCTGTAGTCCCCGGATTGCGGCCATCAGTTCCATGCGGTTATTGGTCGATGGATTTTCGCCGCCAGAACATTCCTTTTCGTGGGCACCCATCTTGATCAGCGCGCCCCAGCCACCCGGGCCGGGATTGCCCTTGCATGCGCCATCAGTCGCGATTTTGACGTGGGGCATATCAGTCATAGCTGGGCGTAATGATCGAGCCGCCGTACCATCGCGAGCGGATCATGCTTGTTCACCAGCGCGTCGGCGGGCGTATTTAGCCAATCCCACGCGCGCGTCAGCAGAAAACGCAAGCACGCACCGCGCGCCAGCACCGGGAACGCGGCTTTTTCAGCGGCTGAACGTATGAGGCTGCTCTCATATCCGGCGATCAACGCGTCACCGACCGCCGCACTATAGGTGCGACCATCGGATGAAAAAGACCATGCCATATGCGTGACCGCAAGATCGAACGCACGCGCCTCAGTGCAGGCAAAATAGAAATCGATCATGCCACCCACATCATCGCCCCGCATCAATACATTGTCAGGAAACAAATCGGCATGAATGATAGATTGCGGCAAGTCTGCTGGCCAATGATTGAGCATATGGAGACATTCTTGCTCGACACGCACCTTCAGGCCCGGTGTGATTTGATCAAGGCTGTCACCGCACCGCGCGGCCATTGCCTCCCAGTTTTCAAGGCCGAGCGCGTTGGGCCGCGATAGGGGGAAGTCCGCAACGGCAAGATGCATCTGCCCCAGCGCCTTGCCCACCGCTGCCGCCTGCGCAGGTGTCGGGCTTGTCACCGAAAGGCCGGGCAGAAATTCGATGAGCGCGAGCAACTTCCCGTTCCACTGCACGAGGGTTTCGCCGTCATTGTCACGCATTGATTGCGGAACAGGACAGCCCTTTTCGGCCAAGTGGTTTAGCAAGGCGAGGAAGAAGGGCAGGTCGGCACTGTCAACCATATGCTCATAAACGGTGAGCACGAACCGCCCCTTGGTTGTATCAATTAGATAATTGCTGTTCTGCACACCTTCAGCAATGCCCTTGGCTGAGATTAGCGTTCCGACATTGTATCGATCGATCAACTCCGCCATGTCTTCAGCGGAGATGTGCGTATAAACCGCCATCTCAGGCGACAAGCTCACGCGGCAGTTTGAACACCATGTCTTCGGTTGCGGACGTTATTTCATCGGCGGTAATGGCGAAGCGTGTCGCGAGCATTTCGATCACTTCGCGCACTAACACTTCGGGGGCCGATGCTCCTGCGGTCAAACCCAGAGTTTTTGGCGTGCCCAGCCAGTCAAAGTCAATCTCGCTCGCACGCTGAATGAGACGCGATGGCACGCCTTGGCGCTCAGCCAATTCGGCAAGACGCTGCGAATTTGATGAATTGGGGGCACCAATCACCAGCATAGCATCACATTCACGCGCAATCGCTTTGACTGCGGCTTGGCGATTGGACGTGGCATAACAAATATCTTCGCCGCGCGGACCCTGAATGGTCGGAAAGCGCGCCTGCAGCGCAGTGACCATCTCAGCGGTATCATCAACCGATAGCGTGGTTTGTGTCAGAAAAGCGAGATTATCGGTTGATGCCGGAGCCAGCGCCGCGACGTCACTCAGCGTCTCGACCAGCGTCATCGATCCGTCGGGAACTTGCCCAAAAGTGCCGATCACTTCAGGATGACCACGGTGGCCGATGAAGACAATATGCTTGTCATTCTCGACCAGCCGCTCGGCTTGCCGGTGGACTTTTGATACGAGCGGGCAGGTGGCATCAAGCCAAGATAGGCCGCGCGCTTCGGCTTTTGCGGGCACCGATTTTGGCACACCGTGCGCGGAAAACACGACGTGAACACCGTCAGGCACCTCGTCGACTGATTCGACGAAGATAGCGCCCTTGGCTTTGAGCTCGTCGACAACAAATTTGTTGTGGACGATTTCATGGCGAACATAGACCGGCGCACCGTATTTTTCGATTGCCAGTTCGACAATGTTGATCGCACGGTCAACGCCAGCGCAGAAGCCACGTGGTGCGGCAATCAGCAGATGAAGCGGGGGTTTAATGGACATGATAATCTAGCTTCCTACGCGATTGCTTGCAGCGGTGGAAGACGCTTCCTATACCGCGTTAATCAAAAGTGATTTATTCAAGGAACTGCCTGTGTCGCCACGAACACCCCTCTTCGCCCTCATCGCCGTAGGCGCAGTGCTTTCGGGATGCGCCCGCGACGGCGAAATTGATTCAACCGGGGGGATCAGCATTACGCGATCCGCTTGCCCGGCGATTGCGGTGCCGGCGTTTACCGGGGATGTGACCTTCTTCAACCCGCCCGCCAGCCGTGATGCACGTGCCATCGATGTGGTCGCGACGCTAACCAATGTGCGTTCGACCTGTGCAGATGTGGCTGCCGACGTCGCGGCATCTGTGACCTTTGATGTGCAAGCGCAGCGCGCATCGGCGCAAGGGCCGCGCGATATCGTCATTCCTTATTTTGCCAGCGTCGTTCAGGCGGGCCGCTTGGTGGTCTCGAAAAGCGTATCGCGCATCGCGGTGCATTTTGACGATGGTCAGCTGCGCGCCACGGCAAAGGGAACTGCTGGTGCAACGGTTTCACGCGCTGCAGCAACGCTGCCCAAAGACGTCCGCGACCGGGTGACACGCAAACGCAAAGCGGGTGATGACGACGCCGCCATTGATCCGCTCGCCGACCCCACTGTGCGCGACGCGGTTGCCAAGGCGAGCTTTGAACTTTTGATCGGGTTTCAGCTCACGCAGGAGCAGCTTCAGTATAACGCCACGCGCTGATGTACACGCGCGTCGAGGCTTTGCTGCGTGGCAAGGTGACGCCATTTGCGCGCGGTGAATCGAGCGCGATTGACAAAAGAATTGTCGAAGGCCCGGTGCGCATCACGTGGTTGGGTCTTGAAGGCGATGAGCAAGCTGATCCGCGCTTTCACGGCGGGCCGGGCAAGGCATTGCACCATTATCCCGTCGATCACTATATGGTCTGGGCACAGCGCGCGGCCGACCACCCATTGCTGAGGGCACCGGGGGCGTTTGGGGAGAATATCTCGACGCTTGGGCTGACCGAAGACCAAGTCTGCATCGGTGATCAGTTTCGCCTTGGCAGCGCCATCGTCGAAATCAGCCAAGGACGACAGCCGTGCTGGAAACAGGGCCTGCGCATGGAATGGACGACGTTGCCTACACTAATGGTGCGTGAACGGCGCAGCGGCTGGTACTACCGCGTGATCGAAGAGGGCATTGCGCAAGCGGGTGACGACCTGACGCTGCTTGATCGTCCTTTGCCTGAGTGGAGCGTGCGGCGTGTATTCGGATTGCTGATTGCGGGCGATCATAAGCAAGACCCCGCGTCAGTCCGCGCGCTTGCTGATATGGAATTGCTTGATGAAAGCTGGCGTGATCGCGCGCACGAGTTGACGGGCTAATGCGTTGACACAGAGCACCGACATTTATGACCCCGCCTTTGTGAAGGGTGTATTTGATCGCTGCTCGGGGCGCTACATCGCATTCAGCTATGCCTGCTCAATGGGCTTTACCGAACGGTGGCGGCGGCAATGCGTCGGCGATCTTCCGCTACCAACCACACCTGCGCCGCGCGGCTATGATTTTATGGCGGGCACAGGCGAAGTCTGGCCCCATTTGCTGAAGCGGTTTCCGGAGCTGTCAATGATTACCGCTGTCGATATATCGACAGGTATGCACAAGCGTGCAATCGAGCGCCTGCACCAGCACCGGGCACACCGGATCGATTTTATCGAGGATGATGTGTTGCAAAGCGCGCTGCCCGATGCGAGCGGGGATTTCATCGTGTCCACGTTCGGACTCAAGACCTTCAATCAAGCTCAACATCAGCAATTGGCCAAGCTAATCGCGCGCGTTTTGGCACCTGGCGGGACCTTCTCGTTGATCGAAGCATCAGACCCCAAAGGGTGGTGGTTGCGTCCTCTTTATCTCTTTCATTTGAAGGTGGTTTTGCCGCTCGTCGAACGTTTGTTCCTCCAAGGTGCCAAAGATTTTTCGATGATTGGCAGCTACAGCACCAATTTTGGCAATGCGTCAGACTTCGCCACTATGCTGCGTGATGAAGGCTTGGACGTGGAGTTCAGGCGTTATTTCTTCGGATGCGCGACGGGCGTTGTGGGGCGGAAGCTAGGCTGAGCAGGCTCAGTAGCCCGAAACAAGCATATCAATCGCGCCCATGATCGCGATATCATAGTCGATGAGCGAGCCTGCGATGGTGCCAAGTTCGCTGGCGGGAACCGATGACATCAAATGGGTGGCCATCAGATATGGCTCGCCGTCAATATCAAAGATCGGATGAAGCCGGACCAACGAACGCGGTGTCGCATTATCTTTGATGAGTGGAATGACGAGACGCGTTTTGAAATAGCTCAGCAAATCGGCCTGACAGTCGAGCAAATAACCATCGCCACCACGCCACCGATGGAAATCAAATTTCGCCATCAGAATTGGCGGAATCGCGCGAGTGGCAGCCCGTTTTTCTCGACATAGTCATTCCAGCTATCAAGCGCCTCGCGATTCTCTTCAAGCCAGCGCGCTTCGCGAGCGGCTTTCACGTCGGCGGCGAGGCCGCGTTCGCAGGATTGGCTGACGTTGATGTCCAATTCCTTGGCGGCTTCAATCAAGTCTGCGCTTAGCGAGACATTGGTCGCGCGTTTGGGAGAGGTCTTTCGGGCAAGGCCATTGATGTCATGTTTCATGCGCATGGATTATGCGCATCACCTATGGCGGTCAAGCGATCTGCTTATCGTTGGTTGACACGAATCATGGCAACCGCCTAAACACCGTCTGTCGCTGACAAAGCGGGAGAGCGTTTGGGGAGACCCAAGCCGCCGAAGGAGCAACCGCCCCGGAATCTCTCAGGCAAAAGGACCGCTTCGTCTTTTGCGACACTCTGGAAAGCGTTTCTGCGCAAGCAGGAACCACCGAAGGGGTAAGCCCCGGACTTGATCCGGGGTCAAAGCTCTCAGGTTCCCGTGACAGAGGGGGTTGGTGTTTCGCATCAGCCGCCGAACTGCACGAGGAATTTTTTTATGAGCAACACATACAATCAAGATGTCGACGAAGCCGCGATTGAAACGTTGCCGCTCGACGCCTGGCACCGCGCGCGCGGGGGGCGGATGGTGGCGTTTGCCGGTTATCATATGCCAATCCAGTATGAAGGGATCATCGCTGAACATCTCTGGACGCGCACGCACGCCGGTCTGTTTGACGTCAGCCATATGGGACAGCTGATATTGTCAGGTGACGGCGTTGATGCCGCGCTTGAGGGATTGGTTCCTGGCGACATAGTCGCGCTTGGCGAAGGGCGAATGCGGTATTCGCTGTTGCTGGGCGAAGATGGTGGTATCCTTGATGACCTGATGATCACGCGCGTGCCGACCGGCCTGTCGATTGTTGTCAATGGCGCAGTGAAGTGGGACGATATCGGCCATTTTCGAGAACATCTTTCCGATGAAATCACCCTCAATCATCTTGATGATCGTGCGCTGTTAGCGCTGCAAGGGCCGCTGGCGGTTGCGGCATTGGCACGAGTCGTACCCGGCGTCGAACGGCTATTTTTCATGGAAGCATCGTCGTTTCTATGGGGCCATGAGCCGCTGTGGATCAGTCGCTCAGGCTATACTGGCGAAGATGGCTTTGAAATTTCGATCCCGGCCGTTCACGCGTCGGGGCTCGCCGATGCGCTCTGTGCGCAGAGTGAGGTCAAACCCATCGGTCTTGGCGCGCGCGATTCGCTGAGGCTTGAGGCGGGGCTGCCGCTATATGGCCATGATCTGGACGATGCGATTGATCCCGTTGAAGCTGATCTTGCCTTTGCGATTTCGAACCGTCGCCGCGCCGAAGGTGGATTTCCGGGTGCCGAACGCATTCTCGGTGCTTTGGCAAGTGGCGTCGCCAAAAAGCGCATAGGTTTTCTAGTTGAAGGCCGCCAACCGGTTCGTGAGGGTGCTATCATTTACGCCGGTGATGCTGAGGTTGGTGTGATCACTTCAGGCGGATTCTCGCCCTCCCTGCAAGCGCCAATTGCGATGGGCTATGCCCCCGCAAATGCGACCGGATTGGAAGCCGACGTTCGCGGCAACCGCATCGCCCTTACGCCCACTTCATTACCCTTCATCCCTCACAACTACCACCGCAAAGGAGCCCAAAAATGAGCCGTTATTTCACGCAAGACCATGAATGGGTTGATGTTGACGGAGACGTCGCCACGGTCGGGATCACTGACTATGCACAGGGTCAACTTGGTGACATCGTCTTTGCGGACGTGCCCGATGAGGGCAAGGAATTAACCCAAGGCGATGAAGCCGCCGTGGTTGAATCAGTCAAGGCCGCTTCGGATATCTATGCACCGGTCAGCGGCGTTGTGATTGAGGGTAACCGCGATCTCGACGCTGAGCCCGCGCTCGTCAATTCGTCGCCCGAGGAAGATGGCTGGTTTTTCAAACTGACGCTGAGCGACCCATCCGAACTTGAAGAACTGATGGACGAGGCCGCTTATGCTGCGTTTGTGGCGAAGCTTTGATGCGCTTCCCCATAATTCCTTTCCTAATGTTGCTGAGCGCATTTGGATCAGCGGATAGCCTGATGGCTGCAAATCAAGCGACGGCTAATAAGTCGGCAGTCAAAGCACTTTCCGTGAGAGAGATTGTAACGAATTATCAAAAATTTGCGGGTCGTCGAATTCGCGTGAGCGGCAACATTTGTCGTAGTGGCGGGGGTGGTGTCTGCATTTATGATGTTGATGCGCCGAAATTTTCTTTGCAGTTGAGCCTTTTGAATGGACGCCGACTGAGTTCGTATGGCGTTTTGGTCATCGAAGGGAAGTTCGTGACGCGTTGCTTTCGGCAGCCTCGCTGCACCGATTTATTCTCAGATTTTGATGAAATCAAGCTGATCTCGTTTGATCCAAAGGACAGATGATTATGCGTTACTTACCCCTTAGCAACACCGACCGAATCGCGATGCTTGCGACCATCGGTGCCACATCAATCGACGATCTATTCGCCGATGTGCCTGCCGAAGCGCGGTTGAGCGGGCCAATTGCGGGCTTACCGTTCCACCAAAGCGAAATGGCTGTCGAGCGGCACTTTTCGTCGCTCGCGCGCAAAAACATGGCGGCGTCGCATCATCCTTTTTTCCTTGGCTGCGGTGCGTACAAGCATCATGTGCCAGCCAGCGTCGATCATCTGATCCAGCGCGGCGAATTTCTGACGGCTTATACGCCCTATCAGCCCGAAATTGCGCAGGGTACGCTGCAAGTCTTGTTCGAGTTCCAGACGCAGGTCGCGCGGCTTTATGGCTGCGATATTGCCAATGCGAGCATGTATGATGGTTCGACCGCCTGTTGGGAGGCGATTGCGATGGCGGGGCGGATCACCAAACGAAAACGCGCCATCCTCTCGTCGGGACTGCATCCGCATTATGTGAGTGTTGCGCGGACGATGGCGAAATTTACCGGAGACCAACTTGACACCGCGCTGCCCGAATTGGTCGCGGAAACCGACGCCGAGCGATTGCTGGCGAATATTGACCGCGAAACGTCGTGCGTCGTTGTGCAATATCCCGACATCCTTGGCAGGATTGCGGATATGTCTGCACTTGCTGCGAAAGCGCATGAGCATGGTGCGTTGCTGATCGCGGTTGTGACCGAGCCAGTTGCGCTGGGCGCGATTAAGTCACCTGGCGAAATGGGTGCAGATATTGTCGTGGGTGAGGGCCAATCGATTGGCGTTGGCCTGCAATTTGGCGGACCTTATGTAGGGTTGTTTGCGTGCAAAGAGAAATTTGTCCGCCAGATGCCCGGTCGACTTTGCGGGCAAACAGTCGACGCTGAAGGCAAACGCGGGTTCGTGCTGACCCTGTCAACGCGTGAACAGCATATTCGGCGTGAGAAAGCGACGTCGAACATCTGCACCAATTCGGGGCTATGTGCGCTGGCGTTCAGTATCCATATGACGTTGCTCGGCGAACGCGGTTTACGTGAGCTGGCGGCGCTCAACCACAGCAAAGCCTGCTATGCTGCAGACGTGCTTACGCAGGTTCCGGGCGTCAGCCTGGTTAACGACAGCTTTTTCAACGAGTTCACGCTGCGCATTCCCGGCGATGCCCGGGCAGTTGTGCGCCGCCTTGCTGATCGGAATATCTTGGGCGGCGTTTCGCTTGGGCGACTTTATCCAGGGATTGGTTCGCTTGAAAATGGCTTGGTTATCGCGGTGACCGAAGAGGTAACCGACGAGGATATTGCTGCACTTGCCGCGGCGTTAACGGAGATAATCGCATGAACATGGTCACCATCGGCCGCCCAACCGCGCCATCGCCCGTCGAGCAGACAGCGTCTCCCACTCATACGGGCAATCGCGCCTTGATGCTTGACGAAGCATTGATCTTCGAAATTGGAGATCGCGAGACGACGGGGGTTGATTTCGATCATACCCTCTCCGGAACGGGGAGGGGGACCGATCGCGAAGCGCATGGTTCCGCGCCCCGTCCTGGTGAGGACCGTCTGGCCAACGTCGCCCGCATCAGTCCTATCAACCTTCCCGGCCTGTCAGAACCAGAAGCGGTGCGACATTACACACGCCTCAGTCGCCAGAATTACGGGATCGATCTGGGTCTTTTCCCGCTCGGCAGTTGCACGATGAAGCATAATCCCCGGCTCAATGAAAAGGTCGCGCGGATGCACGGCTTTGCCGATATTCATCCGCTTCAGCCCGTTGACACTGTGCAGGGTGCTCTTGCGGTCATTAACCAGCTTGCCCAGTGGCTGATCACACTAACGGGCATGTACGGTGTCGCGATGACGCCGAAGGCAGGTGCCCACGGCGAGCTATGCGGGATGCTGGCAATCCGGGCCGCGCTCGAAGCGCGCGGCGATGCGCGCTCCGTGGTGCTGGTGCCCGAAAGCGCGCATGGTACCAATCCGGCTACCGCTGCTTTTGCGGGCTATGCGGTTGAAAACATACCCGCGACGCTCGAAGGCCGCGTTGATCTTGCGGCCTTGAAGGCACGGCTCGGCCCCGATGTCGCGGCTGTGATGATCACCAATCCCAACACCTGCGGATTGTTTGAGCGCGACATGAAGGCCATTTCGGACGCTGTGCACGGTGCTGGTGGATTTGTTTATTGTGACGGCGCGAATTTCAATGCGATTGTCGGGCGGGTGCGTCCCGGTGATCTGGGCATTGATGCGATGCACATCAATTTGCACAAAACCTTCTCAACGCCGCACGGAGGCGGCGGGCCGGGGTCAGGGCCAGTGGTCTTGTCAGAAGCGCTGGCTCGCTTTGGCCCGATCCCCTACACCGCGCGGATGGCCGACGGTTCGTTCCGGTTGATCGAAGAGGCCGAAGCCACCACCGAACATCCGGCTACCTTTGGCCGAATGACTGCCTTTCACGGGCAAATGGGCATGTTCACCCGCGCGCTCGCCTATATCATGAGCCACGGTGGCGATGGGCTGCGACAAGTCGCCGAAGACGCTGTCTTGAACGCGAACTATGTGCTGCGCAGCCTTGACGACGTGCTTGATGCGCCCTTTGCGCACAGCGGGCCATGCATGCATGAGGCGCTGTTCAGCGACAACGGTTTCGCCGAAGGGTTCAGCACGCTCGATATCGCCAAGGGGCTGATTGACGAAGGTTTTCACCCGATGACGGTCTATTTCCCGCTCGTCGTCCACGGCGCGATGCTCGTCGAGCCAACCGAGACTGAGGGCAAGGCCGCGCTCGATCAGTTCATCGGCGCGCTCCGCTCAGTCGCACAGAAAGCAAAAGCGGGGGACGAGAGCCTTAAGTCCGCGCCTCACTTTGCGCCCCGACGGCGGCTTGATGAGACGCAAGCCGCGCGAAAACCCGTTTTGGTTTGGCAAGAGCCTGACTTGGTAATGTCCGTCGAATGACCGCCCCTCAACCCTTCGTCTTTGCACCCACAGGCGAGGCCAAGCGATTTGCCCCAGCGACCGAGCGGAATCGTGAGGCGATTATTGCGGTGCTGCATGATGTGTTGCCCGAAGCAGGCCGCGTGCTTGAAATTGCGAGCGGCACGGGCGAGCATGTTGTCGCCTTTGCCCGCGCCTTTCCCGCTCTGACGTGGCAGCCGAGCGATCCTGACACTGCAGCCATTGCGTCTATCGCTGCGTGGAGCGCCGAAGCGGGCAGCGCGAACCTGCTTACGCCGCTGACGCTTGACGCGTCCGCGCCCGAGTGGCCGGTGGCTTCGGTCAATGCGGTTTTATGCATCAATATGAGCCACATCAGCCCGTGGACCGCGACGCAAGGCTTGATGGCGGGGGCAGCGGCGCGCTTGGCTCCGGGGGCACCACTCTATCTCTACGGCCCTTTTTTGCGCGATGGCGTTGAGACTGCGCCGGGCAACGTTGCCTTTGATGCCTCGCTGCGGGAGCGCAATGCCGAATGGGGGTTACGCTCTGTTGAGGCGGTGTGCGCCGAGGCCGCAGCTCATGGCTTTGGATTTGAACGATTGGTTGAAATGCCCGCAAACAATCTGTCGTTGGTGTTTAGCGCAGCTTACTGATCGCAAGGCCATCACTCTTGGCGCGGACCTTGATCGATTCCTCACTCCGCGTCATCGCCTTGGCCATTGCTTTGAGCGGCATGCCTTTTTTGGCGAGCATATGGAGCTTTTGAATTTCGTCGCTCGTCCAAGGCTGACGGTGACGTTCGAACTTTCCTTCAGCCATCATCGTTCCTTCGTTGCGGTAAAGCGCACCAATGGATGCCGCCCGCTCACATAGTTCAAATCCCACATGTCCTTCGCCATGAACACTGACGCGCCATCGCGGTCAGTGGCGATTGCGGTGCGGTGCTGGGCAGTGAATTCCTTCATCGCGGGCGCATCGTCACATGCCACCCAGCGCGCCGTATCCCAGGGTGAGGGCTCTAGCGCGGCGTCAACCTTATATTCGGCTTCCAATCGCGAGATCAGCACCTCAAGCTGCAACTGTCCGACGACGCCTACGATCATCTGCGCCCCAATGGCGGGGTGGAAGACTTGCGTCACGCCTTCTTCGGCCATATCGTCGAGGGCCTTGCGCAATTGTTTGGTTTTGGTCGGGTCTTTGAGCACCACGCGGCGCAAGATTTCGGGAGCGAAGTTGGGAAGGCCGGTGATGTTGACCTTTGGCCCGTCGGTAAGCGTATCGCCAACGCGCAGCACGCCGTGGTTGGGAATGCCAATGATATCGCCGGGATAGGCATCATCAACCACCTCGCGCTCCTGCGCGAAAAAGAGAATCGGGCTGTGGATCGCAATCGCCTTGCCCGTGCTCATTTGCGTCAGTTTCATGCCGCGTTTGAACCGCCCTGAACAAAGCCGCATGAACGCTATCCGGTCGCGGTGCATCGGGTTCATATTGGCCTGCACCTTGAAGATGAAGCCAGTCACATTGGCATCATCGGGCGAAACCGGCTGCGGGTCCGCAGGCTGCGGTCTGGGTGAAGGGGCGAAGCGAGCGAGTGCCGAGATCAGCTCGGCCACGCCAAATTCCTTGAGCGCGGAGCCGAAATAGAC
>JBJXDU010000021.1:0-28468 GCA_046153565.1 Sphingomonadaceae bacterium
TTTGCGCAAAGCCGCCAAGATTGGGGAAGAACGCCAAGATAGTGCGGGTGCGGTGGCACTAACTGTAAAAGCGAAGGAGATGCAATGATCCTCGAACATGCCCTCCTCCGCGTCCGCGCAGGCCAAAGCGACGCCTTTGAAGCCGCGATGACCACCGCCCAACCCCTGATCGCCGCCTCCCCCGGCTTTTTGGGAATGGAAGTTCGCCGTGCGAGCGAAGAGCAGGGGCTCTGCTTGCTCCTCGTAAAATGGGAAAGCATAGTCCACAACCGCGACGGATTCCGAACATCCGACCGCTATCAAACACGGCGCAAGTTGCTGCACGGATTTCATGATCCAATGCCCGAGGTAAGATATTTTGGCGAATCTCTTTAGGAGTGTGACAAAAATCAAAATTTTTTGAAAGAGGCTTACTGAGGATCGCCAAGATCAAGCGGAAGCTGCTTTGAGCGTGTGAACTGCGTCAACAACCTTTTTGTAATTGCGCTACGGAAGACACGATAAGCTGCTTGGCCGGGATTCTGTG
Organism: Sphingomonadaceae bacterium; assembly: GCA_046153565.1. GTDB lineage: Bacteria > Pseudomonadota > Alphaproteobacteria > Sphingomonadales > Sphingomonadaceae > Aquisediminimonas. The sequence goes on from JBJXDU010000021.1 coordinate 527, forward strand.
CCATGAATTCGTCAACCTGTGACCTTACTACTCCGTAATGCACTATCACGGCGTCGAAATCGAAAATGTCTGTGCCTTCCGCATCGCACTTGCAACTGAGCATATACATCAGATGGAAAACGCCTTCAATCAGCCAGTTTTCTTCATAGGTCTTAGAAATTCTTGAGTTCATTGCTACCATCGTCCGCCTTCTGTCTTCGTCAATATATTTGTATATTTTCCAAAGACATACAATATTATCTGAAGATAAAATAGACTCGTCAAATACCCAATAATAATATTCTCCAAAAATTTTGTTAGAGGATGTTTTAGCTCTATCCGGTTCCCGTAAAACATATGATAGTATAATTTGTCACAGCTTTACCGCGTCGATTCGTCGATCTGAGGATTGCATAATATGTTGGTCATTCTTACGCTCGTAGAAGTATCCGACGCCTATAAGGGCATTTTCAATTTTCACCTGTATAGCATCATTTGAACGAATATCACGACTGCGAATGGGCGTTTGACTGTTCGTTGCTTCTGCTACCCGGTTTGTGAAACCGCGATCTGCAGTTTCAATTACACGAACAAGGAGGTGAACATCGGAAATTCGAATGGAGTCAGAGCGAGCAGCCTCAAACAATGCATGTGATGTTTGCCCACCATTAACAATTTGAGGATTCCTCATCCGAACTTTTGGGCTGGAAGCACGAGGTTGATATTCCATGGCTTCGCAAACAATCGTGATTCCATTATTCAAGTACCAGAAATGAGAGTTATCTCGACTTAACGCCGTTTGCAAAATCTTTCGGTTTACATCATTCTCCTTGCCTAAATATAGGCGAATATTGTCTTCAAATAAAGTGTCATCAACTTCCTGAGGAAAGTCTGGATCCCTTATCAGGTTTACGATTTCATCACCGCGAACCGTGCCAATCAGTCCCTTTGCGAATCCGTCCGTGCGACCATAATATTGGTCTTCAACAAGCGAAAGAGTGAACTCTCTTTCGTTCTGCGCTGCTTTTGTCAGTGTTTGCGAGAACCATATTATGTCATGCTGGCGAGCCGTCGCGTGTTGATAGGGACGAATTGCTTCCTCTAGTCGTGCCCTATGTGTCTCGTTCAACGGTGCCGCGTTGCTGCACAAGTGAATTTGAATCACATGAACTGCTTCTTCTAGTGCAGCCCAGATGGCTTGAACCTTGGCCCACAAAAGAGCGTTGCACGAGCCCTTTAGCGAAGAATCTTTGCGTAGGCAGCATTCAAGGAATGAAATGATTTTGTCGATTTCGTTCGATGGAAATGAATTTTGTGCTTTGGAAAAATCGTTCACATACTTGAACTGGAACAGGTGTATTATTTTCCGCTCGGCGCGACTCTCAATAAATATCGCATCGATTCCACGATCATCTCCACCATCTGTAATTGCAGAGTGGATTTCATCGTCGTCGATTTTTAGAATTTTTGAAATTGCGAAGAACGAAAACGCCTTACTCTCATTTTTGAAGCCAAGAGAGCTATTGAATGCTGCGACACCAGCTTTAACTTGGCTCCAGTCAAGCAAGGTTGCCTTTATCCGATCCTTCATGAGCATCTCCGCAATTCGATTTGGCGAGATCAACCACTTTAATCGCTACGGTGTCAATCTCAGTTATCTCGAGGTGTGAGTTGAGACCAAATTCAATACCGCTGCCGATCGGTTTTGATGTTGGTTGAAGCGAGCGGTTATGCACATGAGGCCTTTAGACCTATTGTTAATCGAAAGACGGTTTCCTTTGCGGCAATCAATTGATTTCGGTAACTCAAAACAAACACCCCTGCCCATAATCAACCCTCTCCCCCGCCTCAAACCCAATCAGCCAGGCCTTGGTCCGCGCGCCATCGCCACCTGAATAATGTTCGGGGCCGCTGCTCGATGTCACGCGGTGGCAGGGGACGATGAGGGGGAAGGGGTTGCGCTGGCAGGCTTGGCCGATTGCGCGCGGGGCCGAGCCAATGTCCGTGGCGAGCGCGCCGTAAGTGCGAGTCTCGCCGTAGGGCACAGCGATGATCCCCGCGCGCAGTGCCTCGCCGCGCGGGGTGGTGAGGGGCTTAAGCGGTAAATCGAAGGTGCGGCGGGTGCGTGCGAACCATTCGTGGATTTGGCCTGCGGCGGCCAACAGAAGCGGATGATCGTCAGCGCCAATAACAGCTGCCGCTTGCGTCAATATGCGCAGGCCGAGCAAATGCCGATCATTGGCGCTCAGCTCGATCATCCCGATAGGGGAGGCAAAGCGCGCGATTGCAGAATGGCTTTCCATGGCGCACACTATAGGCAGAGCGGCCGTAACGGCTCAAGCGAAGGATAGAAACGCATGAAGTTCAACATTGAAGCCGACGTGACACCCGAAGAACTCCGCCGTTTGCTTGGGCTTCCCGATCTGGGGCCCGTCCATGATGCCTATCTCGATCAGGTCAAAGATATGATGAAGAAGGGTGTGACGCCCGAAATCGTTGAATCGATGATGCGCAGCTGGATGCCGATGGGCGAGGCGGGGTTGAATTTGGTGGGGCAATTGCTGGGGGGCCTAAGCGGCGGTAAATCTAAGAAGGATTAGGCGTTGGATCACGCAACGATTTTTGCGCTCTCGAGCGGGTTGCCGCCAGCCGGGATCGCGGTGATTCGCGTGAGCGGCCCGGCGGCGAGTGATGCGCTGCGATTGATCGCAGGGCGGGTGCCACGCCCGCGCCTGGCCCGGCTGGCGCGCTTTCGCCACCCAGTAACGGGCATGGCGATCGATCAGGGGCTGGCGCTATGGTTTCTTGGGCCAGCGAGCGTGACGGGCGAAGATCTGGCCGAGTTTCACGTGCATGGCGGTCGTGCAGTGGTGGCGGCGATGCTCGCGGCGGTGGGGGCTATTGCGGGTTGTCGGCAAGCGCGCGCGGGTGAATTTACGCAGCGTGGCTTCGAAAATGGTCGCATCGATTTGGCGCAGGCCGAAGGGCTGGCCGAGCTGCTCGCGGCGGAAACCGAGGGGCAGAGGCAAAGTGCGCTCGCGATGGTTGAGGGGCAATTGGGCGCACGCATTGCTGGATGGCAGGCGGAACTCCTGCGGATTAGCGCGCAGATTGAGGCTGAACTCGATTTTTCCGACGAAGGCGATGTTGCGGATCAAGCGGCTGGCGCAGCGCGGCTCACTCCGTTGATTGTGTCGATTGCCGCTTTGCTCGACGCTCCGGGGGCGGAGCGGTTGCGTGATGGGGTGCGGGTGGTGCTGGCGGGGCCGCCAAATGCGGGCAAATCAAGCTTGTTCAACCAGCTTGCCGGGCGCGATGCCGCTATTGTGACGCCGATGGCGGGAACGACGCGCGACCTGATCGAAGCGCCGATCCAGCTGGGCGGAGTGCCGATCCTCCTCATCGACACGGCGGGACTGCGCGATGCGAGCGATGCCATCGAGGCAATGGGGGTAGAGCGGGCGCAGTCTGCAATGGCGCGCGCCGACATCATTCTGTGGCTCGGTGATAAAGCAGATATGCCATCTGATGATCGCGCGCTATTGATTGCGTCAAAGGCTGATGTGGATCGGGCGCGCCCTGGGCTGGCGGTTTCCTCAATTACGAGCGAGGGAATCGCGGCTTTGACCGACGCACTGGTCGAACGCGCGCGCGCGTTTTTGCCGCGTGAAGGCGCGCTTGCGCTCAATGCGCGGCACCGGTCGCTGATGGCGGCGGTACGGGATGACCTCCGGTCGGCCCAAGCGAGTGATGATATGCTGATCGCCGCCGAACATCTGCGGACGGCGCGTGCGCTGCTTGATCAGGTGACGGGCCGCGCCGGGGTGGAGGATATGCTCGACGCGTTGTTTGGCGGCCTTTGCATCGGCAAGTGAGCCCTTGTTTCACGTGAAACATTGACCCTGCGCATCCGTCGGCGTAGCGCACTGCCATGCAAAGCTATGATGTCATTGTGGTCGGCGGGGGCCATGCTGGTTGTGAAGCCGCCGCCGCTGCCGCGCGCATGGGGGCAGCGACGGCGCTTGTCAGCTTTGATCGCTCGATGATCGGGGCGATGTCTTGCAATCCAGCGATTGGCGGACTGGGCAAGGGGCACTTGGTTCGCGAAGTGGATGCCTTTGACGGGATATTAGCGCGCGCAGCCGATGCAGCCGCGATCCACTACCGGATGCTAAACGCCTCGAAAGGGGCCGCCGTGCGTGGCCCGCGCATTCAGGCTGACCGGCGGCGCTTCAAGGCAGCGATCCATGCGACGCTTGAGGCGCAAGCGGGGCTTGAGATTATCGAAGCAGCGGCTGATTCGTTGATATTTGGCGAGTCGGGCGGGGTGATTGGGCTGAAATTAGGCGACGGGCGGACCCTATCTGCTTCGTCAATTGTGCTCGCCACAGGCACGTTCCTTAATGGCAAGATGTTTTGCGGCGAAGAACGGACAAGCGGCGGCCGCGTGGGTGAGGCCGCTGCGCAGTCGCTCGGTGATCAGTTGCGCGCGCGCGATCTGCCGATTGGACGGCTCAAGACGGGGACACCGCCGCGCCTAGATGGGCGGACGATCAACTGGTCGGCGCTCGAAATTCAGCCGTCGGACGATGGCGATTGGACTTTTTCCGACCTTACCCCACGTCGCGCGGCGCCTCAGCTGTTCTGCGCGATCACGCGCACCAACGCGAGGACGCACGATATCATTCGGGCTGCGCTTGATCGATCACCGCTCTTCTCGGGTGATATAGAGGGGCAGGGCCCACGCTATTGCCCGTCAATCGAGGATAAGGTGCACCGCTTCGGCGACCGCGATGGGCATCAGATTTTCCTTGAACCTGAAGGACTTGACGACCCCTGGGTCTATCCCAACGGCGTGTCGACATCGCTGCCCCTCGACGTTCAGGTGGCGATGATGCGCAGCGTGTTTGGATTGGAGCGCGTTGAAATAGCACAACCGGGCTATGCGGTCGAATATGATCATATCGATCCCCGGGCACTATCGGCCAGCCTTGAGGTGCGCAGCATCGCTGGGTTGTTCTGTGCTGGTCAGATTAACGGAACGACTGGCTATGAAGAGGCATCGGCGCAAGGGTTAGTCGCTGGTATCAACGCCGCCGCCCGTGCGCTGGGCAAGCCACCATTGATACTCGACCGGGCCTCGTCCTACATCGGTGTGATGATTGATGATCTGGTTTTGCAAGGGATTACTGAGCCTTATCGGATGCTGACCGCGCGCGCCGAATATCGGTTGCGGTTGCGCAGTGATAATGCGGCAACGCGGTTGACTGCGCTTGCCATTGAGCTTGGCTGTGTTGGGGCTGAGCGTGCGGCTTGGTACGCTGATGCCACAGCGCAGCGCGGGCAGCTGATGGCACAGCTCACGCAGGAAAGCGCGCGCGGGGCCGATGGCGAGCGACTGACCTTGTTCGATTTCATTCGCACTAGTTCGCTTGATCATGCCAGCCTTGCCGAACGATTGCCTGCGGTGCGCGATTTTTCCCGAGCCATTGTCGATGAAGTGATCGAAGATGCGCGCTATGCCCCCTATCTTGCGCGGCAAGATGCTGAGATTCGCGCCATGCGGATGCATAATGGCATGCCGCTGGGTGCGCGGATCGATTATCGCGGGATGGCGGGTCTTTCGAATGAAATGGTTGAAAAACTCGAAGCGGCGCGTCCGGCGACGTTGGGAGAGGCTGAACGTATTCGTGGTGTTACCCCCGCTGCGCTCGCGCTTATTCTGGTCCATGCTCGTCGGCTCGCTGCGTGACTGAGGATGAGGCGAAAGCGTGGCTGGTTGCAACGCTTGTTGTTTCACGTGAAACAATCGCGCAGCTTGAGCGGCTGGCGGCGGCGATAATTGAAGAAAATGGGCGGCAAAATCTGATTAGTGCCGGGACGATTCCCGCGATCTGGCATAGGCACATTGTCGATTCGGCGCAATTGCTTCCGCTCGCCGGGGTGCAGCGTGGCACGTCGCCGTGGCTTGATTTGGGCACCGGCGCTGGCTTTCCAGGGCTGGTTGTCGCCTGTTTGAGCGAGCAACCGATGATATTGGTCGAATCCCGGCGCAAACGGTTTGAATTTCTGGCGAAAACGGCCGATGCGCTTGGCCTTGGCCATGTCACCGTCCACGGCGGCGGCCTCGACACGCTTGAGAGCTGTGCAACCGGCGTGATCAGCGCCCGGGCGTTTGCGCCGCTGCCGCGTTTGCTCGACGCTGCCATTCGCTTTTCCCGAAAAAGGACAATTTGGATCCTCCCAAAGGGACGAAGTGCACGTGAAGAGCTAGCCAGCGCTTCGCCTGCGTGGCATGGTGAATTTGAGGTAAAGCAAAGCGTTACTGATGCCGACGCCGCGATCATCGTCGCGCGGACCGTTCAAAAGAGGAAATGAAGCCAATGATTCGGATTGGAGTCGCCAATCAAAAGGGCGGGGTTGGGAAAACCACCACCGCGATCAACGTCGCTACCGCCCTTGCCGCAACGGGATGGAAAGTCCTGCTGATCGACCTCGATCCACAGGGCAATGCGTCAACCGGCGTTGGCGTTCACAGTGCTGACCGCGTGCGGTCAAGCTATGAGTTGCTGATGGGGGATTGCACACTGGCTGATGCGGTGATCGCGACGCGGATTCCCAGGCTCGATCTGATTGCGGCGACCCCCGATTTGTCGGGTGCCGAAATTGAGCTGGTTGAATTTGAACAACGGACACACCGCTTGCTTGATGCGCTTGAAACCGCGCCAGTGGGTCGGTGGGACATTATGTTGTTCGATTGTCCGCCCTCGCTGGGGCTATTGACGCTAAACGCCATGGTCGCCGCGCAGTCTTTGCTAGTGCCGCTGCAATGTGAATTTTTCGCGCTTGAGGGGCTTAGCCAACTGCTCCAGACGATTGAGCGGATCCGTGGGCGGTTCAATCCCAGTCTTTCGATCCTTGGCGTTGCACTCACCATGTATGACAAGCGTAACCGGCTCACTGAACAAGTTGCGCTTGATGTCCGCGCTTGCCTTGGCGATGCCGTGTTTGATACGGTTATTCCGCGCAATGTGCGCTTGTCCGAAGCGCCGAGCCACGGTCTGCCTGCGCTGATTTACGACCATAAATGTCCCGGCTCGGAGGCATATATCGCCTTGGCCCGTGAATTGATTGCGCGCTTGCCTGTGCAGAAGATGGCCGCATGACCGACGCCGCGAGTGAGCCAATTCCACCTTTGCGCAAACGACCAACCGGGCTTGGCAGGGGCCTTTCGGCTTTGTTGGGTGATATTGAGCGTGAAGAATCGCTGTCGCCCGGCGAAACGCCGTCATCGGGCGTGCGGATGATGAACGTTGCTGACCTGGTCGCGCATCCCAGCCAGCCGCGTCGCCATTTCGATGATGATGCGCTTGACGAATTGGCGGCATCAATCGCCGCGCGTGGTGTGCTGCAGCCGATTGTCGTGCGTCAAAAAGATCAAAAGTGGCAGATTGTTGCGGGCGAACGGCGGTGGCGCGCGGCGCAGCGTGCCCAAATCCATCAAGTACCAGTTATCGTTAAAGAGCTGAACGACGCGGCAACGCTTGAAATTGCGCTGATTGAAAATATTCAGCGCGAACAATTGAATGCGATTGAAGAAGGCGAGACTTATCGTCGCCTGATCCGCGAATTTGGGCATAGCCAGGACGCGCTGGGGCAGCTTGTGCATAAGTCACGCAGCCATATTGCCAATCTGATGCGCTTGCTTGAATTGCCGCCAGTGGTGCGTGATTTGCTCGGCGACGGCAAATTGTCGATGGGGCACGCACGCGCGCTGGTAAACGCGCCTGATCCCCAAGCGCTGGCGGCGCAAGTGGTGGCGCGTGATTTATCGGTTCGCGAGACTGAAGTGCTCGCGCGTATCGCCAAAGCGCCTTCACAAGGCGACACGCCGACGCCCCGGCGTGAGAAAGCAACTGATACTGATCTCGCCGCACTTGAGCGCCAATTGGGAAATCTACTTGGTATAAAAGTACAAATTGCCCATAAAGGGCGCGGTGGATCAGTATCGCTTCACTATTCAAATTTGGAGCAACTTGATATGATTTGCCAACGACTAAGTGGTGAAGTCATTTGATCAAAAAGGGATGTCATCCCACCGATGGGAGATTTTCATGACTAGTGGCTTTGTTATGTCAAGACGGCTCCGCATAATCGGGCTTTTTGTTGCCGGATTAAGCCTTGCAGCGGCGCCCCCACCTAAAAAGCCAGCCGCGCCATCGCAGCCGGTCGTCCGAGTTGCGATCACAACATCGGTCGGCATTATCACGCTTGACCTCGAGGTCGCCAAAGCGCCGATCACGACCGCCAATTTTTTGCGTTATGCCGATCAAAAGCGGTTTGATGGTACGGTCTTTTACCGCGCGCTGCCGTTTTTTGGCGGTGGGCTAATCCAAGGGGGCACGCAGAATGACCCGAAGCGCATCCTGAAGCCGATCGCGCATGAGCCGACCTCGCTGACCGGGCTGCATCATGATGTGGGCGCGATTTCGATGGCGCGCTTTGCGCCGGGCACGGCGACAGGCGATTTTTCAATTCTGGTGAGCGATATGAGTGGGCTTGATGCCGATCCGGCGAATAAGGATGATCCGCTTGGCTATGCGGTGTTCGGCAAAGTCGTTGACGGGCTAGACGTCGCGCGCAAAATTCATGGCTCGCCTGTGTCACCGACCAAGGGCGTTGGCTTTTTGAAAGGGCAAATACTCGCCGCACCCGTGCGGATTATCAGCGTGCGGCGGGTTAAGCTGCCACCGCCTGCCATGATCCTGCCGCCTGCGGTTCAGCCTGCTCCCGTCAAGTAGGGCTGCGCAGCGCCGTAATCGTCGTGCCTGCCGAAATGCGATCAACGTCGGTTTTCACGTGGAGCAAGCGCACGCCGCGCACCGCCTTCGCCCGCGCGAGCGCAGGAGCGAAATCGGCCGTGTCTTCGACGCTTTCTGCCCAGGCACCATAAGCCCGCGCAAGCGCTGCAAAGTCGGGGTTGTGGAGCGTCGTGCCGCTCACGCGTCCAGGATATTCGCGTTCCTGATGCATGCGGATTGTGCCATAAGCGCCGTTATCAATCACCAGCACAACCATATTTGCGCTGTATTGGATGGCGGTGGCTAGCTCCTGACCATTCATCATGAAATCACCGTCTCCGGCAAGCGCCACGATCATGCGATCGGGATAGCGCAGTGCTGCTGCGATGGCTGCGGGCGGGCCATATCCCATCGCGCCAGCGGTCGGGGCCAACTGCGTGCCGGGGCCACCATAAGGCCAATAGCGATGCCACCAGCCGCTGAAATTCCCTGCACCGTTGCAAATGATCGTGTCAGGCGGCAGCAAATCGCGCATCGCCGCCACGCACATGCCCAGGTCTAAGCGCGTGTCGAACGGCTGAGGCTTGTTCCATTCGCGCCATTCGGCATGCGCCGCCGCGCCGCTTGCGAAGGGCAATGGCGCATCGACGGCGATCCGCCGTGCTGGATCGGGGACGACGCTCGCCGCAGCGTGTGCGGTGAACGACGTCATATCCGCGCAGATCGGCAGATCAACATGATAGACATGCGAAAATTCGCTCGGATCGGGATGGACATGAACCAGCACTTGGCCGGGATGATCGGGGGTGATCAGGCTATAGCCGTCGGTCGTCGCCTCACCCAGCCGCGCGCCGACCGCGATGATCAGATCGGCCGCCTTAATCCGCGCGACAAGCTGTGGATTGGGGCCATAGCCCAGATTGCCCGCCCACACCGGGCAGTCATTCGCAAAGGCATCCTGCCTGCGAAACGCTGCGGCAACGGGGATGCCCCAGCGTTCGGCAAAGTCCTGAAACGATTGTGCGGCATCTGGCGTCCAGCCCGCGCCCCCGATTATCGCAACGGGAGCCTTCGAATCGTGCAAAACCTGTTCCAGCCATGCCAACCGCGATGCCGATGGTGCCTGCCACACCGGCTGAACTTTCGGACGGTCAACTGCCTCAACCATATCGCACAGCATATCTTCGGGCAGCGCAATCACAACGGGTCCGGGCCGCCCTGACATCGCCACCGAATAAGCGCGCGCGATATATTCGGGGATGCGCCGCGCATCGTCAATCCGCAGCACGAGCTTAGCGAGCGGGGCAAACATCGTGCTGAAATCAACCTCTTGGAAGCCTTCACGGTCGCGCATGCCGCGATCAACATCACCGATGAAGAGGATCATCGGTTGGCTATCTTGGCAAGCGACATGAACGCCGATTGAAGCATTGGTCGCGCCCGGGCCGCGCGTGACAAAGGCGATGCCGGGCCGCTGTGTGAGGGCCCCGTCTGCGCAGGCCATGAAAGCGACGCCGCCTTCTTGACGGCACACAATCGTTTCAATCGCAGGCACATCATGCAGGGCATCAAGCACCGCAAGGAAGCTTTCCCCCGGCACCGTGAAAATCCGGTCACAGCCCTGAATCAGCAGTTGATCGACGAGGATACGACCGCCTGTGCGTTTATTTGTCATAACGCTGCTATAGGCGAAAGCGGGGTGCTTGCAAAAGGGGCTGCGAACTGCCGCCGCTACTCGACTGAAGCTAGCGGCCCGCGTGCAAATGCCGCGAACACAGCGTCAAGCGCGTCTGGGTTTTCAATCAGCCCATGGCCCGTATTGGGAATTGCGGTCAGCTTCGTGCCAAATAATGTGGCAAACGCCCCAGCGTTGCTTTCGGGTAGGAAATCACATGACCCGCGGACGATCAGCGCGGGCACTTTCATTGTCCACACAGGCTTGAAGCTGATTTTGTCGAGGTCTTTTGACAGCATGCGGTTGGCAAACAGGTTTCCCCCCGTTCCCGGCGACGGTGAGGTAAGCGCTGAGCCTTTGCAGACCATGCCCCCTAACAGGTCAGCATTGACCAGCGCATCAAAGGCCCGGCCGGCCTCCTCCTGCGACACACTGGCTTCGGCTGCTGCCCCTTGCCTATCAATCTTGCCCGCCATGCGGCTCAATTCCTTGCCGATTTTTACCTTATCACGGTTTGTCGACTTATAATCATGTTTGGCATGTGTACCGGGAAAACTACCGGGTGATGTCAGGATAATGCCCGCGACATGGCTTGGATTGCGGGTGGCATATAGCGTCGCGAGACTGGCGCCATATGAGCTGCCCCACAGGACAAGCTTGTCAAGTTTCAGGGCAACACGCAGCGCCTCAAGATCGGCTACGGCGCGCTCAATTGTATAGTTTGGTGCCGCGATTTTCTTAGATTTCCCGCCACCGGCTTGATCATAATAAATCGTCGTAAATCCGGCGGCGCGGAAAGGTGCTCCCTTCGTCTTCGCGCCTTCGGTCGTATACATGCCCGGCCCGCCGTGGACGAAAATGATCGGCGTCTTGTGCGCCTCTTTGTCAGGCGGCAATGTCCAGGCTGCAACTTCGGAGCCAGTTGACAGTGTGACCATAGTGGGTGCCGTTTCCGCCGCCAATGGTGACGATGCATACAGACAGGCCCCGATAAGCGAGACGGCGACCACGGTAAGCTTCATAAGCATCCTCTTTTGGTGAATCACTTTGGCACATAGCCAACACAGTGTGCGTCAAGACTGGTGGATCGCCTTGGTCACATAATAACTGTCAAGGCCTTCAGGGCCGCCTTCACTGCCAAAGCCGGACTCTTTAACCCCGCCAAAGGGCGCGTCGGCACCCGCTATCACAAAGCTGTTGATGCCGACCATGCCGCTTTCAAGCGCGTCGGCAACCAGATGCGCTTGCCGCCCATTTTCGGTGAAGGCATAGGCCGCTAGACCAAAGGGCAAGCTATTGGCCTGCGCGATCACTTCATCAAATGTTGCAAACGGGCGGATTAGTGCGACGGGCCCAAAGGGTTCGTTGGTCATGATATCCGCGTCGAGCGGCACATCCGCGATGACCGTTGGCTCATAGAAATAGCCGCCCTTGCCTGCCTCGCCACCCGTCAGTATCCGCGCACCCCTTGTGCGGGCATCTTCAACGAGCGCCCCCACCGCAACCGGGCGGCGCGGATTGGCGAGCGGCCCCATCACTGTCGACGCGTCAAGGCCGTTTCCGACCGCAATCTTGCGTGTCCGTTCGGCAAAGCCCGCCACGAAGCGATCATAAATCCCTTGCTGCACATAGAAACGCGTTGGCGAGACGCAGACCTGGCCAGCATTGCGGAACTTTTGCATGGCTGCAAGATTAAGTGTTTTTTCAAGGTCGCAATCATCAAACACCAGCACTGGCGCATGGCCGCCCAGCTCCATCGTGGTGCGTTTGACGCCGTCCGCGGCGAGCCGGAGCAAATGCTTGCCAACGCCAACCGAGCCGGTGAAGCTAATCTTGCGGATGATCGGTGATCCGATCAGCTGGCGGCTCACCATATCGGGCACGCCGAACACAAGCTGCGCGACCCCCGCTGGCAATCCAGCGTCAATCACGCATTGCATCACCGCAGTGGTGCAGCCAGGTGTCTCTTCGGCTGGCTTGGCGATGATTGAGCATCCTGCCGCGAGCGCCCCGGCTAATTTCTTTGAAAATAGGCTGACCGGGAAATTCCACGGCGAGAAAGCGGCAACCGGCCCAACCGGCTGTTTGATCACAATCGAACGCGTGCCAGTGGGGCGAATGAGCACGCGGCCATAGCTACGCTTTGCCTCTTCGGCAAAGAAATCAAACACAGCCGCGCTCGAGAGGATTTCGCCGCGCGCCTCGGCAAGCGGTTTGCCTTGTTCAATCGTCAGCAGCACGGCAATGCTGTCAACGCGCGCGCGGATGAAATCAGCGGCGCGGTGAAGCATGGCGGCGCGTTCATCTACGCTTGTCGCGCGCCACTCTGCGAAGCCCGCTTCGGCGGCTGCGAGCGCTGCGTCAAGATCAGTGGCGCTGGCGAGGGGTAGCGCTGCGACCGCAGCCCCGCTCGCTGGGTTGACAACATCAATCGTATCTCGCCCGCTATGTATCCATTCGCCGCCAATATAGAGGCCAAGGGCGATATCGTAACTCTGTTGCATGACGTGTCCTGACTAAGCTCTTTGGCAGGCCCGCCTCATATGGTTATGGGCGCAGACGGGCAAGCTGTGATGCTGGCGAGCAATGCCGAAATCGCTGACGCGGCCGTGACCGCCCCATTTTCGCCGCTAATATCATTGGCAAGTGATGCCGCGCGCTCGGCATAGCAGGGCTGGTTAGTGAGCGCACCCAAACTGCGCGCGGCTCGCGCGGCGGTATAGCGTTTTGACCCAAGCACTGATCCCGCGCCTAGCCGGGCAACGCGCGCACCATTATCCCATTGGTCGCCCATATGCGGCACAATCAATTGCGGTCGACCAGCGCGCAGTGCGGCGCCGGTTGTCCCAATCCCGCCGTGATGGATGATGGCAGCGGCGCGCGGGAAAACCAGTGAATGCGGCGCATAAGCGCGCACCATAACATCCTCGGTTGACGCCAGATCATCATTGCCCGTCAGCAACAGCGCACGGCGACCCAGCGCGCGCGCCGCCTCGGCACTTTCGCGGTAGAAGTCTCCCGGAGCCGACGTGACCATACTACCCAATGTGAACACCAACGGATCACCGGCTGCTAGAAACGCCTCAAGCTCAGGATCAAGCGTTTCGACAGCGCCGCTATCGCTATCAAAGACAGGGAAGCCGACATGGTGAATATTGACCGGAAAATCGGGCTGCGTTGGTGCGATGACGTGCGAATAGAGCGCGATGCGCAGCGGATGGTTGCTTTCAAGATCAAGGATCGGCGTCGACACCTGCGGCCCAAGGCCGTGCGCTAACCGCACTTTGTTAATGGCGCCGCCATAGCGATGGCGAATCACCCGCCGAATCACCGCAAAGCACAGCCGGTTCCAGCGCCGACCCAAGCTGCCTTTGCGCGCTGATCCAATCGTACCAAAACCTTGGCCGATCGGCGGATCATAGGCCGACAGGATCGTCATTGGTTGCAGGATGGCGGGCACATAGGGAATCCCGCGCTTTTCGGCGATGATCGGGGCGGCAAGCGCGAAATAACTGCCGATGATCGCCTCGGCACCGTGCGCATGCGCGTCGAGCGCCTCGGCACCCTCTGCCAGCACGCGCAGTGCGATTTTACTGATCATGAAGTTTTGATCCGCCATCACGCGGATCACGGCTTGCTCTTGCGTCATATCAAGCGCTGCCCACAAATCTTCAAACGCAGGCATGATCGCAAACGCGCTAAGGCCGGCGCGCTCGACCTTTTCAACCAGGCTGGCAGGCACGCCGATCAGCGGCGCAAAGCCTTGGGCTTTGAGCGCAAGCCCAAGTGCTATGAATGGATGCAAGTCTCCCAGCGATCCGATTGTGCAAAGAATGATTTTTCTGGCCATGCAATCCGCGTCTATCATAGCATCGCTAGCCGTGATTGACGGCGATAGCGACTCTATTCCGTCCCTAGCTATGCACTGTGGAGGATGAGTGGAGTTTTTCATTGTCTTTTGACAGCAGCGCTGGACCCCGAATCGCCGAAGCGATCTTCCGCTGGAGGTGCCGTTATCGATAGTTGAAGCTAATGCTGATCCGCTCGCTAGTGGCGTTCCCCGGCGGCACTTCGTGGCGCAGCCAGCTTTCCCAGAGGAAGATCGTGCCTGCGGTGGGTGTCGCATAGTGGAAGCTGCGCGCGTCTTCGGGCGCGTTGTTGGCGCGCAGCGGCGCTGACATCATAAGCGGCAGGCGGGGATCCTCAAGCTTGAGCAGCCCTGCTCCGTCGGGCACGGCAATATAGACGGTCCCTGAAACGACCGAATGCGGATGGATATGCCCGCTATGTCCGCCGCCGGGCTTCAGCACATTGACCCACATCGAATCGAGCTTGAGCTTCGCGCCCTCAAAATAGCTTGCCTCGGCAAAGGTGCGGACATGCTTGTCGAGCAAGCGGCGCAGATCTTCGAACGCAGGATCGCGCCGCGTGAGATCGCTCAGCGAAGCATAGCTGCTATAGCCCGCATAGCCATTTTCTGCGGCCCAGCGCTGCCCCGCGCCGTCATCGCGCGCAAGGCTGCGACACGAATGATCAAGCTCGGCGATCTGCGCGGGATTATCGAGCGCGCCTTCATAAAATCGAGTGACGAACAGGGTGCGGATGGTCATACTCATCCCCAATGCATCGCCAGAGGCGGGCGCGCAATGAGGAGAGCGATATCATGGCACATTATGAAGTGATGACCGAAGGCCTGCGGTTCCCCGAGGGCCCCGTTGTGATGCCCGATGGCAGCGTGATCGTTGTCGAGATTGAAGCGGGGCGGATTACGCGTTGCTATCCTGATGGCAGCAAGAAGACCGTTGCTGAACCCGGCGGCGGCCCCAACGGTCTCGCCATGGGGCCTGATGGAAAGCTCTATTGCGTCAATAATGGCGGGTTCAACTGGAACCATTCGGGTGGCTATATCGCGCCGCACGGCATTGCGAGCGATTATTCGGGTGGCCGCGTCGAACGGATTGATATTGAAACCGGCATGGTCGAAATCCTCTACAAATCGGGCGATTTTGGTCACACGCTGCGCGGGCCCAACGATATTGTCTTCGATGCGCACGGCGGCTTCTGGTTCACCGATCATGGCAAGCAAGATTTCAGTTCGCGCTGTCACGATATTGTCGGCATCTTCTACGGCAAGACCGATGGCAGCCTGTTAGAGGAAGTGATTTTCCCCTCTGCCAATCCCAATGGCATTGGCCTCTCACCCGATGGCAAAACGCTTTATGCCGCCGAGACTTACACGTGCCGCCTGATGAAGTTCAACGTCATTGCGCCGGGCAAGGTTGATGATGCCGCCGGGCCGGGCGGGCCGGGCATGCATGTTTATCGCCCCGCCGGTTTCAAATATTTCGATTCGCTGGGCATGGAAGCGAGCGGCAATATCTGCGTTGCAACCATCGGCGAAAGCGGGATCAGCGTTATTTCACCTGACGGCGAGCTGGTCGAATTTTTCGCGACAGATGATATTTTCACCACCAACATTGCCTTTGGCGGTGATGATATGAAGGACGCTTATATAACGTTGTCAGGCAGCGGCCGCCTCATCAAGACGCGCTGGGCGCGGCCGGGGTTGGTGTTGGAATATTGAGTGCATCACGTGCAGCTTGAGGCACCGTAATTGCAGTTGGCGCGTCGGGGAGGACTTGCTAGGCGCGCTTGAGACAAGGAGATGCGCCGGATGAAGAAGCTATTCCCCAGTGCCGTAGCTGCGCTCGACGGCCTGCTGCGCAACGACATGCTGATTGCCGCTGGCGGTTTTGGACTGTGTGGCATCCCCGAGCGCCTGATTGACGCGATTGTGGATAGCGGCGTCACCGGCCTTACCATCGCCTCAAACAATGCCGGGATTGACGGTGAAGGCCTCGGCAAATTGCTCCGGACGCGCCAGATCAAAAAGATGATCAGCAGCTATGTCGGCGAAAATAAGGAGTTTGAGCGCCAATATCTGGCGGGCGAACTCGAAGTCGAATTCTGCCCGCAAGGGACGCTCGCCGAACGAATGCGGAGTGGGGGGGCGGGTATTCCTGGCTTCTACACAAGGACAGGCGTCGGCACGCTTGTCGCCAACGGCAAGGAAGTCAAATCGTTCGACGGACAGGATTATATCCTCGAACGCGGAATCTTTGCTGACCTTGCGATTGTGAAGGCATGGAAGTCTGACGAAAGCGGCAACATCATCTTCCGCAAAACCGCGCGTAACTTCAATCAACCGGCGGCGACGTGCGGGAAGATATGTATTGTCGAGGTTGAAGAAATTGTGCCTGTCGGCACGCTTGATCCTGACGCAATCCACTTGCCCGGCGTCTATGTGCAGCGCGTCATCATCGGTGCGCCTTATGAGAAGAAAATCGAATTCCGCACGGTGCGCGAACGGGAGGAGGCATAATGGCTCTGGAAAATCGATGGTTGGTAGCCGCTGGCGGCCTCAGTATCTTGGCGGCAGTGCTTCATCTTGGCTGCATCATTGGGGGAGCATCCTGGTTTCGTGCGCTTGGGGCAGGCGAGGAAATGGCCCGCGCTGCGGAGAGGGGGGCGATGTTTCCGACGGTCATTACTTTGTCCATTGCCGCCATATTATTTGTGTGGGCTGCCTATGCCTTTTCAGCAGCGGGGCTGATTCCA
The DNA here is from genome assembly GCA_046153565.1 of Sphingomonadaceae bacterium. Lineage (GTDB taxonomy): Bacteria > Pseudomonadota > Alphaproteobacteria > Sphingomonadales > Sphingomonadaceae > Aquisediminimonas. The sequence continues at coordinate 17,600 of JBJXDU010000021.1, forward strand.
AACTTGCCACTTACGCGAACCGCGCTTGTGGCGATTTGCGGCGTGTTGCTAGCCAGGGGACTCGGCGTCCCGTTCATGCGAGCATGGCGCCCTGACTTGTCCGTCGGCTTCATTTATACAACTGCTGCGATTTGCACCGCTTTTGGAATGATTTTCCTGATGGGTACGTTCAAGGCGTGGACCACCCTCAGTGAGAAAGCGACGTTTTGATGCCTTGGACCCGTGATCAAATGGCCGCCCGCGCCGCACACGAATTGCAGGATGGTTTCTATGTAAACCTCGGTATCGGCATCCCGACCTTGGTGGCGAACAACATTCCCAACGGAATCGAGGTCACGCTCCAATCCGAAAATGGTATGCTCGGCATCGGCCCTTTCCCTCACGCGGGCGAGGAGGATGCTGACCTGATCAACGCGGGCAAACAGACGATCAGCGAATTGCCGCAAAGCGCTTATTTCGATAGCGCGGCCAGCTTCGCGATGATCCGCGGCGGGCATATTGATTTGACTGTACTGGGCGCGATGGAAGTCGCCGAAAATGGCGACATTGCCAATTGGATGATCCCGGGCAAGATGATCAAAGGCATGGGCGGCGCGATGGATTTGGTTGCGGGCGTCAAGCGGATTATCGTGCTGATGGAACATAACGCCAAGGATGGTTCACCCAAATTCATTCCCGCCTGCACGCTGCCGCTGACGGGGAAGAATGTGGTGGATATGGTGATTACGGATCTGTGCGTATTCGCACGGTCCAATCACGCATCGCCGTTCAAGCTGATCGAATTGGCACCGGGCGTGAGCGCGGACGAGGTCGCGAGCAAGACAACGGCGCATTTTGTGCGATGAGCCTTGCCGAAAACTTCGCTCCGGTTGGCGGCAATATCTGGTCAAGCTTATCGGTTGAAGAACGCCACGCGCCCTACGACAAAATGGCTACTGGCTATGACCTATTGGTTGGTAATGGCTTGTACAACCGGATCGTCTGGGGCTGCCCGACATCAACCTACGCGCAAGGCGCGCGCGCGTTTTTGAGCCAAGCGCCGGCGGGGCCAATTATCGATTTTGGTTGCGGATCCTGTGTCTTTACCGCTGATCCTTACCGTTCCTATCTCGACCGGTTAACGCTGTTTGACCGATCAATTGTTATGATGGAGCGCGCGGCAAAACGCTTGCCATCGGGGCAGTTCTTGCAAGGCGATGCGCTCACGGCGACCTTTGCCGAAGGCGCCTTCGCCGCTGGGATGGGCTGGGGCATGCTGCATGTATTTGGCACCGGACTGCCCTATCTCACTGCGCTGCACAGGATATTGGCACCCGGGGCGCCAGTGATGATTTCGTCATTGGTGCTCACCAATCGTCGCATTGGTAATCATATGCTTAAGTTGCTGCACCGCAACGGTGAGGCTGCAGCACCCGAAACCGCCGAACAAGTCACCCAAGCCTTCTCGCACATCTTCGCCCTTGAGACTGCTGAACTGGTTGGTAGTATGCTGTTCTTGCGCGGTAAAAAGGTGGCGGCGTGACAGTCACACAGGGCCAAAAACTGCCTTGTGCTGCGTAGCGTCGCGCTCATTGGGCTAGCATTGCTCGCGTTTGCGGGCAATTCACTGCTCAACCGCGTAGCACTGGCAAGCGGGGCGATTGATCCGGGCAGTTTCACTGTTATCCGGCTCGTGTCGGGGGCCATCATGCTGGCGCTGGTGATGCGGATTCAGCGTGAGCCGGATTTCTGGCCTAGGTTAAGCGACGCACGCGGCGGCGTATCGCTCTTCATCTATGCGGGCTGTTTTTCGTTTGCTTATACTGATTTGCAAGCGGGCACTGGCGCGCTGTTATTGTTCACGTCGGTTCAGTTGGCGATGCAGGTGATTGCCTTCATCCGCGGGAACCGGCCAAGTGGGTTTCAGATTGCAGGGCTGGTGCTTGCCCTTGCTGGCCTATATTGGTTGCTAGGCCCCGGCGCATCGCCGCCGCCGCTTGGGGCGGCTGTGCTGATGGTCACGTCAGGGTCAGCGTGGGGCGTGTATAGCAGCCTTGGCCTGACCGGCTCTGCGCCCGCGCTTGCCACAGCGCGCAATTTCCTGTTCGCAGCCCCGCTTTCGCTTATCTTGCTGTTGTTTCTGCCGACCACGCTTAGCCATTACGGCATTGGCCTTGCGGTGGGTGCAGGTGCGATCACGTCGGCGCTGGGCTATGTGATCTGGTATAAGGCTTTGCCCGGACTAAGCGCTACATCCGCAGGCGTCGCACAATTGCTGGTGCCCCCAATTGCGAGCATGGGGGGTATGGTCTTTCTGGACGAAGTGATATCAAGCCGCCTAATCGCTGCAACGGGGTTGATCCTCATCGGGATTGCTCTCACTTTTTGGAAAGGCAAATGCGCAAAATGACCTACACCCTCATTACCGCGAACCGCAATTATTCGAGCTGGAGCCTGCGGCCATGGGTGCTGATGAAAGTGCTGGGCATTACTTTTGCAGATCGGATCGAGCCCTTCACCGCGCCCGAAAACTTTGAAGCGTTCCGCAGCTTTTCCCCCACGGGCCAAGTGCCGTGCTTGATCCATGACGGCGTGACGATTTGGGATTCGTTTGGGATCATCCTCTATCTCGCTGATCATCATAAAGGCATTTGGCCGCATGACGACGCCGCGCGCGCGTGGGCGATGTGCGCGGCCTCAGAAATGCACGGCGGCTTTGCGGCGCTTCGGAATGATTGCACGATGAATGTCGGCGTTCGCGTTCGCCCCAAGCCAATGAGCGCCGCACTCACCAGAAATGTCGAACGAATCGGCGAATTGTGGGAGGAAGGGCTGACGCGCTTTGGCGGGCCGTTTCTCGCCGGGGACAAATTCAGCGCGGTTGATGCCTTCTTCGCCCCGGTGGTTTACCGCGTGCGCACTTACGGCCTTGACGTGGGACCACTTGGCCGGATCTGGCTCGAAACGATGCTCGCGCTCCCCGCCATGCGGCAATGGGAAGAGGAAGCGCTTGCCGAAAGCTGGCGTGAAGCCGGGCATGAGGAAGAATTGCGCAGCTGTGGAGACATCATTGTTGATTACCGAACGGGTTGATCGATCCGCGCGCTGCGCTAAAGCACCGTGATGGCCAGCAAACCGCGCACGCTTTATGAAAAAATCTGGGACGCGCATATTGTCGCCGAGCGCGGCGATGGCACCTGTCTTATTTATATTGACCGTCATCTTGTTCATGAAGTGACCAGTCCGCAGGCGTTTGAAGCCTTGCGCTTAGCCGGGCGCCGCGTGCGGCGGCCAGACCTCACACTCGCAGTGCCCGACCACAATCTGCCTACGACGGCGCGGTTGGACGCTCACGGAAAGCGCATTCCCATTGCTGACGGCGAAAGTGCGGCGCAACTAGCCGCGCTGGAAACGAATGCACCCGATTTCGGCATTCGCTACATCGATGCATCGGACGCTGAGCAAGGCATTGTCCACGTCGTCGGGCCGGAACAGGGCTTCTCGCTTCCCGGTACGACAATTGTCTGCGGTGATAGCCATACGGCGTGCCACGGCGGGCTTGGCGCGCTGGCGTTCGGGATTGGCACTAGCGAGGTCGAACATGTCCTAGCCACCCAGACGTTGCTGCTTGCCCAATCGAAAACGATGGAAGTGCGCGTTGAAGGGCATATCGGCCCCGGCGTCACCGCGAAAGATATCATCCTCCACATCACCGGAGTGATTGGTGCGGCGGGCGGCACGGGGCATGTGATCGAATATACCGGCGCGGCCATTCGCGCGCTTAGCCTTGAAGGGCGCTTGACGATCAGCAATATGGCTATCGAAGGCGGTGCGCGTGCGGGGCTAATCGCGCCCGATGATGTCACTTTTGCTTATCTCAAAGGCCGACCCTATGCGCCAACGGGCGAAGCGTGGGATGCTGCGGTCGCCTATTGGCGGACGCTCGCTACCGATCCCGGCGCGACTTACGACAAGGTGGTGGTGATCGACGCAGGCGATATGGCACCGAGCGTCACCTGGGGCACGAGCCCTGAAGATGTCGTGCCGATTACGGGCGTCGTTCCCGATCCAATGCGTTTTGCCGACCCGTCCAAGCAAGTCGCCGCGCAAAAATCGCTTGATTATATGGGGCTGATGCCGGGGACGGCGATGGTGGATATTCCAGTCGAAAATATATTCATCGGCAGCTGCACCAACAGCCGCATTGAAGATTTGCGCGCGGCCGCCGCTATCCTCAAAGGCCGCACCAAAGCCGCGAACGTCAAGTGGGCAATCGTGGTACCCGGCTCTGGCTTGGTTAAAGCGCAGGCCGAGGCTGAAGGGCTCGACCGCATCTTCATCGACGCGGGGATGGAATGGCGCGAACCCGGCTGTTCGGCGTGTTTGGGCATGAACCCCGATAAAGTGCCACCGGGAGAACGCTGCGCGTCAACATCGAACCGCAACTTCGTGGGGCGACAAGGCCCGGGCGCGCGGACGCACCTTGTCTCGCCGGCGATGGCGGCGGCGGCGGCGGTGGCGGGTCGGCTGTGTGATGTTCGAGAGTTGGTCTCGTGACACTTAGAGGCGCATAAATCGGTTCACACGATCAGCCCCATCAAAAATTCCAGCTGTAGCGACCCGCTCTTCTGCGCTATCAAGCCCATATATCAAATCACAAGCCACCAAATGGAGATGTTATGAACATGGAAGCCAAATGCCCGATGGGCAGTCGCGTTAGCCGCAGTGCAATCGTATGGGGCATGAACAACCAGCTCTGGTGGCCAAATCAGCTCGATCTGTCGATCCTTCGTCAGCATTCATCACTGAGCGACCCGATGGACGCTGATTTCAACTATGCCGAAGAATTCAAAAGCCTCGATCTTGATGCGCTTAAGGCCGACATCGTTGCGCTGATGACCGATTCGCAAGAGTGGTGGCCCGCCGACTATGGTCATTACGGCCCACTGTTCATCCGGATGGCGTGGCATGTTGCGGGCACATACCGGATTCACGACGGCCGCGGCGGCGCGGGCACGGGCAATCAACGCTTTGCCCCGCTCAACAGCTGGCCTGACAATGGTAATCTTGACAAGGCCCGCCTCCTCCTCTGGCCGATCAAGCAAAAATATGGCCGCAAAATTTCGTGGGCCGATTTGATGGTGTTGACCGGCAATTGCGCGCTCGAGTCGATGGGTTTCCAAACCGCAGGCTTTGGCGGCGGTCGTGCCGATATTTGGGAAGCCGAAGGGGACATCAATTGGGGCCCCGAAGCCGATTGGCTGGGGGATGAGCGGTATAGCGGTGACCGCGAACTCGCCAATCCGCTTGGTGCTGTCCAGATGGGCCTGATTTACGTCAATCCACAAGGGCCAAATGGCAACCCTGATCCTGTAGCATCGGCACGTGATATCCGTGAAACCTTTGCGCGGATGGCGATGAATGATGAGGAAACAGTGGCGCTGGTCGCGGGCGGTCATGCCTTTGGCAAAGCGCACGGCGCGGGTGATGCGGCGCATGTCGGGCCCGAACCCGAAGGCGCTCCGCTCGAAGCGCAGGGCAAAGGCTGGCTCAGCACTTTTGGCAGCGGCAAGGGCAGCGATACGATCACCAGCGGTATCGAAGGCGCATGGACGAAGACGCCGACCCAGTGGGACAATAATTATTTCGAAAATCTGTTCGGATACGAATGGGAACTCACCAAGAGCCCTGCTGGCGCGCACCAATGGACGCCAAAAAATCCAGAAGCTCAGGGCACGGTGCCCGATGCGCATGATCCCACCAAACGCCACGCGCCGATGATGACGACAGCTGATCTCGCCTTGCGGTTTGATCCGATTTACGAACCAATTTCGCGGCGCTTCTATGAAAATCCGGATCAGCTCGCCCATGCTTTTGCCGAAGCTTGGTACAAGCTGACGCATCGCGATATGGGGCCAATGCCACGCTATCTTGGCAAGGAAGTGCCAGCCGAAGCGCGCATCTGGCAAGATCCAGTGCCGGCGGTCGATCATGCTCTGATTGACGATGCCGATATCGCTGCGCTTAAGGCCAAGATCCTTGGATCGGGCCTTTCGGTCGCGCGGCTCGTGACAACCGCTTGGGCTTCAGCATCGACCTTCCGGGGATCGGACAAGCGCGGCGGTGCCAATGGTGCGCGAATTCGTCTTGCGCCGCAAAAGGATTGGGCGGTTAACGAACCCGCTGAACTCGCAGTGGCATTGACCGCGCTTGAAGCCATTCAGACTGACTTCAATGCAGCGCAAACTGGCGGCAAAAAAGTCTCACTCGCCGACCTTATCGTGCTCGGCGGATCAGCGGCGATTGAAAAGGCGGCAAAGGATGGCGGTCATGAAGTGACCGTGCCGTTCACGCCGGGCCGGACCGACGCAAGTCAGGAACAGACCGACCAGCATTCGTTTGCAGTGATCGAGCCGACTGTCGATGGCTTCCGCAACTTTGTCAGCCGGGATCCGATGATCTCAACCGAGGAATTGCTGGTCGATAAAGCCCAATTGTTGACGTTGACTGCGCCTGAAATGACGGTGCTTGTTGGCGGTCTAAGGGTGCTTGGTGCTAACCACGCTGCTGCTGCGCACGGCGTGTTCACTGACCGTCCGGGTGTGCTGACCAACGATTTCTTCGTCAATTTGCTCACCACCAGCATGAGCATGAATTGGAAGGAAACGAGCCCCGGCGTCTTCACCGCCAGTGACCGGGCGACGGGCGAACAAACATGGTCTGGCACGCGGGTCGATTTGATTTTCGGATCAAATTCCCAGTTGCGCGCGCTTGCCGAGGCCTATGCGACCGACGATGCCAAGGGTGCCTTCGTCAAAGCGTTTGTAAAAGCCTGGGTCAAGGTGATGAACCTTGACCGGTTCGATATAGCCTGATCACGACCGCCAGTGGATTTTCCGCTGGCGGAAGTCCCATGCAATGTCTGATCATGTGGCTTGGTGAGTGAAGATGAGCCTTGGCTTGTCTTTGCTCACCAGCTGCTGCGGGCAGACGTGGCCGCAGGACTGGCAACTTTTTTGGCGGCCGCCTGCGCGGCGATGACGGCGTCAAGGTCGCGCTTGGGCGGCGCTGGGGCGACGGCCGCCGTACCCACTGTCGGCGCGCGCGGGGTGCTCGCGCCTATGACCTTTTCAAGCTGCGCATAATATGTAGTGAGCGCATCCTGTTGGCCTTGGCGCTGGGTCTCATCGGCTTCGCATGCCATCCCCGAATCGAGATAGATGATTAGCTCGCTGTGCAATTGATTTTCATCAAAACTGCATTTGGGCGCCGCGGCGGCGGCAGGCATCATGGCCGTCATGGCGATCAAGGTGATTGGTATCAATAGGATTCGACGCATGGAGTGCTGGCCTCACAATAGGGAGAAGGTCACTTCTCATGTGATAAGCACCAATGCTTTACATTTGATTGCGGCATAAAATGAACGCCCGCCGGTGAAGGCTCACCGACGGGCGCATCTTTCCTCCCCAGGAAAAAGGAGGGCTGCCTTGTTAGGCTCGCCCGCTGGCATCCTCAGCCAAACTGGTTCATTGTATTATGCACTCCGCCCGCCTTTAGCGCGGCCTCACCGGCAAAATATTCCTTATGATCATCGCCAATGTCCGAGCCCGACATATTCTGGTGGCGGACGCAGGCAATGCCCTGACGGATTTCTTGCCGCTGCACGCCCGCGACATAGCCCAGCATGCCCATTTCACCGAAATAATCCTTGGCGAGATTGTCGGTTGAAAGTGCTGCAGTGTGATATGTCGGCAAGGTGATGAGGTGATGGAAAATCCCAGCCCGCTTCGCGCCGTCGGCCTGGAAGGTGCGGATGCGCTTGTCGGCGGCAATGCCCAATTCGGTCTCGTCATAGCGCGCATCCATCAACGCGCCCCGGTCATAAGCCGATACATCAAGCCCTTCGGCGACCATCGCGTCATAGACTTGCTGACGGAAATTGAGCGTCCAGTTGAAGCTTGGCGAATTATTATAAACCAGCTTGGCATTGGGCACGACCGCGCGAATACGGTCCATCATGCCCGCAATCTGTTCAACATGGGGCTTTTCAGTCTCGATCCAAAGCAGGTCCGCACCATTTTGCAAGCTGGTGATACTGTCGAGAACGCAACGATCTTCCCCTGTCCCGGCGCGGAACTGGAACAGATTTGAGGGTAAGCGCTTTGGCCGCATCATCTTGCCATTGCGGTTGATGATCACATCGCCATTGCGCGCGGTTGCGGGATCGATTTCCTCGCAGTCGAGGAAGCTATTATATTGATCACCAAGATCGCCGGGTTCGTTCGAAACCGCAATCTGCTTGGTCAGGCCTGCGCCCAGCGAATCGGTACGCGTGACGATGATGCCGTCTTCAACGCCCAGTTCGAGGAAGGCGTAGCGGCAGGCGCGGATTTTGGCGAGGAAATCCTCGTGCGGCACGGTGACTTTGCCATCCTGATGGCCGCACTGCTTTTCGTCGGACACCTGATTTTCGATCTGGAGCGCGCACGCCCCCGCCTCGATCATTTTCTTGGCGAGCAAATAGGTCGCCTCAGCATTGCCGAAGCCTGCATCGATATCGGCGATGATGGGCACGACATGCGTCTGGAACCCATCAATTGCGGCGATCAACTCTGCTTCTTTCGCCGTGTTTCCAGCGCCGCGCGCCGCATCGAGATCGCGGAAGAGCAAGTTCAGCTCACGCGAGTCGGCTTGGCGCAAGAATGTGTAAAGTTCTTCGATCAACGCGGGCACGCTGGTTTTTTCGTGCATCGATTGATCGGGCAGAGGGCCAAATTCGCTGCGCAACGCGGCGACCATCCAACCCGAGAGGTAGAGATATTTGCGCTTGGTTGTGCCAAAATGCTTCTTGATCGCGATCATCTTCTGCTGCGCGATGAAGCCGTGCCAACAACCAAGTGACTGGGTATAGTGGCTCGCATCGGCATCATAGGCCGCCATATCAGCGCGCATGATTTTGGCAGTGTAGCGCGCAATATCGAGGCCTGTCAGGAATTGATTCTGCATCCGCATCCGCGCGACTGATTCCGCGTCGATGCCCGTCCAAGTGCCGGATTTCGAGGCGGTGAGCGTGCCAAGCTGCTTGATATGATCAGAGTAAGTCATTGAGTAAGCTTTCGTGGAGTGGGGGTTGACGCGGGTTTAGACTCGTCCCGTGCCGCCGCCGAGAGCGAAAACAGTTGAGCTGTAACTCTTTACAAATATTTCAAGTAATGCTGTAAGAAAGTTACAAACGCGCGGAGCCTGGCCATGTCGATTGAACGAAGTGCTTATATGGGGCCACGGTTGCGGCGGCTGCGGCGCGATCTCGGGCTAACTCAGGCCGATATGGCGGCCGATCTCGAAATATCGGCCTCCTATATTGCGCTGCTCGAGCGTAACCAACGCCCGCTTACGGTCGATATGCTGCTGCGGCTCGCGCGCACCTACAAGCTCGATATGGCGAGCCTCGCAGGCGATGGCGGCGCTGACTATAATGCGCGGCTAACCACAATTCTAAAAGACCCGATGTTCGCCGACATCGACTTGCCCCCGCTCGAAGCCGCCGATGTGGCGACCAATTATCCGGCGGTGACCGAGGCGTTCCTGCGGCTCTACACGTCGTATCAGGAGGAGCAGCTCGCGCTTGCGGACCGCGGGATTGATCCCGAGGGCGAGGATGTTGCCGATCCGGTCGCTGAGGCGCGGCGCTTCCTCGCGGCTCGTCGCAATTTCTTTCCTGCACTCGACGAAGGCGCTGAACGCATTGCCACGCAAGTGGCCGATCATGACAATCTCATTGCCTATATCAAGGCGCGCCACAAGCTGAGCGTTCGCCGTTTGCCGGCCGATGTCATGTTCGGGGCGGTGCGGCGGCTTGATCGGCACCGCGAACAGATTCTGCTTGATGATGCGCTCGACAATGCCAGCCAGAATTTTCAACTAGCATTGCAATTGACTTATCTAGAATTGCGCCGCGATATCGATGCTGTGGTGCGCGAAGGCAGTTTTGCCAGCGACAATGGCGAGCGGCTGACGCGGCGCGCGCTGGCGAGTTATGCAGCAGCAGCGATTCTCATGCCCTACGGTGCGTTCGCCAAAGCGGTTGAAGTGCGTCACTATGATGTTGAGGCGCTCGCGCGGCAATTTGGTACAAGCTTTGAACAAATTGCCCACCGGCTGACGACGTTGCAAAAGCCGGGCGCTGAGCGCGTGCCATTTTTCTTCATCCGGATCGATCCCGCCGGCAATGTGTCAAAGCGGCTCGACGGCGCAGGTTTTCCCTTTGCCCGCCACGGCGGCTCCTGCCCGCTCTGGTCGGTCCATCAGGCATTTCGTACCCCGCGCGAGATTGTGACGCAGTGGCTTGAACTGCCCGATGGGCAGCGCTTCTTTTCAATCGCGCGCAGTGTGACCGCTGGAGGTGGCGGCTTTGGGGCCGCCCGCGTCGAACGCGTTATTGCGCTTGGGTGCGCGGCTGAACATGCCGGACGGCTGATCTACACGAAAGGCACCGCCGAACAGGGGGCAGCGGCAGCCACGCCGATTGGCGTGACCTGTCGCCTGTGCCACCGCGACAAATGCACCGCGCGCTCGGCCCCGCCAATCGGTCGCCAAGTGCTTGCCGACGATCTGCGTCGCGCCAGTGCCCCCTTCGGCTTTTCGGATAGCTAATAGATCCTGACGCAAGAGCATGATCACATTAAGTTGACCCGTCTATCCCGAGCGAAGACGAGGGGCTCGACAGAGACGGACTTGAATTGACTCCGTCAAATGTCATCACGCTCTACCGCCGTTCGGCGACAAGCGTTTTGACAGCTTGGCTCTGACCACGTGGCACGATCATTACATCGTTGCCGCTAGCAATGATGATCAAATCGCTGACACCCGATACTGAGATTCGCAGTCCGT
>JBJXDU010000022.1:0-5328 GCA_046153565.1 Sphingomonadaceae bacterium
CGCCGCTGTTCTTGCGCCCATGCAATCACCCCATGCGGGCGGCGCGAATTGCCCATGGCGAATTTTCGTTCTAGATGAGAAAGATCACATCCAGTGCGGCTGTTCTGAGAACCGGTGATGGACCGGTTCTCATGCCAGACTGCGCTGTGTTCGGAGCAAACAGATGACCTCGACGCCTGCCATTCCCAACCTGCCCGACATCAAGCTCTCCGTGAGGCAGGTCTTCGGCATTGACAGCGATCTGGAGGTGCCGGCCTTCAGCCGGAGCGAAGCGCATGTGCCCGATCTCGATGCCGATTACAAATTCGACAAGGACACCACACTCGCCATTCTGGCAGGCTTTGCCCATAACCGGCGCGTGATGATCTCGGGCTATCACGGCACCGGCAAGTCCACGCATATCGAGCAGGTCGCGGCAAGACTCAACTGGCCTTGCGTGCGCGTCAATCTCGACAGCCATGTCTCGCGCCTCGATCTGGTGGGCAAGGATGCCATCGTCCTGAAGGACGGCAAGCAGATCACCGAATTTCAGGACGGAATCCTGCCCTGGGCGCTACAGAACAATATCGCGCTGGTCTTTGATGAATATGATGCCGGTCGCCCCGACGTGATGTTCGTGATCCAGCGCGTGCTTGAACAATCGGGCAAACTGACCCTGCTCGATCAGAAGCGCGTCATCCGGCCGCATCCGGCCTTCCGGCTCTTTGCCACCGCCAATACGGTCGGGCTCGGCGACACATCCGGGCTCTATCATGGCACGCAGCAGATCAATCAGGGCCAGATGGACCGCTGGTCCATCGTCACGGTGCTGAACTACCTGCCCCATGACAACGAAGTGGCCATCGTGCTGGCCAAGGCCAAGCATTACCAGGCCAAGGCCGACGGCAAGGATATCGTCAACCGCATGGTGCGTGTCGCGGATCTGACCCGCAATGCCTTCATGAATGGCGATCTGTCCACGGTCATGAGCCCGCGCACGGTCATCACCTGGGCCGAGAATGCCGAGATTTTCGGCGATGTCGGCTTTGCCTTCCGCCTGACCTTCCTCAACAAATGCGATGAGGCGGAGCGGGCATTGGTCGCCGAATATTATCAGCGCGTCTTTGGCAAGGATTTGCCCGAAAGTGTCGTTGGGAAAGTGTGACGAGTAGTGACGATGGTAAGCCAGCGTGAAGACTGGTGGCATAAAGATACAGCGGGTGATTGCGGCTGCGAATAACGGCGACAGTACAATCACGTGGAATGAGTTAGTGCACTATCACCCTAACGCTGATCTCTCAGCACATTTTCCGATTCGATTGTGGACAGTCGCATTGAGAAACAGTAACGCTTTGTTAACGTGTCGATCTTCCGAATCGCAATGTTGATCGAGTCGATCTACTCTTGTTGGGGAATGAATAGATGAAATCTTATGTTGCGGGCGCGCTTGCGCTTTTGATGACGACAACCGCTGCCAATGCAACGGTGTTGGACTTTAGCGGCAATATCTGTGACGGCTTGACCGCCTGCACAAATGGCGCGCGGATCGATCAAAGCTACGGTGATAGCGCTGATATCGACGTCTTTTTTGTTGATGATAGCAATGGCACTGGCCTGTCCCTAGGCGGCAACGGTTCATCATTGTTCTTCTGGGATAACAATTATAATGAACTCACAAATGTGGCCTATGGCCAAGCGGGTGGTGCCCCGTTAGTCTTTCTTGATCCGCTACGGGGCCAAAGCGTTACGCTCAACAGCTTCCGGCTTGGTGCATGGCCCCAAACAACGCGGCTATCGCAGGTCACGGTGATCGATGGCTTTGGCGCGACTTTATTTTCCTCGGGGCCGATTACGGTCGGAACGGGCAATGTATCGACATTGTTCACAGTCAATATCACCAGCGCTAATGGGATTGGCATCCAGTTCGGCCCGGATGGCTTTAACGTCGGCATCGACAGTATCGATTTCACTGTCGGCCCAGCAGCTGTTCCAGAACCACAAAGCTGGATGCTGATGCTGGCAGGTTTTGTCTTGGTTGGTTCGCTCTTGCGCAAGCGATCGCGTCAACGCGTCAGTTACAGCTAATCACAAGGCGTTTCCGCCGCGCCGTTTGGTGGTTCGGCCTCGCTCAGAGCCGTACTAGCGGCCTTGACGTGCGCCACTATGCCTTCGGTTTGCTTGCCAATCTTTGAAAAACTCTGACGGTGCGCTAAATGGGAATGCATTTGCGCACTGTCACGTTTATTTCAAATCAAATCGGTAATGACGAGTGGTGCACCGTTAGCGTGAGTTGCTTTAGCCAGTCTTCGCCACAAAATGATGCACCGCCACAACAACGCCGCCAACGATGACGCCGAAAATCCCCGATCCGATAGCGTGAACCGTCCAATTGACCAATCCTGATAGTGACGGCACCGCAGCCCCCGCCACTTCGCTGGCATGGTCAAGCATTTCGGGGAGCGGTGTGATGTGAAATTCGTGCAGGCCATGGAGCAAAATCCCACCGCCGACCCAGATCATCGCGGCGATACCTATCACTGACAGCGCGTTCATCACGATTGGCATTGCCTTGACCAAACCGCGCCCGAAGCTTTGCACCGCGGACGATCCACGCTTGGCCAGTGCAAGGCCGATATCGTCCATCTTCACGATCAGGCCAACGACGCCGTAAACCCCAATCGTGATCGCTACGGCAACGAGCGCGAGAACGGCGGCGCGCATCGTCAGGCTTTCGCTCGCGACTTCAGCGAGCGCTAGGAACATGATTTCAGCAGAGAGGATGAAATCAGTGCGGATCGCCCCGCTTACCATCAGTTTCTCATACGCGGCACTGCTCAGATCGACGACCTCTGCGACAAGTGTCTGATCATCATGCGGGCCGATCGCTTCATACAGCTTTTCTGCGCCTTCGTAGCATAGGTAAGTGCCGCCAAGCATCAGGATCGGCGTGATCGCCCACGGCGCAAATGTGCTAAGCAGCAATGAGGCGGGCAGGATGAACAGCAATTTGTTGATCATCGACCCGCGCGCAATCTTGACGATTATCGGCAATTCGCGGTCGGGGGTAAAGCCGGTTACATAACGCGGGGTGACGGCGGCATCGTCAATCACTACGCCCGCTGCCTTCACCCCGGCCTTGGTCGCGGCGGCCCCGACATCGTCAAGCGACGCGGCGGCAAGTTTGGTAATAACGGCAATATCGTCAAGTAAGGCAGCAAGGCCGGAGGGCATGTCTATCGTCCACAATCGTTTCGATAAGGCCATTTAGTCGGCATCAAACACCTTTGTCGAGACGAAGCCATCTTTCAACCAATGCACTTCTCGCATAAGGCTAATACATGTCGAACCAAACGCCGCTCGAAGCTTTCAAATCCGTCCTCACGGGCACCGCGCGCGCAATGGCGCATGAGCCCGAGATTGAGCTGGCCTTTACTGCCGATGTACCGACGCAAGCGGGCAAGAATTTCCGCGTGCCGATGCCCGGGCGCAATCTGCCACCCGACCAAGTGGCCGAAGCGCGCGGCTTTGCCGATGCTATGTCGCTGCGGCTGCGGCATCATGACGCCAAGATCCACGCGGCGAACGTGCCCGCCGATCCGCTTGCGGCGGCGTGCTTTGACGCGATTGAAACGGCGCGGATCGAGGCGCTGGGCGCGCGTAGCATGGCGGGGGTGCGTGGGAATTTGGCGCACGCCCTCGACATGAAAATGCGCTCTGACCCCATCTGCCGGGCACAGGCGCAAGATGAAGTGCCCGTATCGACTGCACTTGGCCTCATGGTGCGGATGGCGCTGACGGGTGATGCCCCGCCCGACTGCGCTGTTGCGGGCTTGCAGCATATTTCCGGGCACATCTTGCAGAATGCGGGAGCACAGATTGAAGCGCTCGAAATGCTGATTGATGATCAGGCAGCCTATGCGCAACAAGCGTGGCTGACGCTGCAAAGCCTTGATCTGGTCAAAGGTGATGATCAACTCGATCCCACCGACGATGACGGCGACGATGACGAATCGGACGAAGCCGACGGTGACCAGAATGATGCCGAGGATGAAGGCGAAAGCGGCCAATCGCAGATTGAGGCGCAAGCCCAACCCTCCGAGGGTGAATCCGAAGACGGCGACACGCAAGAGATTGAGCAAGATAGCGAAAGCGAATCCGACGGCGAGATGAGCGACGAGGGCGAAGAGGGCATGATGCCCGTTCGTCCCAATCGTCCGCTTGGCGATATGCCGCCCCATTTCGATTACAAGGCGTGGACGACCGCGCATGACGAAGAAATCGCCGCGACTGATTTGTGCGATGAAGATGAGCTCACACGGTTGCGCGCCTATCTCGATCTTCAGCTCACCCATTTGCAGGGCGCGGTCACCAAGCTCGCCAATCGGCTCCAGCGGCGCCTGATGGCGCAGCAAAACCGCAGCTGGGATTTTGATCAGGAGGAAGGGATACTTGATGCCGCACGGCTCGCGCGGATCGTCGTTTCGCCGGGCACGTCGCTTAGCTACAAGGTCGAACAGGAAACCGATTTCCGCGATACCGTGGTGACGATCCTGATCGACAATAGCGGATCAATGCGCGGCCGCCCAATCAGCATCGCTGCGATCAGTGCCGATATCATGGCGCGCACGCTCGAACGGTGCGGGGTCAAGACCGAGATATTGGGGTTCACAACGCGCGCGTGGAAAGGCGGCCAATCGCGCGAAACCTGGCTTGCGGCAGGGCGACCACTAGCGCCGGGGCGGCTCAACGACCTGCGCCACATCATTTACAAAAAGGCCGACGAGCCCTGGCGGCGCGCGCGCAAATCTTTGGGCTTGATGATGCGCGAAGGGCTGCTCAAGGAAAATATCGATGGCGAGGCCTTGCTCTGGGCGCACAACCGCCTGATCGGTCGCCCAGAAGAACGCAAGATTTTGATGGTGATTTCAGACGGGGCGCCGGTTGATGATTCAACGCTGTCGGTCAACAACGGCGCTTATCTTGAACGCCATTTGCGCCAAGTGATCGGATGGATTGAAGGTCGCTCACCCGTCGAACTTTGCGCCATCGGCATCGGCCATGATGTCACCCGCTATTACCAGCGCGCCGTCACGATCATGGACGCCGAACAGCTGGGCGGCACGATGGTTGAGCAATTGGCAGGCCTGTTTGATAATGAATAATCTCTCGTTTGCGCAACAGTAAGCGGAGGCGCAGCGTGAAGCGCCTCAATTCTGGCGATCAAACAAAAGTTGCCCCCGACCAAAGACAAGGGGTCGCATGGTGGGCGATGACGGGCTCGAACCGCCGACATCCTCGGTGTAAACGAGACGCTCTACCAACTGAGCTAATCGCCCCCGGTGCTGGGAG
>JBJXDU010000023.1:0-42589 GCA_046153565.1 Sphingomonadaceae bacterium
AGCCGGAAAACCTGCAAAGGTCGCTATCACCGCCATCATGCGAAAACTCGTCATCATGGCAAATGCCTTACTCAGAGATAATCGACTATGGGACGAAGCTAGGGCTTGACCATCACGGATACTCTAATAGAACCAGCGCCAAATCCCGACGACTGGCGCGCCTTGCACCGGATGGAGCCGACTCGCGACCAGCCAGATGACCACGCCGACCAGAATGATCGTTGTGCCTGGCCAGATGCTGCCCCAGCTTGCTTTGCCGCTCAGTTGATTGCCAAACGGCACAAAGCTGGTGCGCGCCGCCCAATCGCGCCAGCCATCGCCCATCAGCGCAGCCTTTTTCGCATCCTGACCAAGTGAACCGCCGATGGCGAGGATCGCCATGCCGCCGGTGAGCATCAGGCCGGCGGCATAAGGCGCGACTAACGCATGCGCGAGCGCCCAGATACCGAACGACCACATCATCGGATGCCGCGTGATCGCAAGCGCGCCGCGCGCGGGGGCCGCCGCCAGCTTCGCCGCATCTGGCCGTGGCAATGCCGGATTGCGCATGACTGATCCAGCGAACAGGATGCTCGCAATCAGCATCAGCATCGTCGATACGCTCCACATCATCTCGCTTACTGGCCACAGATCGGCAGTGCGCGGCGTGGCTTTGAACGCCAAGACAACCCAAGCAAAGGTCGCGAGCGAAATGAGCGAATAGACAATCTGGAACAAGGCACCGCCAAGCGCCTTCACCATGACGCTGCGCAGCGGATGCGACATCAGGAAATGGGTGCCGACAAAGGCGGTGAGGGCGGCGATTAATGTTGTCATCTTGACTTCCTTTGGTTCAGCTCTCCGCAAAACCGCTAATCCTGAATAGGCGTTGAGTTGATCGAAACAGCATAAAGAAGGACTGGGGGGGGTCCTTCGATACGAGGCTTCGACTGCGCTCAGTCCTTCCTCAAGATAGTCGGATGTTTTGCTCTTTTAAACAATCTACCGATCATAAGCCTTGGGCAATGCCTCCTCTTGCGGCGTGGCATAGCGATCACGCAGTTTGGTCTGGCGGGTGGCGAGCGGTTGCGGAACGCCGTCGATCCACACGGCCGTTACGCCGGTCGATAGTTCGAGCGGATCACCGTCCCATATCACGACATCGGCGCGCCGCCCGGCCTTGAGCGATCCAATCTCACCACCCATGCCGATCACGTCGGCGGGTTTTGAGGTAATCGCGGCAAAGGCATCATCCCAGCTCAGCCCGCTCGCGCCGGGCACTTTGGTGAGCGCAACGAGATTGCCTGCATATTGAGCGGCGTGCATCGCCTGGCGCGTGTCGTCATTGTCGATCATGCCGATGGCGAGCGTGACCCCGGCGGCCTTCATGCGACCAACGTTCGATTGGGTCGCCGCGATGCTTTCAAACGAGGCTGGCAAGTCATTCACTGCCGAGGCGATGACGGGCACCTTCGCCGCTGCCATTTGCGGCGCGACGCGCCACCCTTCGCTCACGCCGACCAGCACGATATCAAGCGCGGGATAATCTTTCTTGAGCGCCAGAACCGTGAGGATGTCCGGCGCACTTTCGACGTGGATGATCAATTTCTGCTTGCCAGTGACGACAGCACCCAGCGCCGCCGCGTCGGGGCGTTTGAGCTGCGAGTCCTCCCGCAGCTTTCCCGCAGCTTGATCGCGTGCTTCGGCAAGTGCATTGCGGAAATTGGCAAAGAGTGCGGCCTTGCTGCCGCCCGAGCGCGACGCGCCCGCTTCACCAAATTCAACGAACTGGAATGCCTTGGCGCGGGTGATGGCTTGCGGATCAGCCCCCATATCGATGATGGCACCCTGCCCACCGAAGATCGAATTGCTGGCCTCGGGCGATACGATTGCCCGCGTGACGCCCGCCGCACGGTTGACTGAAATCGCTTCCACATCTGGGTTGATCGCAGGGGCAATATCGATCGAGGCACTGAACGGCGTCGTGCGCGCGCGTGTATCATTGCTCTCGTCAACCGCATCAACGCCCGCAAGGCCAATCCGCGAAAAGCCCGCGACGATACCCGGCGTCACCCATTTGCCCGTGGCGTCGATGCGGCGCGCATCGGGGGGGATCGCAATGTTAATGCCAAGGATGCGGCCATCGCGGATGATAACTGCCCCATTCTCAATCGGAGACGTGCCATCGCCAATCACGAGCTTGCCCCCCGTAATGGCGATTGTTTCGGCGCTGGCAGGTGCGGCTATCAACGCCGCACTGGCAATCAAGAGACGGATCATTTCACATCTCCTTCGCCGGGCTGGCCGAGCTCAAAGTCGCTCACCGGTCGGCGCTTGGGGTCACTCGCGTCATAGAGCAGCGCGCCATCGATCCACACCCGGTCGGGGCGCGTATAAACCGACAGCGGGTTGCCGTTCCACAGCACGACGTCGGCCATTTTGCCCGGTTTCAGGCTGCCAGTCTTGTCGGCTATGCCCAGCGCCTTGGCAGGGTTATAGCTCAGCCATGTCCACGCCATTTCGTCGCTGATCTTCAGGCCAATCCGCCGACCATCGGCGAGCGCCTTTGCGGCCTCTTGGTTCAGCCGCTGGATGCCATTGGGATCATCGCTATGCACAATCGCGCAGGCCCCGGCATTGTGGACGAGCGGGATATTTTCGTTGATCGCATCATAAGATTCGAGCTTGAACCCCCACCAATCGGCCCACATCGCCGAACAAATCCCCTCACGCTTGAGCCGATCAGCGATCTTGTAGCTTTCAACCGCATGGTGAAACGCGGTGATCTTATAGCCGAATTCCTTGGCGATATCGATCATTTGCGCCATTTCATCGGCGCGGTAGCAGTGGTTTTGCACCAAAATCTCACCCGCCAGCACCCCGGCGAGCGTTTCAAGCTGAAGGTCACGCGTCACAGCTTCACCCTTGTCGAGCTTGCGCTTATAGTCCGCCGCGCGGATCCATGTCTGGCGCGTGACGGCGACATTGCCCATCCGCGTAGCAGGAGCCTGACCCTTGCCGCCATAAACGCGCTTGGGATTTTCGCCACATGCCATTTTGAGGCCGTAAGGTGCGCCTGGGAATTTCATGCCCTGCACCGTGCGTGCATAGACATTTTTGAGCACGACCGACCGCCCGCCAAACAGATTGGCCGAACCGGGCAGAATTTGCAGGCTCGTCACCCCGCCATTGGCAAGCGCGCGGCTGAACCCTGGATCCTGCGGCCAGACGCTATGTTCGGCCCATACTTCCGATCGAACTGGCCCGGTCGCTTCATTGCCATCCGACAGCGCATCAACCTGCGGCGAGGCATAGTCGCCAAGGTGCGAATGGATATCGATTATTCCAGGCGTCACCCATTTGCCGGTTCCGTCGATGGTTTTAGTGCCCGCTGGAATATCCGAATCGGCAATCGCACCGCCTAGCGATTTGATTTTGCCATCGATGAACAACAGCGATCCATTCTCGATCCGCCCGCCTTCGCCATCATAAATCGTGACGTTGCGGATGAGCGTCGGCACGCCGGGATAGGCTTTGTAGGTCGACGGGAAGGGATCGGCATTCGTCTTGGCAACGGGCGCGACCTTGGTGGCGGGGGAGGTTGGTTTGGTGGCGGGCTGTGTGCAGGCTGTGGCGAAAAGGCCGAGCGATAGGGTGGCAATAGTCATCGTCTGGGATAGGCATCGAGAGGATCTTAATTGCATCGTCATTCGTTTGATCCTATATGGTCCATATTGCGCAATGTTTGGCGCGCCAGCGTCGATTCAGACGTAATCTTACCTTCGAAAATTTGATCGATTTTGAGCATCAAGTCGGCACGAGCAACACCGGCTTGCCGTCGCGTCGATTCACTGACCTTGTGAAGGTGAAACCAAGCAACGCCGACTGCAACACAAGCCGCCGCGATCGATATCCAATTGGGGACGCTACCAAAATTCATCGCTCGCGCTATTTAGCCCCAGCATCGTTGTCGCTGAGCGTATCCAAATGCATCAGCCGTTTGATCAATGGCGAAATCAGGATCACCAATACACCAACGCCAACTGCGACCCAGCCTGCCGTCGAATAGACATCCATCACATGTTCGGGGCCAGCGCCCTTCGCGCCGATGGCGGCGGCGATCAGGCCTGCGGCGAAATCACCCGTTGCGCTGGCAAAGAACCACGTGCCCATCATCAGACTGGCCATGTTGAGCGGTGAAAGGCGGTTCATCGCCGACAGGCCAACCGGCGAGAGGCACAGCTCGCCGGTCGTGTGGAGCAGATAGATGAGGAAAATGAAAATGACCGGTGTCAATTGGCCGGGGCCTGCCGCCAGCGTGCCCGCCACGAGGATCAGAAAGCCAACACCGAGTTGAATAAGCGCAATACCAAACTTGGCTGGCGCCGATGGCTCCAGATTGCGCTTGCCAAGCCATGTCCAGATAAACGCGACCACCGGCGCGAGCAAAACGATATAGATTGAGTTGAGCGACTGGAATATCGATGCCTTTACCTCGCCGCCCAGAATATGACGATCAACATGCTCGTCGGTGAAAAGGCTTAGCGATGATCCCGCCTGTTCGAAAAGGGCCCAAAACAGGATCGACACAAAGATTAGAAACAACGCTGCAATGATCCGGTTGCGATCTTCGGCACCCATTTTGGTGACCGCGGTGAAAAGGATGTAAAGAACGAGCATTCCTCCCGCTATGCCAAGGACTCCGCCAACCACGGCCGGTTTCTGCACTAGCCACCAGCATAGACCAATCAGGACGATACCAACCGAATAGAGCCACCATTCCAATTTGACCCCTGAAACCCGGCTCGCCAGCTTTACAGGATCAGGCGATTCACCTTTCCCCATGAGCAGCGGCTGCCCCAATGTGAAAAAGAGCCAGCCAAAGAACATGCCGATACCTGCGGCACCAAAGCCATATGACCAGCCATAGGTTTCCCCCAGATAGCCAGCGATGATCGGGCCCAACGCGCCGCCCAAATTGATTCCCATATAGAAAATCGTATAGGCTGGATCGCGACGGATATCGGTGCGCGTATAAAGCTGGCCAACGATCGTCGAGATATTAGCCTTCAAAAAGCCGACCCCGGCGATGATGAATGCCAGCGCAAGCCAGAAGACGTTGATCGTCGGATCATTCTGCCCGCCGACGCCTTCGAACGCCATCAGAGCATGACCGATGGTGAGCAGAATTGCGCCGAACTGCACTGCTTTGCGCTGACCAAGATATTTGTCGGCAATATAACCGCCGATCACCGGAGTAATATAAACGAGTGCAGTGTACGTGCCGTAAATCACCGACGCATCATCCTTGGCAAAGAGCCAATGTTTGGTCAGATAGAAAATCAGCAGTGCTCGCATACCATAGTAGGAAAAACGTTCCCACATCTCGACGAAGAAGAGCAGGAACAGCCCGCGCGGATGGCCCAAAAAGGTCTTCTCGTCCCTAGGCATTGTCTGGTCAGTCATGGCGCGTCGCGCTCCCCTTATGGCTATTTTGGCGCAGACTAGCGCGCAATCCGCAACCCTCAAGCAATTTTATTGCGTTAGCGGATAATCGGGTACAATCGCTTTGCCCGCAGCGCGCTTTGCCGCAATTTCGCGCGCGACTGTGGTCAGCGTTACGACCCGCGCAGCGGTGTGTTCGTGGGTGCCATCCGAAAAAATGCCAAAGCCGCTTTTCTTGCCAAAGCGGGCGCGGAACTGCGCGGGGGCCAGCGGATCATAGCCCGCCTGCGCGACGAGATAAACGCTGAGCTTATCGGCCTCAATCTCGGTCTTTAGGATATTCTGGGTGCTGCGCCCATGCCTATCGAGCCAAAGCCGGTGCTTCAGGATATTGTGCGCCAATTCATGCGCAAGGATACCGGCCAGCTCATCATCGCTAACGACCTCGTCAAGCACTGCGCCGGTGATTTGCACATATGTGCCATCGGCCTGACGAGTGAGCGCCTTGCCAGGAATGACTTGAACGCGCGACGGGCAACCAAGCGCGCCGGTCAGGCGGATCATCATGGCCACGCCGGCGCGTCTGATCGACACATCGGCAGGCGGGGCCGCGAGCGCGCGGTCTAGCGCGGTCTCGACAAAATCGGATCGTCCGCGTGGAACGGGTACACCGTCAATTGCGACAATCGCATCTCCCACCATCAGCCCGGCGCGCGCCGCTGCACTCCCCGGCACAATGGCGAGGATGGCCGGAAAGTCCCCAAGGCCGAATTGCCCCTGCGCCGCCGCGCGCTGGCTGCGCGGATATTGGCCGAGATCATGGATCAATAACCCCGTTAGCGGCACTGGTGACGGACAAAGCGGCAGCCCGCTTACCTGCAACCGATAGGCAATCGCCGCCACGCCGGCATCCTGCGCCTGCGCGTCGGCAAGCAACTGGCTGAACGGGGCTGCGGCAAGGAACAAGAAAAATGCAAACATCGCCTCAGTCTAATCGCCGCGGTCCCAAATTGCCAAGCATTGGCCGCGCTGCTAATCGCAGCGCTATGTTCAATGATCGCAGCAGCGCCGCCACCCTCCTTGCCACCCGCCGTTCGGGCAAACCGCGCGACATGATTGCGCCGGGTCCATCGCCTGAACAATTGCGGACTATAATGGAGGCGGCGATCCGCGTGCCTGATCACGGAAAGCTCGCCCCGTGGCGGTTTGTCGTGATTGGGGAGGATCAGCGAGATCGCCTCGCCGGGCTGCTTGTGTCGGCCTATACGGCTGAAAAACCCGATGCGGGGCGGCTCGAAATCGAAGCGATGGAACAATTTGCGCGGCAGGCCCCCACGTTAATTGTCGCGCTGTCGGCCCCCATTGCCGACAGTAAAATTCCGCAGTGGGAACAGATACTGTCGGTCGGCGCTGCCTGCATGAACTTACTGACTGCCGCGCATGCGCAAGGGTTTGTAGGCAGCTGGTTGACAGGGTGGCCGACCTATAGCGACACCGTGCGCGATGCGTTTGGGACATCAGATCAACGGATCGCCGGATTTCTCTTCATCGGCACGCCGCTGCGCGACCTTGACGAGCGACCGCGTCCCGTTTTCGATCAGGTTGTTACCAATTGGTAGGGTGACATTGCGACTGCTTTAGTGTATTAGATCGCCATGACAGCGAATGAAACATCCGATATCCCGGTATATCTGCGGTTGCGCGCAATGTTGGCGGCGTCGATTTTGGAAGGAAATTTCACCGAAGGTGATCAATTACCCTCGGTGCGGGCATTCGCCACTGAACACGGCGCCAATCCGTTGACAGTAGCCAAAGCCTATCAAGCGCTTCAAGATGATGGCTATGTAGCGGTAAAGCGCGGGGTTGGCATGTTTGTGGCCGAAGGAGCGATTGAGCGACTGCGTGTCAATGAACGCGAACTGTTCCTCCACAAAGTATGGCCGCGGATGCGCGCGCATATCGAACGACTCGGCATTAATGTGGAAGAGCTTGTGGCGCACGAGACTGCGTAACCCATCTGGCAGATGCGCGCCGCGCACCCTATATATCTTTTGAAGCCCCGCCTCCATTCTGAGTATCTTGATTGTGTTGAAACGTCTTTTCCGAAGCGCCGCCCCCGTTGAGCCGCGCGCCTGGGCAGCACCCGAAGGTCAGCGCCTTTATGCGATTGGCGATATCCACGGACGTAGCGACTTGCTCGATGACCTGCTGGATCAAATTGGTGCCGATGATACCGCCCGCAGCATGGCGCACACGCAGCTCATTTTCCTTGGCGATTTGATCGACCGGGGGAGTGATTCGCGCGGCGTGATCGAACGGCTGATGGCCTTGAAAGCCGCCACGCCCAACGCGCGCTTCTTAAAAGGCAATCACGAAGAATTGTTCATCCGCATTTGGGACGGGGACACTAAGGCAGCCTCGATGTTCCACCGTGTTGGCGGTCGGGACACGATGCTGAGCTACGGGGTGAGCGAGGCTGAATATGATGATGCCGATTTTAACACGCTGACGGCGCTGGTTTCCGGCCGCGTGCCGCCTGAGCATATCGATTTTCTGCGTGGCTTTGATGATTGGATTGTCGCTGGAGATTATCTATTCGTTCACGCTGGCATCCGCCCCGGCATTGCGATTGAGGATCAGCGCGCGGGTGATCTGCGCTGGATTCGTGGCGAATTTACCGAGTTTGATGGCGATCATGGCATGATGGTCGTCCACGGTCATTCAATCACCGAATTGATCGACGTGCGCACCAACCGAATCGGCATTGATACCGGCGCGTTCATGTCGGACGCGCTGACCGCCATTGGAATCGAAAATACTGACCGGTGGTTTTTATCAACCAGCGAAGCTGTGGTGTCAGCCGTATCAGCTTAATGTCTCAATCTGGAGCAGCGCTGCATTAACCACCAAACCAGCTAGGCTAAGTGGTAAATCTCCGGTTAACAATTGCGACATGAAACGCGCACTTGTCCTTACCACTGAATCGGCCCGTCACCCTTTCCGCATGTGGGTCGCGCCGTCTCCGCTCAAGCCCGAGCCTAAGCCTAAGCCAGTGACCGACCTTGCTTTCTTTCTGGTGAGCTTCATATCGTGCTTCATCATCATTTTCGGCCTGATTTTCTAGCGCCGCACGCTAATCATCGCCGTTTGAGATAACCGTAAACGCGCCCCATGCTGAGGGATGCGCCCAAATCGTATCCCAGCCCGGCAGCGCGTCACCATTGGCCCGTTTGCCGCTTCGAACGGCGCGCATCGCGGCTTGGAGCGCTTGCGCACGTGACAGCGAGGCCGAGCGACCGGCGAGGGTCGCAACGGTTAACTGGGCGGTCGCTTCATCCGACACGCGCCAATGGCTCGCCAGCAACGCGGCGGCTCCTGAATAGAGGAAAGCGCGCGCAAGGCTTGAGAGGCTGTCAGCGCCCGGCGTGCCATCCGAGGCGGCTGTATTGCAGGCTGAGAGCAGCACCCAGTCGGCCACGAGTGAAAGCCGCGACACTTCCGACGCGGCGAGCAATCCATCATCCGCCGCACTTGGCGTGGCAGGCGGCGTGAACACAAGGCCTGGCTCTTCAACGCCGGTCACTTCAAGCGGTAAAATACCGTGTGTCGCGAAGGCAACTACGCGCGCATGCGACAAATTAGCATCCGCCCGCACGGCACGCTCGGTCGCCGCCGCGCCGAGCATAACATCACGGCTTGGGGCGTTCAGCTCGGCTGCCATAGCGGTTAGTTCACGCGCGGTGCCCGGTAGTGAAGCCAGCGAGCGTAACACGTCGGGATCGGCGAGCGCCGTGCCATCGGCATCGACCGACTGAAACAACCGCGCATCTTTGGATGCTTTGGGTCGCGGGACGCCGAGCAGGGGGGCACCGTAACCAACAAAGGCAACATCCTGACCAGCCACTGCCACTGCTTTGCGACGCAGCGCGCGCAGCACCGATACTGACGGCAATGAAACCAATGCATACCGATCCGCAAACCAAGGCGTTGCCACAAGCACTTGTGGATCAGCGCCATCTTCTCCCGCAAGTGGCGGACTCGTCACAAGTACACCGAGCGGCAAACCGCTCAGCGCACCAGTTACTGTCACATAAAGGCGCGTCTTGCCGGCAAGCCCGCTTTCAACCGGCGCAATCAGGTCGCGGTAAAGCGCATAAGCGCTCGCCCGGTCATAAGCGGGAAAGCCATCGGCAAGGAAACGCGATCCCCGCTGCGAACCAGCATCGAGCAGCGCGTCGGTGGCTTCAGCCCCGCAGCTCGCGGCGTCAATCTGGCAATGCAATGCCCGCACCTGCGCTGCCGCTGCCTTGGCTCCCCCGGCAAAGCGGTGCCATAAAAAGGCCGACTTCGACACGGCAAAACTGAACACATCGTCCTCAATCGATACGATCAACAACAACCCCTCATCATCGCGCAATCGTGCGCGTATCTCTGCAATCGACAGCGCGCGCGGTTGCACCAACTGCGCATAATCCGGAAACTGCTTGCGAAGCGCGGCATCCGTCGCTGAAAGAGCTTCGCCCGTTGCGCCAATTTCGGCGCGCAGCCGGATGGCTTCGGGCTGATCACCTTGCGCCAGCGCGCCAAGCAAGCGGCGATCAAGCTCGCGCGCCTTTGCTGACAAATCCTGCTGGTTGCGCACAAGCACGGTGAGTGGCCCCGTGCCCGCAGCCGTCCGCGCGGCGGTTTGCGCCATGGTCTGCGCGGCAACGGAGGTTTCAATATCCTGTGCGGCTTCGAAGGCCTCGGTTTTTAGCGCCTCGCTTTCCTTGGGAAATGCCTCACTGCGTTGCCAGTCAGCACGAACCATCACGCCAAACACAGCCGCCAACGGGTCGGATCGACTGGCATCCGCACCCTGCGCGCGCGCCAACGCTTGTTGCTCGCCGTCCCCGCCTGCATCACCGGTCACGCGTTGATCACGGCGCTTTCGCGCAATCGAGGCTGCCTCACGCGCAAACTTCACCGCATCGCCGCTGCGCGCGCCTCCGAATTGCAACGCCAATTCGGCATGGTCGGCAAGTGCAAGTGCCAATTCGGGATGCAGCCCCCCAAGTGATGCCCGCCGGATCGCAACTGCGCGACTATAATTTGGTTCGGCCTCGGCGAATTTACCCTGAAGCCTCAGATTGCGCGCAATCTTGAAATAGCTGCTCGCAAGATCAGGGTGCATGGGGCCAAGCACACCCAGCCTGATCTTCAAGGCTCGATCAAATAGCGGCTGCGCCTCCGCTACTTTACCCTGCGCTTCAAGATTAACCGCGACATTGCTATAGCCAATCGCCGTCAGCGGATGCGCTTCGCCGTAAATGCGTCGCCATATCGTGAGCGCACGCTCGTAAAGCGGCGTTGCGTCTTTGGCGCGCTGCCGCGCGTTCAAATTATGCGCGACATTGTTGTAGCTTGTCGCCGCGCGGCGATCATCAGGGTTAATCCTGATCCGGATATCAAGTGCTTTGGCGAAAAACGGCGCTGCCTCGGCGTGTCGTCCTTGCGCGGTCAAGTTATAGGCCAGGCTATTGTAACTGCTGGCGACATCAGGATCGCTCGGGCTCAACTGCGCCAGCCGGATTTTGAGCGCTTGTGCATAAAGCGGTTCAGCGGCCAGATATTGGCCGCGTGCCGTCATATTGCTCGCGACATTATTCTCGATGCGGGCAAGCTCGATATCATCATCGTCCATCGTCTGCCGCGCGACTGATAGCGCCCGGTCATACAGCGTCTGCGCTTCTTGATAACGCCCTTGCCGCGCGAGATTGAAGGCAAGGTTGTTGGTGCTGATCGCAGTCAACCGGTGCTTGGGCGTGTAGCTTTTGGTGATCGTTTCAAGCGTCAGCTTGTGAATGGCATAGGCATCGGTCAACCGCCCGAGCGCCTCAAGCGTACCAGCAAGCGCATTGGCAGCGGCGATTGTCAGGGCGTCATTATCGCCCAATTGCGCGGCAAAGATTGCGAGCGCACGGCGTTGCAGCGGTTCTGCATCTGCATTGCGGTCAAGTTGCCCCATCCACCCCCCGATGAGCCCGAGCGTACCTGCCACTTCGGGATCATCCTTCCCGCGCGCTGCCTCTTCAAGCGCTAAGGCTTGCTGGCCAAGGCTGATTGCCTCTTCATATTTGGCCGCCGCTACGGCTGCATCGATTTGGGCGCTTAGCTGTTCAATGGTCGGGCTTTGCGCATAAGCCGGGGATGCGACCAGCGCAGCCAAGCAAGCAAAACTGACCAAGATCCACTTGAAAACCATGGCCGTCTAAGTCGGGTTACCGGCGACCCCTGTCAATGCGGGTTAGAAGGGATTGGGCAATCCACCGGGCAATTTGAACCGCGGTTTCTTCTCCGCCGCAGCCGCTTCTGCCTGTGGGAAGGCGGCCTTGCACCGTGCCGGAATATAATCACGCCCTTTGATCGCAACGCAAGCATCATATTGGCTCTGTGCCTGGGCTGTCTCTCCCCCTGCAACGTAGCGTGCAATTTCGATGCTGCGGAAATGGTCGAGATCGCGAAACCGCGCCTCGGCATCATCGAGCACGCGGCGCGATGTCGGCATGTCATTTTGCGCAATCTTGGCTTCGGCATAACTTTCAAACAGCTGCACGCTTGGTATGCCCGTGCCGGTGCGACCTGCCTCATAATATTGCGCGGCTTGGGCAGCGTTACCCGAGTCGCGCGCCACCAATGCCGCCATGAAGTTGACGAAGGTCGGCGCAGTGCGCGTGCCTGCGCCAATCAGTTTGAGCCCCGTCATCGCGCCGCCAAAATCCTCGCTGAAATAAGCGTTCCGTGCCTTGAGATAAGTCGCTTTGGTCGCCACTGCCTTTTTAAACTCGGCGATCGCCTTATACCGCTTCACCATAACGCCGTTATCAATAGGCGGTTCAGCGGTGGGATAGCCCGCCTGAAAATAAGCCGCGAGCCCCTTGCGCCGTTCGTCGGGCGGCAAATGCGTGTCGCGCTGTCCGCTTGCCGCGCCCGCAATGGCGCTCGCCCCGATGCCAAGCGCAAGCTTGCCCGCCATTGATTTGAGACCCGAATTATTGCCACCAGCCAGGTTTCCAAGCATTTCCGGCGAGGCGAGTTGCTTCATGGTCGCCGCTAGGTTCTTTTCGATCCCCTGCGCAGCCGTACTGCGTTTCGCACGCGACGCGCTTTGCGTAACCATCATCTTCTCAAGCCGGGCAAAGACGTTCGCATAGGAATCAATTGTGCTGTTTGACCCGATCAGCAAATCCATCGCCAGCGCGTCGGCCTCATCCTCTTGCTCGCGCGGCCAGTTGGTC
Source organism: Sphingomonadaceae bacterium (assembly GCA_046153565.1). Classification (GTDB taxonomy): domain Bacteria; phylum Pseudomonadota; class Alphaproteobacteria; order Sphingomonadales; family Sphingomonadaceae; genus Aquisediminimonas. The sequence continues at coordinate 12,702 of JBJXDU010000023.1, forward strand.
GTGAACAAGTCATCGACCGCAAACCGCAGTGCTTCAGCAAGGACGCTAGCTTTCTTCGACTCAGCGCCAACCTGCGCGGTGTTGAGCGCGGCGGCAGTGCGACCCGAACGAAGCTGCGAGACCACCGTTCCCGCCGTATAAATTGTCGATACCGCGCCGACGAGGCCTTTGCTGCTTGAGATATTTTCGGCCCGCAAATGATGCCCCATCAGGATATGCGCATATTCATGCGCCAAGACGAAGAGCACTTCAGAATCCGACTCGGCGGCCTCAAGCACACCCATTGACATGACGATGCTATTATCGGGCAAGGCATAAGCGTCATAAGCATCGCTCGCCCTGAACAATATGCGCGGCGGGCGGCCAATTGTGGCATAGGGCCATGCACGGGTGAAGCCGGCAAGCGCCTTCTGCAACTCAGCCTCAACACTAGGCATCGCAAAGAGATCTAGCCGCCCCGAGGCGGTATTGAGCACTTGCGACGACAGACCGAGCGCTGCCGCTGCGCCCGACACGGGAATCGCGCCGCCGCTTCGCATTTTTGCCGCGGTATCGCAAATCGTCGCGGGGGTCAGCGTCGCGATGCGCGGTGCCGCATCAACCGAAAACTTACCGCGTGCTTTTCTGTCGACCTTGACTGGCTTGGTCAATTTACCTGCCGCAGGTGCAGGGCAGCCCGCAGTCCCTTGAGCGCTTGCCGGTGACATTGTCATCAGAACGGCGATTAACCCACATAGTGGCGTGTTTAGCAACCGCATTAGATTTCCCCGCGCGTTTACCTCATCCTATTTTTTATCGGATTTTCCGCAACCTAAACCAAGCGACTTTTGGACACCGTCTTCCTCCATCATCGCCAATTTAACTGAGGTTGCGTCACATTTGGGCGCGGGCAAATCGCCGACAAAGTCAACCGTCGTGAGACGGAGCCACGCTGGCTTGCCATCGATCATGATTGCAACGAACCCCGGCTTTGCCCCGACAACGCGCGCGCCAGGTGTCATCGCTTTGGGCAGGCTTGCTTGTGGTACTTCGCGCAGCTTGCTGCCCTCATTATCGTATATCGGCACGGGCGTGCGCTTATAGGCCATGATCATCGCCGAACTAGCGGTCGATTTTTCAGCGGCCGCGTCTGTCACTTGCGCAGGTTGGCTATCCTTTTTCGCATAAGCCGCACCGGTTGCCCAGACAGCAATTGCGACTGTTACCGCCGAAACAAAAAACCGATTCATAACCATCTCCCCATGGTTTGCTTGGCAACGCACTTAAGGCATGTCCCCGCGTCGGCTATGCGTTTCAACACAGAGACTTTTTTGGTAAGGATCGCTATAGCCAAGATTACCGGGGGAGTCTTGTATGGAATGGTCAGAACGTCAGACTGCAACCGCGCTTGTCGGTGAACCGAGGGGGCGGGTTGATGAAAACAGCTGGGAAGCATTTCTGGCTGCGATTTCGGCGGCGTTGGTCACCGCACAAGCGGCGAATCTGCCGATGGTGCTCAGCCTTGCCAATATCGATTATATGTCATCGCGGGGCCTGCGAGTATTGACGCTTGCCAAACGTGATGCCGATACGCGCGGCGTTGCGATAATGCTCGCCAAACCCAACCACCGGATGAAAGAGATTCTCGCGATCAGCCGTTATGACAAGATTTTTACGGTTACCGAGCAACTGGAGGCCTGAACATGCGTGTTAGGTTTTGGGGAACGAGAGGGTCGCTGCCCGTTGCACAGCCCGCTACCGCCATTAGGGCGAAGGTTGCCAAGGCGCTGGTTGCGGCATCGGGGAATTTTTTCGCAGACGATGCCGCCGCCTTCGCCTTTATTGACACACACCTCGATTTCGCGACGGGGCAAAGCTATGGCGGCGCCACGAGTTGCGTTGAGATTGAAGGCGGTGATGGCAGTTTCATCGTCTGCGATCTGGGATCGGGCCTGCGCGAATTCGGCCTGAGCGCAGCCGCGCGCTGTGCCACGGGCCACGTGCGCACATACAATATCTTCCTATCGCATCTGCACTGGGATCATATCATGGGCTTCCCCTTCTTTGTGGCAGCATTTGATCCGGGGGCAACGATTATCATCCATAGCGGCCATGCTGACGCTGAAACCGCGCTGCGCCGTCAGCAGGAGGAGATTTCTTTCCCCGTTCCCTTCGATTGGCTGCGTGCGACCTTCCGTTTCGTGACGATGGTGCCGGGGCAGACTTATGACGTTGCTGGAATGAAGGTTGAAACCATCCGCCAATATCATTCGCATGACAGCTATGGCTTTCGCTTTGATGACGGCGAATCAGTTGTCATTTATTCGACCGACAGCGAACATAAGATCGACAATATGGATGCCGAGGCGCAGTTTGAAAGCTTCTTCGGCGATGCTGACCTCGTCATTTGCGACACTATGTATAGCCTTGCCGACTCGGTGACGATGAAGGCCGATTGGGGCCATTCGAGCAATATCGTCGCAGTCGATTTGTGCCATGCCGCGCGCGCCAAACGGCTGGCACTGTTCCACCACGAGCCGACCTACAGCGATGATGATATATTGCGGATGCACCGCGAATCGATCCGCTATGAAGAATTGACGCGCGGAGATCGAAGCCTTGAGGTGCTGTGCGCCTATGACGGGCTGTGTGTTGACGTCTGACCGCTGGCTATGGCGCGTCCGCTTGAGCGGTGCGGTTGCCGCCCTTGTGATGGCACTTATCCTTCAGGTGGTTGGCGCAGAGGCGGTTCGCCGCACCGTCTTTGATCGCTGGCACATCATGGCACCGCGCGATCTGCGCGCCTCACCAGTGCGGATTGTCTGGATTGATGAGGCGAGTATCCGCAGCTTCGGCTCATGGCCATGGTCGCGCTATACGCTCGCGCGGTTGACCGAAGAGATTGCCGCGCAGAAGCCTAAAGTCATCGGATTTGATATGGTGTTCCCCGAACCCGACCGAATGACGCCTGCGCTGTTCGCCGCACTCTATCCCGAATTGCCGCCCGCCACCGCTGCGCAAGTGAAGGCGCTGCCTTCAATGGACTATGTGTTGGCCAAAGTGATCGGCGCAGCGCCTGTCGTGCTGGCGCGCGCTGGGCTCGATACGGCGGCTGCGAAAGACCCGCCGTCCTACGCGGTCGAGGCGCAATTTAAGGGTACTTTGCCGCCCGCACTCGCCACTTGGAACCAAGGTGTGGCGAGTATATCAGCGCTTGATGACGTTGCGCTGGGCCATGGCCTGATCAACGGTGACCCCGATAAAGACGGCGTGGTGCGGCGCGTGCCGCTGATCGGGCGGATCGGCAAAACCGCAATGCCCGGCTTCGCGCTTGAACTCGCCCGTATAACGAGCGACGCCGATAGGATTGATGTGAACGCTAGCGCGCTGACGCTTGGACAACAGCCAATCCGTATTGCAGATGACGGATCAATGCGCATCGCTTACGGCGAACTCCCCACATCAGCGCAATTCTCAGCGCACGATTTGCTAGACGGGACCATCGCCAAGGATGCGCTTAGCGGAAAGACGGTCATCGTCGCGCTTTCGGGTGCCGGCACGGCTGATGTGGTGACGACGCCAGTCGGCACGCAGAGCTACGGCGCGATTGTTCAAGCCGCAGCCGTCGATGCAATCCTTGCGGGCAAGTCACTCTGGCGGCCCGATTGGGCGTGGTGGGGGGAGGGATTAGTGGCGTTCATGCTGATCGGGGTCGCCCTCTTTGTCTTACCGCGCCTTAGCCTGCTCAAAACAGGGCTGATCACCGTTGCTGTGATTGTTTTGCTTTTTGCAAGCAGCGCGGCCGCATTTGTAAGCGCGGGGCTGTTGCTTGATCCGCTAAGTCCCACGTTAGTGACGCTGGCCGCTATAGCCATGATACTGGTCATGCTGTTCGCGCGCGCGCAGGCCGATTTGCAAGGCCAGCGGCTGGTTGCGGCCAAGGCGGCAGGTGAGCTTTCTGCCGCGCGTGAGATTCAGTTGGGCATGCTCCCGCAGCGCGCAGCGCTTGGTAGCTTCGACAAGCGCGTCGAACTTGATGCGCTGATCGAGCCTGCCCGTTCAATCGGCGGCGATTTCTATGACGTGATCCGGCTTGACGAACACCGCGTCTGCTTCCTTGTCGGCGATGTGACGGGGAAAGGTGTGCCCGCTGCACTGTTTATGGCGCTATCCAAAGCGCTCACCAAATCGGTGCTCCTGCGCGATGGCCTAGATCTTGCCGCTGCTGTCACTCGCCTCAATGAAGAAATTGCGCGCGACAATAGCGAGGATATGTTCGTCACCATGTTGTTCGGCTTGCTTGACACGCGCGACGGACGGCTTGATCTCTGCAATGCGGGCCATGAAAATCCCTATCACATCAAGGCCGATGGCAGTGTGACACTCCTAACCCCCGAAGGCGGCCCGCCGCTCTCGGTCGCCCCCGGCTTTCCCTACGACGCTGAAACGATCATGTTGCAGCCCGGTGACAGCATCGTCATCGTATCGGATGGAATCACCGAAGCGCAGAACCGTCAGGGCAGCTTCTTTGGCGCGCAGCGGCTTGAGGCGGTGCTCAAAAACTGGTCTTCCGCCGATGCACTCAGCGGCGCGAGCAATGCCTTGCTCCGCGAAGTGCGCGCGTTTGAGGCAGGCGAAGAGGCAACCGACGATTTGACGGTGCTAGCGTTCCGCTATTTGACGTAAATCTCAACGCGGCGGTTGAGTTCAGACGGAGTCTCATCGGCTGTCGGCTCACGCAATTCACGCTCGCCGCGCCCCGTCGCGCGCACGACAGTGGCATCAAGCCCCCGCGCTGCGAGCATTGCCTTCACCTCTTCGGCGCGCTTGATCGAGAGCGTGTCGTTTAACCCCTCCGCGCCCGTCGTGTCGGTATGGCCAACGATCTGCACATCGACGCCCGGACGACGTTTCACTTCTGCAAAAATATCGGGAAGCAATAGTCCCGATTCGTCGACAAGATCCGACGTGCCTTGCTTGAAATAGAGAATGAAGAGCTTGGGCGGCTCAGGGATTGACGCGAGCAGCGCGCCGTAGCGGCTGTTCAATTGTTCAGGCGTAAGCGTCTTGGTCACAACTTTCCGTTTGCCAAGACCCGAACGGCTATTGGCTTGATCAATGATCGCCATATCCTCGCCCGTTTCGGGGTCAAGCACAGCGACTGCGCCGGTTGGGTTTACCCCACCGGCAGCATTCTTTTCGCCAGGAAACATCGATAGTCTCGTGCTCGCACACCCTGTGATCAACAAAGCCGCAATGATGATCAGGGGAGCCTTATGCATAAACTGCCTTAGTTGACCTCAACGACAAAGCGGGTGCCGCGAACGCCGAGCAAGGATGTCGGAGTGCGGACGCGCATTGCGTCTTTTTTTGATTTGGCAATCTGACCCGACACAACCGCAAGCGTGCCGCGATCAACGCGGGTTAGGAACGTGCCCTCGTGCGTGGTATCGTCAAACGTATAATCCGCCACGGCAACGCGGCTATTTGGCCCCGCCGCAAAGCGCGTATTATCGTTAAAGGTAACGCCAATTCGGCCATTTTTACCTGTGACCAGCATATCGCCCTTTTGCAGAACGAGGCCCGGTGTCGCTGGTAATGTTTGAGTGCCCCGCAAAATGGTGGCTACACCACTTGCGAGTTTGACGCGGCCGATATCGGCCATTGCTTGGGTCGCCATTCCAGCCAAAAACAGGACTGGAAGAATGATACGCAGGCGCATAATTCATTCCTTCATTTACGCATACTGAGGTAGCGGGCTTTGGCATGGATGACAATAACTCAACATTAACAGCCACATATTTTCTGGCGTTGAACGAGAGTGCGATAAGCGATGCTTTGGCTTGCGCAAAATTGTTTGCCGAACACGCCAAATGCGGCGAAAATGCGTGTATTAAACTCGCCATCGTCGTTGAGGAGGTCATTGCCAACATTGTCGAACACGGCGAATGCACGCCCGGATCATCCATAAATCTTTCGATGGCGCAGAATGCCGACCAGATAATCATCACTGTCAGCGATTGCGGCACCCGATTCGATCCGCTTTCAGTCGAGGCATCAGGCAAGATGCCGCCCCAGCGTGGCGGCGGCGCTGGCATCGCGCTCATCCGCGCATGGTCACTTGCCGTTGACTGGCATTACAGTGATGGACGCAATCATCTGCGGATTGTAATTGCTGATCATGAAGACTGACGATTGGATAATTCCCCAAGACTGGAACAAATTTTCTGCTGCCGAGCATAAGGTTTGGGATGCCCTGTTTGCACGTCAATCCGCAATGCTCAAGGGCCGTGCGGCGACCGCTTTCTTGCGCGGCATTGACATCCTCACTTTGTCAAAGCCGGGCATTCCCGATTTTGCCGAACTGAATGGACGATTGATGGCGGTAACCGGATGGTCGGTCGTCGCGGTGCCGGGGCTCGTGCCCGATGAAGTATTCTTCCACCACCTCGCGCACCGGCGGTTTGTCGCTGGAAATTTCATCCGCCGCGCCGATCAGCTAGATTATTTGCAAGAACCCGACATATTCCATGATGTCTTTGGCCATGTGCCCATGCTCACTGACCCGGTCTTTGCCGATTATATGCAAGCCTACGGCGAAGGGGGGCTGCGCAGCCTCAGCTTCGGCGCGCTGCATAAATTGGCGCGGCTTTACTGGTATACGGTTGAGTTCGGCCTTGTCGAGGAAGCGGGACAATTACGCATTTACGGCGCGGGTATTGTCTCAAGCTACGGCGAAAGCCGCTTCGCGCTTGATGACCCGAGTCCCAACCGCATTGGCTTTGATCTGACGCGGGTGATGCGGACGCGCTACCGGATTGATGATTTTCAGCAGAGCTATTTTGTAATACCCTCATTTGACACATTGTTGAGGCAAACGCTGGAAACCGATTTTGGGCCGCTATATGATGAGCTTGCGCGTCTTGCCGATGTCGGTGATGGTGACATTCTGCCCGGCGATCAAGTCATCACTGCGGGCACGCAGACCCACGTGATTTAGCGAGTCATTTGGCTTACCAAGTCCCAAAATCTCCGGGCAATTGTGACGTGCGGCCGTCTGTTCGTACGCGGCGTTGCCAGCCAAAGCGTGCGCGTTTGCGCAGGTGGAGGCAGGGCCAATCGGCACTACCACCCACATGGGCCACACGCAGCCCCTGGTGGCGATACGCTTTCGTCACAACGCCCACTTGATCCGCCAGCAAGCCTGCTAGGATGAGCGAACCGCCGTCGCGCATGATCATCGCAATTGCGGGGGCCAGTTCGATCAGCGGCCCGGCGAGGATGTTGGCGATCACAAGATCATAGGGTGCTCGCCTCGCAATCAGTTCATGGTCAGTGCCCGCCGCCACGCACAGCGCAAGATGTCTCGGCTGCTGTCCAAGTGCAATGCCGTTGGCAACCGCATTTTCTGCTGCCACGTCAACACTCACCGGATCAATGTCCGATGCGCTCACATAAGCGCGCGGCCATAGATGGAGCGCGGCGAAGGCGAGCAGCCCCGTTCCCGTGCCGAGGTCAACAATATGGTCAAACCGCGCACCCGAACGTTTGAGCCGGTCTAGCCTGTCGAGGCACCCGGCGGTCGTATCATGTCCGCCTGTGCCAAAAGCGCGCGCGGCCTCTATCAAGAATGATTTAGTGTTAGGCGGCACGCGCCGCTTGTTCGTCGACGTATGAACATAGAATCGCCCGGCGTGAACGGGCGCAAGGCCCGCTTGGCTAAGCGTCACCCAATCTTGATCGGGTAAGGCTTCCCGCTTTGGCGTGGTCGTCCGCGCACTGGGAACCAGCGCGCGCAGAAGCGCGACCGCAGCGTCGTCAGGTTCCCCATCAAAATAAGCGGCAACTTCCCAGCCTGTACCCGTCTCAGCAGTGATCAACGCCGGCGGCGCATCGAGATCAGCCAGCCCGCCGCTATCCTCATTGATCGCTTCAGCCTCGCCCCGCGTGCACGGCAGCGTCACCTTCCACGCTTGGCTCACGCTTTGGCGATGGCTGCGTAAGCTGCACTGCGGAACCCAGCCGTAAAGGGCTGCGGCCCGCCTGCTGTCATTATCTGAGTCCAGCCCGACGCGCGGAAGCCACGCGCGCGGTCAACCCACGCCGTGGTTGAGGCAGCACCACCCCATCCGTACGTGCCAACACCTTCGCCAACAGGCCCGGTTGAGATGGCGACTGCGCCGCCTGCGCCAAAGCCTTGGCCCTTCACCCATCCGTCCATCTTGGTATCGGGATGGAGCAAGTTCGACATAGCGAGCTTTGCCGTGCTCGTTTCCATCACGCGCGTTTTGCCAATCGCGCCTTCCCCCATCAGCATCAGCTGGAATCGGTCATAATCGCGCATCGACGTGACGAGCCCAGCGCCACCAAAGGCAAAGGGCGGCTTGTCTGAGAAGATGCTCGCATTGCCCCGATCAATGGCGATCGTCGCGCCGTTGAAGAATGCATGGTTAGTGGTCAGCCGATATGTCTCACTCGCGGGCACTTGAAAGAAGCTGCTGGTCATGCCGAGCGGATTGAAAATGCGCTTCTGCAGGAAGGTATCAAATGACATTCCGCTGACGACTTCGATCACCCGGCCCATCAGGTCGAGCCCGATTGAATAGCTCCACCGCACCCCGGGATCAGCGATCAGCGGCAGTGTCGCCAACCGGTCAGCAAATTCGGCGAGACTGGGGGCGACATCAACCTTGGGGATGCCGGGCAATTGTGACCGGCTGACCGCTCCGGGCGAGATACCAAGCTTGATATACGCGTCTAGCAATGCGCCCTTGGTGATGATTGTATAGCCAAGCCCTGCGGTATGCGTAAGCAATGTGCGGATCGTGATCGGCGCGCGCGACGGGCGGCTCTCAAGGCTATCTTCGCCCTTGTTCATCACACGCATATTGGCAAAGGCTGGCAGGAAATCGGCGATATTCTGGTCAAGCTTCATCTTGCCATCTTCGATCAGCATCATTGCTGCCATGCCCGTAATCGGCTTGGTCATTGAATAAGCGCGAAACAGCGAATCGGGTGTGATCGCGGCAGACGCCGGGTCTTGCGACAAGCGCCCCGCCACCATGAAATCAGCTTGATCAAGCCCGCGCGCTATCGCTGCCGCTGTGCCGGGCACATATTTGCGCGCGACATTATCGTCGATATAGGCTTGGATCGTCGGCCAGCCGTTGGAAACAGCACGCTTTGGTGAGCGCGCAAAAGCGGGCATTGCCGACGCGCCGCCAAACAGCGCGGCACTGCCGATCAAATTTCGTCGATTAAGGATGAGTGTCATTCTGGCGATCCTCCGGTCACAATAGTTGCGGCTTTGGCAAATAAGCTGGGCAATCCAGCCGCTTCGAGTCCCGCTTTATCCCACCATTCCCCTTCAAGTGGCGGCATGCAACCCATTTCTAGCGTCGTGCGCATGATTTTAAGGCTAAGCTCGAAATGGGTGAAGATGTGGGTTACTTGGCCAGCATGCGTCCAAGCGGCGGCAAGCGGTGGCTTGGCGTCCGCTCCGTGCCACGCGCAGCTTGGCAACGCACGCATGTCGCCAAGCAACCCTTTTTCTGGCCGACGCACGAGCAGCACTTCGCCGCCGCGCTCAATCCACCATGCTGTCCCTTGCCGTTTGGGCTTGGCCCCTTTGGCGCCTTTGACTGGGTAAAGTTCGGGCGCATCCTTGCCTGAGCACAGATCAATAAGCGGGCAAATCAAACAGTCTGGATTTTTAGGGCGACAAATCTGCGATGCCAAATCCATCAGCCCCTGCGCGAAATCGCCTGCGCGTGCTGGCGGCGTCACATCGGCCATCCGTGCGCGCAGTGTTGGCTTGGCGGCGGGCAGGGGCGTTTCAACGGCAAAAATGCGCGCCATAATGCGTTCGATATTGCCATCGACGACGACAGCATGTTCGCCGTAGGCAAAGGCGACGATGGCAGCGGCGCTATAAGCACCAATTCCGGGTAGCGTCAGCAATGTGGCCTCATCGCGCGGAAAGTGACCACCATGCGCGCTCGACACAGTACGGGCGCAAGCGAGCAGGTTGCGCGCGCGGGCATAATAACCAAGCCCCGCCCACGCTGCCATGACATCAGCATCATCGGCGGCGGCAAGCGCGTCAACGCTTGGCCACCGCGCGGTGAACGCGTCAAAATAGGGGTGCACGGTGGCAACGACGGTTTGTTGGAGCATCACTTCGGATAGCCAAACGCGGTACGGCCACTGCGGATCATCAAGCGGCAATGCTTCACCCGGCGGATTGCGCCAGGGCAGCGCGCGGGCATGGCTACCAAACCACCGCAAAATCCTGTGGGCAAATTCATCCTGAGTATCGACGTGCATGCCTTGCTATGGCATGGAGCCGATCAATGGCGAAGCAAAAGAGCATATCCAATCCAACCGACCGCCCGCGCGGCGGCACAGCGCGGCGGGTAAGCGATATGGTGCCCGCCGTTGGCGGCGCGGCCTTTGCGCGCTTTGGCTTTGTCCAAAGTTCAATCGTCAGCCGGTGGAAGGAGATTGTCGGGGATCGCTACGCGGCGGTTTCCGCGCCAGAATCGATCCGCTTCCCGCAGGGCAAACGGGCTGATGGCACGCTTACTTTGATGGTCGGTGGTGCACATGCGCCGATGATGCAGCATGTCATCCCGCTGATCATTGAACGGGTCAACCGCTTCTTTGGCTATAGCGCCGTGGCCCGTGTCGTGATCCGCCAAGGCGAAGTTGCACGGCCAAAGCCACGAGCCGCGCGGCCTGAACTTGTCGCACTTCCCGCCGAAATGGGTGATAGCTTGCGCACCATATCTGATCCTGAACTCAAAGCTGTGCTTGAATCGCTAGCACGGAGCGTGGCAACGACAACGTCAATCCCAATCATGGGGAAAGTTAGATGAAGCGGACGATAGTGTTAGCGGCGTTTGCCTTGGTAGCAGCCGCCCCGGTCAACTGGGCGAACAGCGTGCGCCAAGCCCCGTCGGGGGCAATGGTGCGCGGTAATCCCGCCGCTAAGGTCAAGCTAGTCGAATATCTAAGCTTTAGCTGCCCGCACTGCGCCGCGTTCGTCAGCGAAGCCAAAGTGCCTTTGACGCGTGACTATGTCGCCAAAGGGACGGCAACTGTCGAAGTGCGCAACGCCGTGCGTGATCGCTATGATTTTGCCGCCGCTTTACTCGCCCGGTGCGGTGGCCCTGCGCGCTTCTTTGGTAATGCCGATGCGCTGATGGCTGGCCAGCAAAGCTGGATGTCGCAAGCCGTTGCCTTTGACCGCGCCAACAGCGAGAAAATGGCAAAATTGCCCATCAACGACTCGCTCAAACTGATCGTGCAGGGAACTGGACTTGCCACCATCATGAAGGCGCGTGGTTTCACCCTGGCGCAGATCAATGCGTGCTTGATCAGCAAATCCGATCAGCAAAAGATTTCGGCGATGACCAACGAGGCGTGGAACGGGCGCAAGATTGCGGGCACGCCTGCCTTCCTGATCAACGACACATTATCGACCGAACCCGGAACATGGGCCGCGATTGACACTCAACTCAAAACCGCGCTCGCGGCTCAGTAATCAAGAAGGAATTTTGACTGTGCGTATTCCCCTAATCGCTATTTCGTTCCTCGCGCTGGCAAGCTGCAACCAAGCGCCCGCGACTGATGCACCGGCTGCGAACACCGCTGCTGCCAATGTGGCGGCCCCAACTGACAGCAAATGGATCGAAACTGTCAACAAAACGCCCGAAGGCGGGATGATCATGGGCAATCCAGCCGCCCCGGTGAAGCTCGTTGAATATGGCGCACTATCCTGTTCGCACTGCGCCGAGTTTAGCGAGAAATCGAGCGCGACGATCAAGACTATGGTGGCGAGCGGCAAGCTTTCCTATGAATACCGCCCCTTCTTGCTCAACGCCATCGACGTGCCTGCCTTCTTGCTGGCGCGGTGCGGCGGGGCAGGGCCATTTTTTCCGATCAGTGAACAGCTTTACGCCACGCAGCGCGAATGGCTTGCAAAAACACAAGCTATCACCCCCGCAGACCAAAAAAGCTTTGAAGCAATGCAGCCGGTTCAGCAGACCGCCTTTCTGGCCGACAAGCTGGGCTTGATCGAATTCGTCAAAGCGCGCGGCATTGGCACCGATGCCGCCAAGGCCTGCCTAGCCGATCAAAAGGGCATTGAAGCACTGGGCAAGATAACCGAAATTGGCCAGACTACATTCAAGGTTACTGGAACGCCGACTTTTGTCATTAATGGATCAACCGTGCCAGATACGTCGGCGTGGGAATTGCTTGAGCCCAAACTAAAAGCCGCAGGGGCATAATCCACATTGCAGATCAAGCGGCTCACACTGACGGGCTTTAAGTCTTTTGTTGAACCCGCCGAGCTTCGCATTGAACGGGGATTGACGGGGATCGTCGGCCCTAATGGCTGCGGCAAATCCAACCTGCTTGAGGCGATTCGCTGGGTAATGGGCGAAGGCAGCGCCAAATCGCTGCGTGGCGGCGCGATGGATGATGTCATCTTTGCCGGCACCGCCACACGCCCGTCACGCGATTTTGCCGAAGTCTCGATCCATGCCGAACAAGGCGCGGCCAACGACGAAGGCGATGTTGACGTTGTCCGCCGGATTGAACGTGGTGCTGGATCGGCTTACCGAATCAATGGCCGCGATGTGCGTGCCAAGGATGTCGCTTTACTCTTTGCCGATGCTGCCACCGGTGCACATTCGCCAGCGCTCGTTAGCCAGGGGCGAATAAGCGCAGTCATCTCAGCCAAACCAGCCGAACGGCGGATGATGCTTGAGGAAGCGGCGGGGATTTCGGGGCTCCACGTGCGCCGCAAAGATGCCGAACAAAAGCTGCGCGCGACAGAAACCAACCTCGGCCGCCTCGATGAAGTGATTGGTGATATGGAGATGCGGATTGGCCAGCTCCGCCGCCAAGCGCGCACCGCCGAGCGCTACCGCAAGCTATCAGATGATATCAAGCTCACCGAAGCGCGGCTTATCTATGCGCGGTGGCGTGATGCCGCTGAGGCGGCGCGGATAGCCAAAGCTGAGGCTGAGGCAGCGCAAGGTGCGGTGGACGAAGCGACCGAAGCGCAAGCCGGGGCCGCTGCTTGGCAAGCCAAGGCCGTGACGACACTCGCTGAACTGCGCACGGCGGCGCTGGCCGCACGCGATGCGTCGACGGCGGCAGGGCATAATCTTGCGACGCTAGGTGCAGAGCGTACCGCACTGACCCTGCGTATCGCCGATTTGCGCGCGCAAAGTGAAAGGCTGGCGAGCGACCGGTTGCGTGAAGGCGAATTGGCGCGCGATGCTGCTGAAGCCTTGGCTAAGCTGGGCAGCGAAGCCAAGATGCTTGAAGCGCGAATTGCTAGCGAGCAAGCGCGGCAACCCGCCTTAATCGGCCAGATTGCTGCCGCCGAGAGCGCGGTGCGCGATGCCGAGGTCGATCTGGCCCAAGCTTTATCCGCCCAAGCGCGTGAGCAAGCCGAAACGCGGGTGGCTGATGCCGCTTTGTCTGCCGCCGCCGCGCGCGCCGGCCGGGCAGGGCGCGATCAGGCACGGTTGGAAGCTGAACTTCATGCGCTGGGCGATGACGCGCCACTGATCAGCGCGCGTGATCAAGCACGTGCCAATCGAGAACAAGCCGAAACGGAGGCGGTGACGGCGCGCGCCGCGATTGAACGTGCCGAGATCGACCGGCAGTCAGCGGCCCTCGCGCGCGACGAAGCACAAAGCATCGGCGCTTCAGCGCAAGCCGCCGTAGCCGCTCTTGAAGGCGAAGCCCGCGCACTGATCAAGGCACTTGAAGTAAAAGGCGGCCAAGCCCGCGCACTCGACAGCATCAGGGTAAAGCCCGGCTTTGAACGTGCGCTCGCCGCTGCCTTGGGTGATGACCTTGAAGCCGGTGTTGGTGATGGCTTGCCGCGCGGCTGGACCGGCGGCGCTATCATGTCGGGTGATCCTGCCTTGCCCGCTGGCACGACGCCGCTGAGCGTTCATGTCACCGCGCCTGCCGAACTGGCGCGCCGTTTGGCGCAAATTGGCGTTGTTGAGCGCGATGTTGGCCAGACTCTTGCCGTCGGCCAGATCATCGTGACGGCTGATGGGCATGTCCGCCGCTGGGACGGCTTTGTGAGCAGCGGCGACGGCGCGGCGGCCGCCGAACGCCTCGAACGCGTTAACCGCTTGACTGCGCTTGAGGCGGCGATCCCCCCGGCGCGCGCCGATGTTGTCGAGGCACAGGCTCGTTTCGCTCAAGCGCATAGCAATGCGGATGCGGCGCGTAAGGCAGGCGATGAAGCGCGCGCGCGCTTGACCCGCTCTGAAGCTGCCGCTCGCACCGCGCAGCGTGACGAAGATCAAAGTGCGACGGCAATCGAACGCCTCGCTTCACGCCGTGCCGAATATGGCGAACGATTGGCGCGCGTCGCCGCCGAGGCAAGCGAAGCGCAGAGCGATCAAGCGAACGCTCAAGCGACGCGCGCGGCGCTTCCCGACGGCGTCGCCACTGCGCAGATCGTTGCGCAGCTGCAATCAGTGAGCGAAGCGACACGCACTGCCGGCGCCCAGATCAAAGCCGAAGCCGCCTCGCTTGACCGATCAATCGCCGCAGATCGTGAGCGCCTCGCCGCCGCACGCGCCGAAAGCAAAGGCTGGCAGTCGCGCGCGGGCGAAGCCGCCAAACGCCTCACCGAAATGGACGCACGCGCCGCCGCCGCTGAGCGCGAAACCGCGAGCCTTGCCGATGCACCCGCCCAACTGGCGGCAAAAATCCTCGCAGCTGAAGAGCAGACGGCAACCTTATCAATCGCAGCGAGTGACGCTGCCCATGCCGAACAAGCAGGTGAAGCCGATCTGCGCGCGCACGAGGCCAAGCTCGCAGACATTGGTGAAAGGCTCGCAAGTGCGCGCGAAGCCCGGGCCGGGGCCTTGGCACGCGCTGAAAATCAGGAGCTGCGCCGCGTAGAAATGGGACGCGTTTCGGGCGAGCGCTTTGAATGTCCCGCGCCGCTGCTGCCCGAACGGATAGGCTTTGACGCCGAAACCATTGCCGATGCGCCTCACGAATCCAAACAACTCGAAACGCTGACGATGGACCGCGAACGGTTAGGGCCAGTCAATCTTGTGGCCGAGAGCGAACTGGGCGAGATCGAAGCAACGCGCGCCACCTCGCTCGCTGAGCGCGATGAGCTAGCGGAAGCAATTGCGCGTCTGCGCGGGTCAATCGGTGCGCTCAACCGTGAAGGGCGCACGCGCTTGCTCGCAGCGTTTGAAGCGGTCAATGGCCATTTCGAACGACTGTTCGGCACTTTGTTCAATGGCGGCGCGGCGCACCTCGCGCTCATCGACAGCGACGATCCATTAGAGGCTGGCCTCGAAATCTTCGCGCAACCACCGGGCAAGAAGCTCGCTGCGCTAACCTTGCTATCTGGCGGCGAACAAGCGCTGACCGCGGTCGCTTTGATCTTTGGCCTGTTCCTCACGAACCCCGCTCCAATTTGCGTTCTTGATGAAGTCGATGCGCCGCTTGATGACGCCAATATCGAGCGCTTCTGCGGCCTACTCGACGCAATGACGCGTGAGACGAACACGCGCTACCTGATTGTCACACATAATGCCGTCACGATGAGCCGCATGCACCGCTTGTTCGGCGTGACGATGATCGAACAAGGCGTGTCGCGTCTTGTGTCAGTTGATTTGGGCGGGGCAGAGGCGTTGTTGGCTGCGGCGTAATCTAGGGAATATGACATGACCACAATCGCCTTCCTCCTCTTCCCCGGCCTGACGCAGCTTGATCTAACCGGCCCTGCGCAAATCCTGTCGCGGTTGCCCGGTGCCACGACGCATCTGGTGTGGGATAGTCTTGATCCAGTGATGACTGACGCGCGCTTTGCGATTGTGCCGACCGCGACTTTTGCTGATGTGCCGCGTGCTGACATACTCTGTATTCCGGGCGGTGTCGGCGTTTCGGATGTCATGAACCATGACGGGGCGATGGCGTGGGTACGTAGCGTTGGTGACGAGGCGAAGTGGGTGACGAGTGTGTGCACCGGATCGCTCATCCTCGGCGCGGCTGGATTGCTCACAGGCTACCGCGCGACAACGCACTGGGCTTGGCACCATCATCTGGCACTGTTCGGGGCGGAACCAGTGCACGCACGCACCGTCACTGATCGCAACCGTGTTACCGGCGGCGGGGTGACGGCAGGGATTGATTTTGCACTCACCCTGGCAGCGTTGGTCTGCGGTGAGGGTGTTGCCAAAGCGCTGCAACTCGGTTTTGAATATGATCCTGCACCGCCCTTTGATGCAGGATCGCCCGCAAAGGCCGGGGCGGAAATCGTTGAAGCTTACAAAGCGGCTACGTCTGCGACATTCCCAGCGCGCGAGGCTGAATTGAAAGCTGCTGCGGCACGGCTCAGCTTTGTGCCTAGCTAAACAACCACGCACCCAACTGCCGGTTAAACGGAAAGGTGAAGAAGCCTGCAATCAGCAGCGCGCCCAGCACCATACCGCGGATCAAACGGCGGTGCAGCGATTTGCGGTGCGTTCGGGCTGACCAATAAATGATTGGCACTTGGATCGACACCCAGACAGACAGGATATGGATCACGCTCCAGCCGCCATTGGTTGATTGGGCGACGAAGAAGGAGGAAAGCGCGGTTGATAGCATCGCGGCCACCCATATCCGCCCCAAATAGCGGTGCGGCTGATCCCCGCGTGGGCGAAGCAGCATCACCGGGGTCAGCACCAGCGCGACTGAAATCGTCGCCAGATGCACCCACACCATCGGCGGCAAGCGGCCCCACTGCGCATAGCCTTTGAGCAGCGCAGTCGTCATCGCCGCCAACATCAGAACCGCACCCACGGCGAGCATTGTCTCAAACCGGTCGGCGCCCAGCGGTTTGGCCGGTAAGGCTTGATCGGTGATTGATGCCATATTGCAATGCCCCTTTGCTATGTTGCCCAAGGCTATATGCATGATAGGCCGCTGTCGAGCGCCGGGCAGGAGCATCCAGATGTTATGTTGCGTCCCGGCGCGGGGTCGCTCAACATATGCCGAAAATGCGTGAAGGGGGATTGAAACGATGAGCAGGCTTTGCGGCAGTTGCCACTATGCGATTTCAGACGACGCCAAATTCTGCCCCGCATGCGGCGCGGCTGCCCCGGCCCCTCCCGCCTATTGCGCAGCATGCGGTAAGGAAAATGCAGCAGATGCGCGTTTTTGCGTTGCCTGCGCCCCGCCGGTCAGCAACCGCGAACGTTACTTGCCCGATATTTTCGCCTCAGCGTCAGCCGTTTCAGCTTTACGCGCTTTGGCTTCGGCGCGGGCTGCGTCCATATATTCCTTCCAACAGCCGGTCCAGCCTCCGGAGCCTGCGGTTGAGCAGCTCCCTTGCCCTGACTTGCCCGTGGCCAACGTTGCTTGCTGGCGCACAGCCCAGCTTGTGCTTTGCGGCGACGGTTTGGTTTCGCGCAGCAATTTGGGGATGCGGTAGCGATCACGCTCATTACCCACGACACAGATATTACCCGCTGGGCAAGGGTCACCCGGGAAGATTGTGATCAAGGGCTTTTCCGCCACAGCGGGGACAGCGATGCCAATTGGTGCCAGCGCGGCGACAAAAAGAAGTGCGACTCTCATATAGCTATCCTCACAGTTTCGACATGAATATAACATGACTTATATCCGCTTGGTAAGCGCAATCGCCGCGCGGCAACCCAGCCGGATCGCGGCACTCATCACCGGGTAAGCGGGTGCCAGTTCGGCCCCGGCGGCAAGTGCTGTTTCCTTATGCTCAACCTCTTCGGCTTGAAAATCGGCAATGGCATCGGACAAAGCGGGATCACTATCGCCCAAGGCTTCGCGTTGTTCACCGTAATGGCGTGTAATTTCGGTTTCGACCGCAACGGTGCACGCCATTGCGGCTTCGGGGCCAATCGCCGCTGTTACCGCACCCAGCGCAAAGCCAGCCACATGCCATAGCGGATGAAGCAATGTAGGTCGCACGCCGCGCTCTGCAATCAGGGCAGAGAAATGATCAAGGTGCCGTTGCTCTTGTTCAGCCATATGGCGGATCGCGCGAGCAGCCGGATGACGATCACCCATGACCGCCAGTTGCCCGGCATAAATGCGCGCTGCGCCGTATTCGCCTGCATGATTGACGCGGATCATGGCTTCAGTGTCAGCTTGGTTCATGGCGCTTTCGTCCTAACAAGGCGAGGATAACCAGCCCCGCGCTGATCGACAATAGGGCATTATAGCCTGCCAGCGAAATACCGAACAAAGTCCATTGCGCTTCATCACAGCGCACCAGTGGCGTGTTCATTATATCGGTGATTGTGCGATTACCGGCCAATTGACTGCACCGTGTCAGTCCTTCCCACCAATGATATTCAACGCCGGCATGAAAGGCGCCGATCGCACCGCTCACCCCAATCGCTATCGCGGCGAGCGCGATCACCGGCCGTTTGGGCAGAATGAAGCCCAGCACCGCAATGCCAATGGCGAAAAGGTGCGGCCAGCGTTGCCACACACACATTTCACATGGAACAAGACCGCCTAGATATTGCGATCCCCATGCGCCCGCCATCAGCAATGTCGGCACAGCGAGCGCAAGCGCCTGCGCCGTCCGAAACGGCGTCACGGTTTGGCGGCTGCCTTTGGTGCCACGCCCGCCGCTGTTTGCGTGCGCGCCAGCCGTGTGATCGTATCAATCGCATAGGTCAGCTGGAAATCGGTGACACCCTTTGCCTTCAACTGCTCGGCGGTTTGCGAAAAACGCGGGTCGGGCTTGGTATCTGCCTCAAGCACCGAATTATCCACCTTGGCTTCGTTGATCAGGTGACGACCAAGATCAACTTCGCGGAATCGAGGCCGCGTTTTATAATCGGGGTCGGACAGTTGCGGCACGGCAATGTCAGGTTCAATCCCGCCTTCCTGCACGGAACGGCCCGACGGCGTGTAGTAACGCGCGGTGGTCAGGCGAAGGGCAGTCGTCTCATCAAGCGGCAGCAAAGTTTGCACCGATCCCTTGCCAAAGCTGCGCTCGCCCATAACGAGGCCGCGGTGATGATCTTGAAGCGCGCCCGCCACAATTTCAGCCGCCGACGCCGATCCCGCATCGACCAGTACGACAATGGGCAGACCATGCGAAAAATCACCGGGCCGCGCATAATAACGCTCGATGTCGCGCTTGTTGCGGCCGCGTTGTGACACGATTTCTCCGCGATCAAGGAAAGCATCGGAGACTTCAATCGCCTGATCAAGCAAGCCGCCGGGGTTTGATCGCAAATCAACGATATAACCCGTTGGCCGTCGGCCTAATGATTTTTCAACACCCATCAGCGCAGCCCGGACGCTTTCACCAGTATTCTTTGAGAAAGCGTTGATATTGATAATGCCAACGCCGTTTTTTACTTCCCACTTAACGGGTTTCAGTTCGATAATTTCGCGCGTGATCGAGACGTCAAAAGGCTTATCGCGCCCCGGGCGAACGACCGTCAGCTTAATTGATGTGCCTGGCTTTCCGCGCATCTTTTCCACGGCCTCATCAAGCGTCCCCCCAAAAATCAGCGTGCCATCAAGGTGCGTGATATAATCACCAGCCTTCATCCCCGCCTTGTAAGCGGGTGAATCTTCGGTCGGCGCGATCACTTTAACGGCACCGTCTTCGAGCGACACGGTAAGGCCAAGCCCGCCATAATTGCCATCAGTCTGCGTGCGCATATTTTCAAAATCGCGCGCGTCTAGGTACGAGCTATGCGGATCAAGGCTGGCGAGCATGCCGTCAATCGCGCCCTTGATCAGTTTTTTGTCATCAACTTTTTCGACATAATCAGCTTTCACCCGTTCGAACACATTCATAAATTGTTCGATTTCGGCGTAAGCGCTTGAATCAACCGCGGCGAGCGCTGCGGTCGTCGCGGGGATCAGGGCAACGCTCGATACCAACAAAGCGGCGCGTAAAAATTCGGTTTTCATTTGACGATACTCATCTTAAACTGAGATCAGTCTAACGCGCTTTAGCCCGCGACAAAAGGCGTAATATCAATCGGCACATTTCCCCGTCGCAATTCGACCGTGACGGTTGGTCGTTCACTGGCGGCGCGGCCAATCGGGCTGCCTTGCACAACATTATCGCCCACTTGGACATCAAGCGTCGCTAGGCTGGTTACGAGCGTTGTCCAGCGGCGACCGTGATCGATAATGACGATCTGACCAAAGCCGCGAAATGGGCCTGCAAAGGCGATGCGGCCCGTTGCGGGGGCGATAACCTGCGCCTGGGCGCGCGTCGAAAACGTAAGGCCGCGAGACCGGACGCCAGCGTCGGACACTTCGCCAAGCCCGGCAACGACGGTGCCGACGACAGGGATGCGATAGGGCAGGCCACGCTGCGCGGTATCAACCGGGTCGACCGGGTCAGCGCGCGGATCAGCGGGGCTGGGCGGGCGCAGCACGGGGCCACCGAGCGCTGCCAACCGCTCGCGGGTTTCCGCGCCCGTATTGATATCGGCCATTAATTCAACAATGTCGCGCGCCTGTTCTCCTAGCGCGACCGCGCGGTCTTGTTCTACCAGCGCACTGCCCGTGAGCGCATCGGAGGCGCGACGATGTTCGGCCGCAAGGCGAACGAGCGCCGCGCGCTCGGTAACCAGTCGTGATCGGCTCTCCGCCAACGCCGCCAGCGCCTGTTCGGCATCAAGCCGCAACCGCCGCCCGGCCTCCAGTTCCGCGCGTAATCCGGCGGTGCGCGCTTTCAGCACGGGCAGCACCGACGCCAATATCGCCCGCACATGCACCAAGTCCGTCACCGAACCGGGCTGCACCAGCGCCAAAGCCGGCGGGCGGCGCGATATCATTTGCAACGCCGCGACCAGCCGAACCGCTGGCTCTTGTTTTGCGCGCAGCCGCGCCCGCTGTTCAGCGCGCAAGCCTTCGATCAGGTTGATCCGCGCTTCGGCGGCGGAAATTTCGGACTCAGCGGATTGGATTCGCGACGCAAATGCGGCGGCTTGGGCCTTGGCCGCTTCAGCCTCACTAATTTCTAAGGCTGCTTTTTGCTCAAGCGCTTCTGCGCGGCGGTCAGCGGCAGCGGCTTGGGCTTTGGCGCGCACCAGCGCTTCACGTTCTTGCTCAATAGATTGCGCATCGGCAACGCTTGCAAACAGAAGCGCGCCCATCACCATGTGACGGACGCGCCCCGATTGGAATGTGGCTCGCTTAGCTATTTTCGCTATCAAGCTTGCCAAACTTTGCTTCAAAGGCGGCAATTGCGCCCGTTGCGAGAAGTCCCGCTTGTTCGACCCAGCTTTCGCGGACGATGCGCCCCTTAAAGCTGCCGAGTTCGGCATCGACTTTGGCAACATCATCGGCACTCCATGCCGCAATTTGATCAAAGCGTGTTACGCCAAGGCTGATCAGTAGCGCATTAAGCTTCGGCCCTACGCCTTTAAGCTGGAGCAGATCATCGGGCGCGCCAACGGCGGCAGGAATGCCGAGCGCCGTCATCGCAACCGCACCTGCCGTGGCGGCACCTGCAATCGCTACACCGTCTCCGTAGAGCCGGTCGAACTCGGTCATGTTACCAACCGCAAGCAGCTTGGCTTGTGGGATCCACTCTTCGCGGTCGATCCGCCCACTAAAGCTTCCCAAATGGTCATTGACCTTGTCGACGTCGGAGGGCGTCCATGCCGCGATTTGATCGAAGCGCGTCACGCCCAAACCGTTAAGGACCCCGTTGAGCTTTGGCCCAATGCCTTTGATCATTTCCAGATCGTCAGCTGCCCCGACAGCGGCAGGAATGCCAATGGCAGCAAGCCCGACCCCGCCCGCAACGACAGCCGCCGTGCCCGCGCCAGCTGCAACCTCGCCTACCGAGCTAGCCACTGACGCGCCGGTATCCGCGACCTTCGCGACGGTGCTCGCGGCCGTGTCGACAACTGCTGCTCCAGCGCCAGCCGCGACCGCAGCCGCGCCTCCAATGACCGCGGCACCAGTGCCGACTGCGGATGAACCCGCGTCGACCACTGTTGATGCTGCACCGCTTACGGCGTCTCCAACGGCACCAGCCGCAGAGCCAGCGACATCACCAACCGATGACGCCGTCTTGGCAAGCGCCGCACCAGCGCCGCTTGCAAGGGCTCCGGCACCAGCGAGTGCGCCGCCCATACCAATGCCGCTATCGCTGCCCGCATAAGCGCTGACGCGCGGGCGATTGGCCCAAATCCACCACCCGGTCAGAAGACCCAAGAGCAGCGGTATCAAAAGCCACAGAAAGTTTGCGCCTTCCAGATTACAAATTGGCCACATGGCGTGTTCCTTCCCTAGTCTTAGGCGTTATCGGTGCTGCTACCCCAGACGAGGTAGGCAATGAACAGGCCAATCGCATAAGCGATCAGCGCCACGAAGATGGCTCCCATGAGTGAATTCATTGTGTCTCTCCCTATTGCGCTGGAGCGGATGCTGCGTCAGCCGTGGGGGCTGCAGCGGCAACGCTGAATTCAATACGACGATTTTTGGCAAGTGCCTCAGGCGTCGACGCCTGATCGAGCAATTTGGTCTCGCCGTATCCCTTGGGCAGCAAACGTTCCTTAGGAACGCCGCGTTCTGCGAGCGCCACAACCACGGCATTCGCTCGTTCTTCGGACAAGCGCATATTGAACGCATCATTACCTTGTTGATCGGTGTGCCCAGCCACTTCAATCTGCGTGCCGGCGCAATCCTTCGACGCGGCTGCCAGCGCATCAAGCAATGGCAGTGAATCGGCCTTGATCACAGCCTTGGCGCTTTCAAAATTGATTGTCTTGCCGGTGATGACCTTGTCTACATCGGCTTGGCACGACTGAACGGCAGCAGCGGTCGCTGGTGCATTTGCAGCCGGGGCTGCGGCAACAGCGGCGGCAGGTGCGGCGCATTTAGCACCCCAACCCATTGGGCCAGCGAGAAACCATGTTGCAATGGCCGTTGCTAGGCCGCCTAGCAGCATTTTTACGAGTGACGACATTTTTGCTCCCCTTGCGAAGGTGGATCTGTGACAGATCGGCCGCCCCTTGACGACTCTTCCCGAACCGCACCCTAGTGAGGCGCGCGCAAGAGTCCAGCCGGTTGAACAATCGCCCCGACGGAGTGCTGTAAATCATTCAATTCACGGACAAATTTGGCAGACGGCCTCCGCGTCGTTATCCGCACAATTACGTGCCGGGGCTTGCCCGCCGAATCGCAACCAAAATGTCACTGATCGGCAAGCGACGCGAGCTTCAAAAATTCCTGCCGCAAATAGCCATTTTGCGCGCCCGCCGTTCGCCGCACGTCAGCGAAAGTGAAGTTACCCAGATATTTGTCACCGCGAAGCTTTTGGCCAAAGCCAGCGACCGCGACGGCAAAAGCCATATCGCCGGCCGGTGCCCGCGCGCTGGTAAGGGCAGCCCGGCTAATTGGCTGTTCGATCAGTGAGGACGTTTGCCCATCGGGCATTTTGTAACGCAGCTTGAGCCAGCCCATTTCGCCGCTTGCCTTGCTTGATGCGATGCGCGGTTGATTGTCGGGATAGCGGCGGTCAGGTCGCCAGCCTTTCGCACCAGTGGGAACGATTTCATAAAGCGCCGTCACTTGATGCCCCGAACCGATATCGCCCGCATCAACGCGGTCATTGTTGAAATCCTGTTCGGCAAGCGCGCGGTTTTCGTAACCGATCAACCGATATTCGCTGACCGCCGCCGGATTGAATTCAAGCTGGATTTTGACATCCTTGGCGATGGTAAAGAGCGTCGATTGCATCTCCTCATCAAGCACTTTCTGCGCTTCAAGTGCGGTGTCGATATAGGCATAATTGCCGTTGCCGATATCGGCGACGCGCTCCATCATCGCTTCGTTGTAATTGCCTTGGCCAAAGCCAAGCGTCGTGAGCGTGATGCCATCTTCGCGGTTCTTCTTGACAATAGCTTCGATGCCGTCGTTCGAACTAATCCCAACGTTGAAATCGCCATCGGTTGCCATGATCACGCGGTTCACCCCGCCTTTGATGAAATGTGTGCGCGCGGTGGCGTAGGCAAGTTCCATCCCCTGTCCGCCGGCGGTTGATCCGCCAGCTTGCAAGCAATCGAGCGCTTGCTTGATGAAGCGCGGATTGCTGGTGGGATCAAGGACGATGCCCGCAGCGCCTGCATAAACAACAATCGAAACCTTGTCGCGCGCGCTCAGCCGGTCTGCGAGTAGCGCCAGCGCCGATTTGACCAGCGGCAATTTGTCCTGATCAGACATCGAACCTGAGACATCGACAAGGAAGACTAGGTTGCTAGGCGGGCGGTCATCGCGCGGCAGATCATAGCCACGGATGCCAATCCGTAACAGCCGCGTGTCAGCGTTCCACGGCGTCGTCGCCACATCGGTTGTCACGCTGAACGGGCGGCTACGATCCTTGGGCAGGGGATAGTCATAGCGGAAATAGTTGAGCATTTCCTCGGTCCGCACGGCATCGGCAGGCGGCATTTG
Organism: Sphingomonadaceae bacterium; assembly: GCA_046153565.1. Taxonomy (GTDB): domain Bacteria; phylum Pseudomonadota; class Alphaproteobacteria; order Sphingomonadales; family Sphingomonadaceae; genus Aquisediminimonas. The sequence goes on from JBJXDU010000023.1 coordinate 37,158, forward strand.
CCCTTGCGTCAAAAACCGGCGGACATTGGCGTAGGAGCCCGTATCAACGTCAACCGAAAATGTTGAAACTGGCTCGCTCGCGACTGCTTTGATGCTGGCGACCGTTTCGCCCTTATAGCGCTCACGGTCTTCACGTTGCGGCCGTTGCGGGAAAGGTGAGGGGGCGACGATGCTTGATGATTGCGCTACGCGGCTTTGGTCGAATCTCTTCGCTGTCGCCACAATGACGGGGGCCGGTGCCACTGCCAACGGCGGTGGCGGGACTGGCAAGGGCGCACCCTGCGCCGCAATGCCATTCAGTCGTCCTCTTGGGATTGGCTGACCGGTATAGGTGGCCTCCTCGCGATTGCAGCGCACGGGACTGTCCGCTTCAATTGCCACGACCGCTGCCCGCTTGGGCGCAGATGAAAGCGGCGAGGCTGGCCCCGTCACCAGAGCCAAACTTCCAACCATCAGCATCCAGCGCGAGATAGAATGAGCGACCTGCATAACATCCTCCCTGATTAGTGGATATGTTACACTATATCGCTCCTGAACGTCCGCTGAATGATGGAATCAGAACCGAATGCCACCCCCTCATTCACCCGCGCGTCATCCTCACCGCATCCAGCGCCGGGGGCGGCCGTCATGCTTGGCCGCGCAACGACGCGTTACTGTCCCGTTGCCGGGGTCACTGCCAAACCACTCAAAAGCGCCGCCGAAGAGACTGTCAACCAGATCAGAGGCTTCATGTCCGTTCCTCCTGATTTCCAATCGATCCGCCGATAGGAAAAGGAGGTGTCAACTACGCGGCAAATTCGTTGCACGCTGAAGGCAGCGCCAGCGCGTGATCGAAGGAATGCATCCGGAGCCCGATCACTCCGCCGCCATCGCCATATCGGCACGCTGTGGCCCACGGATCACGCCGCCGGGGTGGACGCCCAGATAGTCGCCGTTCCGGAAAGTTACCTGTCCCGATTTGATTGTGGCCACATAGCCATCAGCCTTTTGCAGCAAACGTTTGCCACCCGCAGGCAGGTCAAACGCCAACCACGGCTTGCCAAGTTTGATCGCTTCCATATCGATGATATTGATATCGGCGAGGTATCCGGGCGAGAGCAGCCCACGATCTTCAAGGCCGTAGAGCAGTGCCGTATCGCGACACTGGCGCTTGATCGCGGTTTCGAGGGCAATCCGACCATGATCACGGTCACGAACCCAGTGTTGCAGCATGAAGGTTGGCGACGCCGCGTCGCAAATCGTGCCGCAATGCGCCCCGCCGTCTGATAGCGAATTGACGCAATCGTCGCTTGCTTGCAGGCTTTCAAGGAAGTCGAGATTGCCATCAGCATAGTTGAGGATCGGAAAATAGATGAACCCCTTGCCTTCGTCTGCCATCAGCAAGTCATAGGCATATTCGGGGCCTGAAACCCCCGCCGCCGCCGCGCGCGCCAAGATGCTTTCGGCTTGCGTTGGCTCGTAATTGAAGCCCTCATCCATTTCGAACTGAATGAACCAGCCGCCAGCGACGATCCGCAGCAGATCGACGATGTCCGATTCAGGAAACACATTCTCCTCGCCGATCATCCGCGCGCGGAACGCAGGGTCTTTGAGATGTGCCAATTGCTCGGGCCAAGACAACGCCTCGATCTCGGTCCACGCAGGTTTGAAACGGAAGGGATGGATTGTGCCCTGCCACGCCATCACGATGCCATTGCCGCGCAGCGCGATTTGCGCCGTGATCTTGGCACCTTTGGCATTTTCGGCGCGCATCGTCGCAATCTGTTCGTCGAGCGGCAATTCCTTGGCGATTGACTGGAGCGCAGCGAAGGTTACCGGCATGCCGGTTTCGCGGCTGAGTTCACCCATCCAGCCAAATTCATCCCATTCACGTTTGAGGTCAGACGCCATTTCGAACACGCCGTGACCAACGCGGCCCATAGCGCGCCCGATGCCGATCAACTCCTCCTTGGTCGCAGTCGTGCCCGGCACGAGCACACCGTCGACCGACTTGTGAAGGATCGTTCGCGACGTCGAAAAGCCCAGTGCCCCTGCGCGCAATCCCTCCTCAACGATCCGTGACATGTGCGCAATATCGGTTTCGGTTGGCGCTTCATTGTTCGCGCCGCGCTCACCCATCACATAAGCGCGCACCGCGCCGTGTGGCACATGCGTCGCGACATCGACCGTGCGCGGCAAGCGTTCAAGCGCGTCCATATATTGCGGGAAGGTCTCCCAATCCCATGTCATCCCCTCGGCTAGCGCGGTCCCGGGTATATCTTCAACGCCTTCCATCAGGCCGATCAGCCAGTCATGCTTGTCTGGCTTGGCGGGCGCAAAGCCAACGCCGCAATTGCCCATCACCACTGTCGTGACGCCGTGCCAGCTCGACGGAGCCATTTCGCTGTCCCATGTCGCCTGCCCATCATAATGGGTGTGGATATCAACAAAGCCGGGCGCCACGATCATGCCAGTCGCATCAATCTCCTCACGGCCCTGCGCGGTCAGATTGCCAACCGCCGTTATGATGCCCCCATCAACAACAACATCGCCAAGATACGGCTTGCCCCCACTACCATCAACGATAGTGCCGCCACGAATGACCAGATCATGCATATCGACTCTCCCAAGTTCATTTGCCCGAAGTTCATTTGCAGTGTGCGTACCAGAAGCTGGATTGATTGCAAAATTGCGCGCCTAACGCCCGCGGACAAAAACCCGCTTTCCCCCGACCCAGGTCTCCTCAACCTTGGTACCGCGAATATCGCCGGGTGGGATGAACAGGGGGTCGCGATCGATCAGGATGAAATCGGCTTGAAGCCCAGGGGCCAGCCGTCCGATCTTATCCTCAGCAAACCCGGCATAAGCGCCACCCATAGTGAAGCCGGCCAGTGCCTCTTCGCGGGTCACGCGTTCTTGAGGTTGCCACCCGCCAAAGGGTTCGCCGCTCGCATCTTCGCGGGTTATCGCGGCGGCGATGCCAGCAAATGGATCGGCGCTTTCAACGGGAACGTCAGACCCAAAGGCGAGCCTGCCGCCGGCGGTCAGGATTGATTTCCATGCATAAGCGCCGTTCAGTCGTGCGGGGCCAAGGCGCGCTTCGGCCATTGTGCGATCACTCGTCTGATGAACGGGCTGCATTGAGGCGATTGCGCCGCTTTTGGCAAAGCGCGCAATATCCGACGGAGTAACAATCTGCGCATGTTCAATCCGCCAGCGCCTGTCGCCCGTATAGGTCTGCGACAATTCTTCAATCACGTCGAGCGCTTGGGCATTGGCTGCATCACCGATGGCATGCATGGCGACCTGAAAATGGTCGAACGCCGCGCGGCTCATCATATTGCCAAGCCTTGCCGAGGTAACGAATGAAAGGCCACGTTCGCCGGGCTTATCAGCGTAAGGGGCCTTCAGAAATGCGCCGCGTGATCCAAGCGCGCCGTCAAGATAAAGCTTCACACCGACCATCCGCAGCCGATCATTGTAGAGCCACGGCGTCGGTGTGCTGCCCGCAATGGTGAGCAAAGGGTCAAGGCCCGCAGCGTAGGAAATCACGCGCACCCGCAGCGTCCCGGCATCGCCTGCGCGGCGATAGCTGTTCCAGTCGTCAATGCTGGTGCCCATATCGGCAATGGCGGTGATGCCCAAGCCAAGCAGCACGTCCTGCGCTTTGCCAAACGCGACATCGCGCTCGCGTGGCAACGGCGCGGGCACAACTGTGGCAATCAAATCAGTAGCAGCGTCAACGAACACACCGCTGGGTTTGGCACCCGTCTTTTCGATCCGGCCACCGGGCGGCGCAACGCTCTTTTCAGTGACGCCCGCCGCCGCCATCGCCGCGCTATTCGCCCATCCGGCGTGACCGTCGGCGCGTTCAAGCCAGACGGGGCGATCCGAGACTACGGCGTCAAGATCTGCCGCTGTCGGGAACCGGCCCAGTTTCCACACTTCCTGGTTCCAGCCGCGCCCGATGATCCACTTGCGGTTGGGATTGGCGGCAACATAAGCGCTGATCTTCGCCTTGGCCTCGTCAAGCGTTTTAGTGTCAGACAGATCAAGCGTTAGCGATTGGAACCCAAGCCCCATCACATGGCCATGAGCATCGATCAGCCCGGGTAGCATCGTCTTACCCTTGGCATCTAGCTTGAAATCGAGCTTGGCAGGGCGGGGGTCTTTGGCCGTCAACAGCTTGGCAACCTTGCCATCGGGCGTGATCAGCAAGCCCGTGAAGCGCTCGACCTTGCCCTGTGCTGAGAGCGTGATGCCGTTGACATTGTCGATCAACCCATCGGCAAAGGCGGGGGCGGGAAGGAGGGTTAAGGCAGCGAGGCTGCATGATAAGCGTTTGATCATAAAAAATATATGACAAGCAAAGGGTTTGCCTGCAAGCGCCTCGACAGCCCTAAGGCTTCGCCAGCCGCCGGATGAACGCGCTCGTATCTTGCCGGCCACCGCCCATATGCTGCACTTCGGCATACATTTGGTCGATCATCGCGGCGAGCGGCAAGGTGGCCCCGCTGGCCCGCGCTTCATCGATGGCGAGGCCGAGATCCTTGCGCATCCAATCGACCGCAAAGCCGAAATCAAATTCATCTTTCACCATCGTGTCCCAGCGGTTGAGCATTTGCCAGCTTGATGCCGCACCGCCCGAAATTGATTCGAAGACTTTATCAAGGTCAAGCCCTTCGGCTTGGGCAAAGCGCATCCCTTCGGAAAGGCTCGCGATAATCCCGGCAAAGGTGATTTGATTGACCATCTTGGTCAGCTGCCCCGAACCAGTTGGGCCAACGTGGACGATCTTTTTTGAATAGGCCCCCATGATCGCCGTCGCGGCAGCAATAGCACTCTCCTTGCCGCCACACATAAGTGTAAGCGTGCCTTTTTCGGCGCCTATCTGCCCCCCCGTCACAGGGGCATCGATGGGTTGAATATATTTGTCCTTGGCTTCAACCGCCAGCTGTCGTGCAATTTTGGCCGATACTGTTGTGTGATCGATGAACAGACTATCTTTGCGCATCGTGCGGAAAGCGCCGTCGCGCGAGAGCGTGACGGCGGCGAGATCGTCATCATTGCCGACGCACGTAATCACCGCATCAACGCCCTCTGCCGCCTCAGCCGGGCTGTTGACCGCCATCCCGCCGTGCGCCGTTACCCAGGCATCGGCCTTCGATCGCGTGCGGTTGTAAACCACCATCTCATGCCCTGCCAAAGCCAGATGCCGCGCCATCGCGCCGCCCATGACACCGAGTCCGATAAATGCAATTTTCGCCATGGGGGGAGTTTAGGGCGAGTGTGGCCAGCCCGCAAGGTGAACCCGCTGGCTACCTACCCAGGGCAATCGGGTGAACGGGATAAAACGATCCTCCCCGAGCTTGTCTCGGGGAGGTGTCGCGCCGAAGGCGTGACGGAGGGGTGTATTCTTTCACAATCGCCCCACCACCACTCGCTCCGCGAGC
>JBJXDU010000024.1:0-3363 GCA_046153565.1 Sphingomonadaceae bacterium
TGGGCGACGGGAAGCGTTTGCGCAGCCAGATGTTTTCCACGCTGCAAAGCCACTACCTGTTCGAAGACAAGTTCGGCCGACCTGGCAAGGGCAACGATAAAGGCAAGGTGGAAGGGCTGGTCGGATATGTTAGGCGGCACTTCATGGTTCCGATGCCAGTGGCCGATAGCTTCGATGCGATGAACGCGCGTTTCCTTGATCGATGCGTGGAGCGCAGGCAGGCGGTGCTGCGCGGGCACAGTGAGACCATTGAGATGCGCATGCAGGCTGACCTTGCTGCGTTCATGCCTCTGCCAGCGGTGCCGTTCGATCCCTGCCATATTGTGACGGGGCGAGCTTCGTCGATGTCGCTGGTCCGTTATCGCACCAATGATTACTCGGTGCCGACGGCCTACGCCCATCAGGAGGTGGTTATCAAAGGCTATGTCGACCGCGTCGCGGTGATCTGCCGAGGGGAACAGATCGCGGTACATCCGCGCAGCTATGAACGCGAAGACTTCATCGCCAACCCGCTGCACTATCTGGCGTTGCTGGAGCAAAAGCCGCGCGCGCTTGATCAGGCCGCGCCGCTTGATGGCTGGGTACTGGCTGAACCGATGCACCGCATCCGGTGCGCATTTCGCAAAAACTGGACATTCGTTTCGCTAAATCGCGGACAGCGGTTTCGCTAATTCCGGGACAGCGGGAGGCGTGTTTTTCGATTGCCTTGGTTGATGTCGGTTTGACTGATCGCGCGGCTTTGCTTTGAGGTCAAGCCTGAGGTTGTTTTTGCTTGCGCATGCTGTCCCCTTCGAGAGCGATGCGATGGGCATTATGGATGATCCGGTCGAGTATGGCATCGGCGATGGTGGGCTCGCCGATCATGTCGTGCCAGGCGGTCACGGGAAGCTGTGCGGTGATCAGCGTGGATTTCCGCCGATAGCGCTCTTCGAAGATTTCAAGCAGATCGAGCCGCTGCTGATCGTTCAGTGAGTGGGTGCCCCAGTCGTCGAGAATAAGCAGTTCGACCCGTGCCAGCCTGTCGACCAGTCGCGGGAAGCTGCCATCGAGCCGTGCGAGGGCGAGCGCATCGAACAGGCGCGGCATGCGCATATAGAGAACCGCATGGTCGAGGCGGGCGGCCTGCCGGCCAAAGGCACAGCCGAGCCATGTTTTTCCGGTTCCGGTCTGGCCGGTGATGATCAGATTCTCATGAGCCTTGAGCCATGCCCCTTGCGCAAGCGACAGGATATTACGCCGGTCGATTCCGCGATGGGTGGCAAAGTCGATATCCTCGATACTGGCATCGGCAAAGCGCAGCCGTGCGGATCTGAGCTTGTTGCCCAGGCGCCGGTCCGCACGGACCGCCATTTCGCGGTCGAGCATCAAGGCGAGCCATTCCTCGCGGGCCAGATCGTCGCCGCTGCCCTGCGCCGTCATCTCGCGCCACGCGGCGGACATTCCGGCAAGGCCAAGCGCCTGCATCTGATCAAGTGTGGGATTGTTCAACATGAGTGTTTCCTTTCTTTATTGGTAATAACCCCGGCCACGGATGTTCGTGTGCGCAGGCGTGGGTCGTGCCGGCTCGGTCGCCGGCCTAATCCGGTCGAGCCCGGATTTGAGGATCGCGGCGACCGAAGAGTAGGAGACCGCGTTGATGATCAGCGCGCGTTCGCATGATGCTTCCACCCGCTCCCGTTCGTAGCGTCGGGCCAGCGACAGAACGCCCATCGCCGAACGATAGCCCTGTTCAGGGTGAGGCCGGTCGCGCATCAACCGTTCGACCAGGATCGCCGCGTTGACGCCGATCTGGTCGGCTTTGCCGATCAGGCTGGCGGGCGTCATGTTGGCATAACGCTGATGGGCTTTGGGCATATGCTCGCTCACCGTTACATGGCCTCGGCGCTGGGATCGCCGGACATGGCTCGCTACCCGCTGGTGATCGTGGAACAGCTCCACCACCCTGTGGGTGAGCCGGACATCGACCTGCCGCCCGATCAACCGGTGCGGGACCGAGTAGAAAGTCTTGTCGACCTCGACATGATAATCGGGATGGACCTTGGCCCGTTTCCACTCGGCATATTCGAACCGCTCTGCCGGCAAGGGCGCAAGGGCGCTCCGCTCGATCTCTTCGAACAGCGCGCGGCGCGATCGCCCCACATGGCGCATCGGTCGATCGTTCAGATCCTCGAGCAACACGGCAATCGCCGCGTTCAGGTCCGCAAGGGTGAAGAAGCGCCGGTTGCGCAGCCGCGCAAGGATCCAGCGCTCGACGATCAGCACGGCCCCTTCGACCTTGCCCTTGTCGCGTGGACGGCGACTGCGGGTCGGCAGGATCGTCGTATCGTAATGATCCGCCATCGCCGCAAAGGTCTGGTTGAGCGTCGGTTCGAACCACAGCGCCTTCGCCACCCCGGCTTTCAGATTGTCACAGACAATGGCGCGGGCCACCCCGCCGAAGTAACCCAGCGCCTGAACCTGACCTTCAATCCAGTCGGGAAGCTTCTGGGAAAGGCTGGCCATTACGAACGTCAGCGACGAAGCACCCAGAACCGCCACGAAGATTTGCGCCTGGTGTATTTCCCCAGTTGATGGATCAATCAGCGGGATCGTGTGCCCCGCATAATCAGTCTGCATCACAGCACCCGCCTCGTGCCGGTTGCGGAAGCTTGCGTGAGTGGACTTCTGGAAAGCCCCGAACCGGTCGCAGAACCAAGTATAGCCATACCCACCCGGATGCGCGGCGCGATATTCTTGCCAAAGCAGCGTCAGCGTCACGCCCTTGCGCTTGATCTCGCGCGCAACCACCGGCCAGTCTGGCTCGCTCAGATCCTGCGGAGGCCGCCCGACACGGCGAAAGAGAAGCTGCTCAAGCCCCGCATCATCGTCATATTCCGGTGGCAGTGGCCAACTGCACAGTCCCGCCTCGCGGGCACGCAGGACATAGGTCGACACCGTCGTCTTGCTGAGCTTCAGTCGCTCCGATACCGCCCGTATTGTCAGCCCCTGATCATAGGTCAGGCGCAGGATCGATCGCATGTCCTTCACGGTCGTTCGTCTCGCTTGCTTCCGTCTTGGCATCTTCCCTCCCATCACCTTGATGAAAGGGATCAATGCCACTCCGGCGCGCCCGAAAAACGAACCTCTTTCCCGCCCGAAACCACTGTCCCGGAATTAGCGGAATCGCTGGCCCGCATTTACTGAAATCACTGTCCGCGAATTACCGAAATCCGTGTCCGGGAATTTGCGAAACACGCACTCCGACCCGTGAAAAGCCAAGCCTTAAGCCAGCTTTCCGAACTCATTGTAGCGCGCGAAGGACTCGTCAAGGATCGCACGGCTTTGGCCAATCGCGCCAAAAACCTCACGCTGCCCATGCTCAAG
>JBJXDU010000025.1:0-23612 GCA_046153565.1 Sphingomonadaceae bacterium
GTTGGTTCAGGCACAGCGCCGATCACACCCGAAACGATATTGTCAACGCCAATCACATCGCCAGTGTTATCAGTGCGACGGCTGAATACCGCCGATCCAATATCATTTGCCGTGCTAACCGCTCCGAGGAAGTAAACATTGTTCCGCTGAAAATTGAATTGCGAGCTAGTGAAGCTACCCAGCAACGTTCCTGTGCCATTCGCGCCAGAAAACACGGAGAGATTTAGGAAGTTGTTGAAGCCAGACGCGCCAAAATAATCGATCACGTCAATGCCAACTGCCGAAACTGGTGCGTTGAAATTTGTCGTCAAACTGAAAACAGAGCTGTTGCTCTCACGGTGAAGCGACGGCGTATATAGTCCCTGCCCGGATGATAATGGGCCTGAAAAAGTGTTGCCCTGACCAGGGCCGCCTGAAAATACTGGGGCGCCAAAGCCGGTAACTGCACCAAGCGATGCGCCAGCATTCGGTGCGTCGAACGTGATATTTGTTTGCGTCGTGCCACCTGAAGCGAGAACCGCTGCGGTCCAATTTTGACGGTTGGCCGTCGGGTTAGCGGTAAAGCCAACGACCGCCGCTTGGGCCGTGGTTGATAGAAGGAGCGCCGCGACGACGCCTGCGGAAAATTTGATCAATGTCATGATGTGATATCCCCAAAAAATTGAATGTAGTGCGACTGTTTTTTTTCGTTAACAATGCGTTAAATCCATTTCGGCGGAACGTCAACGGCAAAGGCGTTTGCGGCTGTGCTAATCTGGCACGGTTCGCGTTGGTCGCTAGGTCTCGATCGCCTCGCTCGCCGCCACCCATTTTGCCTCTGCCGCTTCAAGCGCGGCGACGATCTTGCCGCGCCGCTGTGATAATTCGCCCATCGTCAGCGCGGCATGTTCGGCGTCGGCCGAATTGGGATCGAACATCGCGCGGTCAATCGCGCTTTTGACGGCTTCAAGTTTGGCCATATCGGCTTCGGCGTCTTTAACCGCTTTGCGAAGCGCGGTTTGCTTTTCGCGTTCAGCGGCGGCTGCCTTTTTGTCGATCTTTTTGCCGCCTTTGCCGCCGCCATCGCCCTTAGGCTGATTTTTGCCGAGGATCATATCGGTATAATCATCCAGCGTCCCGCTATATTCAGTTGCGGTGCCATTATCGACGAGGACGAGCCGGTCTGCCGTCAATTCAAGCATGTGGCGATCATGGCTGACGAGCACCACGGTGCCTTCATAGTCATTGAGCGCCTGAACCAAAGCCTCGCGCGCATCGACGTCCAGATGGTTGGTTGGTTCGTCGAGGATCAGCATATGCGGCGCTTCACGCGTGATCAGCGCGAGGGCAAGGCGCGCGCGTTCGCCGCCTGATAGTTTGCCGACCTTAGTGGTTGCCTTCTGCCCCGAAAAGCCGAACCGACCGAGCTGCCCGCGCACCGCAGCGGGCGAAGCGCCCTTCATCAACCGGCTCATATGCTCAAGCGGCGTATCCTCGCCGTCAAGTTCTTCGACCTGATACTGGGTGAAATAGCCAACGCGCATCTTGCCCGAGGCGTTGATCGCCCCTTCCATCGGCGTAAGCTGCGCGGCGAGCAAGCGCGCGAGCGTCGTCTTCCCATTGCCATTGCGGCCAAGGAGGGCAACGCGGTCATCGGGATCAATCCGCAAGTTGAGCCGCTGGAGAATTGGCGTTTCGTCATAGCCAACGCTCGCCATATCAAGTGTGATCAGGGGCGGGCGCAGTTCTTCGGGGCTGGGAAACGCAAAGCTGAGCGTCGGATCTTCGGCCATCGCGGCGATGGGCTGCATCCGCGCCAAGGCCTTCTGTCGCGACTGGGCTTGTTTGGCGGTTGAGGCGCGTGCGCTGTTGCGCGCAATATAATCTTGCAGCTTGGCGCGCTGCGCATCCTGGCTGGCTTTGGCGGCGGCAAGTTGGGCGGCGCGTTCGGCACGCTGGCGCTCGAAACTGTCATAGCCGCCCGTATATAATGTCGTCTTGCCGCCTTCGAGGTGAAGGATATTATCAACGACATTGTTGAGCAAATCGCGTTCATGGCTGATCACAACCATCATTGACGGATAGGCCTTCAAGAAATTCTCAAGCCAGAGTGTGGCTTCCAAATCCAAATGGTTTGACGGTTCGTCAAGCAGCAGCAAATCAGGCTCCGAAAACAGCAACGCCGCGAGCGCCACGCGCATTTTCCAACCGCCCGAATAGCTGTCGAGCGGGCGGCCCTGCATTTCTTCGTCAAAGCCAAGCCCGACTAGAATCCGCGCGGCGCGCGCCTCGGCGGCGTAGGCATCGATAGCGATTAAGCGGTCATGCAATTCGCCGAGCCGGTCAGGGTCTTCGCAGGTCTCGCTTTCGGTCATCAGTGCGGCGCGTTCGACATCGGCGGCGAGCACGGTTTCAAACGGGGTCGCAGTTCCGCTTGGCGCTTCCTGCGCGATATAGCCGATCTTAGTATTTTTGGGCATCTCGATCCCGCCGTCATCGGGATCGAGCTCACCGATCATCACCTTCATCAGCGTCGATTTACCCGCGCCATTGCGACCAATCAGCCCGACACGGCTGCGCGGCGGCAGCGCTGCGGTTGCGCGGTCAAGGATGGTGCGGCCGCCAAGGCGCACGGTGATACCGTTCAAATTGAGCATGGAGCGCCGCCTAGCCTAGTCTGCGCGCAAGATGAACCCCTGCCGGCCCCGCAAAGGGCGATTTTACTTTTGGAAAGACGGGAATTACGATTCGAACTGTAACAATAACCGACCATAGGCTGACGAATCAGAGCAAGCCGAAGGGGGCGAACATAATGGACGCTGTCACACGATTGAATTTTGACACCGATATGCATGATTTTGTTGATCGCGAGCCGCATCGGCCCGAACCGGATCATAAGCGCAAGCAATATCGCACGATCTGGGTCAGCGATATTCACCTTGGCACGCGCGGCTGCAACGCCGATATGCTCATCGACTTTCTCGATCATGTCGACAGCGAGACAATGTATTTGGTGGGTGACATCATCGACGGCTGGCGGCTCAGCAAGAAATTCTACTGGCCAACCGCGCATAATGACATACTCTGGCGCTTCATGAAGCGTGCCAAGCGCGGCACGCGCGTCGTTTATATCCCGGGCAACCATGACGAATTGTTTCGCCAATTTTCAGGGCTCAATTTTGGTGGTGTAGAAATCCGGCGCAAGGCGATCCACGAAACCGCCGATGGCAAGCGCTTGCTCGTCATCCACGGTGATGAATTTGATACGATCATGCTCGCGCACCGCTGGCTCGCGTTCGTGGGGGATTGGGCATATACCAATTTGATGCGATTGAATGTAGTGGTGAATGCGGTGCGGCAGTGGTTCAATCTGCCTTATTGGTCGCTGTCCAAAATGGCGAAGACCAAGGTCAAAAACGCGGTGGAATTCATTTCCCGCTATGAAGATGTCGTCGCGCACGAAGCAGGCGCGCGCGGCGTTGACGGCGTCGTTTGCGGCCATATCCACAATGCCGAAATGCGCGATATCAATGGTGTCGCTTATTATAATGACGGCGATTGGGTCGAAGGCTGCACCGCTTTGGTTGAGCATTTCGATGGCCGCATGGAAATCCTCCACTGGGCCGATGAAATTGCAGCGCGCGAAGCCCATGAACCAGCGCTCAAACTGGCTGCATGAGAATAGCGATCGTCACTGATGCCTGGAGTCCGCAAGTCAACGGCGTCGTGCGGACGCTGCAATCGATCAAGGCGGAACTGGAGAGCCAGGGCCATCAGATATTGGTGATCTCGCCCGATCTCTACCGATCAGTGCCCTGCCCGACTTATCCTGAAATCCGGCTGGCCTTCGCGCGATCAACTAGCGTCGGAAAGCGGATTGCGGCGTTTGTGCCCGATGCGGTGCATCTCTCGACCGAAGGGCCTTTATGCCTTGCTGCGCGGCGATGGTGCTTGCGGAGGGGGATCAGCTTTACGACCGCCTATCACACGCAATTTCCCGATTATGTGTCGGCGCGGACGGGCGTTCCGGCGGCGTGGATTTGGCGTTATATCCGCTGGTTTCATGCGCCGGCGCGACGCGTGCTTGTGTCGACAGCATCGGTACGGCGGATATTGGCTGCGCACGGCATTCCCCATACTGCGCATTGGAGCCGCGGCGTTGATCTGACTAACTTCGCGCCCGATAGCGCGCCGCCGGCCGCCTATGCCGATCTTGCCCGACCGATTCAGCTCTATGTTGGGCGCGTTGCGGTTGAGAAGAATATTGAGGCGTTTCTGGCTTCGGGCCATCCGGGCTCCAAAGTGGTCGTCGGCGATGGCCCTTTGCTTGCCGCGCTCAAAGTAGAATATCCCCATGTCTCCTTCTTGGGCGCCCTGTCAGGCAAAGCTTTGGCAGGGGCTTATGCGGGCGCCGATGTTTTCGTATTCCCCAGCCGCACTGATACGTTCGGTCTTGTGATGATTGAAGCGATGGCGTGCGGCGTGCCTGTAGCGGCTTTCCCAGTATCCGGCCCGATTGACGTTGTGACCGCCGATACCGGCGCGCTCAATGCTGATCTTGATGCTGCTATCGCCGCCGCCCTTGATCGCAATCGATCAGCCTGCGCGGCTTATGGTGCTAGCTTTAGCTGGAAAACCAGTGCCCAACAGTTTCTTGACGCGCTCTTCCCGCTTGGTGACACAATGAAGCGAATTGCTGCCTAATGCTTGCCCTTGGCGAAAGACACGCCTAAGCGACAGGGATACATGGCCGCTCCGCAAGGGGCGGCCCTTCTTTTGTGTGAAAGGTTTTCGTCGTGGCCCAGCCGCTTATGCCCCATGCAACCGCTTCATGGTTGGTTGATTTTACTGCGCTGTCATTTGAACAGATTGCCAATTTTTGCGGGCTCCATATCCTCGAAGTGCAGGCCATCGCCGACGATATGGCGGCGACCAAGTTGACCGGGCGTGACCCTGTGCGCGCTGGCGAGCTGACGATGGCGGAAATTGAAAAGGGTCAAAACGATCCGACCTATGCGCTTAAAATGTTCAAAGAACCCGAAGCCGCCACGCGCTCAAAAGGCCCGCGCTACACGCCGGTTTCGAAGCGGCAGGATAAGCCCGATGGCATTGCGTGGATCATCCGCAACCATCCCGAAGTCTCCGATGGCCAGATCAGCAAACTCATTGGCACAACGCGCACGACGATCCTCGCGATCCGCGAAAAATCGCACTGGAATATCGTCGATATCGTGCCCAAGGATCCGGTGACACTTGGGCTTTGTTCGCAGCGTGAACTTGACGCCGTTGTCGCCAAAGCGGCGAAAGCCAAGGGGATCGAAGCACAGGCCGATACGCGCCTTGACGGTGACCGTGCCGCTCTGATCGAAGAGCTGCGCGCCGAACGCACGGCCGCGCACAAGTCGGCTGAATCCGACGGTGAAGACGCGCCGACCAAGCCGGTTGATTATAACGCCGATACTTTGTTCAAGAGCTAAGCGTGGCCGAGCTGTCACCCGATGCGTCGCTCACGCAGGATGAGAGCTTTACCGCAACGAACCACAAAGGGCTAACCTATCCGCTTGGCGATCACGCGCCGGCGGTGGGCGAAGTGACGCGTGTTAGTGAGGGCGTTAACTGGGCGCGCATTCCAATGCCGGGATCGCTTGGCCATATCAACAGCTGGCTGCTCGACGAAGGCGAAGACGGCGTTGCGATTGTCGATACCGGCATGTTGCTGACGATGTGCAGCGATGCGTGGAAGGCTTTGTTTGACAAGGGCCTTGCGGGCAAACGCATTACGCGCGTGATTTGCACGCATTTGCATCCTGATCATATCGGGCTTGCCGGATGGCTGTGCAAAAAATTCGGTGTCGAACTATGGATGACGCGCGGCGAATGGCTGACGGCGCGGATGCTCACGGTTGATGCGCGCGATGAACCGCCCGAAGCCTTCGCGGTGCTGCAGCGCGCAAGTGGCTGGAACGAGGCCGAAATCGCGCAAAGCCTTGCGAAGGGCTGGGGCCGCTTTGGCAAAATGGTGTTCGCCATGCCGGTCAGCTATCGGCGGTTGCAGCACGGCGATGTGCTTGATCTCGGTGGTAATCAGTGGCGGGTTGTGGTCGGTTCGGGGCACAGCCCTGAACATGCCTGCCTCGTGAACGATGCCGCTGGCGTGATGATTTCGGGTGATCAAGTGCTCCCCCGGATCAGTTCAAATGTATCGGTCAACATTACCGAGCCCGAGGCTGACCCTTTGGGCGAATGGCTAGATTCGATTGACCGGCTGCTCGATTTGCCCGGCCATTTGCTCGTGTGCCCCGCTCACGGCGAACCGTTCCACGGGCTGCACACCCGGTTGGCGGCGCTTCGTGACGAACATCTTGAGCGGCTTGATACGGTCGCCGCCTCGCTCGTTGAACCCAAGCGCGCGGTTGATTGTTTCGCGATGCTTTTCAACCGCCCCATTGGCGAACATAATCGTGAACTCGCAACCGGCGAAGCACAAGCGCATCTGCGCCGCCTCGAACGCGATGGCCGTGCCCGGCGCGAAGTGGTTGACGGCGTGCATTGGTATCATCCGGCGTGACAATCACCACCGTCATTTTCGATTTCGGCGGCGTCATCACGACATCGCCTTTTGACGCGTTCAACCGGTTTGAGGCCGAGCGCGGTTTCCTCAAAAATGTCATCCGCCGGATCAATGCGACCAACCCCAACAACAATGCCTGGGCCTTGTTCGAGCGCAACGAAATCGACGCTGCGCAGTTTGACGAATTGTTCGCCGCCGAAGCCGCCGCGCGCAAACACATGATCCGGGGCAGCGAAGTGCTGGCCTTGCTGTCGGGCGACATCCGCCCGCGCATGGTTGAGACGCTTGACACGCTGAAAGCGAAGGGCTTCACGCTTGGCTGTATCACCAACAATGTTCAAACCGGCAGCGGCGCTGGCATGGCAGGATCATCCTCCAAGGCCGCAGCCATCGCGGCGATCATGGCGCGATTCGACTATGTGATTGAAAGCTCCAAAGCGGGCATCCGCAAGCCCGATCCCCGCATTTACACAATGATGTGTGACGCACTTGGCGTTGCGCCCGAAGCATGCATCTATCTTGACGATCTGGGCATCAACTGTAAGCCAGCCGCCGCAATGGGGATGATCGCGATTAAGGTCGAGGGTGAAGATCAGGCGCTGGCAGCGCTCGATAATGCACTCGGGCACATCCTATCCGCTTGACCCGTCGCGCCGCGCTCGCCACAACTCCGCAGCATGTCTGAAGACCTTACTTCCCTGTCATTTGAAGATGCGCTTACGCGTCTCGAAACCATTGTTGCGCGGCTTGAGTCGGGTGCTGCGGCGCTAGATGAGTCGATCACGCTTTATACGCAGGGCGATGCCCTGCGCGCGCAGTGTGAGGCGCGGTTGAAGGCGGCACAAGCCCGGATTGAAGCGATCAGCCTCGGCAGTGATGGCGCGCCTACGGGAACAAGAGCATTTGATGAACGCTAAGGGGAGTGGCGTAGTGAGCATTGATCTCGCGACTGAAATGCGGCGAATCGCGACCGCGATGGACCGGCAATTTGATCTGTTGCTACCAATACCCGAAGATCCCCGGCGGCGGCTCTATGAAGCCATGCGGCATGCGTCGATCGGCGGGGGAAAGCGGATGCGGCCGTTGCTGGTTGTTGCGTCCTGCGGCCTGTTCAACGTCGACGAACAAGCTGCACTCCGCGTAGCTACCGCAATCGAAGCAATCCATACCTATTCGCTGATCCATGATGACATGCCCTGCATGGATGACGATGATCTACGTCATGGCAAGCCCACGGTGCACAAGGTATTTGATGAGGCCACCGCTGTGCTCGCTGGGGACGCGCTCCACGCATTGGCGTTCGAGTTGCTCGCCGAAGAGGCTACGCATAGCGATCCGTTTGTCCGCGTTGAACTTGTGCTCGAACTCGCGCGGGCCAGCGGCCCAGACGGCATGGCTGGCGGTCAGATGATGGACATTGAAGCCGAAGGGCAGACATTTGATCTGCAAACGGTCACGCGGCTCCAACAGCTCAAGACCGGTGCACTGATCGCTTTTTGCCTTGAGGCGGGCGCGATCATGGGCAAATTGCCCAAGGAAGGGCGAGGCCCCTTGCGTGGCTATGCCCGCGATGTCGGCCTGGCGTTTCAGATCGCCGACGATTTGCTTGATGTTGAAGGCGATGAGGAAAAGGCCGGCAAGGCGCTGCATAAGGATGAGGCAGCGGGCAAGGCGACCTTCCTCTCGCTGCTAGGTGTCGACCGCGCGCGGATGCAGGCGCGTGCGCTGGTCGATCAGGCCATCGCTCATCTGGGCCAATTCGGTGCTGAAGCCGATTTGCTCCGCGCGATTGCGCGTTTCACGATTGAAAGGGACCGGTGATGAGAGTTGGCGTCTATCCTGGCACTTTCGATCCCGTCACGCTTGGCCATATGGATATCATCCGGCGCGGCGCGAAGCTGGTTGATAAACTGATCATCGGCGTTTCAACCAACCCGTCCAAATCGCCGATGTTCACGCTTGATGAGCGGATCGCAACGATGGAGCGCGAAACGGCCGATGTTGTGGGTGAGATTGAGGTTGTGCCGTTTGACGCGCTGCTAATGAAATTTGCACAAGCACAAGGGGCCAGCGTTATTGTTCGCGGCCTTCGCGCCGTATCTGACTTCGAATATGAATTTCAAATGACGGGCATGAATCAGCAGCTTAATGCCGATATCGAAACCGTATTTCTGATGGCCGATGTAGCATTGCAGCCGATTGCGTCAAAATGGGTGAAGGAAATCGCCATGTATGGCGGCGATATCCACAAATTTGTGAGTGCGACAGTTGAGGCCGAGGTTGTGGCGCGTGTGGCGGTGATTGGCCGCAAGGGTTCATAAGGAGACGATCAATGATCATCACAACGACCGAAAATATCCCCGGCAGACGCGTGGTTGAAACCTATGGCCAATGCTTTGGCGTCGTGGTGCGCAGCCGCGGCATCGGCGGCAACTTACTTGCTTCGTTGCGCACGATCATTGGTGGCGAGGTGATAGAATATACGTCGCTCGTTGAAGAGACGCGGCGACAGGCGCTTGATCGGCTGGCGCGCAACGCAACTGCGATGGGAGCAAATGCGATTGTGATGATGCGTTTTGACTCAGGCTCGATCGGTCAAGTGATGAACGAAGTTGTTGCTTACGGCACGGCGGTGCGGATTGAATAGCCCTGCCTATCTTACGCTGCGGACGATTGCCTTGGCGGTGGCGCTGATCGTTTTGGTGCTCGCCATTTTTGGCGCACTGTTCGATGCGGGCGCTTGGCCATTCGTCATTTTGATGGCCATCATTTGCGGCGCTTTAGCGTTTGAACGCCAACATTATGGCGCGGCGCAGTCGGTGTCTCCGGGCAATGGCTGGCGCGAGACCGAAGAACAATTTGTTGACGATGCCAGCGGGCAGCTTGTGCGCGTCTGGTTCAATCCGCAAACCGGGCAGCGGCGCTATGTGGCGGTGGACGGTGGGCAGCACAGCAATAAGGAACCATGATGCGACATATTTTCCTTTTGGCCGTCACGCTGATGGCAGCCGCGCCTATCGCCGCTCAGACTGCCACCAATCCCTGGCATGCCAAGGGCCGCGCTTTGTTTGAGGATGTGGTCGCCATCCCCTCAGTCACTGACCGCACGGCGGAAGTTAAAAAGCTTGTCGCGTTGCTCAAGGCTCGTTTCATTGCGGGCGGGCTGAGCGATGTTACCGTCAAGGATCATGATGGCACACAGTCAATGATCGTGCGCTGGAAAGCGGCGGGCAAGCCTGCCAAAAAACCTATCCTGCTGCTCGGCCATTTGGATGTGGTGGAGGCGCTGCCGACTGACTGGTCGCTTGATCCCTTCAAAGTGGTTGAAAAGGACGGCTATCTCTACGGGCGCGGCGCGACTGATATGAAGAATGGCATCACCGCCATCGCCAACGCAGTGCTGTGGCTTAAGGCCGAAGGCTTCAAGCCCAAACGCGATATCATCGTGCTGTTCACGGGTGACGAAGAAACTGGCGGCGACGGCGCGCGCCGCGCATCAACCGAATGGCGCAGCGAAGTTGACGCCGAATATGCGCTCAATGCCGATGCAGGCGGCGGCGGCTTTCTTGCTGATGGCACTGCACTTGGCTTCGGCCTGCAGACATCAGAGAAAATGTATCAAAGCTTCAGCTTCACCGTCAGCAATCGCGGCGGCCATAGCTCACGCCCGCGCCCCGACAATGCGATTTACGAACTGGCGACCGCGCTAAAAGCGCTTGAGGCGCACCGTTTCACGCCGATGCTCAACGAAACGACGCGCGCCTATTTCGCGTTCCGGCAAAAGTCCGAAAAGGGCGCGCTTGGCGATGCGATGCGGAGCTGGCTGGCCAATCCTGCCGATGGCAAAGCCGCCGATGCAATCGAAGCTGACCCAACCGAAGTCGGCCAAACGCGCACCCGCTGCGTCGCGACGCGGCTAGAAGGCGGGCATGCAGACAATGCGCTGCCGGCAACCGCCAAAGCCACCGTCAATTGCCGGATATTTCCGGGCGTCGAAGCAAAGGCAGTGCAGGCCGAGTTGCAGGCGCTCGTCGGTAAGGGTGTTGTGATCGAACCAACGCTTGGCGGTCTGCCATCGCCGCCATCGCCGCTACGGCCCGATGTCGTGAAGGCTTACACCGATTCGCTGCGCAAACGGCATCCGGGTGCAGAGGTGGCACCGCAAATGTCCGCCGGGGCGACTGATGGCTTATTCTTCAGGGGCACGGGCATGCCAGTCTACGGCGTTGACGGCACATGGATCATCATCCCCACCGACGAACGCGCGCACGGCCGCGACGAACGCGTGCCGGTCAAGGCCTTTTATGGCAATCTCGATCATTGGCATGATATGGTGAAGGCATTGGCGGGTTAGGGGGCCTGCTCGATCACCCGCTCCAATATCCGCCCGAACGTTTCGGCATCTTGCGCGCCGGGCACCATATATTTGCCGTTGATGATGTAGGCGGGGACGCCGGTCACATTCTGATCATGCCAATAGTCAATCTCGGTGGTGACGGCATCGGCGTAGCGGCCGTCGCTTAGCACGGCGGCGGCTTCATTGCGGTCAAGCCCGGCTTGTTCAACCGCTGCGAGCAGGACGTCTTCGTTCGAAACATTGGCCTGCTGGGTAAAATAGGCATCAAACAGCGCGAGCTTTAGCGCGGTCTGCCTGCCGCTGTCGGCGCTCCATGTCAGCAATTGATGCGCCTGGTGCGTATTATATATGCGGCTTTCGTCACCGAAGCGGAAATCGATGCCGAGCCCTTGCCCGATGCCGACCATCTTGTCGCGGCTGGCGTGACTTTGTTCGTGCGTCGCGCCGTAACGCTCGCGCATATAGTCGCGCGTATTCTGCCCCTCGGGGGCCATCCCCGGCACGAGTTCAAACGGATGCCAGCGCACAGTCACGCGCGCGCGGTCGCCGAGCGTGCCGATCGCCCTTTCCAATTGACGATAGCCGATGATGCACCACGGGCAGACCACGTCTGACACGATATCGATGCTAATTTCAGGCGCTGTATCGGGCATCGCATTCTCCTTATTGCTATTGCGAATGGCTTGCAGAAAAAGTCTTAACTGTCGACATTTATATAGTTGTCGCGCTAGCCTTATAGGCGTAAGCGCTTCGCACTTCCACTGGCTACCCGAAAGGATATAATCCCATGGCACGCAAGAAAATCGCGCTGATCGGCGCTGGTAATATCGGCGGCACCCTCGCTCACCTCGCGGCGCAAAAGGAATTGGGCGATATCGTCCTGTTCGATATTATGGAAGGCGTGCCGCAGGGCAAGGCGCTTGATCTGTCGCAGTGCGGCCCGGTTGAAGGCTTTGATGCGAATATCAAGGGCAGCAATGATTATGCCGATATTGCAGGCGCCGATGTGATCATCGTGACCGCAGGCGTCGCGCGCAAGCCCGGGATGAGCCGTGATGATCTGCTCGGCATCAATCTGAAAGTGATGAAGGCTGTCGGCGAAGGCATCAAGGCCAATGCGCCGGGCGCGTTCGTGATCTGCATTACCAATCCTTTGGACGCGATGGTGTGGGCACTGCGCGAATTTTCAGGGCTGCCGCATCATATGGTCGTCGGCATGGCGGGCGTGCTTGATAGCGCGCGGTTCAGCCACTTCATTGCTGATGAATTCAAAGTCTCGGTGCGCGATGTGAATACGTTCGTGCTCGGTGGGCACGGCGATACGATGGTGCCGGTGGTGCGCTATTCGACGGTCAACGGCATTCCCGTGCCTGATTTGATCAAGATGGGCCTGTCTTCGCAGGACAAGATCGATGCCATCGTCAAGCGCACGCGCGGCGGCGGCGGTGAAATCGTAGCACTGCTTGGCACTGGTTCGGCGTTTTACGCTCCTGCCGCTAGCGGCATTGCAATGGCCGAAGCCTATCTGAACGACCAAAAACGCATCCTCCCCTGTGCGGCCTATGTTGATGGCCAATATGGCCTCAATGATCTTTATGTTGGCGTGCCGGTGATGATCGGTGCAGGCGGCGTGGAGAAGGTGATCGAGATTGAGCTTGATGATGCCGACAAGGCGGGGCTGACGGTGTCGGTCGATGCGGTCAAGGAATTGCTGGTGGCGTGTCGGGCGATTGATGGTTCGCTGGCTTAACTGATGAGCTACGATCTCCTCGTTTTTGACCCATCGGTAGCACCGAGAGATCGTCATGATTTCATCGCGTGGTGGGAGGAGCAGGCAGAGTGGGGGGAG
Source organism: Sphingomonadaceae bacterium (assembly GCA_046153565.1). GTDB lineage: Bacteria > Pseudomonadota > Alphaproteobacteria > Sphingomonadales > Sphingomonadaceae > Aquisediminimonas. The sequence goes on from JBJXDU010000025.1 coordinate 12,757, forward strand.
GAGCATAGCTACGACGATCCCAAAAATACGACGCCAGAGTTGAGCGCTTGGTACGAAGAGATGCGTAAGACGTTCAGAAACATGAATGGTTCAGGCAGCCCAAGCGACGATGAACTCATGATCCCGGGAGTCGAGGATCGACTGAGCGACTATTCAATCGGTCACCACGCGATCTATGTAAATTTCCCATGGTCGGAAGCCGAAGTCGCCTACCCGTTGGTTCGTGATCTTGCAGTCAAGCATCGGGTGGGGTTTTACGATGCAAGCGGAGATGAAGGCGACGGGGAAATCTATTTTCCCGGCGATACGCTTCGCCCCCCATCTCAAGGCAAATGGCGCGAAGTGTCCGCTGATTTCCGATCCGGCGATGTGAGTAAATATATCCCCCAAGACGTCCCACCAGAAGAGCCGCCGAAGCGACGCTGGTTCAATATTTTCCGGAGAGACAAATGAGCATCCTCGTCGACAAACACACAAAGGGCATCACACAAGGGATGACGGGTGCCACTGGCACATTCCAAACCATGACTGCCCGTTGACATGAAAACGCCACATCCTTATTTGCACATAACCCGTGTACATGTGGAGATATGAGATGACCCGGAACCTGACACTCGCCATCGATGAACGCGATCTCAACTGCGCGCGAGTTTATGCTGCGAAGCGGTCAACCACTGTCAATGCGCTCGTCAGGAAGTATATTTCCGGTCTGAGTGATGATGAAGGCGGTCTGCGCAAGGAAGCAATTGAGCGTATGCAGGCGCGCATGGCGAGCACGCCTTTCGCGGAATCGGCTCCTGAATGGGATCGCGCTTCACTTTATGATCGCGGGGAATAATGGTTGCCGAGGTGTTTCTTGACAGCAATGTCCTTATCTATGCCGCCTATCCCAAACAGGACGAGACGTGGAAGCGCAAGATCGCATTCAACCTCATTCAGGCTGAAGATTACGCAATTTCCACGCAGGTGATGCTCGAATTCCTCAACGTGACCACGCGAAAGCGAAAGCCCGGTTTGAAATTGGAAGTTGCGAAGGAGTGGTTGGTAGATCTTGGTACGACGGCGGTGATTGGCGCCGACGAAAACCTCGTTCTTGAGGCTATTGAACTCTCGCAGCGTTACAAGATTGTCTTCTGGGATGGAATGATCATTGCCGCTGCAAATCGCGCCGGTGCGCGCACACTGTTCACCGAGGACCTTAACCACGGCCAGAAATACGGCGAAGTTGAAGTCATCAACCCTTTCAAAAATTTGCCGAACTGAACGGAGCTTTTCATGTCCATCCTCGTCAACAAACACACAAAGGTCATCACGCAAGGGATGACGGGTGCCACCGGCACATTCCATACCGAAGCGGCACTTGCTTATGGCACGCAGATGGTCGGCGGGGTGACGCCGGGCAAGGGCGGTACGGTGCATATTGACCTCCCCATGTTTGATACTGTGGCTGAAGCGGTGCAAGTGACAGGCGCGGATGCGTCCGTGGTTTATGTGCCGCCGCCATTTGCCGCTGACTCGATCCTTGAGGCAATTGATGCGCAGGTGCCGCTGATCGTGTGCATTACCGAAGGCATTCCGGTGCTTGATATGGTCAAGGTAAAGCGCGCGCTGGTGGGTTCGAAATCGCGGCTGCTGGGGCCAAATTGCCCCGGTGTGCTCACTCCAGGTGAATGCAAGATTGGCATTATGCCCGGTAGCATTTTTTCCAAAGGCTCGGTCGGTGTCGTCTCGCGCTCGGGAACGCTCACTTATGAGGCGGTGTTTCAGACGACGGCGGCAGGGCTGGGCCAGACGACGGCAGTTGGCATTGGCGGCGACCCGGTCAACGGCACCAACTTCATTGATATGTTAGAGATGTTCCTCGGCGATGATGACACCAAATCGATCATCATGATCGGCGAAATCGGCGGTGATGCTGAAGAGCAAGCCGCGCAGTTCCTGATCGATGAGGCCAAGAAGGGCCGCAAGAAACCGATGGTCGGCTTCATTGCTGGCTTAACCGCGCCTCCTGGACGGCGGATGGGCCATGCAGGCGCGATTGTATCAGGCGGAAAGGGTGATGCGGGCAGCAAGATTGCGGCAATGGAGGCGGCGGGTATTCGCGTGTCGCCGTCGCCGTCGGAACTGGGCGTGACGTTGGCGGCGATGTTGAAGGGGTAAGGGAGATATTCCCTCGGGTTAGGGTACACCACCGCTTTGTTCCCCTGCGAAGGCAGGGGTCCAGTCGCTTCACAAAAGAAGCGGCGAAGCCTCGCAAAGCGTTGCCGTCTGGACCACTGCCTACGCAGGGGAACAGTCTTTGAAGAGGATTGAGGGATGGTCAGGCCCGGCTATGTTTACATCATGGCGAACCAGCGCAATGGGACGATTTATCTGGGCGTTACGAGCAACCTCAGGCAACGTGTTTGGCAGCACCGTGAGAGCATGATCGAGGGCTTTACCAAGGAACGAGGATGCAAGATGCTCGTTTGGTACTCGACGTTTGATGATATTCAGGATGCAAGGATGCGTGAGCTTCAGATGAAAAAATGGAAGCGGATTTGGAAACTGCGTGTGATCGAAAAGATGAACCCCGATTGGAATGATTTGTATGAAACTTTGTTCTGACACCGACATTGTCTCTCTGGTTGTTCGCTTGGGCAGGACACCAGCGTTCCCCTGCGAAGGCAGGGGGCCAGGCCCTTCACGAATGAAGTGGCGAAGCCTCGCAAAGCGGTCCCGTCTGGGCCCCTGCCTACGCAGGGGAACATATTTTTCAGAGCAACGAGGTGTCCGTTATGGGTGCTGAAACACATGATTTCGAAATTGAACGCGGCCCCAGCTGGGCGCGATCTAATTGGCCTTTGCTCGATACTGACGGCTTGACCGCGGCACTTGATCCCACGCAAATGGCGGTTGAGATCAAGGCAGCGGCCAAGGCGGCGGGCAAGCCGCTTGATGAGGCCGCAGTGACCGCAGCGGCGGGCGATTCGATCCGTGCCATGCTGCTGATCCGCACATACCGCGTGCGCGGGCATCTGGCCGCCAAGCTTGATCCCTTGGGCTTAAGCAAGCAGGAACTGCCCGCTGATCTGACGCCCGAATATCACGGCTTCACAGGCGCTGATCTGGCGCGACCCATCTATGTCGGTGGCACGCTCGGCCTCAATTGGACGACGATCAACGAACTCGTCGCGACGCTGCGCGCCAACTATTGCGGCGCAGTTGGCCTTGAATATATGCATATCAACGATGTGGAGGAACGGCGCTTCCTGCAAGAGCGGATTGAGGGCCAAGATAAGGCCATCCAGTTCAGCCCCGAAGGCAAGAAGGCGATTCTCGGCAAGGTGATCGAAGCCGAGCAATATGAGAAATTTTTGGGCCGCAAATATGTCGGCACAAAGCGTTTCGGGCTTGATGGCGGCGAATCGATGATTCCAGCGCTTGAGGCGGTGATCAAATATGGCGGCGCGCTTGGGGTGCGCGAAATTGTGTACGGGATGCCGCACCGTGGTCGGCTCAATGTGCTCGCCAATGTGATGGCCAAGCCTTACCGCGTTATCTTCCACGAATTTTCGGGCGGCTCGTCCAACCCCGATGATGTCGGTGGATCGGGCGACGTCAAATATCACCTCGGCACCAGCACTGACCGCGAATTTGACGGCATCAAAGTGCATATGAGCCTAGCGCCTAACCCATCGCATCTTGAGGCGGTTGACCCGGTCGTGCTCGGCAAGGTGCGCGCGATCCAGACGGTGCGTGATGACCTTGCCGATCATATTCAGGTGCTCCCCGTTTTACTCCACGGCGATGCCGCCTTTGCAGGGCAGGGGATTGTCTGGGAATGCCTCGGCTTTTCAGGCATCCGGGGCTATAATACGGGTGGATGCATTCACTTCATCGTCAACAATCAGGTCGGCTTTACGACCAGCCCGCAATTTGCGCGCTCATCGCCTTATCCGTCGGATGTGGCGAAGGGCGTTCAGGCACCGATCTTTCACGTCAACGGCGATGATCCCGAGGCAGTGACCTTTGCCTGCAAGATGGCAATTGAATTCCGCCAGCGCTTCCACCGCGATATCGTGATCGACATGTGGTGCTACCGCCGCTTTGGCCATAATGAGGGTGATGAGCCTAGCTTCACGCAGCCGCTGATGTACGCCAATATCAAGACGCATGCATCGGTGAGCGAAGTCTATGCGCGGCGGTTGATCGATCAGGGTGTAATTGACGCCAATTGGACGACCGATCATGCCGCCAAATTTGTGGCGCTGCTTGAGGATGAATTCGCCGCTGGCCAAAATTATAAGGCCAATCAAGCCGATTGGTTTGGCGGGCGCTGGGCCGGGCTTAACAAGCCGCTCGATCCCGAAACGGCGCGGCGCAACGTCGAAACGGGGATTGCATCCAAATTGTTCGATGCGCTGGGGCGGACGCTAACGACGGTGCCCGATGGGCATAATATCCATCCAACGCTCCAGCGCGTGCTTGATGCCAAAAAGGCGATGTTCTCCAGTAGCCAAGGTTTTGACTGGGCGACGGGCGAGGCGCTGGCGTTCGGTTCGCTCCTCTCGGAAGGCTACGGCGTGCGCTTGTCGGGCCAAGATAGCGGGCGCGGGACGTTCAGTCAGCGGCATGCCGTGTGGGTCGATCAGGGGAGCGAGGCCAAATATGTGCCCCTCGCCACGCTCAAACATGCGCGGTTTGAAGTGCTCGATTCTCCCTTAAGCGAATTCGGGGTGATGGGCTTTGAATATGGCTATGCTGGCGCTGATCCCAAAGCGCTCGTGCTGTGGGAGGGTCAGTTTGGCGACTTTGCCAACGGGGCGCAGGTGATGATCGATCAGTTCATCGCGAGCGGTGAGAGCAAGTGGCTGCGCGCCAATGGCCTCGTCTTGCTGCTCCCGCATGGCTATGAGGGCCAAGGGCCGGAACATAGTTCGGCGCGGCTTGAACGTTATTTGCAGCTTTGTGCAGAGGATAATATTCAGGTGGTCAACGTCACGACCCCGGCCAATTATTTCCATTTGCTGCGGCGGCAGATGCACCGGCCGTTCCGCAAGCCTTTGATCGTCATGACGCCCAAATCGCTGCTGCGGCACAAAATGGCGGTATCGAGCGCTGACCAGTTTCAGGGCAACAGTCATTTCATGCGGATACTTTCCGATACAAATCCGCCCGCTGACGGCGATATCAAGCGGCTGGTGCTTTGTTCGGGCAAGGTTGCTTATGACTTGATCGAAGCGCGTAATGCGGCGGGCGATACGGGCACGGCGATCATCCGGATTGAACAACTTTATCCCTTTCCCGGTGAACCGCTTGTGGTTCGTTTGAAGCGGATGGTGAACCTTGAAGAGGTCGTCTGGGCGCAGGAAGAGCCCAAGAATAATGGCAGCTGGTTTTTCGTTGAGCCGTACATTGAGGAATGCCTCGCCGCCGCCAAAGCCAAACCAAAACGCGCACGCTATGCGGGGCGCAAGGCGAGCGCCTCACCCGCAACGGGCCTCGCCAAACGCCATCAGGCCGAACAGGCCGCCCTCGTCGCCGATGCGCTGGGCCACAATGTTCGCGGCGAAATCCGCCGGCAGAGGAAAGGGTAGCGTGTTCCCCGGCGAAGGCCGGGGCCCAGACGGGCCCAATATTCGAAGCTCTGTTGCGTTTTTGTGAAGGTTCTGGACCCCGGTCTTCGCCGGGGAACGATTAGGATGAATAGATATGACCACCGAAGTAAAAGTTCCCGTATTAGGCGAATCGATTTCTGAAGCCACACTGGGCACATGGCTCAAGAAACCTGGTGAACCAGTGGCGCTTGATGAACCGATTGCCAGCCTTGAAACCGACAAGGTCGCGATTGAAGTGACCGCCACGGTTGCGGGCGTGATGGGCACTCAGTTCGTGGCCGAAGGGACAACGGTCAATGTCGGCACAGTGATTGCGGCGATCGAGGCTGCTGGAGCGGCACCCGTCGTCACGGTGCCGCTTGCCGCCGCTGCACCGCTTGCCGTCGCCGCTGAAACGCCCGCTGACCTGACATTGTCGCCTGCTGTGCGCCGCCTCGTGCTCGAACGCGGCCTTGATCCGTCGAAGATCAAGGGCAGCGGCAAAGATGGTCGCCTGACCAAGGAAGATGTTCTCGCAGCGGTTGCTACGCCTGTCGCCGCGCCGATTGTCGCTACTGCGCCCACCTCACAGAGCGCGCGCCCCGAAGAGCGGGTGCCGATGACGCGGCTGCGCAAAACGGTCGCGCGCCGTTTGAAGGAAGCGCAGGAGACCGCCGCGCTGCTCACCACCTTCAACGACGTTGATATGTCGGCCGTGATCGAAGCGCGCACCAAATATAAGGATTTGTTCGAAAAAAAGCACGGCGTGCGGCTTGGCTTCATGGGCTTTTTTGTGAAGGCCGCGTGCATGGCGCTGCGCGATATTCCCAGCGTCAATGCGATGATCGACGGCGATGATATCGTCTATCACGATTATGCTGATATCTCAGTCGCAGTAAGCGCACCCAATGGCCTCGTCGTCCCCGTAATCCGCGACGCGCAGACCATGTCAGTCGCAACGATTGAAAAGACCATCGGCGATTTCGGCGCGAAGGCGAAGGCAGGCACGCTGACGATGGCTGACATGACCGGCGGCACCTTCACCATCTCGAACGGCGGCGTGTTCGGGTCACTGATGTCGACCCCGATCATCAACCCTCCGCAAAGCGCCGTCCTTGGCCTCCACCGCATCGAAGATCGCCCCGTCGTCCGCGATGGCCAGGTCGTGGTGCGCCCGATGATGTATCTCGCGCTAAGCTATGACCACCGCCTGATCGACGGGCGCGAGGCAGTGACCTTCCTTGTCGCGCTCAAAAATGCTATCGAGGATCCGACCCGGCTTTTGATTGATCTATAGATATGGCCACTGCTGCACGACGACTGCTGACTGTTGAAGAGTTTCTGGCGCTCGAGTTTACGGGCGATGAAGGACGGCGAGTCGAATTGAGCAATGGCACGATCCGATTGATGGCGGGCGGAAGCGTCGCCCATGCCCGTGTGCAGCAAAACATATCGGGATCGCTGTTTGTCGCGCTTCGTGGAAGTTTGTGCAGCCCATTTGGGCCGGACATGGGGGTTCGGACCCATGACCTATCGCTGAGATATCCCGACGTTTCTGTCTTTTGTGGTCGAGATGATCCTGAGTTCGACAAACTTCTCGAATGTGATGATCCGAAACTCGTGGTCGAAGTCTTGTCGCCAAGCACGAAGCGCGAGGATATCAGTATCAAGCTACCTGAGTATCAATCTATCACATCGCTCGATGCTATCCTCTACGTGGATCCGGATGCGGAAACGATCCGTCTGCTGACGCGAACAAGTTCTCGCGGTTGGTCAGATGAAAGCGTCGAGGAAGGTAACCACATCATGCTTCAGGGCCTCGGGGTGGCGTTGGCGTGGAACGATGTTTTCCGACGCAAATGAACAGCTTTAAAATAATTCATACAATCTGAAAGTCTATCAATGTCTGATTTGACCTACGACCTCATTGTCATCGGCGCTGGCCCCGGCGGTTATGTCGCCGCGATCCGGGCTGCGCAACTGGGGCTTAAGACCGCCTGCGTGGAATCGCGTGAGACGCTGGGCGGCACCTGCCTCAACGTCGGGTGCATCCCGTCCAAAGCACTGCTTCATGCGTCGGAACTTTATGAACAGGCGCATTCGGGGGCGCTGGCCAAATTTGGCGTCGATTTCAAAAGCGTCAGCCTCAACCTTGATCAAATGCACGCCGAAAAGGCCAAGGCGGTCGGCGAGCTGACCGGCGGGATCGAGTTTCTGTTCAAGAAGAACAAAGTCGATTGGATCAAGGGCCACGCGGCGTTCACCTCAGCAAACAGCGTCGATGTCGCAGGCACGCGCTACACAGCCAAGAATTTCATTATCGCGACGGGATCATCGGTAACGCCGCTGCCCGGTGTAGCGGTTGATCAGAGCATCATTGTCGACTCAACGGGTGCATTGCTGCTCCCTGCCGTGCCCAAACATATGGTGGTCATCGGCGGCGGCGTGATCGGGCTAGAGCTGGGCAGCGTCTGGCGGCGATTGGGGGCGCAGGTGACGATTGTTGAATATCTCGATCAAATCCTCCCCGGCATGGACGGCGACGTCCGCAAGGAAGCCGCGAAGATTTTCAAGAAACAGGGCTTCACCATCCGCACCAGCACCAAGGTGACTGGCGCGACCGTCAAAGGCCGCAAAGCGACGCTGACGGTTGAGCCTGCTGCGGGCGGTGCTGCTGAAACGATTGAGGCCGATTGCGTGTTGGTAAGCATCGGGCGGCGGGCCAATACTGACCGACTGGCGCTCGACAAAGCGGGGCTCAGCCTCAACGCGCGCGGGCAGATTGAGGTCAGCCATGATTTCCAGACGAATGTTCCCGGAATCTACGCGATTGGCGACGTCATCCCCGGGCCAATGCTCGCGCACAAGGCCGAGGATGAAGGCGTGGCGGCGGCCGATTTCATCGCGGGGCATATCGGCATCGTCAACCATGATGTCATCCCCGGCGTGGTCTATACGCTGCCCGAAATCGCTGATGTCGGCCTGACCGAAGAGGAAGCGCGCGCGCGGGGCGACGTGAAGATCGGTAAATTCCCCTTCACCGCGAACAGCCGCGCCAAAACCAACCGCGACACTGACGGCTTTGTCAAAATCATCGCCGATGCGAAGACTGACAAGGTGCTCGGCGTCCATATCATCGGGTCGCTGGCGGGCACAATGATCGCCGAAGCCGCACTCGCCATGGAATTCGGCGCGACCAGCGAGGATATCGCCTATACCTGCCACGCTCATCCAACCCAGACCGAAGCGATGAAGGAAGCCGCGATGGCGGTGACGGGCAAGCCGATCCATATGTGAGGTTTACGCCCCTTCAGGAATCGCATTCGCCGTGGCATCGCCCAGTTCGGATCCGCCATCGACGTTGATGATTGATCCCGTAATATAGCGGGCGCTGTCAGTGGCAAGGAAGAGCGCCATTTCGGCAATATCGCCCTTGGTGCCATAATCGCGCAGCGCGATGCGTGCCTTGATCGCATCTTCGGCTTGGTCGCTGGGTGCAAGGCGGGCCATGCCCTCGGTGTCGCCAATCGGGCCGGGTGAGATGGCGTTGACGCGCACACCTGCTGGGCCCCATTCCATCGCCAGGCATTTGGTGACCATGTTCACTCCTGCTTTGGCGGCGCAAGCGTGAATCTGGAACATCATCGGGCGCACTGCCTGCCCTGCGGTAATCGCGATCAGCGACGCGCCGGGCTTGTTCAGATGGTCAAAACTCGCGCGGAAGACGTTAAAGGTGCCCAGCAGATCGATATCCACCACTGTCTTAAACGCATTGGCGCTCATGCCGAGGGCGGGCGCGAGGAAATTGCCCGCAGCCCCGGAAAGCACAACATCAACATGCCCAAAGGTCGCTACGGTTTCGGCATAGCATGCCTCAAGACGCGTATAATCGCGCACGTCACACGGCATACCAAGGGCGTCAATGCCTTCGGCTTTCAGCGCATCAGCAGCGGCGAAGATTTTGTCTGCCTTGCGGCTGAGGATCGCAACTTTCGCACCGTGGAGGCCATATTGGCGGGCGATTTCGAGATTGATGCCAGAAGAGGCCCCTGCGACAAACGCGATCTTGCCTGTCAACACATCGTCTCTCAGTCCACTCGCCATAACACTCTCCTATTTTTGCTTGAGAGCAGCTTGCGCAATCACATCCCGCACGGCAAGGCTGAAATCATGCTTATTGCCCTTTTGCCTGGTGACGGAATCGGCCCCGAAGTGATTGCCCAAGCGGTGCGCGTGCTTGATGCGCTCGGGCTAGACGGCTTGGCCTACGAAACCGCAGCCGTAGGTGGTGCTGCCTATAAGGCGCATGGCCATCCGTTGCCTGCGGCGACGTTGGACCTTGCTAAGCGCGCTGATGCGATATTGTTCGGCGCGGTGGGTGACCCCGATTGTGACGGGCTCGAACGGTCGCTGCGCCCCGAACAAGCGATCCTTGGTCTGCGTAAGGAACTCACACTCTTCGCCAATCTGCGCCCTGCCACGCTGTTTGCCGAACTGGCCGACGCGTCGGCGCTTCGCCCAGAAGTTGCCAGCCAAATCGATATGGTGATCGTGCGCGAACTTAATGGCGACGTTTATTTCGGTGAAAAGGGCCTGCGCAAGACCGTCACGGGCTTGCGTGAAGGCTATGACATCATGTCGTACAACGAAGATGAGGTGCGCCGCATCGCGCGCGTCGGCTTTGAAACCGCGCGGGCGCGGCGGGGCAAGCTCTGCTCGGTTGATAAGGCCAATGTGCTCGAAACCTCACAATTGTGGCGCGATGTGGTGATCGAGACCGCGGCTGAGTTTCCCGATATTGAGTTGAGCCATATGTATGTCGATAATTGCGCGATGCAGCTGGTGCGCAATCCCGGGCAATTCGATGTAATTGTCACGGGCAATTTGTTCGGCGACATATTGTCCGATCAAGCGAGCATGTGCGTTGGCTCGATCGGCATGTTGCCAAGCGCATCGCTCGATAGCGCGGGCAAGGGATTGTATGAACCAATCCACGGCTCCGCCCCTGATATTGCGGGGCAGGGCAAGGCCAATCCACTCGCGACGATCCTCTCCGCCGCCATGATGCTGCGCTACTCACTGGGATTGGCGGCGGCGGCTGATCAGATTGAGGCGGCGGTCGCCAAGGCGCTCGCTGGTGGTGCGCGGTCGCCTGATTTGGGGGGGGCAATGAGCACGACGCAAATGGGCGATGCAGTGTTGGCAGCACTTTAGGGGGTAATCACCTACGAACGGATTCCCGATTACGATGAATGGCGAATGACTGAATAGTTGGGG
>JBJXDU010000026.1:0-14243 GCA_046153565.1 Sphingomonadaceae bacterium
AGACACCCCAAATCCTCCCCGGCACGGCGAGGTGCCCCGAAGGGCGGAGGGGTCCCAAGCTGGACAAAATGGGCGTTGGGCCCCCTCCACCTGCCCGTGCCGGGGAGGATTAAGAGGCGGTTGTCGATAACACTCCGGTCATTCGACCCGCTCGCTCTCCCTCTGAAAAGCGGATGTAGTACAAAGGGAGCCCAGGCGGCCCCTTGGTTGGACGCTGCCGAGAGGCCGCTTTTATGGACGGAGAGGCAATAGCTGCTCTTCGTTCACCTGCCGATTTACGGAAGCTGCCCGCCTCAATTAGGTTATTCAATGTCAAATGAGCGATGCTTACAATCTGCCATTCAATTGACCGGATAGCTGTTGGCGTTTCATCGTCGCCATCAAGATCAACCATCGAAATGCTATCGCCCCTCGCCACCCGTTTGAATGTCGCACGCAAGCCATCGCAGATTCGAAAGTTCTCCGCTTGGCGGTTCGCACATACACCACATCCTTGCCCTCAATGCGGGTGATGCCGTTCGCTGGAACAGCGATACCGCCCTGCTGCGCTGTGCCTGAAATCGAGACCATCACTGCCTTGCCAGCGATGATGCCCGGTGCCGCACTGATGCTGGCCTTGGCCATGATGCTGCGCGTGTCGGGATCAATCGACGAGCCGATCGACAGGATGCGCCCTGAGACATTGCCGTGTAGTGCCACCTCCATTCCCGGCTGCACCATTCCGGCCAGCCGCTCGGGAAGCTGGATGTCGAGCTGATAAGCGTTGCTCGCATCAATCACGAACGGCGCGACCATGCCATCAATTGGCCCGCCCGTCTGCACCGCAACAGTCGATACCCGCCCGCTGATCGGCGCGCGCAAGGTGATGATGCCGCCGCTGCTTGCACCTGAAATGCCAAGGATTCGGGCATTTTCTGAAACATCGGCTTCAGCTTGCCGGACCGCTGCGACCGCCTCTTGCGCTCGCGCTCCCGCAATCACCCCCTCGCGAGCCAGCTGTTGCAGCCGGTTGGCATTGGCGCGGGCATAGCCAAGTTGGGCCTGCGCACGACCCAAGTTCGCACCAATCTGCAAAGCATCGCGGCTGACCATCGTGGCAAGTGGTTGTCCCTTAGTCACAACCTGACCTAGGATCACGAACAGTTGGCGGATCGCTCCGGCAAAAGGAGCCGTCACGGCAACACGTGCCTCCGGCGGCAGCGTGACGGTTGCAGGCATCGTGCCAAACGGCAAACCTTGTGCGGCCTTAGCCACAGCGGTTTGAATACCCATCCGATCAAGCTGGGCAAGTGTTAGGGATTTCTCGGCCTCCGCACCTGTGTCTGCTACACCGGTTTTCGGGATCGGCGGGGTGGATTGCAACCCCCACCAGCCGCATATGATAATAATAACTGCCAATACCGCAAGCGCGGCTACTCGAAAACGCGACAACATTTATAAAAAACTCCCAACCGGACAGATATTCAGCGGCGCGCAAGGCTCGCCGTGAAAGTGCGTCGGTTAGGCGTTGGGAGGATCGAGCGGCGGGGCTTGACTGTAGGAAACCAGACCCGATGTCGCAGCTGGGGACACAAGCAAAGCCTTGCCCTGCCCAGACAGAATCACACGCGGCGCTTCTAGCTGCAACGCGATGCTGCAGTGATGATGGCTAACCGCATGGCAGGGCATGTTGCCATCGCCGTTTTTGCTCTGTGAATGATCAACGTCGACCTCGTCATGAACATCGAGCATCTCGTTCGCATGAACAGCGATTTGTCCGCCAGCGTGAGCCACTACGGGCATGACGACAGTGCCGAAAAACAGCCCGATTAGGACGAACAGTGAAATAACCCGACGCGACATTCTGGCGCATCTAGCAGCACGAATGCCGGGCTACAATTCAAATAAGTTTAAACTCGCTCGCAAAATTTCCTTCAGCGGCCTGCCCGAAATGAAATCCTGTGAAGGCTTTTAGCTGACATGAATGAACGGCGGACTTTGTTGACGCAAATCGACCCTTAAATGACCGCTTCGTTAGAGAAGTGCCTCAATTGATTCTGGAAATTAAACGGCAGGTTACCGCGCTTACCGAGCTAAAACCTGCCTTTCCGGAATCCCCAACAAACCCGCCCTGAGATTACAACAGCGCTCCGGCTCAACCTTCGCATCAGTATCGCCCTGACCTTACCCCAACACCAGATCGCCCGAACCCACCAACGCCTTGATCATCAGCGCCGCGCCGCATTGTTGGGACCGCGCGGTGGCGCTCCATCGTCCGTCGCTTACATATTTGCCGCTCTCATAATGGTTTGAAAAGCTCCACAAATAGGGTGAGGCGACGCTTTGTTTGCGGTAGCCAAAGCCATTATAGGCTTCGAGCCGGTATAAAGTGCGCTCAAGGCTCCAATCGCTTTTGCCGGTAAAGCCAAGCAGGGTCAGCGCGTCCTTCGCGCTTGATGCCCAATCGTCTGGTGGCAGCCAGATCAGCGGACGACCACTAGGCACTTGCCGCGTGCGTGATGACAGAGGAAAATCGCCATTGTGGAGGTGCGCACGGAAATTATAGCTTGCCTCAAGCCCGTGAATCACGCCGATGAAGTACCAGGGTACTTTGAGGTTTGACCCGAGCGCTTCATAGCGTTCGCGTGAATTGCGAACGACACTGGCATGCCATGCGACCGTTTTGGCATGCTCAGGCTTGATCTCTGCGGTGGCAAACAGTGTTGCATATTCATCTCTTAGGCTCGCGAAATTCTTGGCACTGCTCACCGGCGTCGGCCCTTTTAACGCATCGGGAATGACGCGCTGAGTGGCGTTGAGATCCGCGAGGAGCGCACCGGCGCGCTCGGCAATGCCGGTATCGAGCGTTTCAGATCGGTCGATCAAGGTGACGAGGCGGGGCAGGGCGGCCTGGTATAAGGTGGCCTCGGTCGCGGAGGGCAACGCATTGTCCGTTTCGAGCAATGATGATCGCGGCAGGCCGACTCGGTCAGCTTCTTTTTCTAGTTCGATGATCGTCGTAACGGTACGCAGCAGGGCAAGGGGCTTTTGGGCAAACTTGATCCCAGCAAGTTCGCCGGGCAATTTGAGGCCGAAAATATCAATTGTGTCAGCGGTTTGTGCAATCGCGCTCTGGCTGATGAACGCGCCCGCCGCAGCAGTTCCGCTCAATCGTAGCGCCGTCCGCCGATCAATCGTGGTGCGTGCCATCAGCCTCTCCCCCTCTACTGCCGCGAGGCTATCATAGAATGAGGGCGCTTGCCCATAGGGTGCGCCAATCACACCAATGCATGCTTTTGGTCAGTTGCCAACATCGCGGCTTTCCTGTCTCAGGCGCTGTGGCGGAGATATTCAGATGACGGCGCGACCGGCTTTACAGCTTGTCTGGTTCAAGCGCGATTTGCGCATTGTTGATCATCGTCCGCTCGCCGCTGCTGTTGCGCGTGGGCCGGTGTTACCGCTTTATATTGCCGAACCTGAATTGTGGGCGCAGCCCGATGTTTCGGCGCGGCAATGGGAATTTGCCGCTGAGAGCCTCGCCGAATTGCGGGATGCGTTGGCGCTTTTGGGGCAGCCGCTGTGCATCATCGTGGGGGAGGCGGTTGCCGTGCTTGATCGGCTCCACCGCGAACACGGCATTGCTGCGCTGTGGAGCCATGAGGAAACGGGTAATGGCTGGACTTATGCGCGTGATCTCGCGGTTAAGGCCTGGGCCGCTGAACATGGTATCAGATGGCATGAGGCGCGGCAGAGCGGCGTTCAGCGGCGGATTAGATCGCGCAATGGGTGGGCCAAAGCGTGGGATGCGGATATGGCACAGCCGATCACTCCGCCGCCTGTCGCGTTCCCGCCGCTAACCGGAGAGTGGCCGACGCATATCCCCAGCGCCGCCGCGCTTGGCCTTGCTGATGATCCATGCCCGTTTCGCCAAACAGGAGGGCGAGCCGCTGCGCTTGATACGCTTGACAGCTTTCTGCATCAGCGTGGCCGCGATTACCGCTATCAAATGTCGAGCCCGCGCACCGCCTTTGACGCCAGTTCGCGCCTGTCGCCCCATATCGCCTGGGGCACCGTGTCGATGCGTGAAGTTGCGCAGGCCAGCTGGGCGCGGATGCGTGATCTGAAGCGTGACGATGCGCCCGATGCAAAGCGCTGGCGCGGATCGATGATCTCCTTTTCAGGGCGGCAGCATTGGCATTGCCATTTCATGCAAAAGCTAGAGGATGAACCGCGCATCGAGTGTGAGAATTTGCACCGCGCTTATGATGGGCTACGCCCTGATGTGGCTGATGTGCAGCGATTGGCGGCGTGGAGCGAGGGGCGGACGGGCTATCCCTTTGTTGATGCTTGTATGCGCGCGCTTAATCAGCATGGCTGGATTAATTTCCGGATGCGCGCGATGCTGATGTCATTTGCGAGCTATCATCTCTGGCTGCCCTGGCGCGAAAGCGGGCTTCACCTTGCGCGCAAATTTGTTGATTATGAACCGGGCATCCATTGGCCGCAGGTACAAATGCAATCGGGTACGACGGGCATCAACACGATGCGGATTTATAATCCAATCAAGCAGGGGCACGATCATGATGCAGGCGGCGCGTTCGTGCGCGCCTTTGTGCCTGAGCTTGAAGCGGTGCCCGATGCCTTCATCCATGAACCATGGCGCTGGCCCGAAGCGCAGTGGCTTGCCTATCCGCCGCCGATTGTTGACTGTGCGGCAGCGGCCAAGGCGGCGCGCGATGCGCTCTACACGGTCCGCAAAGGCCCCGAGCATAAGGCGACCGCAAAGCAGATTGCCAATAAGCATGGCAGCCGCAAATCGGGCATGCCGATGACCGGGCAGAAGCGCCGCGCCAAACCCAAGGCAGATGATAGTGCACAAATGGCGTTCGATCTCTGATGAATGATGTCCGCAACCTGATCCTGATCCTGGGTGATCAGTTAACCCCCGATATTGCCAGCCTGCGCCTTGCTGATCCCGCCCGCGACCGCGTGCTGATCGCCGAAGTGATCGATGAGGCGACCTATGTGCGCCACCATAAGAAGAAGATTGCGTTCCTCTTTTCGGCGATGCGCCATTTTGCGGAAGAACTGCGCAGCGCGGGCTGGGCGGTTGACTATGTGACGCTTAATGATCCGGGCAACCTTGGCAGCTTCGACGCGCAGCTGGCCGATGCGGTCACGCGCCTTCGCCCCGCGCAAGTGATCGCAACTGAGCCAGGCGAATACCGCGTGCGGGAATTGCTGCGCGGCGCGGGCGTGACGTTGCTCCCCGATGATCGCTTCATTGCCTCAATCGATGAATTTGCAGGCTGGGCGGCGGGGCGCAAGCAATTGCGGATGGAATATTTCTACCGTTATATGCGCCGCAAGACCGGGTTACTGATGGACGGTGATCAGCCTGTTGGCGGCAAGTGGAATTTTGACGCCGATAACCGGCACGCCGCCGATCCAGATTTGTTCATGCCGCAGCCCCTAGGCTTCGCGCATGATGCGATCACGCGTGACGTTCTTGCACTGGTCGCCGCACGTTTCGACAATCATTTCGGCGATCTCGAACCTTTCACTTACGCCGTCACGCGCCGCGATGCAGAGGCCGCCTTTGCGCATTTTGTGAAGACCGCTTTGCCGCATTTCGGCGATTATCAGGATGCAATGCTGACGGGTGAGCCGTTCCTCTATCATTCGCTGATCGCGCATTATCTCAATTGCGGTTTGCTTGATCCGCTCACCGTCTGCCGGCAGGTTGAGGCTGCTTATCATAGCGGCCATGCCCCGCTTAACGCGGTTGAAGGCTATATCCGCCAGATCATTGGTTGGCGTGAATATATGCGCGGTATCTATTGGCTCAAAATGCCCGACTATGCCGCGAGCAATTATTTCGGGCATAGCCGCCCGCTGCCCGATTTCTATTGGACCGGCGAGACTGATCTCGCCTGCCTCCACGCCGCCATCGCGCAGACCAAAACGCATGCTTATGCCCATCATATCCAGCGGCTGATGGTCACGGGTAATTTCGCGATGCTCGCCGGGGTTGATCCGCACGCGGTGCATGAATGGTATCTGTCCGTCTATGCCGATGCCTATGAATGGGTGGAAATGCCCAATACAATCGGGATGAGTCAGTTTGCCGATGGCGGCATTGTTGCGTCAAAACCATATGCGGCGAGCGGGGCCTATATCAATCGCATGTCAAATTATTGCGGATCGTGCCGCTATGACGTGAAGCAACGCACTGGCCCGGATGCCTGCCCGTTCAACGCACTCTACTGGGATTTCCTGTCGCGCCACCGCGATAAGCTCGCCAGCAATCCGCGCATCGGGCAAATGATCCGCACTTATGACAAATTCGCCGATGATGAACGCGAGCGGATTACCGAGAGCGCGGCGGGGTTTCTCGACGGTCTCACGCCGTGACGCGCTACACCAAATCAACATTACCCGAAAAAATCTGTGCAGCTTGCGAGCGGCCATTTGCCTGGCGCAAGAAATGGGCGCGGGATTGGGGTAATGTTCTCTATTGCTCGGATCGCTGTCGGCAAAAGCGCTAGCTATTCCGCTGCTTCAAGCATCGGCTCAAGCTCTGCGTTGGCCGCTACCTTGTGCGGTTTTGCAAACATCAACGTCCCATCGTCAAGCGTGCCCTTACGAAGCAGCTTCACATCCTTGCGATAATTCTGGAAAAGTTTCCACGGGTGGGCTTTGCCTTGTTTGGGCAGCTGATCCATAACACGTGCAAAATAGCCCGACGAGAAATCGGTAACGAAATCCTCAAGCTCGGCTGGATGTTCGGCAAGCGCCGGGGTCACGATCCGCGTGCCAGTCTGATCCATATGGTTGATCAAGCGACAGGCATATTCAGAGGTCAGATCGGCTTTGAGCGTCCATGACGCATTGGTGTAGCCAAACCACATCAGCAGATTGGGAATATTGCTAAACATGATGCCCTTGTAGAGCACATGTTGTGACACATGCGTGGGCACGCCGTCGATCGTCAGTGCCATCCCCGAGAGCATTTGCATGTTGAGCCCCGTTGCGGTCACGATGATATCGGCGGGCAGCTCCTTACCTGACTTCAGCTTGATGCCGTTTTCGGTGAACGTATCGATATGGTCGGTCACTATATTGGCCTGGCCATCGCGAATGACGCGGAAAATGTCGCTATCGGGCACAAGGCACAGCCGCTGATCCCAGGGATTATAGGGCGGAGTGAAATGGGTGGCGATATCATAATCAGGACCGAGCTCGTCAGCCACCATCTTGATCAGGCTTTCTTTCGCCTTTTCGGGCTTCTTGCGCATCATGCTGAACATGAATTGCTGTTGCAGCACGTTGCGCCAGCGCGTGATGGCATAAGCCGACTTAGCGGGCAGCCAATCCTGCAACCGTGTCGCAAACTTATCTTCCGAAGGCCGCGAGACCATATAGGTCGGCGTGCGCTGCAGCATCGTCACATGGCCAGCGCCATTGTCGATCATGGCGGGGATGAGCGTGACCGCAGTCGCACCGCTGCCGATCACGACGACCGTTTTGCCGCGATAATCGAGATCATCGGGCCAATGCTGCGGATGGACGATCTGGCCCTTGAAGCTGCTCATCCCACGGAAATCAGGGGTATAGCCCTTGTCATAATCATAATAACCGGTGCAGCTGAGCAGGACATTGCAGGTGATTGTCAGCGGATCCTTGTCGGGGCCGCGTGTGCCGTGCAGCGTCCATTGCGCGCTTTCGCTATCCCACGACGCATGGGTAACACGGTGTTCGTGGCGGATTGACGAAGCCAGACCGAACTGATCCACCGTTTCGCGCAAATAGCTCATGATGGCCGGGCCATCGGCAATCGCTTTGCGGCTCGTCCACGGCTTGAAGCGGAAGCCCAGCGTATACATGTCTGAATCGGAACGGATGCCGGGATATTTGAACAAGCTCCATGTCCCGCCAATGTCGGCGCGCCCCTCAAGGATCGCGAAGCTTTTGCTGGGGCATTCCTGCTTTAGATGCACCGCGGCACCGATGCCCGATATGCCCGCGCCAATGATCACAACATCTAGATGTTCGCTCGCCATAAGATCCATCCTAGCCAATCTCTGCTTTCCGTTAACGTGAACCTAAGCCGTCACATCGTCAAGTCGGTTGTTGAAACTTGTGCCGCATATCGCGATGGTTGCGAACCAGAATCAGCGATAGGAGCCACCCCATGAGCGATGCCATCACGCCCTTCATCCTCGACGTGCAACAAAGCACGCTAGATGATCTCTATCGCCGCCTTGACATGACCCGCTGGCCCGAGCGTGAATGTGTTGATGATTGGAGTCAGGGCGCGCCGCTTGCCAAGGTGCAGGCTCTCTGTGGCTATTGGCGTGAAGGTTATGACTGGCGCGCGTGTGAGGCGCGGCTCAACGGCTTTGGTCAGTTTAAGACCGAGATTGACGGCGTCGATATTCATTTTCTCCACATCAAATCGCCACACCCGAACGCAATGCCGATGATCATGACGCACGGCTGGCCGGGGTCAGTGATCGAATTTATGAAGGTCATTGGCCCGCTTACCGATCCTGTTGCGCACGGGGGCAAGGCTGAAGATGCCTTTGATCTGGTCGTGCCCTCGTTGCCCGGATTTGGCTTTTCGGGCAAGCCTGCGGTGACGGGTTGGGGCGTTGGCAAGATTGGTATGGCGTGGGGCATGCTGATGAAGCGGCTTGGCTATGACCGCTGGGTCGCGCAGGGCGGCGATTGGGGATCGATTGTCACCAGCGCGATTGGCCTCATCCGCCCCGAAGGCTGCGCGGCAATCCATTTGACCATGCCGCTTGTGCGCCCTACCGCAGAGGAACTGGCTGATATGACCCCGCAAGAGGCGGCGGCAGTCGCGGGCCTTCAATTCTATCAGGAATGGGATTCGGGCTATTCAAAGCAGCAATCGACGCGGCCGCAGTCAATTGGCTATGGCCTGACTGACTCGCCCGCTGGCCAAGCCGCTTGGATTTACGAGAAAATGTATGCCTGGACCGATAATCAGGGCGCGCCCGAAGATGCGCTGACCATGGATGAGATGCTTGATAATATCATGCTCTACTGGCTGCCCGCCAATGCGGCCTCATCAGCGCGGCTCTATTGGGAGAGCTTTAACGGCGCCGCGCCAGCAGCGAAGATTGAAATGCCCGTTGGCGTCAGCATGTTTCCCAAGGAAATCATGCGATCATCAAAGCGCTGGGCCGAGGCGCGGATGACCAACATCATCCACTGGAACGACATGGAAAAAGGCGGGCACTTTGCGGCGTGGGAACGGCCCGAACTGTTTGTGAGCGAACTACGCGAATGTTTCGCGAAGGTGCGCTAGAAAAAATAAGGGGTTTCTCGCAAAGCCGCTAGTCACTTGAATCTAGAGTCCGTCACATAATGCTAGATCGGTCTTTTGGCGGAAGCGTTGCACCGAGGCGAAGATTTCGTCGGCGGATTTGGTCCATTTGAAGGCCTTTGGGTTGTCGTTGTGTCGCTCGATGAAGGCGCGGATATCGGCTTCGAGCTGGGCGACCGAGCAATGGACGCCGCGCCAGCCACGCTTTGACAACGGGCGTTTTGTGCGTGGCGTAATGCGGCTGCAATCCAAAGGCGGTCCAGATGCGGCGGATCGTCGGGTGAGAGTGACCCACTGCCGATGCCCCTTCGATTGCTTGCCAAGGCAGACGCTCTGGACAGGCTATGGGTCAAACCCCGCGCTGACCATCACGGATACTCTAAGGTGCCCGCGTTAGCGGGTCGCGTGCCAATGCGGCGGCCACATAGTCCAGAAACAGCCGCGTGCGTGTGGCAATATAGCGACCGGAAGGCAGCACCGCCTGGATCGGCATTTGTTCAGGCTCATGTTCAGCAAGAACGATTTCAAGCGCGCCACTTTCGATTTCGCGCTCAAACAGCCAGCGGGCATTAAGTGCGATACCAATGCCCGCAAGTGCGGCTGCGCGCAGGGCATTGGGGCTGCTCGCACGAAAATTTCCAGACACCTGAACGGCTTCACCAGAAGCAAACATCCAACGCGAGCCAGAACTCGACAGGCTGTAAAGCACACAATTGTGACGCACCAAATCGTTGATTGCCTGAGGTCGGCCTGCCTTGGCGAGATAAGCGGGTGATGCAACGAGCACGCGGTGCGTCGTGCCAATCTTGCGTGCAACCAAGTTGGAATCAACCAGCCTGCCAACCCTGAGCGCGATATCAATATTGTCTGCAACGAGATTGAGCGGATGGTCAGACACCGATAAGTCGATCTGCAGTTGCGAATTGTCCGCCAGAAAGTCAGCAATGATCGCAATGAGGCGGCTTTCTGCGAGCGTCAACGGCATCGTGACCCGAAGCAACCCGTGCACTTCGGCCGTTGGCCCAATCGAAGCTTGCGCTTCATCAATCGCGGCGAGCGCGCGCTGGACCGATTCGTAAAAGGCACTGCCCTCATTCGTCAGTGCGAGCGACCGCGTTGTTCGGTGGAACAAGCGTGCGGTCAGATGCGCTTCGAGTGCGGCAATCTGTTTTGAAACGGTTGATTGGGTCAGGCCCAATCGGTTCGCTGCTACGGAAAAACTGCCTGAGTCGGCAACGCTAACGAAGCTTGTCATCCACTGTAAAATCAAATCAATCGCCCCACGAAATTGTTATAGTCGACCATGCCCACCCAAAGATGCGCTTGACATCCTTGCATTCGGTAAAACGCGACGTGTTGTTACAAGATGATGACCAGTTGGGTTTATTCGCTGGGCAGGTCGTCAATTTTGCGGCCGCGCGGTGCGCTGCGGGGGCCTATTATGCAGCGTCGCCGGCTCACAAGGTCGATTTGCGCCTCTGACTTAGTCATTGAGCGACTAAATTACAGATTAAAATGCAATTTGCTCTTTGCTTGTGGTAAGCTAACGCGTGGCGAACAGTGGAGAGTATGGATATGCACGATGAGCCTTCTACCAGCCGGTTGGTTTTCCGCCACCGTCTGTCAACGCGCATTTGGCATTGGATCAATGCCGCGACGATCATCGTCATGATCATGAGTGGTTTGATGATTTTCAACGCGCATCCGCGGCTTTATTGGGGACATTTTGGCGCGAGCGGAGACACGCCTTGGCTCGAATTGCCGCGCTTCCCGAGCTGGGCGACTATCCCAAGCGATTATAGCCTGGCGCTAGGGCGGCTTTGGCATTTTGGTTTTGCTTGGATTTTGGCCTTTGGTTTTTTGAGCTACCTGCTGTGGTCGTTGTTCAATGGCCATTTCCGCAAGGATATTGCGCTATCCTCGTCCGAAGTTGCCCCTTCGCATTTGTGGGACGATATCAAAAAGCACGCGAAGTTTGATTTTCATAGCGAAGAGGCGCGTTATAACCCGCTCCAGAAGATCACATATAGTCTTGTTCTCTTCGGTTTGATCCCGCTTGCAATTTTGACAGGCCTCACCATGTCACCGGGGATGGATGCGAGCTTACCGTGGCTCGTCGATTTGTTCGGCGGGCGGCAAAGCGCGCGCAGCTTTCACTTCATTGCGGCCTTTGGCTTTGTTGGTTTCATCATATTGCATGTGGTGCTCGTTATTTTGGCAGGGCCAATCAACGAGATGCGGTCAATGATCACGGGGTGGTTCACGCTCGCTGCCCCAAAAACGACGGAGCCAAAGTCATGACCCACATTCTTACACGTCGACGGTTGATATCGGGGTTGGCAATCGGCAGCGGCGCGCTGCTGACCGGCTGTGATCGCCTTACGGAAAGTGAAAGTTTCCGGGGTTTATTGTCGCAAGCCGAAAGCGGCAACTTCGTGATCCAACGCGCGCTGACTGACCGAATGGCGCTGGCGCGCGAATTTTCTCCCGAGCAACGCTCACCATCGTTCAAAGCCAATGGCACGTTGACGCCAGTCGGCGACACTTACGCGGCCCATGTCGCGAACAATTTTGCCGATTGGCGACTGGTCGTGGATGGGCTGGTGGCGCGCCCGCAATCCTTCTCGCTGGCCCAAGTCAAACAAATGCCCGCACGAACGCAGATCACTCGCCATGACTGCGTTGAAGGCTGGAGCGCAATTGGCAAATGGCACGGCGCGCGGCTTAAGCCCATCCTTGATGCGGCAGGGGTGCAAGCGAGCGCCAAATATCTGGTTTTCCACTGTGCCGACAACTATGGTGGCGGTGCGGTGCCTTATTATGAAAGCATCGATATGGTCGATGCGCATCATCCCCAAACTATCCTCGCTTGGGCGCTCAACGATCAGATATTGCCGATTGCCAATGGTGCGCCGCTGCGGCTACGGGTGGAGCGTCAGCTTGGCTATAAGCACGCCAAATATGTCCAGCGGATCGAAGCCGTCGCTGATTTGTCGAAAGTTTATGGCGGCAAAGGTGGTTATTGGGAAGATGGACATGGCTATCAGTGGTATGCTGGCCTTTAAGGGGTAGACCCCCACACGATAACAATCAGGTCGCGAGTTTTTGAATGTCAGTTTTTGATACGTTTATTTCGCGCATAATGGCGCGCGGCACCCTTGCTATTACCTTTTCTGATGGCACAACCAAGACTTATGGGACGGCTGCAGAGGGCTGCCCCAATATCGCGATCCGTTTCGCCGATAGCCGCGTGACACGCGACATTGCGATGACGCCTGAGCTAAGCGCGGCTGAAGCCTATATGGACAAACGGCTGATCATCGAAAATGATGATATTATGGGCTTGCTGGCTTTGGTGCGGATGAACACGCCTTACGAAAAAGGCGGTGATATTCGCGATGCCAGTATCTTCGCACGAATGTGGGGCGCGGTTCATGGTCGGCTTGACCGGCTCAACTGGACCGCGCGGTCAAAGGCCAATGTCGCGCACCATTATGATTTGAGCGACCGGCTCTATGACCTTTTTCTCGATGCGGATCGCCAGTATAGCTGCGCCTATTTCACCGATCCAGGCAACAGCCTGGAACAGGCCCAGGCCGATAAGAAAGCGCATATCGCCGCCAAACTGGCGCTTAAACCCGGCCAACATGTGCTTGATATCGGCTGCGGCTGGGGCGGCATGGCACTCTATCTTAACCGCGTCGCCGGGGTTGAGGTAACAGGCGTCACACTTTCCGAAGAACAATTACGTTATGCCAATGCAGCCGCCGAAAAAGCAGGCGTAGCCGATAAGGTGCGCTTCAAACTGATTGACTACCGTGACGTCGAAGGGCGCTTTGACCGGATCGTATCGGTTGGGATGTTTGAACATGTCGGCCCGCCCAATTATCGCAAATTTTTCAAAAAATGCCATGATCTGTTGGCCGATGATGGTGTCATGTTGATCCACACGATTGGCCGGATGAATGAGCCGGGGACAACCGACCGTTTTGTTACTAAATATATCTTCCCCGGCGGCTATTCACCGGCGCTGAGCGAAACCGTTGCCGCTAGCGAGCGCACGGGGTTAATCCTGACTGACGTTGAAACGCTCCGCGTGCATTATGCGATGACGTTGCGGCACTGGTATGCGCGCGTCATGGCTGCGCGTGCTGAAATTACGGCGCTGTATGACGATCGCTTCTTTCGCATGTGGCAATTCTATTTGGCAGGGGCTGCCACCTCATTTGAATATGGTACAATGTGTAATTTCCAGATGCAGTTTGTCCGCCAACGCCACGCACTACCGCTAATACGCGACTATATCAGCGAGAACGAGCGTGAATTGCGCGCACTGTCAGCGGAAGGCGCGAATTAGACCCTTATTCGATCATGGTGTGCAAATGTGGTCGAATATGGGTCTAAATATGCATCGCTCGTCTTTGCGACCCCGGTGTAGCCGAGGGAAGCAATCCAGCTTATCCCAAGCGTTCTGGATTGCCGCGTCGCTGGGACAGCTGCCCCAGCCAGTCGAAGGGCTCTTCGCAAAGACGATTCACATTTAACGCAACCTGCTGTAAGGTTTAACCAAGCGCGCAAATGCATCAGCGGCTTTGCGCGAAAGGCCCTTTTTTAACTCGCTTTTTCAAACGCGGCCGAAATGCGCAGTTCAACTTTGGCGCCCACGGCAGGTGCAAATTTGGTCATGCCCCACTGCGTGCGGTCAATTGTGGTGGTTGCTTGAAATCCGACGGTTTCTTTCTTGGTGATCACGTTCGGGCCAGCACCCGTGAGCTTGGCGGAAAAGACCATCGGCTTGGTTTGCCCAAGCAACGTCAGATTACCGTTGATTGTCGCCATATTGCCGGGCATCGGCACAACCGACGTCGAAACGAAGGTGGCCGTTGGATATTTGGCGACATCAAAGAAA
>JBJXDU010000027.1:0-14845 GCA_046153565.1 Sphingomonadaceae bacterium
AGCAATCACCGGGTAATCACCGAGGCGGAAATTGCCGCCAAGGGACGAAAACTGTAGCGTAGTTAATATGCTGATATAATTCGGTAATTCTACGCCAGAGGTATCCCTAAATACGCCTCCAGCGAAAATACCAGAGCTCCGCGTCGCCTCTCCCTTTTCAAAGAACAGCACCACCGTTTTCACCCCCGCCCCCTGAAAGGTGCCGCCGGGCATATCGAGCACGGTGTGGAGGTTGCAGCTTTCCAGCAGTTCTTTGCGCAGCGCGACGCTGGCATTGTCACTGTTCGACAGGAAGGTGTTCTTGATGACGATGGCGGCGGTTCCGCCCGCGCGCAGTGATTTGATGAAATGCTGGAGGAACAGGAACGCCGTCTCGCCGGTTTTGATCGGGAAATTCTGCTGAATTTCCGGGCGCTCCTTGCCCCCGAACGGCGGGTTGGCCAGGATCACATCATAGCGATCGTTCTCCTGAATATCGTTGATATTCTCGCCCAGCGTGTTGGTGTGGAGGATATTGGGGCCTCGATCCCGTGCAGGATCATGTTCATGATTGCGATCACATAGGCGAGGCTCTTCTTCTCCTTGCCATAGAAGGTGCGTTTCTGGAGCGTCTCGCGGTCGCTGGTGCTTTTGGCGAAGGGTTTCAGATAATCATGCGCCTCGCACAAAAAGCCTGCCGACCCCACCGCGCCATCATAAATCTTCTCGCCAATGCGCGGTTTCACCACCTGTATCATCGCGCGGATCAGCGGGCGCGGGGTGTAATATTCCCCGCCATTGCGCCCGGCATTGCCCATATTCTTGATCTTGGCTTCGTAGAGGTGGCTCAGTTCATGCTTCTGATCCTGCGAGCGGAAGGATAGGCTGTCGATCAGTTCGAGCACATCACGCAGCGAATAGCCGCTGTTAAAACGGTTCTTGATCTCGCCGAATATCTCACCAATTTTATACTCAATGGTATCGGGCGCGGGCGCGCGCTGTTTGAAGCCTTGGAGGTAGGGGAACAGCTCACGGTTGACATAGTCGATCAAGTCATCGCCGGTCTTGGCCCTGTTGTGATCGAATTTCCCCGCCGCATCTTTCGGCGCGGCCCAGATGGCCCAGCGGTGTGCAGCATCAATGATCGGCGTATAAGCGACGGCGCGCAATTCCGCCTCGATCTTGCGATCCTCCTCCAGCTCATCAAGATATTTGAGGAAAAGGATCCAGCTGGTCTGTTCGGTATAATCAAGCTCAGTCGTGCAGCCCGCTTCCTTGCGCAGGACATCATCGATATTCTTGAAAACCTGCTCAAACATTGGCGCTGCTTCATCCCCACTATAGAGGGAGACTTACATGGGCCATCCTCGATTGGGAAGGCCGGATGATGGTAACCCGCAGAGGCGACCGAAAGTGGATAATCTGCGCGCGCCGTTCAGCAAAACTCCGATCAAACTCGCTTATGACCCAGCGGAGAAAATTCCGTCCGTATCCACCTGCATCCGGTGGACGCGAGGGTATATCTGTTGGTATATTCAATATCGAAAAAATATAAATTGCGTTTTATCAATGATTTATGCCCCATCCGCGATTCCCGTAGGGTCACCAGAATAGCCTCCATGGCTGTCCGCTGGCGTCCATTAAACGCCTATTTTCTGCGGGTTTTTCCTGCTATAGCGCCCCCATTGGTTTGGCGTTGTCCATCTACATCCGCGTTATTTGATGGTATAAATGATGGTATATCGCTGAACAGTCAGATGGAGATACCATCATGGGACTGACGGCGGTTGCGATCAAAGCGGCGAAAGGCAGAGCCAAGCCGTGTAAGTTGACGGATTCGGACGGGCTCCATTTGCTCGTTCTGCCCAGTGGTGGGCGCTACTGACAGCTCTGTTGCAAAAACATACTGATGCGTGATTGAGGTGTCGGCAAAAGCGGGATCAGCTGCCGGAATTGGGAGGAAATGCTGCCGGAACGCAGCGCTGATGTCGACCACACGACGCTTTACCGCTGGGTTTAACATCATGCGCCAGAGATAGAGCAGCGGCTGCGCTGGTATTGAAAGCGTCTCTCATCGATTGACCGCAATTGGCGTGTTGATGAGACTTATGTAAAGGTCAGAGGAAAATGAGTTCATCTGTATCGCGCTGTTGGCAAGTTTGGCGAAATGATCGACTTCTATCTGTCGACGACACGTAACACCAAGACGGCCAAACGCTTTTCAGGCAAGGCCCTCAAGGGCCTGAAGAATTGGGAAACTCAAAAAGGGAAGGCAAGCTGCCCATGGCGACGATCCGCAGACAGACGAAATATCTGAACAATGTAGTCGAGGCCGATCATGGCAAGCGCAAGCAGCTAATCAAGCCAGTGCGCGGGTTCAAATCAATGAAGACAGCATAGGCCACAATCAAAGGCTTCGAGGTTATGCGCGCTTGGTCGAAAGGCAGTGCGATATCCATGCCGGATGAACCAGATCACACCAATGGCAACCTGCGGCCAATGCAACTATTCGCAATAGAGCCGTTGCCCCGCCTCAGGGCAACAGCATCGTATCGACCGCCTGCGCCGCCAGATCAGGATAGTTGAGCGTATAGTGCAGCCCCCGGCTTTCATGACGTGCCAAGGCCGAACGAACGATAAGATCGGCAACTTCGACAAGATTGCGGAGCTCGATCAAGTCTGGCGTAACGCGAAAGGCGTTGTAATATTCGTCAATCTCTTGCGCGAGCAAATCGATGCGGTGCTTGGCGCGTTCGAGTCGTTTGGTGGTGCGGACGATGCCGACGAAATTCCACATGAACTGGCGGATTTCGCGCCAGCATTGCTGAATCACAACTTCCTCATCCGAATCGGTCACCCGGCTTGCATCCCAGGGCTGGATTGCGGGCGGCGCGGGCAGGCGATCCCAATTGGCTAATATGTGCCGCGCCGCCGCCTCGCCAAAGACGAAGCATTCTAGCAAGGAATTGGACGCCAGCCGGTTCGCCCCGTGCAGGCCCGATTGCGTCACCTCGCCCGCCGCATACAGCCCCGGCGCATCGGTGCGCCCGTCAAGATCAACAACAACCCCGCCGCAAGTATAATGCTGTGCGGGGACAACGGGGATGGGTTCCTTGGTAATATCAATCCCAAGGCCCATCAGCTTTTCATAGATATTGGGGAAATGTTCACGCACAAATTCGGGCGGCTTGTGGCTGATATCCAAGTGGACATAATCAAGCCCCAGCCGCTTGATCTCATGATCAATCGCGCGCGCCACGATATCGCGCGGTGCCAATTCCTCACGCGGATCAAATTTGGGCATGAAGCGTTCGCCCGTCGTGGGCAGCTTCAAATGTCCGCCCTCGCCACGCACCGCTTCGGTAATCAGGAAGTTTTTGACGCTGAGGTTATACAGGCAGGTCGGGTGGAATTGCATGAATTCCATATTCGAGACGCGACATCCCGCGCGCCACGCCATGGCAATCCCGTCGCCCGTGGCCCCGCGCGGCGCAGTTGAATAGAGATAGGTGCGCCCTGCCCCGCCGGTTGCCAGCATGGTAGCGTGCGCGGTAAAGGTTTCGACCGCTCCGCTGGTGCGATTAAGCGCATAGACACCATGGATCCTACCGCTCGTCGAAAACCGCGTCTGGTGACGCCCCCGTATCAAGTCAATCGCCACCATATCGGGGATCAGTGTGATGTTGGGATTGGCAAAAGCAGCCTTTTCAAGCGCTTGCTGCACCGCCCAGCCCGTTGCATCATCAACATGGACGATCCGCCGGTGACTATGCCCGCCTTCGCGCGTCAGGTGCAGTTCGTTGCCATCGCCAAGGTTGAACGGCACGCCGAGCCGCTCAAGATTGACAATGGCGGCAGGCGCGCTTTCGACCACAAACTCGACGGTCTTGCGGTTATTGAGGCCCGCACCCGCCACCATCGTATCCTCGATATGGCTTTCAAACGTATCACCGGGTTCGAGGACTGCGGCAATCCCGCCCTGCGCCCACGCCGTCGATCCTTCCGAAAGCCCGCCCTTCGCAAGCACCGCGACCTTCTTGGTCTGCGCGAGTGTCAACGCAGCGGTCAGGCCCGCAGCGCCCGAGCCGATGATGATTACATCGAAATTAGTATTCATGACGTGATCCTTGTCGCGCGGCGAAGTGAGCCAAATCGCCACCAGGGCGCGGCACCACCGCGCTTTCGTCCACCCACGATATCGAGATTTGCGAACAGCGTGGCGTGAAGAGGGACGAGATCGAGAACGGCAACCTTCATCCCAAAGGGGTAACGGGAGAGCGCTGAAGCGTCAAGGTTGTGGATTTTGCGTGTGCCCTAGGCGAAAAAACGCCGGAACCAAACGCCAGCCGCGTCAACCTCCACGCTGATTAGCTCAGCACTACGAAAATTCCGCGCACTGGCTTCTCGCGCTGGCTTCGCCTTGACCCGCAGCCATGCGACACGATAAGTCACGGGTAGCGACGTTATCACGCACCCGTCGCTGACCAATCCGCATCAAGGAAAGGTGCCCCTATGTCTAGCACCGAGGCAGTGATTGCCCGCTTTGCCGCGATTGACCAATGGCCAAGCGGTGAAGCGGTTGAAGCGATGCTTGAGGGACAGATGGCCGCGATTGCCGCGATCAAAAGCCAAACTACATTAATCGCAGCCGCGGCCGACGCGGCGGCGGCCCATCTGGCCGCTGGCGGACGGATCATTTATGCCGGCGCTGGCACGTCAGGCCGGATTGCGGTTCAGGACGGTGTCGAGCTGGGGCCGACCTTTGGCTGGCCTGTTTACCGGCTTAGCTATTTGATTGCCGGCGGCATGGCAGCACTAGCGCGCAGCGTTGAGGGGGCCGAGGATGATGCCGATGCAGCACGCGCCGATGTGGCCCGTCACAGCGTCGGCCCGGCTGACATCGTCATTGGCATTGCGGCGAGCGGGCGAACCCCGTTCACCATCGCTGTTATCGAGGCCAGCCGAGCGGCTGGGGCGCTCACCATCGCGATTGCCAATAATCCAGACACGCCGTTGCTCGCCGCTGCGCACCACGCCCTGCTTGCCGATACCGGGCCAGAACTGGTCGCGGGATCAACGCGCATGAAGGCAGGCACCGCGCAAAAGGCGATTGTGAACATGCTCTCCACCACGATCATGCTGCGGCTGGGCAGGGTGTATCAAGGGTTGATGGTCGATATGGTCATATCAAATGACAAATTGTTGCGGCGCGCCCTGGCCATTATCCGCCAATTGGCGGGGTGCAGTGAAAGCCACGCGCGTGACGCGATTGATCTGGCGGGGCGTGATATCAAGGCAGCGGTTTTGATCGCGATGGGGCAGTCGCCCGAGGCGGCGAGACTGTTGCTAATAGCGCATCAGGGCATACTCCGCGATGCTGTTGCGGCAATCGCCTGATGAACGCTGAACAAACCGCCATGTATGCCGAAGCCGGTGAGGCAAGTGCGGCGGTTGCGCGGCAATGGGAGGCCAATCAGGCGCTGATGCAATCGCTAGCCGATCGGCTGCACCGGGCGGCCCCGCGCATCATCTTTACCTGCGCGCGAGGTAGTTCGGATCATGCGGCAACATACGCCAAATATCTGTTCGAAACGCGGCTACGCATTCCCACGGTCTCGCAGGCCCCGTCGATTAGCTCGATCTACGGTGGCCCGCTGCTTCATATGGAGAGGCAGCCTTTCATCCTTGTGTCGCAATCGGGCAAGAGCCCCGATCTACTGATGTCGGCGACATCGGCAAAGGCCGCGGGGGCGCTGGTGATTGGCTTTGTCAACGATCTAACCTCCCCGCTTGCTGCGATGGTTGATGTCGTGGTGCCGCTCCATGCCGGGCCGGAAACCAGCGTTGCCGCGACCAAGAGCTTTATCGCGACGCTCGCTGCCATTGTGCATTTGGTGGCCGTGTGGAGCGGCGATTCTGAACTGAAGGCGGCGGTATCGAACATGGCTGACATGCTAGCCACTGCCTGGAACGCTGATTGGTCAGCGGGCGTTGATCTATTTGCCAGTGCGACCACGATGTTCATTCTCGGGCGCGGATTAACGCTTGGGGTGGCACAAGAGGCTGCACTCAAATT
The DNA here is from genome assembly GCA_046153565.1 of Sphingomonadaceae bacterium. Taxonomy (GTDB): domain Bacteria; phylum Pseudomonadota; class Alphaproteobacteria; order Sphingomonadales; family Sphingomonadaceae; genus Aquisediminimonas. The sequence continues at coordinate 6,056 of JBJXDU010000027.1, forward strand.
CAAGGAGACAAGTGGCATCCACGCCGAAGCCTTCAGCATTGCCGAAGTCGCGCACGGGCCGATGGCGCTGGTGAGGCAGGGCTTTCCGTTGCTCGTTTTTCCGCCACTTGATAAAGCTGCGCAGGGGCTGGACGCGATACTTTCGACCTTTCGCGCAAGCGGCGCATCGATTGCGGTGGCAGGCGGCGAACAGACTGATCTTTGCCCCTTGCCCCTGCAATCGGGGCTCCATCCGGCCATCGGCCCCATCGCTATGGTGCAAAGCTTTTACAAGCTGATCAACGCATTATCGGTGCAGCGCGGTTATGACCCCGATCATCCGCCGAGCTTGCGCAAAGTGACCGAAACGCGGTGAGTATGACAGCGCTTGTTGGTGCCAGCGTCCTGGCAGGTGATGCTTGGCTTACCGAACATGCCATCATCGTCGCGGGCGGCGTGATCAAAGCCATTGTGGCTACAGCGGATGTGCCGAGCGAATGTAGCGTGAACCGGTTGCACGGCGGCATGCTGATCCCCGGCTTTATCGACACGCAAGTCAATGGCGGCGGCGGCGTGCTGTTCAATGACACCCCGACGGTCGCGGTCATTGAAGCGATTGCGCGCGCGCACCGCGCCTTTGGCACAACCGCCCTTTTGCCAACGCTGATCAGCGATGACCTGGACGTAATTGCCACAGCGATAAGCGCGGTTGATGAGGCGATTGATGCGGGCGTTCCCGGTGTCATCGGCATTCATATCGAAGGGCCATTCCTAAATGCAGGCAAGCGTGGCATCCACGATGCAAGCAAATTTCGCACACTTGATGATGGCGCTGTGGCGCTTCTATCATCGCTCAAGCACGGCAAGACGCTGGTGACGCTGGCGCCCGAACTGTCCCCGCCCGGAGCCATTAGGGCGCTCGTAGAACGCGGTGTGATCGTTGCGGCGGGGCACACGCTTGCAACCTATGAAGATATGGTGCGCGCGGTTGATGAGGGGTTGAGCGGGGTAACGCATTTGTTCAACGCCATGACCCCGCTGGACAGCCGGGCACCGGGAGTCGTCGGCGCTGCGTTTGATCTAGATCTGACCTGCGGGATTATCGTTGACGGCCACCATGTTCACCCCGCTACGCTGCGCGCGGCTTACCACGTTAAGGGCGCGGCAGGCTTGATGCTGGTGACTGACGCGATGCCCACGGTGGGATCTGACTTGGCGGCATTCACGTTGGGCAATGCCGTTATTACCGCGCAGGATGACACCTTGCGGTCTGCCGATGGGACGCTCGCCGGGTCGCAGCTTGACATGGCGAGCGCCGTTCGAAACGCCGTTAGCATGATGCAGATTGATCTTGCTAGCGCCAGCGAGATGGCGAGCGTCACACCAGCGGCGTTTCTGGGCCTATCTGCCCGTTATGGTCGGCTCGCGCCGGGGCTAAGCGCGGATATCGTCCATCTGGCAGACGATTGTGACGTTCGCGCCGTCTGGATTGCGGGCAAACCATTCATCGGCTAGGATCGAAAACATGGCGGTATGGCGCAGCCGCCCAGTCCAGGTGATCCGTTCGGCGCGCAGCAAGCCTTCGTATGTGCAGCCCAGTTTGAGCACAGCAGCCTGGCTGCGCTTGTTGATATCATCAACCTTGAACGCCACCCGCATCAACCCGCAGCCAAAGGCATGGTTGAGCATCAGCCGTTTGAGCCGCGCGTTAAAGCCTGTCCCGCGCATGCGCGGCGCGATATAGCTATTGCCAATCTCGATCGAATGGCCCGGCGCGCCGTGGTCGATCCATGCGGTCATGCCAACAATCTCGTCGCCTGCCAGAATCGCATAGCAGCGGCGCGGGCGGCCCGGCGTGATCATCAGGGTGAATTGCACGTCAAACTGCTCGCCGACATAGTTGAACGGATAAATCTCCCAAATCTCGCTATCTTCAGCGCAGGCCGCGCGCAGCCCTTCACGGTGCACCTCAGTGAGCGGCACAAGCGACAGATCGCCCTCTGCCAGCGGCACATAGAGATTATCCATTCACACGTTCCCGAAAATGCTTGCGGCAGAGCGCGACATAGAGGTCATTACCGCCAATTTCGGTCTGCGCACCCTCCTTGATTGCTTCGCCATTTTGGTCAATGCGCAAATTCATCGTCGCCTTGCGCCCGCATTCGCAAATCGCCTTTAGCTCGATCAGCGAGTCCGCAATCGCGAGCAAGGCTGCGCTGCCCTCGAATAATTCAGCCCGAAAATCAGTGCGCAGCCCATAGGCGAGGACGGGGATGCCCACGTCATCGGCGATGGCAGCAAGCTGAAAAACTTGGGGTCGCGTGAGGAATTGCGCTTCGTCGACCAGCACGCAGCTGAGTGGTGTGTGCAAATGCTGTGCCGTTACCAATGCGGCAATATCAGTATCGGGCGCAAAGCTCGTCGCTGGCGCGCTCAGCCCGATCCGCGATGTGATCACCCCAGGCGCAAAGCGGTCATCAATCGCGGCGGTGAACAGCATCGTGCGCATGCCGTGCTCTTGATAATTGAAACTCGATTGAAGCAACGTCGTCGATTTGCCCGCATTCATCGAGGCATAATAGAAATAGAGTTTGGCCATTAGTCTTCGGGACTGCCCAAATCCTGCGCCACATGCGGGCCGCGGAGCAAGGTTTCGATATGCGTGCCTTCATCGAAGCTATCATCGGCAATGAATTTGAGCTTTGCGGCATATTTGGTATTCACAGCCTTCGCCACCTGCGCTTGCAGATACGCGGTATTGGTGCGCAGCGCCTTGAGCACATCATCTTCAGCATAGCCGAGCAATGGCTTCACAAACACCGTCGCGTGGCGGAGGTCAGGCGACATCCGCACCTCGGTAACGCTGACAAGATGTTTAGCGAGCACATCATCATGCACCTCGCCGCGCGCGAGGATGTCGCTCAGCACATGGCGCACTTGCTCCCCCACACGCAGCAAGCGGACGGAGCGGGTTTCGGGGGTTGCGGGTTTTGCCACTGTGTCCCTTAAATCACCCGCTCGCGCTCTTCGACTTCGAAGGTTTCGAGGAAATCGCCCTTCTTAATGTCAGTCGTTGCCTCAAGCGTGATCCCGCATTCAAGGCCCGCACGCACTTCGGGTACATCATCCTTGAAGCGGCGAAGCGATGCGATTGAGCCGTTGTAGATGATGACATCATCACGCGTAACCCGCGCTCGGAGCGCTTTCTTGATATAGCCTTCGGTGACGAGCAGACCCGCCGCCTTGCCGTGTTTGCCTGCGGGGAAGACTTCGCGGATTTCGGCGCGGCCAACGACCGTTTCGAAATATTCGGGGCCAAGCTGCCCTGCCATGCCTGCACGGATATCATCGAGTAGATCATAGATGATGTCATAATATTTGAGCGCAACCTTGTTCCGCTCGGCAATTTCGCGTGCCTTTGCGTTGGCGCGGACGTTGAAGCCGATGATCGGCGCGCCGCTGGCAGCGGCAGTGCTTACATCGCTTTCAGTGATCCCGCCAACGCCTGAACTCAGCACGCGCACCTTGATATCGTCGTTCGATATCTTGTTGAGGCTTGCCACAATCGCTTCAACCGAGCCTTGCACATCGCCTTTGACGACCAACGGATATTCCTGCGCTTGCTTTTCCTTGAGCGCGGAGAACATTGCCTCAAGGCTGGCTGGTGCCGACACCGTGCGCTTGGCCGTCGCGAGGTTTGAGCGGTAGAGCGCCACTTCACGCGCGCGCGCTTCGCTCTCAACCACGGTCAGCGTCTCGCCCGATGACGGCACGCCGCCAAGGCCAAGCACTTCGACGGGCATTGATGGCCCCGCCACCTTGATCTGCCGCCCTTGGTCATCAACCATCGCCCGCACGCGTCCGCTCTCAGTGCCGACGACGAAGATATCACCGACCTCGAGCGTGCCGCGCTGAATGAGGATTGTCGCCACGGGGCCGCGCCCCTTATCAAGTTTGGCCTCGATCACGCTGCCTTCAGCGGCGCGGTCAGGATTGGCGCGCAGTTCGGACAGTTCGGCCTGCAACTGGATTTTCTCGATCAACTCATCAAGGCCGGTGCGATCCTTCGCGGAAACCTCAACTTCCTGGATATCACCCGACAGCGATTCAACGATCACTTCATATTGCGTGAGCGCCTCACGCACCTTCTGTGGATTGGCATCGGGCTTGTCACATTTGGTGAGCGCCACGATCATCGGCACGCCCGCCGCCTTGATCTGCGCGATTGATTCAACCGTTTGTGGCTTGGGCGTATCATCCGCCGCCACCACCAGGATGACGATATCAGTCACATTCGCCCCGCGCGCACGCATTGCCGAGAAAGCTTCGTGACCTGGCGTATCAAGGAAGGTGATCTGTGACTTGTCCTTGAGCGTCACCTGATACGCACCGATATGCTGCGTAATCCCCCCCGATTCGCCCGACACGACATTAGTGCCGCGCAGCGCATCAAGCAGCGATGTCTTACCGTGATCGACATGGCCCATGATCGTCACCACCGCCGCGCGGGGTTTCAAAGTCTCGGGCGCATCGACATCAAGCGCGGCATCGATTTCAACGTCAGAATCCGAAACGCGCACGAAATTGTGGCCAAATTCCGCGACCAGCAGTTCGGCTGTGTCCTGATCAATCGTATCAGTGCTGGTTGACGGCATGCCGAGCTTGAACAAGGCTTTGGTCAGATCAACCGTCCGTTCGGCCATTCGGTTGGCGAGTTCGGCAACGGTGATCGTTTCGGGGATTTGCACATCGCGGATTTGCTTGGCTTGTGGCTGGCCGCTGCCGTGCGAGCGCTTTTCCTTTTCGCGGGCACGCTTTAGTGCCGCAAGCGAGCGAGCGCGCGCGTTTTCACCGTCATCTAACGCCCGCGTAACGCTAAGCTTGCCCGATTGACGACGATCATCACCACCAATGCGTCCACGTGCGGGGCGCGGTGCAGCTTCAGGACGACGCGCAGCGGCGGGCGCGCCGCCGACAGGCCGCCGGAAGCCGCGCTCATCTGTCTCATCATCGACCACAACGGTCGGTTCAGGCACGGCAGCGCGTGGTTGTGGCGCTTCGGGCTCTGGCTGAGGCGCCTTGGCAGCTTCCTCAGCGGCAAGGCGCGCCGCTTCAGCCGCAGCCTCTTCGACCTTGCGATTCTCTTCGATCCGGCGCTTTTCTTCTTCGTTATTTTCGACCTTTGACCGGTCTTCGCGGCGGCGCGCTTCTTCAAGCGCATTCATCCTCGCTTCTTCGGCTTCGCGCAGCAGCTTGGTCTGCAATTCCTGACGCGTGAGCAGCGATGATGGCGGGGGCGGCGGCGGAGGTGATGGGGGCGGAGGCGGAGGCGCGACGACGGGCGCTGCGACTTCGGCAACGGGCGCTTCGGCTTCACCAGGCTTGCCAAGGATGCGGCGGCGTTTGACTTCGACCACGACTGTGTTCGAACGGCCATGGCTGAAGCTTTGCTTCACTTGGCCCGTTTCAACAGTCCGCTTCAGCCCCAAAGGTGCGCGCATTCCCAATTTTGGTTTTTCGGTTTCACTCATTCGTTTTGCCCTAAAGCCCTTCACTTAAATCCGCTGCGCCGTCGCCCGATGAACCTTGGCGAACAATTTCGCAAGGCACGGCAACGGTTTCACGTCCGATAAAATAATGCCACCGATCAAGCGCGACGCGAACGCGTGCCGCCGCCGCCTTATCAATTAGCGCGATGTGAACGACGTTTTCACGCCCTAATGCGGCGGCGAGTATAGACCGATCAACGCTCAAAACCAAGCCGCCAAGGCCACTGCCTTCTTGATCCGACCCGACACGCCACGCTTGATCGAGCTTGCGATTGCCGTCTGCTGCAGCATCACTCGCATGCAGGAGCAAATAGACTTTGCCACTGCGCGCGGCCTGTTCGATCTTTTCCGAGCCCGTCAGCAAAGCGCCGCTGCGCGCTTCAAGGCCAAGCCGATCAATCGCGTTGCGGGCAAGCGCGGCTTCGATACGCTCGGCAAGGTCAGCGGGAACAACAATATCGTTCGTCTTGAACGCACGGTTGAGCGCGCCCTTCAGCTTCCCTTTGGTGATGGCGACTTCTAGCGTGGCCCGGTCAACTCCAATCCAAGCCCCGCGCCCTTCGGCCCGCGCACGCACGTCGGCCGCCACCTGACCATCAGGGCCAAGTGCCAAGCGAACGAGCCCTGATTTGGGGCCACGCTCTCCGCTGATTACGCAGCGACGCTCAGGTTCGTGTGGCGGGTCATTGGGAAGGGACCGCATCAGCGTCTCCCTCTTCATCTTCAAACCAATGCGCGCGCGCGGCCATGATGATCTCATTGCCTTGCTCTTCGCTGAGACCATATTCAGCGAGCACCCCGCCCTTTGGTTCGGGCGGCGGCGTTTTACCGGGGATTGGCTTGCGGCGCTGCTCAACGCGCTTCTTCTGAACCAGCTCATCAGTTGCCAGATCAGCCAGATCATCAAGCGTCTTGATCCCCGCTTTGCCCAGTGTGACGAGCATCGCTTCGGTCAAATGCGGCATAGCGGCGATTTCGTCTTCGACACCAAGTTCGCGACGCAGCACGCGGTTCGCTTCCTCGCGGCGATCAAGCGCCTCTTGCGCGCGGTTTTGGAGTTCGCCGGCTAGTTCTTCGTCAAAGCCTTCGATGCTCGCAATTTCGGCGACCTCGACATAGGCGACTTCTTCCAAAGCGCCGAAGCCTTCGGCGACCAGTAGCTGCGCCAGTGTTTCGTCAACGTCGAGTTCCTTTTGGAACATTTCGGAGCGTTCGACGAATTCCTTTTGCCGCTTTTCGCTCGCGTCCGCCTCGGTCATGATATCAATCGCTGAGCCGGTTAGCTGCGACGCGAGGCGCACATTCTGGCCGCGCCGACCAATGGCGAGTGAAAGCTGATCATCAGGCACAACAACCTCGATCCGCCCCTCTTCCTCGTCAATCACAACGCGCGCGACGTTGGCGGGTTGTAGTGCGTTGACCACGAAGGTCGCGACATCTTCGGACCAGGGGATGATATCGATCTTTTCGCCCTGCATTTCCTGCACCACCGCCTGAACGCGGCTGCCCTTCATGCCGACGCACGCGCCGACGGGATCGATTGAGCTATCGCGGCTGATCACGCCAATTTTCGCGCGGCTGCCCGGATCACGCGCAGCGGCCTTGATCTCGATGATGCCATCGTAAATTTCGGGTACTTCCTGCGCGAAGAGCTTCTTCATGAATTCAGGATGCGCGCGGCTAAGAAAAATCTGCGGCCCCCGGCTTTCGCGGCGCACCGACATGATGAGCGAGCGGACGCGGTCTCCAACGCGCGCTACCTCGCGGGGAATCTGCTGGTCACGGCGGATAACGCCTTCGGCACGGCCCAAATCGACGACAACATGGCCAAATTCAACGCGCTTGACGACGCCGGTGATGATTTCATTCACCCGGTCTTTGAATTCATCAAACTGGCGGTCACGCTCGGCATCGCGCACTTTCTGGAAAATGACTTGCTTGGCGGCCTGGGCTGCGATGCGGCCAAATTCTATCGGGGGCAGCGGATCAACGATATAGTCGCCAATCACGGCATCGGCCTGAAGCTTGGCGGCTTCAGCAAGGCTCACCTGTTTGAAATAGTCATCGACCTGTTCAACGACTTCAACAACGCGCCACAGCCGCATGTCGCCGGTTTGGATATCGATCTTGGCACGGATATCATTTTCGGCACCATAGCGTGCCCGCGCCGCGCGCTGGATCGCATCCTCCATCGCTTCGATCACGATGGCCTTATCGATCAATTTTTCCTTCGCCACCGCATCGGCAATCGCCAGCAATTCAGCCTTGTTGGCGGAAATCGGGTTGGACATCTTCGTCTATCCTTCTTCTAAAATCTTATCGACGCCTTCAGTGGAAAGCGGCGCGGTTGCTTTGATCAGGGCGTCGGTCAACACCAATTTCGCGCTGGCAATCTTGTCAAACGGGATCATCAGCGTTTCTTGCGTCTTGGGCGTGGTGATGATCACATCATCGTCAAGCACGCCGCCCAGTCGGCCATCAACCTGCTTGCGGCCCATCACCGATTCGGTGAGCCGGAGCCGCGCATCAAAGCCTTCCCAATCGACATAATCGGCAAAGCGCGTCAGCGGGCGATCAATGCCGGGCGAACTGACTTCAAGCCGGTAAGCCTCTTCAATCGGATCTTCCTCGTCAAGCATTTCGGATATGCGACGCGACAGTTCAGCGCAATCCTCAATCACCAGCTGGCGCGTATCGGGACGTTCGGCCATGACTTGGAGCGTCGGATCGCTTTTCCCGCCAAACATCGACACGCGCACCAGTGCCAGCCCCATTGCGGTGGCGTGCGGTTCGATCAGTGCCGTCAATTTGGCGATATCTGCCATTCAATTCCCATAGGTTCGTGCCGCCAATTCCAGAGTGGAACCAGCCTCGTCAAAGTTACCGATGTCGAGAAGTTGGGTCGCTTATAGCGCGCCCTCGCGTGCAGGGCAAGGGGGACAAAGTGGTGATTGAGACAAGGCACAAAGCCTGCCAATCTTCACCCACGGAACCGCTTGGCACCCCTGCTGTCGTTGACAGACTTTTGGTCAAATCCATCCGAAACCAGTCGCCCGATACCCATCGGGCAAAGCAGGACAGTGACTGAAATGAAATTGCTAATCGTGTTGCGAATTTTTGCCTTCATGTTGTTTATGTTTTTGCCATCAATCGCGGTCATGCTGTTTGCAGGCTTTGTGCTCCAGAGCAATTGGTGGTTTCAGCTGCTCAGCCTGCCGACGTTGCTCGTCAATGGCATCGTCGCTTACGCAAAACCATCGCG
>JBJXDU010000028.1:0-25540 GCA_046153565.1 Sphingomonadaceae bacterium
AGCAAACGAGCAAATGTATTTGCCGCACGTGGCATCGGCCGACGGGCGTTTTCGACAAGCCGCTGACGCGTTTCTTCATTCATATTGTCACGGCCAAGCTCTGCACGCTGACGGGCTGACAGCCCTTTATCAGCAAAAGCAGCACCTGACGTCATTGGCATGACAAACGCTGTCGCCAACAATAGTCCCATGATCTTCTTCATGTTGTCTTACTCGATCATTCGTTTTAGGTGAACACTGAACATTGTTCAAACGCAGTAATCCATCCGTTAACTCTAGCTAACGAGCAAATTTTGATGCGACTATTTTTATTGTTGTGAAACGCCTAACAAATCCTCATGGGATTATCATAACGCTGTACGACCAAAATGGGGACTAATCCAAACGGCCTCTGGTTGCAAGCTTATGAATAGAATTTATTCGCGACGATGAGGGTCAAGCAGACGACGTAATTCCGACGTTTTGACGGGCAACTGGACCGTTTTGGGACAAAGGTGTGTGAATGTGCGATGAACCGCTCGTCGTTTTCGCCGGTCAGCACCCGAGCGTGGATTTGTGTGATTTTTGGTTAAGTTGGTTGACCAACGCGAAGGAGATGGTTCACTTAACCTTCGAACAGGTCGAGTGAATGGGTGTTAAGATCATGAGCGCGATGGACATTTTGACGACGCGCAAGGCCCTTGCGAATCCGACGTCGATTGAGGCGTTTGTCCGCATTCACGATTTGCTGCCCGCCGAAGCCATTACGCGCGCCGCATCGGTGACGAGCGAAACCGGTGAGCGGTTCGATTCGGTCATTACGCGGTTGGGGCTGATTGCGGAGGTCACGTTGGCCGAAGCGCTGTCACATCATCAAAAGCTCCCCTTGCTAACGCCCGCTGCCTTTCCAAAGGGCAGGCTTGGCGGCGCCGACCTGTCGGCATCATTTTTGCGCGATATGCGCGCCTTGCCGATTGTAATTGAAAATGATCATGTGATCGTGGCGCTGGCCAATCCCTTTGACGATTTTGCTGCCCAAGCCTTGGGTTTTGCTTTCGGTAAGCCCGCCCGGCGGGTGGTAGCGCTGCCGAGCCACATCGAATCGGCAATCGACCGGCTTTACGGAACCGCTGACGCATCGGGCGAAGCAGCCGCTGCAAGTGCCGATGAAGATGATCTCGAACGGCTGCGCGATCTCGTCAGTGATGCGCCGGTCATTCGCGCGGTCAACCGGCTGATCGCTGATGCGGTGGATGCGCGCGCGTCGGACATTCATGTTGAACCAACCGAAGACCGCGTCGTGATCCGTTTGCGCGTTGACGGTGTCCTTGTTGAAGCACCTGCGCTACCAGCGTCGATGCGAACCGCGCTTGTTTCCCGGATTAAAGTGATGGCTGACCTCAACATCGCCGAACGACGCTTGCCGCAAGATGGCCGCATGCGTGTTGCGGTCAGGGGCAATGAAATCGACTTGCGCGTCGCCACTGCCCCATCGATTTACGGCGAAAGCGTGGTCATGCGCATCCTTGATCGCGCCAACCTCGCGCTCGATTTTGGCACGCTTGGGTTTAGCGATGCCATGGCGGATAAATTGCGGCATGCGCTGGCCAAACCTTACGGGATCGTGCTCGTCACTGGCCCCACCGGCAGTGGCAAGACGACGACACTTTATGCCGCGCTCTCCGAGATGAACACAGGCGCGCGCAAGATTTTGACAGTCGAAGACCCTATTGAGTATCGCTTGCCCGGCATCGTGCAAACACAAGTCAATGCCGGGATTGGCTTGACCTTTGCCGCCGCGCTGCGGTCATTCTTGCGGCAAGATCCCGATGTCATGATGGTGGGCGAAATCCGCGATTTGGAAACCGCCCAGATTGCGGTGCAATCGGCGCTGACCGGCCATATCATCTTGTCGACACTCCACACCAACACGGCGGCTGGTGCAGTAACGCGCTTGCTCGACATGAATGTTGAACCGTTTCTGTTGACATCAACGCTGAGTGCCGTCCTCGCTCAGCGTCTCGTTCGCCGGCTATGTCGTGAGTGCCGCGAGGGATATCATCCGAGCGAAACGCAGTGCGCTGCCTTGGGTCTTGCGCCATTACCATCGCTCACATTCTACAAGGCGGTGGGATGCCCAGTGTGCCGAAACCGGGGCTATAGCGGCCGGATTGCGCTGATCGAATTGCTGATCATTGATGATGATGTCGCGCCGATGATCCTGAAGCGCGCCGACACACGCGAGATTGTGAGCGCGGCGAAGCGGGGCGCGCTGTCTTCAATGCTCAGCGATGGGATTGCCAAACTGGGAAGTGGTGACACGACCATCGAAGAAGTCTTGCGCGTCGTAGCCGAGGGTTATTGATGGCAAGCTATTCGTACCGGGCTGTTGAGGCCGCCGGGCGGACGGTGTCAGGCGAGATTGAGGCTGATAGTCAGGCGAGTGCGCTTGCCGCCATTCGCCGCAAAGGCCTGTCGCCGATTGAAGTCTCGCCCACTTCGTTGGCCAAGCCATCTGCGCCAACACAGGCTTCTGCTAAGGCGCGCCTTGTCGTCACTAAAACGATCGGGGAAATTGCGGTGTTGCTGTCGGCTGGGCTCCAGCTTGATCGTGCGCTGGCGCTTGCGATTGAAAATGTCGAGCATCCGGGCCTGCGCGGTGATTTTGAAGCGATTTTGAAGGAAGTGAAGGAAGGCGTGCCGCTGTCACGCGCCATGGCCAAGCGCGGCGGGCTGTTTCCGCCAATGGCCAGCGCGATGGCCGAAGCGGGGGAGGCCGATGGCAAACTTGGCCCCGCACTCGCGCGTCTGGCCGATGCGCTGCAGCAAGCCGATGATCTGCGCACGCTGATCGGTACCGCAATGATCTATCCTTTGATCTTGTTTGCGATTGCCACCGCGGTCATCCTGATGATGCTGCTGTTCGTTGTTCCGCAGTTTGAGAATCTGTTCGCAGGTGCGGGCGATAAATTGCCCGCTTCCTCACGCTTCATCATGAGCGCTAGCCAAGCATTGCGCGCGAACGGGCTTTACTGGCTGCTGGCGGTGGTACTGATCGGCTTTGGTGTGCGGGGATGGCTGCGGCGACCGGCGGCGCGGGCTGGTATTGACGCGTTCCTGTTGCGATTGCCGCAAGTGGGGACGCTCATTCGCTATATCGATACAGCACGCTTTGCGCGCGCGCTTGGCGTGCTGATTGACGGCGGCGTTCCGCTGCCAACCGCAATGGCGATGGCGCAGCGTTCAATTGGAAACCGTGTCATTAGCGACGCTGTCGGCAAAGTCGCCGGGGGGATTAAAGAAGGCGGGGGGCTTACCGCGCCACTCGCTGCGGCGGGCGTTTTTCCCAAACTAGCGCTCGGGTTTTTCCGCACGGGGGAGGAGATTTCGCAGCTAGGGTTAATGCTCGGCAGGCTTGCCGACGTGCTCGACCGCGATGTCAAAATCCGATTGACGCGGCTGATTGGATTGCTAACCCCCGCAATAACTGTCATTCTTGGAGTCACGGTCGCAGCGATAATAGCGTCAATAATGACGGCAATCCTTGGTTTTAACGATCTGGTGGTATCCTGAACATGCGCAATTGCCGGATAAAGTCGCCGCAAGCAGGCTTTACGTTGCTTGAACTTTTGGTTGTGCTGGCGATTCTCGGGTTGCTGGCCGCTATCGTTGGCCCGCAAGTTATCAAATATCTTGGCAGCTCAAAAACGCAGACGGCGTCGGTGCAGGTCAAGAATGTGGCGGCGGCGCTTGAGCTGTTTCGGCTTGACGCGGGGCGCTATCCGACGACGCAAGAAGGGCTTGATGCCCTCATCAAACCGCCGCCATCCGTACCGGTCTGGAACGGCCCCTATTTGCCGCAGGCGAGCGCGCTCACCGATCCTTGGCAGAACCGCTATTTGTTCAAGGTGCCCGGTGACCACGGCGAAATCGATGTTTATTCGCTAGGGTCGGATAAGGCCGTGGGCGGCACGGGCGAGGCCAAAGATGTCGGTAATTGGTAAGCGGCATCACAATGGCTTCACCCTGATCGAAGCGCTGGTTGTCGTTGCCATTGTCGGGTTGATCAGTGGCATTGGCTATCCGTCGCTGCGATCTGCGATGCGTGCGCAGGAATTTGGCGCGGGGCAAAGCAGCGTGACGTTGGCGCTAAAGGAAACGCGCGCGGCGGCGATCAGTGGCGGCAGGGCTGCACGCCTTGTTGTGTCACCCGGTGGCCAGTCGGTGAGTGTGGACGGGCACGTTCGACCGCCGCTGGCCGCCGCACTTCGTCTCGCATCGCTGCAAAACCGAGCCATCGTGTTTTACGCAGACGGTACGTCAAATGGTGGCAAGCTGACTCTGAATGGCGACAATCGACGCACAGACTATGTCATTTACCCCACAACCGGCTTTATCGCGGTTACAGCGCAGTGAGGGTATCGCGGTCAAACACTGGTTTTGCGCTTGCAGAAACCTTGGTGGCCGCTGCCATTATCGCAGCGATGCTGGGGGTAACGTTTCAAGCGGTTACGGCGAGTGCGCAGCAAAGCCGCATGATCGAAGACCGTCGACTGGCGTTGCTGGTGGCGCAATCACAAATGTCGGCCGCTGATGCGCGCGCGTCGACATCCTTTGGTGAAACGCGCGGGGTGACCGGGACCATCGAATGGCGTGTGACGATTTCGCCCTATCAAGCCGGCACCAATGCATCGGTGCCGCTTGAACTGGTCACCGTGTCAGCGGGGCGGGGTGAGCGAGGCGTTCCGTTGGTCACGCTCAGAACCTTACGGATCGTCGCGTGATCAGGCGTGCGCATTCGAACGGCTTTACGCTTGTTGAATTGCTCGTCAGCCTTGTCATATTGAGTGCGACGGCGGGTCTTTTGCTATCGGGCCTGATTATGACGCGGACGATGGCTGATCGGGCAAAGCGCCAATCGGAGCGCGCCGAAACGGTCTTGACCGCGCAAACGATCATTCGCGAACGGATTGAAGCGATCGTCGCTTCAACGCGGTTTGATACGTTTAACCCCATCGTTGACATGCGCGGCGGCGCCAATATCTTCAGTTTTTTCGCGCCACCAGCGCCGTCAACCCGGCCGACCAGCGTTGAACGATATCGATTGGTGCGCAGTGCGCCAGGTGATCTGGTGCTTTATTCAGTGCTTGATGTCGCTGACCGGATCGACGTTTATGCGCCAGGTGAAGTGGGCTGGACGCCGACAGTTCTGCTCACCGGGGTCGAAGCGCTCGACATTGACTATTTCGGGGCGGCCCCGCCAGATGGTCAAAGGCGGTGGCGCCGTGAATGGATCGAACGGCCACAGCCACCCGAGCTGGTGCGGTTGCGCGTTACATTCAAACAGGGTGACAGCCGTGTGTGGCCCGATTTGATCGTCCGCCCCGCGTCGACCGTCAATTCGTCGTGTCAGATTGATCGATTCTCAGGCAATTGTGCGGGGCAAACGTGAAAACGGGCACAGTCCTTGACCTCGACATGACGACGCTTGGCCAGCGCGCCAGCGAATTGTGGCGATGGTGGGTCGCCGAAATGAGCGCGATGTTGCCGCGTGTCCTGCAACCCAAAGCGCGCAAAGTGCGGGGGCGGATTGCCGATTGGCAGGATGATGGCACATTGTGGCTGGGCGGCGAAGCGTGCGCGCCGGCGGCTGATGACAAAGCGCTGCGCCCGGTGGCGATCAACGTGCCTGAGCATGCGTGCCTCGTCCGCCGCGTAGAGATGCCCGCCTTAAGCGAGGCTGACGTTCGCAAAATGGTGCTGCTGGATCTTGACCGGCTCATGCCGTTTCAGCCCGATAGCGCCTATGTTGACGTCTCAATTGGCAATGACGCGCCGGTTGATGGCAAGCGGTTGGTGCAGATTGCGGCCATCCCCAAAGAATTGGCGCATAGGATTGTCGGCACGGCGCACGTGGCTGGGTTTGTACCGGCCTATTTGGGCGTCATGGATGATGGTGACGCCCGGTTTGATTTCTTGCCAGCGATGCAAAGCGACGGCGGCGTGCCTGCGCGCGGCTCTGGCGCGTCGTTTTGGTGGGCGGTGGTGGCGCTATTGTTCGCGGCTAACCTTGGCTTGTACATCTATCTCGACATGCAAAGTGTTGCGCGTTTGTCTGAACTGGTTGAGTCGCAATCGCAATCGGCGTCGGGTGCGCGCGCCGCCGCCGGGCGAATTGCGCAAGCAGATCAGCTTCGGGCGAGCCTTTTGGTCGAACGCCAGCACAATGACGCGCTCGCGCGGTTGGCCTTTGTGACGCGGCTAGTGCCCGCGAGGGTCTGGGTGCAGCGCTATAGCATAAGCGCGGATGTGGTGCGGATAGCGGGATATAAACAAGCTGACGCTGACCTGCTGGGCGCGCTTCGCAAAAGCGGGCGGTTCACCAACATTCGCGCGTCAACGGGTGAGGGTGCCGCTGAATCTGGAACGGGTCAGCCGTTTGACATTAGCGCAGAGATTAAGGGCCAATGATGTCGAGCCTGTCTTTGCGCGAACGGCGCTTGGTGGCGATCCTGATGTTAATCGGTATGATCGCGTTCGTGTGGCTGATCATCATATCGCCCATTGCTGCTGGATTTACCGAACGGGCGCAAACGCGCATCCGTCTGGGCCAGACGTTCGCCGCCAATGAGCGACTGATGGCGAGCCTGCCGCGACTGCGCGCGCAGGCCGAACAGCTAAAGCTTAGCGACGGGCGGTTCCACATTGCGGCCCCCACAGCCGCCGCAGCGGTCGAGGCGCTGAAGGAGCGCATGGCCGAGCAGATTACCAATGCGGGCGCTGAGCTCAAATCGATGCAAGATGTCCCTGATCGTGCACGCTGGGTGCGGGCTGCGGCCGAATGCCGGTTGACGCTGGCGCAGCTTGTGGGCTTGCTCGAAAAACTCCAAAATGATGTCCCCTATCTCGTCATCACCACGCTCACCATTTCTGCCGACCGGGCCACACAGTCCGGCAAACTTGATATATTGGATGTAAGAATTGAAGCCGCTGGCACATATAGCCTTTCCAACACGCAGTAACGGCGCATTGTTGCCTGCGTTGCTATCAGCGGTGCTGGTGCTGATGGCCGGGTTGCAATTTGCGTTGCCGCCGGAGGTTGAGCTGGTCTCGGCTCCGGGGCGCGTAATTGCGCGGCCTTTGCCCGAGCGTGAACCCGGTCGGACGCTCGCTGATCCGATCATCCTGCGCGATGCCCTGTTCACCCCGGTGCGCGGCGGAACGGCGAAGGCCGATGCGGAGAGCAAGGCACCGCTCGACGGTGCGCGCGCCGTTGGCATCGTGCGCGTTCGCGGCTTTGCGCGCGTGGTCATGCAAGATAGCGAAGGCACGCCTGCAACGATCAGTATCCGCAACACATATCGCGGCTGGACGCTGGTCGCGATTGGCCGCGATAGCGCAACGTTTGTAAGGGGCAAAGAACGGCTTGTGCTACCCCTTGCTAACGGATCACAAGCCTATCAACAAATACAGCCCACTCAACAATCGGATGAACGATGATGGTCACAAATATCCCAATCCGCCTGCTGGCTGTTGTGCTCTTATGTCTGGCGCCGAGTGTGATTGCGCAAGATAAGCCCGAAGATAACGCATCGGTAACCGTTGTTCCTGGATCAATCCCGCCGCCCATGATGCCCGCGACCGTGGCGCCAAAAGTACGCAGTGGCGATGTAACGCTCAATTTCCCGTCGGCTGACATCCGCGCGGTCGCAAAATCGGTGCTGAGTGACGTTCTAGGCCTGCCTTATACCGTCGCACCCGGCCTCAGCACGGCGGTGACCGTCGTCACGCCGCGACCAATTGCGCGCAGTTCGGTGCTTGCCTTTTTCGAAGATGCGCTCCGGAACAGTGGGCTAGCGCTCATTCGGCAAAACGGCGGCTATATTATCGATCAGATTGACCGTGTTCGCGGCACCGGCACGATTGGTGAAAGCGCAATTGGATTTGGTGACGAAGTGTTTCAACTCGCCTTCGTCAACGCCGATCAAATGAAGCGCATGCTTGATCCGCTTTTGCCCGGCGTCGTCACGTCGGCTGACCCCTCGCGTAATGTGCTGACTCTGTCGGGGACGTCGGGACAGCGGACAAGCGCGCGCGATTTGCTGCAGCAATTTGATGTAAACTGGCTCCGCGCCATGTCATTCGCGCTCATCGTGCCCAAGCGCACCGATAGCCGCTTGATCGTGCCCGAGCTCGAAAAGCTTATCAATGCGCCCGACGCGCCAACGCGTGGGCTGGTGCGGTTGATCACGATGGAGAAAATCAACGGTATCCTTGCGGTCAGCAGCCAACCGCAATATCTTGATGATGTTAACCGTTGGATCGATGTGCTCGACCGCGAAGGGCAAAATAACGAACCGAAACTATTTGTGTACAAGGTGCAAAATGGCCGGTCACGTGATCTCGCCCGCACGATAAACACGGCTTTTGGCAACTCTACGTCAAATGGGACCAGCGATGGTCAGCCTGCAATTGAATTCAGCGGCAATCCTGATGGCAACAACAATGCGAGCAATAATGGTCGACGATCAAATGACCGGACAGCATCGCCAGACGGACTAAGCACAAACCGACAAGTGCCGTCAGGCGCGCCGCCGCAAAGCGACACGTCAACCGCTACAAGCAATGGTGGTCGCATTCAGGCAACGATATCAAGCGATGACAATAATAATGCGATCATCGTTTTCGGCACCCCGCGCGAATTTGCGGTGATCGAAGACGCGCTGCGCAAACTTGATGTACTGCCCTACCAAGTGCTGATCGAAGCCGCGATCACCGAAGTCAGCCTCACCGATGATCTGCGTTACGGGTTACAATGGAATTTCACGTCAGGAAACACCAACACCGTTCTTACTGATTCAAGTTCTGCTACAAACTTAGTGCGCGCAGTCCCTGGTTTTTCATTCCTGTTTGCGCGCAACAATACGCTATCGGCGGTGCTCAACACGCTTGAAACCAAAACCAAAGTCAATGTGGTGTCCGCGCCAAAGCTACTGGTGCTCAATAACCAGACGGCAACGCTGCAAGTCGGTGACCAAGTGCCCGTCGCGACGCAGAATTCTACCGCCACCACCGATCCGAATGCGCCGACAATCAACTCAATCGAATATCGTGACACAGGGGTAATCTTAAAAGTCACGCCACGCGTGAATGGCAGCGGGCTTGTGCTGCTCGACATTGCGCAAGAAGTGAGCGACGTGAATAGCTCGGTGGCGCGCGGCACGGGCATTAACTCGCCCACAATTTCGACACGGCGGATTTCGACCTCTGTGGCGGTGCAAGACGGAGAGGTGCTCGCCCTTGGCGGGCTGATCCGCAACACGCAAACCAAGGGCCGCAACGGCATTCCGTTTCTGTCACAGATTCCCATCGTTGGTGCTATCTTTGGCCGTCAAACCAAGAATGAAGATCGTATTGAATTGATTGTTTTGCTCAAACCGCGCGTCGTTCGCTCGGTCGATGATGGCCGCGCGATTACCGATGAATTACGCGCCAAAATTCGCAGCCTCGAACCATTTAAGAGCAGCGGCCAGATTCCGTGACCCCGCGCAAAGGCGAAGAGGGATATGCTTTGATCGTTGCGATCATGAGCATGATTTTGTTCGCACTGATGGCGCTGACGATGATAAATGCGACGCGCGGGACGGTCATCATGGCGTCTGCCGAACTTGATCGTGCGCGGCTTTCGGCGGCGGCGGATGCCGGATTGGCACTGGCGATCCAGGGCTTATCGTCGCGTGATCCGGCACTACGCTGGTCAATCGCGGGCCAGCCGCGGCGGATTGCCTTTGATGATATGGTTCTCACAATCGTGATTGAGGATGAGCGCGGCAAAATAGCGCTCAACGATATCAACAAGGGCCAGGTTGAAATGATGTTTGCTGCCTTTGGCTTGTCTGGCGGCGCTATGGAGGAGGCGGTTGACGGCTTTCTTGACTGGCGCGATGAAGATGGCGCGCCGCGATTGCGCGGGGCCGAGCGCGATGTTTATGAAAAACGCCGGATCAAGGCGCGCAATGGCCCGCTGCGCTCGATTGGCGAACTGGCCCTGATTGCAGGTGTTGGCCCCGCGCTCGCCGCCAAAATCGCGCCTATTGCGACGGTCAATCCGGGCAGCAATGCCGGTTTTGATCCGCGCTTTGCCTCGCCCATCGCAATTAAAGTGTCCGCCGATAACGAAGTGGACGCAGCCAGCGCTGAATTGGCGCTGGGCCGTGCGATCAGAGGAGAGACCGTCGCGATTGATCTTAGTGCAAGCCCTACCCTTGTCGGAAGACCGCTCACCGTTCGCGTTGAGGCGGCGCGCGGCGCGCGGGCGAAACTGCGCCGACAGACGATTATCGAACTCACCGGTGCGCGTCTCAAACCCTACATCGTCCGCGCGCGTGAGTGAGGTTTATGTGAGGTGGTCACTTCAGAACAACCGTCCGCCCAAAGGCACGTCTTGATCGGGCGCGAAGAGCACGACGGCCCCGTCGCCGTCGGGAAAGCCAAGCGTCAGCACTTCGGACATGACTTTGCCAATCTGGCGCGGCGGAAAGTTGACAACGGCGGCGACCATCCGCCCCACCAACGTCTCGGGCGTGTAATGTTCAGTGATCTGGGCGGCAGACGTCTTAACGCCAATTGTGGCGCCAAAGTCGATAGATAACCGAAACGATGGCTTGCGCGCACCGACAACAGGCGTTGCGGTCAGGACGCGACCGACGCGAACATCAACCGCCAAAAACTGGTCAAAACTAATCAAAGGCGCTGCGGGAGCAAGCGGCTGATGGTGGATATGCATGATCCATGGCCTATTATAAAATGTCGGCAAAATTACAACAGTCGGACAAAAATCGTCATCCCCCTGCCTCCGGCTCGCTTGACGAAATGTTGCAATGCGGTAGCCTCGTCCGCTTCGATGGGTATCGCGATTGAATTCGGCGACGCCCAACGACAAAATGTAATCAGGGACTATCACTATATGTCAAGACTCACGACAAATTCGGTCGCCACTAAGGCGCTTCTCATTGGAACTGTTGCCAGCATCGCTTTGTTCTCGGCAAGCCCCGCAATGGCGCAAACCAGCGGCACCAACGCAGTAGATGAAGAGCCGGCCAAGGAAATCATCGTCATTGGAACGCGCCGCACCGACCGGACGATTGCTGATTCCGCGTCACCGGTTGATGTGATCAGCGCTGCCGACCTGTCTACACAGCCTTCATCGAACTTGCTTGATTCGCTCAAGAATGTCGTTCCCTCATTCTTCGCCGCCCAGAATACGATTTCTGATGCGTCAACCTTCGTGCGCGCCCCGTCGCTGCGCGGCCTTCCTGCCGACCAAATTCTCGTGCTGCTCAATGGCAAGCGGTTCAACCGTTCGGCACTGGTGCAGACATTTTCGGGCGGTGATACTGCACTCAGCTACGGCTCAAACGGCTCAGATATTTCGTCGATCCCCGCGATTGCGGTCAAGAACCTGCAAATTCTGCGCGAAGGCGCGACCGCTCAATATGGTGCCAACGCCATTGCCGGCGTGCTCAACTACGGCTTCCGCGATGATGTAGGGTTCGAATTGCAAGCGCGCTACGGCCAATATTATGACCGGGGTGACGGTAAGAGCAAGCAGCTTGCCGCCAATTTCGGCTATAAGCTCGGTGATGCTGGCTTCGTCAACGTCTCGGGCGAATATAGCGATGATGGGCAAACCATTCGCAACGCGACCCGCCCGATTGCGCTTCAATTTGCTGCCGCCTTCCCCGCACTAGCGTCGCAGCTGCCAGGCGCTGCCGCTGGAGAGCCTGTTCAGGTTTTCGGATCGTCACCTTCGACGAGCTATAAGCTTGTGCTAAACTCTGGCTATGACGTCGGTTCTGACAGCAAAGTCTACTTTACAGTCGTCGTGGCACGCAGCAGCGCGAATCAGAGCTTCAACTATCGTTCGCCCATCGCGGCAATAACGCCATTTGTCGTAGATAATGGCAGCGGTACGCCGGCAACGAGTTCGCCAGGGCGCAATAGTGCCTTCGCGCATCCCGCTTATTTGACACGTTGCCCGACTGGCAACCCAACTTGCCCAGCGGGCGGTTTCGTGCTCGACACCAATGTGTTTAACTTCTCGACGCTCTATCCGGCTGGTTTCACGCCGCGCTTTATCGGTGTGAACAAGGAAGCGTTTGGCACATTGGGTTTCAAGGGGAAGGCAGACAGCGGATTTACTTATGATCTGTCGGCGACTTTGGCGCGCACTTCGCTTGCGCTGTCGGGCACTAATTCACTCAACCAATCGTTTGGGCCGCAAACGCAGACCAGTTTCAATTTCGGCTCAACGATCCAGCGTGAATTTACCGCAAATCTTGATTTGACCTATCCAGTCGAAGTCGGCTTCGCTAGCCCGATTACATTGTCAGGTGGTGCTGAATATCACCGTGAAACCTATGAAGCGACCCAAGGCGACACACAGTCTTTTGCCGCTGGGCCATTTGCAGTGCAAGACCTGTATCGTCAAACAACGCCCGGCGTATTCGCCTTTGACTCAACAGTCCGCTTCAGCCCCGCTGCCAGCGGTTATGGCGGCAACAGCCCTTCATCAGTCGGCAAATTCCGTCAGACTAATTATGCGATCTATGTTGGTGCTGAAACCGATATTACCAAGGCACTGACTGTCGGTTTGGCCGGACGTTTTGAAAGCTATAATACTTTCGGAAGCACATTTGTTGGTAAGGCCAATGCGCTCTACCGTGTGTCCGATGCATTCTCGATACGGGGGACGTTTGGCACTGGTTTCCAAGCGCCATCGCCCGGACAAAGCAACACCGAAGTGCTGACGACGAATTTCGTTGCCGGTAATCAGGTTCAGACCGGAACGTTCCAGGTGAATAATCCGATCTCGGTAGCGCTGGGTTCACGGCCGCTAGTGCCAGCAAAATCGACCAATTTTGGTGCTGGTTTCGTAGTAAAACCTGCTTCGAATATCACGCTGACGGTCGATGGTTATATCATCAACGTGCGCAACCGGATCTTCATTTCGCAACCTTTCACCGTTACTCAGGCGCGCCTTAACGCCAACCCGGCACTTGCCGCTGTCGGACTTGGTGGTGATGTCAACTTCTTCACCAACTCACCGAATACGTCGACCAAGGGTGTTGATGTTATCGGCACCTATCGGACTGAACTTGGCGCTGGAAAATTGAATCTAACGCTGGCTTATAACTTTAACCAGAATAAGGTTACGCGGGCTGATCCTGCCGTGATTAGCCCAGTGCAGGTTTCCGATATTGAGAATTTTGCGCCAAAGCATCGCGTGGTTTTGTCAGGTGCATGGTCGCTCGGAGATCTGTTGATTAATGCACGTGGCAATTATTATAGCTCATGGAGCGTGCAGAATGACTATCCAGGGCAAGTGTTTGGCGCAAAGGCAACCGCCGATCTTGATGTCAGCTACACAATTGCTGAAAATTACACGATAACGCTCGGCGCGAATAATATCTTCAATACCAAGCCTGACCGGATTGCGCCGACGACTGCTAACCCGATCTTTGCGGTGACGGGCAGCACTGCCGATGGCCAGATTTATCCCCGTAGCGGTGGGCCTTTTGGCATCAACGGCGGCTTCTGGTATGCACGTTTGAGGATCAAATACTAAGCTAAGACATAGTTGCGATTTTTGGAGGGCGGGTAAGTTTCGGCTTGCCCGCCCTTTCTTTTTGGGGAGAGTGAGGCGCTATGAGAATAGCAAAAACAATGATCAGCTTGCTCCTCGGTTTAGCGCTGGGCGTGCAAAGTGTCGGGGCCGCCGCGCCCGCGCCGGTTAGCGCTGAACATGGCATGGTTGTTTCGGCGCACCGGCTGGCGAGCGACATTGGCGTTGATGTGCTGAAATCGGGCGGCAATGCGGTCGATGCCGCGGTTGCGGTTGCCTATGCGCTCGCGGTTACATTTCCTGAGGCTGGCAATATCGGCGGCGGCGGCTTTATGACGATCCGCCTGAAGGATGGCCGCCAGCGCTTTATCGATTTTCGCGAAGTGGCGCCGCTGGCAGCGACCAAGACGATGTATCTCGATAGCAAAGGTGCGGTCATTCCCGGCCTGTCGGCGCGTGGTCATTTGGCAGTCGCGGTGCCCGGCACGGTTGCTGGCCTTGAATTAGCCCGCACCAGCTACGGCACCAAAGCGCGCGCCACGTTGATGGCGGGGGCAATTGCGCTCGCGCGCGGCGGGTTCGTGCTTGATCACGGCGATGCTGCCTTTTTGAATGAAGGTGCTGCGGATTTTGCCAAGGATCGCCCCAGCGCTGCCATTTTCCTGAAGGGAGGAAAGCCGTGGCAAAAGGGTGACAGGCTGGTTCAATCGGATTTGGCGAATAGCTTGCAAGCCATCGCCACCAGCGGGCCCGACGCTTTCTATAAGGGAGCCATTGCGCGCAAGATTGTGGCGGCAAGCAAGGCTGGCGGCGGAATATTGTCGCTCGCCGACTTTGCGGCCTACCGCGCGATCGAACGCACGCCGACCGAATGCGATTATCGCGGCTATCACATCATATCCGCGCCCCTGCCCAGTTCAGGCGGCGTCGTGATTTGTGAAACGCTCGCCATCTTGGCGGGCTATCCCAATGCTGCCTTGGGGTTTCATTCAGCGCAAGGCGTGCATTATTTCACCGAAGCGCTGCGCCGCGCCTTTCATGATCGCAACGTCAATTTGGGCGATCCCGATTTTGTGAAGGCTGATGTCGCACGCTTCATTTCGCCCGATTATGCGGCCGAACTGCGCAAAGGCATCGCCGCCGACAAGGCGACCCCGTCGGCCTCGCTTGGTATTCCGGGCGCAGACCATGAGGGCACCAGCACAACCCATTTCTCCATTGTTGATGCGGCGGGCAATGCCGTTTCGCTCACCTATACGCTCAACGATTGGTTCGGCGCGCGGGTGACAGCAGCGGGCACGGGTATTTTGCTCAATGACGAAATGGACGATTTTTCGTCAAAGCCCGGCGCGTCGAACATGTTCGGCCTCGTCGAGGGTGCCAACAATGCGATTGCGCCGGGCAAACGGCCGCTTTCGTCGATGAGCCCGACAATTGTGACCAAGGATAACAAGCTCGTCATGGTACTCGGCACGCCCGGGGGCAGCCATATTCCGACTGGCGTGCTCCAGGTTTTCCTCAACATGGTCGATCATGCAATGACGGTGACCGAGGCGGTCAATGCGCCGCGTGTTCACGCGCAGTGGCTGCCAGACGTTCTATATTATGAAACCAATGCGCTCAGCCCAGATACGATGGCGTCGCTTGCGGCGCGCGGGCATAAGCTTGAGCGGATGGGGTATGAAAATCAGATTGCGGCGATTTTGGTAGGGGGCCCCGGTATTGGCCAAGCCCCCTTTGGACGCGACACGCTTTACGGTGCCATCGATCCGCGTTTGCCGGTGGGCAGCGTGGCTGGCTATTAGCATGATGTCTGACATGCCCGTCACCAGCCGCTTGGCCCAAGTTGAGGATCTACCCCAACTGACCGCATTGATGGCGCGGTCTATTGCGCAATTGCAGCAGGGATTTCTATCGCCCGAACAGATTGCCGCCAGTGATCAAGTGATGGGGCTTGATACGCAATTGGTTGAAGATCAAACCTATTTTCTGGTTGAAGCGGACGGACGCATTGTTGGTTGTGGTGGCTGGAGCTGGCGCGCGACGCTGTTCGGCGGGGACGATTCTATTGTCGCCCGCGCCCCGCTGCCGCTTGACCCCGCAACCGATGCTGCCAAAATCCGGGCCATGTATACCGATCCCGATTTTGCCAGGCGGGGCATTGGCTCTCGCATTCTTCGGCTTTGCGAGGATGCGGCGCGCACGGCGGGTTTTTCGAAGGTAGAGCTGATGGCAACGATGGCGGGTGTGCCGCTTTACCGTGCCTTTGGTTTTGTTGAGGTGGCGCCGTTAGATGCCGTGACGCGCGAAGGGCTGACCATCCCGATGATCCGCATGGGCAAACAATTGTAAGGGAGCGTCAATGCATCATATTCGATTAGATGGCGGGGAAACGACTCTGATCATCGGATGCGCGCCCGGGGCTCCTCCGCATATCATTCACTGGGGCAAACGACTTAGCCACACATCGTCGGTTACCGATCTGATCCGCCTTGCGACGCGGCAAGGGGGGCCGGGTAGTGCGGACGTGCCCATTGCCGCTTCGCTTGCGATGGAGCCGGGGCTGGGCCTCCTCGGGCCAACCGGTTTCGCCGCGCACCGCGATGGGCGAGATTGGGCCAGCCGGTTTGATGTTCAGGCGGTCACCCCGTCTGAAAACACAGCGCGGATTGCGTGCGCAGATGGTCGCACCCAGCTCGAACTCGTTTATGCGATTAGCCTTGACCCGCTAACCGGCGTGGTCACCATCGGATCGACGCTGACCAACGCTGGTGATGCGCCGCTTGATCTGGTTGAAATGGCGACGGCGACGTTGCCCATCGCGCAACCAATGACCGAGATTATTGGCTTTTCGGGCCGCTGGTCCGATGAATTTCGGCGTGAGCGGCTATCGCGGTTCAGTGGTGGCTATGTGCGCGAGAATCGGCGCGGGCGCACGTCGCATGACAGTTTTCCCGCGCTAATCCTGTGCACGCCGTCTACCAACGAAGCGTCGGGTGAGGCTTATGGCCTGCATCTGGCATGGAGCGGCAACCACCGGCTGCGCGTTGATACACTGAGCGATAGTCGCGTGCTGGCTTCGCTTGGCGCGCTGTTCTTGCCGGGCGAAATTCGGCTTGCCCCGGGCGATAGCTATACCAGCCCCGACATACTGGCGGGCTATTCTGCTCTCGGTCTCTCGACGCTCAGTCGCCATTTTCACACGCATGTTCGCACGCATATCCTCCGCCCCTCAACACGCGCCAAGCCAAGGCCCATTCACTATAATACGTGGGAAGCCGTCTATTTCGATCATGATATCGACAAACTGAAGGCACTCGCCACGCGCGCGGCGGCGGTTGGGGTTGAACGTTTCGTGCTTGATGATGGCTGGTTTGGATCGCGGCGGAATGATCGCTCCGGGCTCGGCGACTGGACGGTGTCCGACGCTGTTTATCCCGACGGCCTTGCGCCGCTGATTGACCACGTCACCGCGCTGGGGATGGAAATGGGGATTTGGTTTGAACCTGAAATGGTCAATCCTGATAGCGACTTGTTCCGCGCACATCCCGATTGGGCGCTCGGGGTAGAGGATGTTGCGCAGGTGCCGTTCCGCCATCAGCTTGTGCTCGATATCAGCCGTGCTGAAGTGGCCGACTATTTGTTCGCCCGGATTGATGCGCTCCTGTCTGATTATGCGATTGGTTATATCAAATGGGATATGAACCGCGATCTCAACCACCCCGGAGATAGCCACGGACACGCGCGCGCGCATGCGCAAGTGGCGGCGCTCTATGCGCTGATTGACCGGGTTCGCGCCGCGCACCCCGGCGTCGAGATTGAAAGCTGTTCGTCGGGCGGCGGGCGGCCCGATATGGGCATTTTGGCGCACACCGACCGGATTTGGACATCGGATAGCAATGACGCGATTGACCGGCAGGCGATCCAGCGCGGTGCGTCATTCTTCTTGCCGCTCGATGTCATCGGCGCGCATGTTGGCCCGCGTCATTGCCATATTACCGGGCGAACGCTGTCAATGGCGATGCGCGCGGGCACCGCGCTGATGGGGCATATGGGGCTTGAGCTCAACTTGCTGAGCGAAGGCGAGCGCGATCTTGAGGAGCTGACGCGTGCGATTGCGCTGCATAAGGCGCACCGTCAGCTGATCCATAACGGCGATCTGTATCGGCTCGACGCGCCTGATTATCTAAATGTGATGGGGGTGGTTGCTGCTGACCAGTCCGAAGCGCTTTATTCGGTTGCGTTCCTGCGCGGGCACGCGGCCACTTTGCCTGATCGGATCTATGCGCAGGGACTCGATCCGACTTTGCAATATCGCGTTCGTCTTATCTGGCCCCATCAAGGCGCGCTAAAATCATCACCGTCGGTTGTCGACGCGCTCGATTTGACGGGGGCGGGAGCCGCCATAGCGGGCGATGCGCTCATCAGCTTCGGGATACAATTGCCCCTAACTGTCCCTGAAACGGTTTTTCTCTATCATTTTGCGGTCGTGCGATGAAAGCCAACCCCCCGGCAAAGTTACCGAGGGGTTGTCTATCGTAGGTTTGGCTTAACCAAGGAGAATCAGGCGGCGACGCGCACCAAAGTGCGGCGGCGCATCATGCCCCCGACCAAGCCGAAGCCCATCAGCATCATCAACCACGTTGCTGGCTCTGGCACCGGAGCGGTCAGCCCGTAGCTAACATTGTCAATCGAGAAGCCGTCGCTGTTGTTGCTTCCCGAGAAACGCACTGTTGAAAAGGCTGTGTCAGATGTGAAACCGAAAAAAGAGACTGTGTTGCCCGACTGAACCGGCGGTGTCAGCGTAATGCCGCCTGCGGTGATGAACGATCGGATTACATCGTCTTGAAAGGCCCCAAAATCAGCACCAAAAGAAGTTATGGGTGCAGCAAACGAAAAGGTCAGCCCGCCATCGCCCGTTGTCGCCGCATTTACATTGGTGGTGCCATCGATGTTAAAAACCGAAAACTGCGGTGGCGGAATGTCAATGAAATTGCGATCAAATTGCGTGCCAAAGCCCGCTAGCGAGAAGCCGCCAACGGTAAGCGGCGTCGTCCGGAAACTAATTTCAGATGTGAAGCTGTTAAATGTCTCGGTGGTTGTCATCCCTGCGGCTAGGTTAAACGCAGCCCGGTTGGTGAATGTAGTAAGGGCGGCCGTCGCTGGAGCTGCCACGGTGGACAAAAGGGCAGCAGACGCCAGTAAGCGAATCATAAATGTCATTTTGAAAATCCCCAAAAATAAATGTTTTTTACGCTTTACTTAACAAAGTCTTACACTGATTCGCCCTCAAATTCCAGCGCTTTTCGAGGTGAATCGTCCTGCAATGAGACAATTCGCCTTTCGTCATCCCCGCCTCTGCCGCCGATCAACAATCAGCTTTGGCGGTCGTGCAAACGATTGTTGTAATCTCTGCAATGGATTGTTACGGCTGGTGGCATGAAACAAATAGTCGCTGCTTCATGTTGACGGTCAATCTGTCTGACGTCGCTGTAACGAGTGCCGGGGGTAGCCAGTGGACGGCCGCGCAGATGGCATCTCTGGCAACGGCGGCGCGGCCTGAGGCTCCCATCATTGGCCGTGATGATCTGCTGCGCGCGATTGCTGGATTGACGCTGTGGGATATCTGGCCCGTCCAGCATGATAATGGTTCGGTTGCAGCGGTTGCGGGGGGGCACCTGTGGGTCGTGCTTTCCGCGCCGCGCCGCGCCGATCCTGACGCGCGGCATAATGAGGCGCGGTTGCGATTGCTGCACTGCGTTGATGACCAATGGCACGATTGCGGTGATTTGCTCCCCGATGGCTTTTCACCCGGCAGCCGCGAATGGTCAGGCTCGACACGGCTTGACGCGGATAGCGGCGCGGTCACTTTGTGGTTTACCGCGACGGGCCGCCGCGGCGAAACGGCCAACAGTTATGAACAGCGGCTGTTCCACGCGACGGGCAAGCTTGATCTGACCGGCCCGCAGCCTCGCGTGACGCAATGGCAGGATTTGACGCAGTCAGTGGTGAGTGATGGCCGTCTCTATGCTGATGTTGCTACGAATGCGCCGATCGGCGGGTTGATAAAGGGTTTTCGCGATCCCTATTGGTTCCGCGATCCAGCTGACAACAAAGGCTATTTGCTGTTTACTGGATCGGCACCCGACGGCGCGGACGCCGTCAATTATGACGGCGTGATTGGTATCGCTGCCGCTGACGATGATGCCGGCCTGACGTTCGCGCTGCGGGCACCGCTCGTCGATGCAAGCGGCCTCGCGCATGAGCTGGAATTGCCGCACCTCATTGTGCGTGACGGGCTCTACTATCTGTTCTGGTCGACGCAGGCGCATGTCTTTGCGCCTGATGGTCCGCGCGGGCCAACCGGGCTTTATGGCATGGTCGCACCGTCCTTGTTCGGGCCATATCAGCCGCTCAATGGCTCAGGACTGGTGCTTGCCAATCCCCAATCCGAGCCGCGTCAGGCGTATGGCTGGAAAGTGTTGCCCTCGCTTGAGGTGATCAGCTTCGTCGATTTTTGGGGGCTAAACGGCGCCGACATTGATGCCGATCCAGCCTTGAGAGCGCGGCATTTTGGTGGCACTATCGCCCCCATGGTGACAATCGCAGTTGAGGGAGCCACGACGCGGATCGTCGCCAGCCACACATGAGTGATGCTGCGCCGCTTTATGGCTGTGTTGAAGCCGGCGGCACCAAGTTCATTGTCGGCATTGCCAGCGGCCCGGCTGACGTGCGCGAAACCGTGCGCTTTGATACGGTCAGCCCGGATGAAACGATTGGCGCGACAATCGACTGGCTGAATGCGGCGCAGGTGCGTCACGGTGCGCTCACGTCAATCGGGATTGCAAGCTTTGGCCCGCTCGAACTTGACCGCGCCGCACCCGATTGGGGCTATATCACCAGCACGACCAAGCCGGGGTGGAGCCATAGTGACTTTGCCGCGCGGGTCGCGCGTGCTTGCGCGCTGGCGGTTGGATTTGATACAGACGTTAACGGCGCAGGCCTTGCCGAAGCCCGGTGGGGCGCGTCGCAGGGTGAGCGGGTCAGCGTCTATGTGACCATCGGCACGGGCATCGGCGGCGGCGCGATTGTAGGGGGAAAGCCGCTGCACGGATTATCGCATTCGGAAATGGGCCATATCCGCCCGGCGCGCCACCCCGACGACGGCGGCTTTGCGGGGATATGTCCGTTCCACGGCGATTGTCTGGAGGGGCTGGCAAGTGGCCCGGCGATCAAGGCGCGGTGGGGCGTGTCGCTATCGGAACTTGGCGCTAATCATCCAGGCCACGGGATCATCGCTTGGTATATCGCGCAGATGTGCGTGACGCTGCAATCAATCATGGAGCCGGGGAAGATTATCCTCGGTGGCGGCGTGATGGGCGCGGCGGGATTGCTGCCCCGCGTGCAGGCGACGGCGACACAGCTAGGCTCAGCCTATTTTCGGGGAGTGCCTTCACAGATTATCGTTGCGCCGGCGCTGGGCGACCGCGCTGGCTTGCTCGGTGGGTTGGCGCTGGCGATGGATGTGGCGCAGAGTCTTTAGCGCCTTGTGCTCCCGTGCACACGACCAAGGATCACAAGCGTCCCGCTTTTATCGCGCGCAAAATCAGCTGTTTCACCCCCCATTTGTGGAAGGGGACAATGAAGAACAAATAAATCTTGCCCCCCACATTGTGCACGTCACATATCGTTGAGACAGTGACAGTCGACATGTCGCCATGCCCTTGGCGCAGGAGAGATAGGCGGAAATCCAAATGACGGTTGTCGCGCCCGGCAATGAGCTCATCGTCAGTTAGCGCGAAAATCGGCCATGGCCCGATCGTATCACCGACAGCATATCGCTCTTTCCGTTTCGGATCGAGTATGTCTTCATCATTTGGCACATCCAGCCCAAATAGGGCGACTATGCGGTTGCGGACTAGGAGGATGGACTTAGCCCATGTGGGATGATGACCAAAAAGATCAAAGAAAATATCAGTCATGCTCGCGGACGAATCGCGCAGTGGTGCTCGGTAAGAATCGGTAAAATAGACGGCGTCCACCATTCGTCGGTCAAGCCCGCTGTCTGACGGAAAAGGGCATTGGGTAACCGACATGAATAGCTCCGTTTGTGAGGCTCGATTGGCCCTATGCTTAGCCTGACCCGCGCACAATCAATTGCGGTTCAAGCACCACCGAGTCGGTCTTTTCGCCGCCAATCCGGCGGAACAGCAAGTCTACCAAATGCGCTGCCCCCGCTACTAAGTCTTGGCGGATTGTGGTGAGCGGCGGGTTGGTCTGGTTGGCCAGTGGCAAGTCGTCATAGCCGATCACGCGCACCTGATCGGGCACTTTGTGGCCATGTTCGTGAAGCGCGCGTAATGTGCTCAGCGCGATCACATCGGAGGCGGCAATAATGCCGTCGGGAACGATATCGATCTCACTCAGCCACTGGCTAACCGCAGGGTGCGCGGTCTCTGCGGTTAAGTGGGCAGGTAAGACTTCAAGCGCATCACCCATGCCTGCTGCCGCCAGTGCGGCACGCGCGCCGTCTAGCCGCAGCGCAATTTCCGGCGCGATGGGATCGCCCAAAAAGGCAAAGCGCCTCGCGCCGCGTTCGATCAAATGCTGCACGGCCAGCGCGCCGCCTTTGCGATTATCGGTGCCGACCGAGCAATGGAGTTGATCGGGCAAATGCGCGCCCCACGCGACTAGCGGCAGGAAACGCTGTGCCACAGTGTCAATCACCGCCGATTGATCCGATTGGCCAATCATGATCACCCCGTCGACCCGCCCTGAATCGACTACGTCGATCAGCCAGTGGGGGTTGGTTGGAATGACGCGGCTAAGCAGCAGATCATGGCCACGTTCAGTGAGCGCATCGGCAAGATGGCCGAGCAGGCTCATGAAGAAAGGATCCGAAATATGCTGCGCGGTTTCATGGCCAAGCGGGATTAGCACGCCAATCGCGCCCGCGCGCTTGATCCGCAAATTACGCGCCATCACGTTGGGCCGGAAATCATGTTCGCGGGCAAGCCCTTGTATTTTGTCGCGCGTCTTTTTTGAAATCAGTTCAGAATTGGCGAGCGCGCGTGACACCGTGCCGGGCGATACCCCGGCCAGCTTGGCGAGATCAGTGATATTCTTGACTCTGTCCGTCTCATTCATGTCCACCTCGATCCCGTTCATGTTTGCGTGCTTTCCCTTGGCAAGGCAAGGGGTGGTTATCGGCATGCCCTATTCGTGCAATCGTTTGTTGTTTTTTGATGGGCGATGCGTATGACTTAGCCAAAGCGGATAGCCAAAGCACCGCGCGGGAGAGTGAATATGAACGGCGCATCACGTAAGCCACGCCTGTCTCTGATACGCATCATTGAAATGAACCTGGGTTTCCTCGGGCTGCAATTCAGTTTCGGGTTGCAGCAGGGCAATATGGTGCCGATTTACAGCTATCTGGGCGCGGATGAAGCTTCGCTTCCGATCCTGCAATTGGCCGGGCCGATGACCGGATTGTTGATTCAGCCATTGATCGGCGCGATGAGCGATCGCACTAATTCAAAATGGGGGCGGCGCACGCCTTACTTCCTCATCGGCGCAGTAATGTGCAGTTTGGGCTTGCTGGCCATGCCGTATAGCGCAAGCTTGCTGATGGCGGCGAGCCTGCTGTGGCTGCTTGATGGCGGCAATAACATTACAATGGAGCCATATCGCGCTTATGTGAGCGATCGGTTGAATGAGGATCAGCATGAGGTTGGATTTCTGAGCCAAGCCGCGTTCACTGGTCTGGCGCAGAGCCTGTCATTCCTGACTCCGTCGATCCTCGTTTATTGGTTCGGGATGAACAAGGATGCGGTCGATGCGCATGGCATTCCCGATATCACGCATATATCGTTTCTGATTGGCGCGGTCTTGTCGATTACGACAATCCTGTGGTCGGTGCTGCGCGTGCCTGAATTACCGCTGAGTGATGCGGAGCAGGCGACAATTGCCGCTGCTCCGAAAGGGATTGGCGCGACCTTGGCCGAAATCTGGAACGCCATCACCGAAATGCCCAGCGCCATGCGGCAAATGGCGTGGATGAGCCTGTTCCAATGGTATGGCCTCAGTATTTACTGGAGCTATGCCGTGCTCTCGATTGGGCGGTCAATTTACGAAACCAGCGACAAGGCGTCGGTTGGTTTCCGTGATGCCGCGCTCACCAATGGTCAGGTTGGCGCGCTTTACAATATGATCGCCTTTGCCGCCGCCTTTGCCATGGTGCCGCTCACCAAGCGCTTTGGCCCGAAGATGATGCATATGGCCTGCCTGATGGTGGCCGGGCTGGGGCTGTTATATTTGCCCTCGATTGGTGGCCCGGCGGGTCAAGCGCCTTGGATTTTCGAGCTGCTCGCCATGCCACAACTTGGTCAGCACCTTGCGCTCATCGTCCCTGCAATTGGCCTTGGCCTTGGCTGGGCGAGCATCATGGGCAATCCTTATGTGATCCTCGCCGGCAGCGTTCCGCCCGAACGAACCGGGGTTTATATGGGGATTTTCAACATGATGATTGTCATCCCGATGCTGATCAACGGGCTGACCTTTGGCTGGATTTATCGTCATATCCTCGGGAACGATCCCCGCAATGCCGTAATGATGGGGGGCGGCATGCTGATCTGTGCGGCGGTCACGATGATCTGGGTGAAAGATAAATCGGCGGCTTTGGCACCAGCATGATCCCGACACAAGAAAACCGCTGTTGCTACAATGTAACAGTTTTGCCCTGCGAATAGGTTTCATGCAAAGGTTTGCAAAAATTTCGTTGCAAACGATTGTTAAAGAATTTATCAAGCCCTTCAGGGTGAATAACGCTCTGACAAATTTTCCGGGAGGACGTATGAAGGTTTCCTATTTCCGCGCAAGCGTCGCCACCTCTGTTGTGGCCGCCATCTTGGCAATCGCTTCGCCAGCACTAGCACAAGCGCCTGCGGCTGACTCAGCTGACGCCGAACAAGCCGATGAGATCATCGTGACCGGTGTTGCCAAAGGGCAAAACCGGTTGGATAGCTCGATTTCAGTGAGCTCGCTCACTGCCGAAGCGATCCAAGTCGCCTCACCGCGCTCGGCGGCTGAACTGTTCCGCAGCATCCCCGGCATCCGCTCTGAATCGTCAGGCGGCGAAGGCAATGCGAATATTCAGGTGCGCGGTATTCCGATTTCAACTGGCGGCGCTAAATTCCTCCAGCTTCACGAAGACGGCCTGCCGATCCTTGAATTTGGCGATATTGCCTTTGGTAACGCCGATATTTTCCTGCGCGCTGACACAAATATCGCCCGCGTTGAGGCCATTCGCGGTGGTTCTGCCTCAACCTTTGCGTCAAACTCGCCCGGTGGTATCATCAACTTGATTTCGAAGACCGGCGAACAGGAAGGCGGTTCGGTTCAACTGACCGGCGGCCTTGATTACGGCGAATATCGCCTTGATGCTGATTATGGTGGTAAATTGTCTGACTCGCTCAGCTTCCACGTTGGCGGCTTCTACCGCGTTGGCGAAGGCCCGCGCCGCGCTGGTTATGACGGCAACAAGGGCGGCCAGATCAAGGGCAACATTACCAAGACGTTCGATGGTGGTTTTTTCCGCCTTAATTTCAAATATCTCGATGATCGTGCCATCGCCTATCTGCCAAGCCCCGTTCGCGTAACCGGCACCAATGCCAATCCAAGCTATCAAGCGCTGCCGGGCCTCAGCCCCAATAATGATACGATCCACAGCGTTTTCTTCACCCGCGCGGTCACGCTTGATGGCCAGAATAACCGTGAAGTTGATGACATCCGCGATGGCCAGCGCCCGCTTGAAAAAGCTATAGGCTTCGAAGCACAGTTCGATGTTGCCGATGGATGGACGGTCAACAACAAGTTCCGCTATGCGAGCATTGGCGGGCGGTTCATTTCGCCGTTCCCCGCAACTGCCGATAATGGGCA
>JBJXDU010000029.1:0-30128 GCA_046153565.1 Sphingomonadaceae bacterium
GCCTATATTGGCGATGAAATTGCTGACGGTATCTGGGAAAATGGTGCCGATGAAGCGCGCCCCCTCGCCCTGTTTGACGGCCTGCGCACCGATTTCTCGCTCGCCCGGCTGCGCCACTATACGGGCACACCGCCTGAACATGTGCAGCGATATGTCTTATTCACCAACTATCACCGCTATGTCGACGAATTTGTGGCATGGGGCTGTGCGCAATTGGGGGCGGACAGCCGTTACACTGGTCTATCATGCCCCGGCGGCGTGATGGTGACCGCTGACACGCCTGATCCGCAAAGCGCAGTCGCCGATAGCGCGTGGCGGCGGCATCAAATGCCCGCATGGCATCTGGTTGCCCCCGATGGCACCGGCATTACGCTCGTCAACATCGGCGTTGGCCCTTCAAATGCGAAGACGATCACTGACCATATGGCGGTGATGCGCCCCGAAGCTTGGCTGATGATTGGCCATTGCGGCGGCC
This sequence comes from Sphingomonadaceae bacterium, assembly GCA_046153565.1. GTDB lineage: Bacteria > Pseudomonadota > Alphaproteobacteria > Sphingomonadales > Sphingomonadaceae > Aquisediminimonas. The sequence continues at coordinate 476 of JBJXDU010000029.1, forward strand.
TGCGCCCGAGCCAGCGGATTGGCGATTATGTGCTCGCCCACGCTTATCTGCGCGATGATCATGTGCTTGACGATGTGCTTCCGCCCGAAATTCCGATCCCGCCGATTGCCGAGGTTCAGCAAGCCATGGCGCGCGCGGCCGAAATCGTATCGGGCCAATCGGGCGAGACGCTCAAAAGCCGGTTGCGGACGGGGACAATCGTCACCACCGATGATCGCAATTGGGAGCTGCGTTTTTCCAAATCAGCGCTGCGGTTCAGCCAGAGCCGCGCGGTTGGTATCGACATGGAATCGGCTACAATCGCCGCCCAAGGGTACCGGTTCCGCGTTCCCTACGGCACCTTGCTCTGCGTATCGGACAAGCCAATGCACGGCGAACTCAAACTGCCGGGCCAAGCCAATCGTTTTTACGAACGCGCTATTGCCGAACATATGCTGATCGGGATTGAGGCCTGCAATCAGTTGCGCGCCGAAGGCGCCAAGCTGCATAGCCGCAAACTACGCGCGTTTAACGAGCCGCCGTTTCGTTAAAGCCGAACCAAACGCGCGCTATCATCCCACAATGTGGTGCTCGCCGCCGCGTCGCGCGCGAGTGGCGAGGGTTCGATTTTGCGCAGCTCCGTGCCGCGTACTGACCAATAATCGCCTTGGCCGCCTGCATATTCGGGTAGAGTTGCCAGATCAGCGAGAAATTGGCCCGAGCGCGGGATGGTGCTTGACCGGTCGCGCGCCATGGTAAGCGGCAGGATGTAACTGACCAGTGTTGCAATCCATTTGGGATTATCACGGCCAAGCCCGGTGTGCGGTACATAGCCGGGATCAAATGACATAAATCCAAGCGAAGGATAACGGAGCGCGGCCTGACGCGCGGTCATGATATTGCACAATTTTGAGGTTGAATAAGCCCGGAACCCCGCTTGCCGAACGCCCTTGGCAGGCTCGGGGTCGCGGTCGGGAAAGGCAAGGTAATCAGCATTGGCATGGATAGGCGGGGTGACCGGAGTCTTTTCGGCAGGGTCGTGCGTGCCGCTGCCCGTCAGGATCACGCGTCCACCGGGCGCCATCTTGTCAACGAGCAGCCGCAGCATCAGATAATGGGCGAGATGGTTGACCGCAAAAGTGCGTTCAAAGCCGTCGGCACTTTTGGCAGGCTTGGCGAGCTGCAATCCAGCATTGAGGATCAGAACATCAATTGCCTCGTCGCCCAACGCGGCACAAAACGAACCGACATTGGCAAGCGCATCCATGTCGAGCTTCAGCACCTTAGCCTTGCCAGCAAGCGCCGCTGGCACTTCGCCGCGCGCGCCGATGGTCAGATCATGCCCGGCCTCGACAATCTTTTGCGCGGCGAACAGGCCAAAACCCGCCGTCGCGCCGGTCATTACCAGCCGCACGTTTTGCCTTTATTTTGCGCTTGCAGCCATGTCATCAGCGGCTTGAAATAAGCAATCATCGCTGTGCCATCAATTTCGCGCTTGCCAGTAAAAGCCTGAAGCGCATCAGGCCATGGTTTGCTCGCGCCCATCGCGAGCATGGCGTTTAGACGCGCGCCCACTTCCTTATTGCCATAGAAGGAACAGCGATGGAGCGGCCCTTTCCACTTGGCGATATCACAAGCCGCCTTGTAGAATTGAAACTGCAGGATCCGCGCAAGGAAATAACGTGTATAGGGCGTATTGCCGGGAATATGATATTTGGCACCGGGATCAAAATCGGCTTCGGAGCGGGCAACAGGCGGAATAATCCCCTGATATTGCAAGCGAAGGTCAGTCCAGCCCTTATTATAAGCACTCTTTGGGATTGCGCCTGAAAAGACGCCCCAGCGCCATTTGTCGATGAGCAAGCCGAACGGCAGGAAGGCCACCTTATCCATCGCCTGACGCAGCAACAGGCCGGTATCTTTGTCAGCGCTGGGCACTTTGGCGGGGTCAAGAAATTTGATATCGACCAGATATTGCGGCGTGATCGAAAGCGCGATGAAATCACCAATCGCTTCATGAAAACCATCATTTGCGCCGTTCAAATAGAGGTTAGACTGCTTGTTATAGGCGCGCTGATAATAATTATGGCCAAGTTCGTGATGGATTGTCACGAAATCGCCCGCATTGACCTTCGTGCACATTTTGATCCGCAGATCATCGACGTTGTCAACGTCCCACGCGCTGGCATGACACACGACCTCGCGGTCGGCAGGTTTGGTAATTTGCGAGCGCTTCCAGAATGTATCGGGTAAGGGCGCAAAACCAAGCGAGCTATAAAATCCTTCGCCGGTTTGCACCATTTTGATTGGGTCATAGCCCTTTGCCTTGAGCAACTCGCCGGTATCATAGCCAATGTCGCCCGCGCCCGCTGGGGCCACGATATCATAAATATCGCCCCATTCCTGCGCCCACATATTGCCGAGCAAATCGGCGCGGATTGGCCCAGTCTTGGCTTGCACCTTATCACCATATTTCTGGTTGAGCTTGGTGCGTGTATAACAATGCAACTGATCATAAAGCGGCTTGACCTGCGCCCACAGTTTATCAGTCAGCTTGGCGAAATCATCGGCGGGCATATCATATTGTGATCGCCACATCGCGCCGACGTCAGCATAACCAAGCTCAACCGCGCCCTTATTCGCAATCGCTACCATCTGCGCATAATCATCACGCATTGGCGCGCCGACACCTGTGTGCCAGCTTTTCCACATTTCGGCGAGCTCAACCGGATTGCGGTTGGTGCCCATTTCGGCTTCGATGTCCGAGCCATTAATCGGCTTGTCGCGCAGCGTCCCCTTGCCCTTGCCATATGCCGAATTCAGCCGCGTCGCGATTGTATTGAGCTCAGTCGCCGCGCCCGCTGTCGTTGGTGCGGGCAGAACGATCCCCCCGCGCAAGAAATCAAGCTTGCGCTTGGTGTCAAACGAAAGGCCAGGCAGCGCCTGATATTTCGCCGCTTCGGTTGCGTAGCGAACAGACAATTCTGTGCCCTGCGCACCAATTTTGGCGGCAATCGCGTCGGTATCTTCAGTGATGTAGGTATTGTTGACCCACTGCACCTGCGCGTTGAACACACCAAATTCAGCAAATTCTTTCTCAGCGGCGGCGACAAATTTGTCAGCATCAGCCGCAGTCAGCGCACTTTGCGCAAAGCCCGGTGACGCAAGTGCCGACGATGCCAGAATGGCTGCCATTGTTGCGGTTACGAATCGCATATTTGTGTCCCTCTCATGAAACATTGTTATCACAAGAGTGCCCGCCTCTGCCGCACGGGTCAAGGCGGCAACGCAAACGAAAGCGGCGAACCACAGCAGCATTATCACGACCGTCTCAACCATCACTAATGCCTCTTTTCCCTGATCCACCGCGAATCAGCAAAATGAAACATAAAAAGAACATTAGCTGTAGGAAAGAGGAATCTTCACGCCGTCAAAAAATCGACCATCGCACGGCCCAGATCGGGCTTAGTCACGGCGCTCATATGGTTGCCCGGCACAACCGAAAGCGTGGGGTCCGCCAGCATGTCGGCGAGATTCGGACCCGAGCCATTGTCATGATCATCACTTCCGGTGAGCACCTGCACCGGCATGCGCCAGCCATTGATCACCTCAATCGGCGTATCGACAAAAGTATCCAGAATGAGCGCCAGCGCCACTGGATCTCCGCCGGTTGTTTTGAGGAACGCTTCGGCCATCCACGCTGGGGAGCCTTTAGGATGATTGCCCAGCCCATCGAAAATGGCGCGAAAATGCGCAGCGCGAAGCCCGGTCGTCGCCAAACCCTCGAGCCCCATCCCCGCTATGATCACCCGGCGCGGCGTGGCGCCCTTCGCCAGCATCCGCGCCACCGTGCGTCCGCCAAGCGAATAGCCGCCCAGATCATAATCACTAAGGCCAAGCTGATCGACAATCGCCAGGCCATCATCGGCGAGAATATCCTTGGGATAAGCGGCGGGATCATGCGGCTTGTCGCTTTCCCCATGCGCCCGCAAATCGGCCATGATCACGCGGTGTCCGGCGGCGGCGAGCAAAGCGGCATGGCCATATTTGATCCAATTGGTTGCCGCGTCCGAAAAATAGCCATGGAGCAGCAAGAGCGGCCGCCCTTCGCCCATTTCGTGAATGGCAAGCCGAATGCCATCGGGCGCAGTCAAATAGGAAGTCGTTTGGTGCGTCACAATCGGGCCTGCCATTTTGCTATCTGCGGCCATGCTATCAGGCGCTGGCGAAGCGCGGTCAAGGGGCGCGCGCATAATAAGCTTGATTTTAATAAGCATCGTTATTAAATGTCTACTTATGTCTGACTCACTGGGAATATTGCTCGCCGATACCGCGCGGCTGATGCGGCGCGCATTTGATCAGCGGGCGCGCTCGATTGGCGTTACGCGGCCACAGTGGCGCGTGCTTACCATGCTCATCCGTCACGAAGGGCTAAATCAGGGCGCGATTGCCGAACTGCTTGAGGTTGAGCCGATTACGCTCTGCCGGATGGTGGACCGATTGGCCGAAGCCGGGTTAGTCGAACGCCGTGCCGATCCGGGTGACCGGCGCGCATGGCGGCTCTATTTGACCGAAAAGGCACGGCCTTTGCTCGCTGAACTGCGCATTCTGGCCGATGGGCTTTTTGAAGAGGCGCTGACGGGCATCTCGCCTGCTGAACAAGAGACTTTGCACACTATGCTTGATATCATTCGCAGCAACGTCACCCGCCGCGCGCCACAGGTGCAAAATGGCTGAGGCTGATCCACGCATTTCGGCTGAAACGCTGACACCGGTCAAAAAGAAGCGCCGCTGGGGGCGGTTGCTGCTGATGCTGATCGTGCCCTTGCTGTTGCTAGGGGGCGGCACTTACTATTACATCATCAACGATCATTTCGTGTCGACCGACAATGCCTATGTCAAAGAGGATAAGGTATCGATCAGCTCAGAAGTCGGCGGGCGGATCATACAGGTAGAGGTGAAGGAAAATCAGCTGATCAAGGCGGGTGATTTGCTGTTCCGGCTTGACCCAGCGCCCTTCCGTCTTGCGGTTGATCAGGCCAATGCAATGATTGCGGGCGCGCAGGTGCAAATGATTGGGCTTAAAACCACATTTGATAATAGCGGCGTCGATATCGATAGCGCGCGCGAGGATGTGGCTTTCTTTGAAACCGAATATCGGCGGCAATCCGAATTGATGGCGCGCGGCTTTACGACGCGCGCGCGGTTGCAAGCGGCCGAACATGCGCTGAGCGAAGCGCGGAGCCGGGTTGCCAAGGCGCAAGGCGATGCGCGCAAGGCACGCGCGGCGCTCGCCACAGGGGCGGCAGCGCCAGGCGATGCGCCGGGGGTGATTGCAGGGCGGGTGCAGCGCGAAAAAGCGTTGCTCGATTTGTCGCGCACCGAAATCCGTGCCCCGCGCGCTGGGATCATCAGCCAAGCCAGCCGGTTGCAAGTGGGGCAGATGCTTGTTTCGGGCTTGCCCGCGGTCAGCATTGTCGGCGTCGATGATCGATGGATCGAAGCCAATTTCAAGGAAACTGATCTTGCCAAAATGGCGGTGGGGCAAAGCGCGCTAATCACCTTTGATGCTTATCCCGAACTCAAGCTCAAGGGCCATGTCGCGAGCATTGGCGCGGGAACCGGATCTGAATTTTCAGTACTGCCTGCGCAGAACGCCAATGGAAACTGGGTGAAAGTGACACAGCGGGTGCCCGTGCGGATTGCAATTGACGATAGCACCACCCGCACGCTCATCGCAGGGCTTTCAGCCCATGTCCGCATCGATACCGACAGCCGGGCGCCTTAAGGCTCGTGGGTGAAGCTGCGCTTCCGGTCAAGAATAAGGCGCTGCTCACGCTCGCAGTGATGGGCGCGTCGATCATCCAGATACTCGATTCAACCATCGCCAATGTCGCCATCCCACATATGCAAACCAGCCTCGGTGCGACACAGGAATCAATCAATTGGGTGCTGACCAGCTATATCATTGCGAGCGCGGTTGCGATTCCGATGACGGGCTGGCTTGCCGACCGCGTTGGCGCGCGTCAGCTCTTCATCGCCGCAGTGATCGGCTTCACCGTCTCGTCAATGCTGTGCGGCGCGGCGACGACAATTGCACAAATGGTGATTTACCGCGTGTTGCAGGGGATATGTTCAGCCTTTATCGGGCCGCTGTCGCAAACGATCCTGCTTGATATCAACACGCCCGAAGCCGCGCCCAAAGCCATGGCGATGTGGGGAATGGGGATAATGGTCGCGCCGATCCTGGGGCCGATCATCGGCGGCTGGCTGACCGAAAATTATAACTGGCGCTGGGTTTTCTATATCAACCTGCCAATCGGGATTCCCACTATCGCCTTGCTCTGGTGGCTGATGCCCAAAAAGGCGATTGTGCGGCGGCATTTTGACTTGTTCGGCTTTTCGATGCTGGCGCTCGCTTTGGCCTCGCTCCAACTGATGCTAGATCGCGGTACGGCGGCCGATTGGTTCAATTCGTGGGAAATTTGCATTGAGCTTGGTATCGCCATCTCGGCGATATGGGTGTTCGCTATTCACCAAATGACGGCCAAGAATCCGATCCTCAACCGGGCGCTTCTGAGCAATGGCAATTTTGTGACCGCGCTTGCATTCATGGTCATCATTGGGATCATGATGTTCGGCATATTCGCGCTGTTCCCACCGATGCTACAAAGGCTGTTCGGCTATTCAGTGCTCGATACGGGCATATTGCTCGCCCCGCGCGGGATTGGCATCCTGTTTTCGATGTTCGTGGTCTCGCGGCTGACGGGCAAAATTGATCCGCGCATCATAATCGGCACGGGCTTCCTCTTTGTCGCTTACTCCTTTTGGGAAATGACCAAATGGACGCTCGTGATGGATTGGCAGCCTTTTGTGATAATCGGCGTGTTGCAAGGGATTGGCATGGGCTGCGTCTTCATCCCGATGAATGGCATAGCCTTTGCCACCCTGCCCGGGCATCTACGCACCGACGGATCAAGCTTCCTCTATCTGCTCCGCAGCCTTGGCGGCAGCATGGGGATTTCGCTGCTGACGACTGTGCTCGGCGCGAATATCCAGACCGCGCATCAGGATATTGCGAGCCATATTACGGCGACGACATTTTCCTCGGTCGATCCCGCAAGTGCTGATCGGCTCGGCACTATGGGCGCGGCGGCGCTCGGTGTGATTGACGCCGAAGTCAACCGGCAGGCAGCGATGATCGCCTATCTTGACGATTTCCAGCTGATGATGGTCGTCATCTTATGCTGCCTGCCGCTGGTGTTGGTGTTGAGGCCTGCGAAGGCCGCAGTGCCGAAATAAGCTCGAAATCGATCGCGCCCCTTCACCCCTTCTTCAAATGCTTGCGCCCGAGCAGTTCAGCGATCTGCACTGCGTTGAGTGCAGCCCCTTTGCGGAGATTGTCAGAAACGCACCAGAGGACGAGACCGTTATCAACCGTTGGATCCTCGCGCACGCGGCTGACATAAGTGGCGAAATCGCCGACGCATTCGACGGGGGTGATATAGCCGCCGTCTTCGCGCTTATCGATCAGCATGATGCCCGGTGCTTCGCGTAAGATATCCTGCGCTTCCTTGGCCGAAATCTCATTTTCAAATTCGATGTTGATCGCCTCGCTATGCCCCACAAATACGGGCACACGCACACATGTGGCGACGACTTTGATTTTGGGATCGAGGATTTTCTTGGTCTCAACCACCATTTTCCATTCTTCCTTGGTGAAGCCATCATCAAGGAAGCTATCAATATGGGGGATCACGTTGAACGCGATTTGCTTGGTGAATTTTTTGGGCTCGGCGGGATCGCCGACAAAGATGTTGCGCGATTGCTCGAACAGTTCATCCATCCCTTCCTTGCCCGCGCCCGAGACTGACTGATAGGTCGAGACCACGACGCGCGTGATTTTGGCGGCGTCATGGAGCGGTTTCAGTGCGACAACCATCTGCGCGGTCGAGCAGTTAGGATTAGCGATGATATTCTTGCGCTTGTACCCATCGACTGCATCGGGGTTCACCTCTGGCACGATCAGTGGCACATCGGGGTCCATGCGGTAGAGCGAGCTATTATCAATCACGACACACCCTGCCGCCGCTGCCTTGGGCGCATAAAGCTTGGTCGCATCCGATCCGATGGCGAACAGCGCGATGTCCCAGCCAGTCCAATCGAAATGCTCGATATTCTGAACTTTATGCTTTTTGCCGGTATCGCCAAATTCAACTTCTTCGCCCTGGCTGCGCGATGAAGCGAGCAGCGCGATCCGGTCAATTGGAAATTCGCGCTCAGCCAGAATGTTGAGCATTTCGCGGCCCACATTGCCCGTGGCTCCTGCGACGACGATTGCGTAACCCATGTAAATTCAGTCCTTATTCTTGACGTTGCGATTGAGGAAAGTGAGGATCGTTGTCCACAGATGGACGCTGATCTTTGGCCCGCCGACGCTATGCGTTTGCCCTGGATAAACCATCGTTTCAAACGGAGCCGCCGCTCCTTGCAGCTTAGCCATCAGCGCGGTGGAATTTTCAAACACGACATTGTCGTCGGCCATACCGTGGATCAGGAGCAAGGGATCAGCAATTTTGCCCGCATCGCCCAGTGCCCCCGCTTTTGGATAAGCACCGTTGCTCGGATGGCCCATATAGCGTTCGGTATAGTGGGTGTCATAAAGCTCCCACTTGGTCACCGGCGCGCCTGATACGCCCGCCGCAAAGGTGCCGGGGGCAGCCTCAAGCAGTTTGAGCGTCATGTATCCGCCGTAGGACCAGCCATAGACAGCAATCTTCTTGGGATCGACGAAGGGCTGCGTCTTGAGCCATGCGACCCCGGCAAGCTGATCAGCGACTTCAACGCTTCCCATCTTTTCATGGATTTGGCCCTCGAACGCTCGCCCCCGATCAGGCGTGCCGCGCCCATCGACTGAAAAGACTACCCAGCCCTGCTGCACCAGATATTGCTGAAGCGGCCCGCCCCATTGCCCCGTGACCTGACGCCCCGCGCCGGGGCCACCGTAAACGATCACGAGCACCGGATATGTCTTACCAGTCTCAATCTTTGGCGTCAGCAATTTGGTGTGCAGCGTCGATCCGTCGGCCGCCTTGATCGTGCCAAAAATCGGCGCGGTGTGACTGGCGAGATAGGGCGCATAGGGATGCGTGGTGCCGAGCGCATTTTCCTCGATCCACGAAATCCGCTTGCCCGCAGCGTCGGCCAGATAGACTTGGCCCGGTTGCGACGGGTTCGACCGTGCGATGATCGCGCGGTTGGCGGCACGGTCCATAACTGCCGTGTGCCACCAGCCGCTTTCTGTCACCTGCTTGATGACACCTCCTGCGAGCGGCACGGCATAAAGCTGCTGCTCAAGCGGCGTTTCGCGGTTGGCGGTGAAGTAGATCAGGCCTTTGGCCTCATCAACGCCCGCAATGCTGCGCACCATCCACGGCCCCTTAGTCAGTTGCGACCATTTGCCGCCCTTGACATGATAGAGATGGCTGAACCCGTCGCGCTCGGACGTCCAGAGCAGGCTGCCATCCTTTAGCTCGCGTAGATTGTCGTGGAGGTTGATCCAGTTGGTCGCGGTTTCGCTGAACAGGACTTTTGATGCGCCAGTTTCAGGGTTGACGCTTAGCAGATCAAGCCGCTTTTGATCGCGCGATTGGCGCTGGACGAGCAAGGTCTTGCCGCCTGCCGCCCAATCGACGCGCGCGAGGTAGATGTCGGGATTGGATCCCAAGTCCACCTTGACCTGCCCGCTGCCATCGGCGTTGATCACATAGAGGTCGACCACCGCATTGGCTTTACCCGCACGGGGGTAACGCTGATCAAAAACAGTCGTTCCTTCCGCGCCAATCGCGGCGCGGCTGACAATATCAACCCCGCTTTCGTCAACCCGCGCGACCGCCAAGCGGCTGTCATCGGGTGACCACCATGCGCCGCGGTAGCGATCGATTTCTTCCTGCGCGACAAATTCAGCAACACCCCAACTGAGCGTCCCTTTCCCATCGCTAGTGAGCGCTCGCTCCTTGCCAGTAGCGCGGTCAAGCACGATCAAATTTTGATCGCGCACGAACGACACGAAGCCGCCCTTGGGGCTAACGCTCGCATCGAGCTCGCCAGCTGGGCTGTTGGTTACCCGCGTCACTTTTCCGTCCAGATCAGCGATGAACAAATCGCCATCGACCGGCACGAGGATCGCCTTGCTATCGGGTGCCCAGTCATAGGCAACGATCCCCTTGGTGCCGCCAATCCGTGTGCGTTCGCGCTGCATCTTTTCGGCTTCGGACAGTTCGCCGCTGGTGCCAAGCTTGGTCGAATCGACGAGCATCTTGTCAGTGCCGCTCACCGTATCAAGCGCCCACAGGTCAAACCGGTCGCGATCATCGGGGCGAGCGCGCAGGCTGGTCAACCATTTGCCATCGGGTGACAGCTTGACCGAACGCGGTGCGGGGCCGCTGAGCGCGGGGCTCGCGAACACACGCTCCAACGTTAGGGGCTTGGCCTCCTCAGCCATGGCAGCGCTGCTCCAAACGACGGCCGCGATTGATGCGACGATGAACCATTTCCTCATGCCCTTTTCCTTGAACGAGAAAAGGCCGGAACCCTTGTTAGGATCCCGGCCTCTTGTTTGGCGTTTCGACAAACGTGCGGGATCAGCCTTCTTTGGCCGCTTTCGCTGCGTCGGTAATGCGAGTGTCGCGACGTTCGGCGATCCGCGCCGATTTGCCGCGACGTCCGCGCAAATAATAAAGCTTGGCGCGACGCACCGCGCCCTTGCGGACGACAACGATGCTATCGATGTTAGGCGAATAAAGCGGGAATACACGTTCCACGCCTTCACCAAATGAAATCTTACGAACAGTAAAGCATGAACCCATGCCCTTGTTGGCGCGCGCGATGCATACGCCTTCATAATTCTGAACGCGGGTGCGCTCACCTTCGACAACCTTCACGCCGACCTTGAGCGTATCGCCGGGGCGGAAGTCAGGAATAGGCCGCGCGGCCGTCAATTTGGCGATTTGCTCCGCCTCAAGCGTTTGGATGAGGTTCATGCCCCAGTTAGTCCTTATTCTCTCGTTGCGCGCCAGAGGCAGGCTGAACCCGAGTGCCGACATGGCGCTCCCAAAGGTCCGGTCTGCGTAACCGTGTATCGGCTTCGGACTTGGCTTTGCGCCACGCCTCAACCTTCGCATGATCCCCCGATCGCAACACTTGCGGGATCATCCGCCCTTCCCACTCTGCAGGTCGGGTATATTGCGGATATTCTAACAAACCGTTCTCAAACGATTCATCAAACCCGCTAGAAGACGCGCCCATTACGCCGGGAAGCAAGCGAATGCAAGCATCCAAAAGCATCAAAGCCGCTGGTTCGCCGCCTGACAAAATGATGTCACCGACGGAGACTTGTTCGATCTGTGGGTATGCGTCGAACAAGCGTTCATCAAAGCCTTCGAAACGGCCACAGATTAGGGTGACACCGGGGCCTTGCGCGAGGGCGCGGATGCGGTCCTGCGTGATCGGCGTGCCGCGCGGCGTGAGGGCAATGATGGGTAAATCCTCCCCGGAACGAGCGCCGCTTGGTAGGTTGCCGGGGGCAAGCTGCCCAGCAAGCTGGGGACCACGCAAAGCGTGGTGGAGGGGGGCATCTGTATAGAGCTCTTCCTCTCGCCCCCCTCCGTCATCGCTGCGCGCTGCCACCTCCCCGCAAGCGGGGAGGATTTGTGCCGTGGCAAAATCCACCGCCCGCGCGAGAACATCAGCCCGAAGCACCATCCCTGCCCCGCCCCCCGCTGGCGTATCATCCACCGTCCGGTGCTTGTCTGTCGCAAAATCACGCAGTTGGATCGGCGTGCAAGACCATCTCCCTTCCGCCAGTGCCCGCCCCGCAATCGACACGCCCAGCGGCCCCGGGAACATCTCTGGGTAGAGGGTGATGATTTGGGCGTGGAAAGTCATGGCTAGAACCATTCGCCTTTTTCGATGACAGCGGCAATGTGTCCGAGTTCCAAACGCTCATAAGGCGAAGGATAGCTAAATGCCCCCCGGAACGGCCAACTGATCAATTGCCAAAAAAACATGAAAGGAAACAGCAGGGAAAGCCCCTCGCTCAACTCAGCATAACGTTGCCATGGCCAATGCCAAACATCATCGCCAAATTCAGTGGATAGCCACTCGGCAAAGTGAGTCACGTCATCGCCGCTCATACCAATATCTTGGTCGATAGCACTCTTCGCGTTCACATTCTTAGTGCCAGACATAAATTCTGCTTGGGCGATGATGCGTTCAAGCGTCGACATCATCAAACCGTCCAATTTTCAACCCGAAGCCCCGGCACATCGACGAAGTCTTTTTCATTCCTTGTGACAACGATGAGTTCATGAGACAGTGCATGAGCGGCAATCAACCGGTCGAAACTGGCACGTTTGAAAGGCAGTTGAGCATAGGCCAGCGCCGCTTTGTAATCGAAATCCAGAACCGGAACTTCCTCTACAAACGCCTGCAAAGCCGCCATTGTAGGGGGCTGTCCCTGCTCAGTGCCGAACGCAACTTCAGCGAGAGCGATTGATGAGGTGACCATATCCCCGACATCACAAGCAGCGGCCCGACGGATGACGTTCTCATCCTCACTGATAGTCAGTGCGACAATTATGTTTGTATCAAGCAGATATTTCATATGTCAGATTTGGCGTCTGACGGTCGCGCCTCGAAAGCGCGTGTTTCTGGCTCGACATACTTTAGGTTTCTCGCCGATCCCGCGACCTTGGCAATATTGAATTTCCGCTTTGGTTGATCAACCGGTTCAATCGAGACGTATTGGCCATCCTCAATGACCATATCCATTTCCATACCGGGCGAAAGCCGAGTGCCAGCGGGAATGCGCACCGCGATCGAATTACCAGATTGAAAAACTTTTGTGCGAAAATGCTGCTTTTCGCGGAGTTTAAGCCAAGGAGCAGAGCCGAAAATGCGCATGAACTGCGGATTATCTCCAAGCTTGCGCTTGCCCTCATCATTGGCCATCGATAACTCCGTTATTACAAGACGTATATACCAATCTGCTTAAATGATGTCAAACCAGATAACTCAAGGCGCAGTGCTAAACCGTAGCGCTTGTATCTGCACGCTTGGTGTTGGCGCGAGGAGGATGTCGCCGCTGATTTTACCCTTTTCGCATGTCCACATGAATGTCCCTGAGAGTGCCCCGGTCGGCGAGATCATTGCGTCAGTCGCGCAACTTCCGACGCTCGTTTTAAGCTTGGCAATGTCGCCCATCCAGTGCGCCGCGTCGCGGTCCATGAGAAAGTTCATGGCAAGGCCTCCGCCCTGCAAACTGCCAGCGCTGTAGATGGCACCAGCCTTCGCATAGCCTTTCGCCAGCATCGCACTCACCCCCGGAGTAGCCCGCTTAAGCGCCCCGGACTTAAGGAGTGCCATTGCCCCATCCCGCGCCGCTCCCGCAGGCCCGGCGTATGTGCGGTTGGCGAAAACGAAAATACCAACGCCATATTCTGGCATTAGCATCACATGCGAACCATAGCCCGGAAAGCCGCCGCCATGCGCGAGTGTGAGGCCAAGGTTACAATCCTGCGCGACGATCATCCCCTTGCCATAAGCGGTTGGCAGCTGACACGCGGTCGCCCCACTCTTGCCGCGCCGTTTGGCCGAGCGGAGGAAGTTGGTGCCTTGCGCCAATTCCCGGATCGAAGACCGGCGCAGCGGGCCAACCTCTGCCCCGTCGCGCGCTGGCCACGCCTGAAGCAGCCACGCGACATAGCGGGCATAATCATTCGCACTGGTTTGCAGGCCGCCCATTGAACCGAAAGCGCCGTGCTTCATCGTCGGCTCCTCCTTCCACACTCCGTCTTCAAAGCGATACCCAATCGCGCGGCTGGCGAGAGGCGCGTCTTTCACCTCATAACCGCTGGCGGTCATGCCAAGCGGCTTCAGGATTTTGGGTTCGATATAGTCCTTAAAATTACTCCCCGAAACATTGGTCACAATCCGTCCGAGCAAGGCATAGCCGAAGTTGGAATATTCATAGCCAGTCTCGGGGGTGCTGCTCCAAGGAACGCCGGTGGCCAGCATCTTGGTGAACTCCGCCTCGGGCAAAGGCTGTTGGCGGTCGCCCCACGGATCATCGGTTACAAAGCCCGCAACATGCGATAGGAGATCACGAATGCGAATGCGCGGTGCATCACTGGTGGGATATGTCCAGCGACGCATTTCGGGCACATATTTTTCGGCCAGATCGTCAAGCGCAAGCTTGCCGTCATCGCGAAGCTTCAGAATGGCGAGTGCGGTAAAGGCCTTCGACATTGAAGCGATGCGGAACAATGTGTCGCGCGTCACAGGGCGCTTCTCGACAATATCTTGCACGCCCATGCTTTTGACGTGCACCAGCCGCCCGTTGGCGACAATGCCGTAGACAAGCCCCGGCACATGAGCATCGCGCATGAAATCGGCAAAGCCTTGATCGATTTCGGGTATAGAGGCGGTGATCGGATCGGGGGACTGTGCGATCGCGGCAAGCGGAGACAGGCAGAGGATCGTGGCAAGGACGGCGGCGCTGAGTTTCATGGCGATCTCCCTTTGCTTGAGAGCTTGCCCAATCCTCGCGTAAAGATAAAGTCGCTTATGTCTCGACGAAACCCGCATCAACGCGGATGCCGCCATCAACAAATTCTACTGCCATCATCGGCACCATGAATCGCTTGGCTGTCGGGCGTTTAATTTCGATTATATCACCCGCGCCGAAATTCTCGATTGCCACGCAGGTGCCGAGCACTTCGCCGACAGTCGAAACACAAGCAAGGCCAATAACGTCGGCGTGATAATATTCGCCCTCTGCCAATGGGGGAAGTGCCTCTCGTGGCACGGTGAGCTCAGTGCCCCGCGCCGCCTCGGCACTGTTGCGATCAATGATCTCGGCAAAGCGTGCGATGACGTTATTGCCTGCGCGCACGCTTTTTAGCGTCAGCTTGCCGTTGCTGAAGCTCTTTTGCGCGGTGAGCGTTTCCACATCATCCGTGAAAAGCTTAAGGCGCACCTCCCCCATCACGCCATGCGCACCGATGATGACGGCTAGCGTGATGGGTTTGGTGTTCGGCATTGATTAGGCGTCAGGAGCGGCTTCAGCGGGCGCTTCAGCTTCAGGCGCGGCTTCTTCGGCGACTACGTCTTCAGCAACAACCTCGGGCTCAGGCGCCGCAGCAGCTTCAGCAGCGGCAGCCTTTTCAGCTTCAGCGGCTTCAGCAGCCGCGACCTTGGCCGCTTCTTCAGCTTCAGCGGCAGCAGCAGCCTTCTTTTCCAGTTCCTCAATCCGCTCAAGTGCCTTTTCACCGGGCTTGCCCTTGTTTGGATTATTGCGTGCAGGACGTTCCTTTACGCCCGCGACGTCAAGGAAGCGCGCAACGCGGTCGGTTGGCTGTGCGCCAACGCTCAGCCAATGCTTGGCGCGCTCGGCATTGAGCACGACACGCTTTTCATCATCCTTGGCCAGCAAGGGATTATAGGTGCCGATCTTCTCAATAAATTGACCATCACGCGGCGCGCGCGCATCGGCCACAACGATGCGGTAATAAGGGCGCTTCTTTGAACCACCACGTGACAAACGAATTGAAACTGCCATTTTTCTACTTTCCTTGGTTAAAACTGTAAATCTTATCGCTTGAACATGCCGGGCAAGCCGCCCCCGCCCATGCCACCGAGCAGCGCGCCCAATCCCTTCATCCCGCCCATTTTCTTTAGCTTCTTCATCGCGGACGACATTTCCTGATGCATTTTGAGCAATTTGTTGACGTCTTGCACCGTCACCCCCGCGCCCTTGGCAATGCGGATTTTACGCTTGGCTTGCAGCAATTCGGGCTTGGCCCGCTCCTTGGGCGTCATCGATCCGATCATCGCATCCATGCGGACAAGCACGCGCTCATCGACATTGCCAGCCGCCATCGCCTGTTGCGCTTTCTTCATGCCCGGGATCATGCCAGCGAGCGCGCCGAGGCCGCCCATTTTCTGCATCTGGCGCAGCTGCTGCCGCAGGTCGTTCAAATCGAACTGCCCTTTAGCCATTTTGGCGGCCATCGCTTCGGCATCTTCCTGTTCGATGCTTTCAGCAGCGCGTTCGACGAGCGACACAACGTCACCCATGCCAAGAATGCGGCCCGCAACACGGCTTGGGTGGAACAGCTCAAGCCCGTCAAGCTTCTCGCCCGTGCCGACAAATTTGATCGGCTTGCCCGTAACGGCACGCATCGAAAGCGCCGCGCCGCCGCGCGCATCACCGTCCATCCGGGTAAGGACAACGCCGGTCAGTGCGACTTGATCGGAGAAATTCTTCGCGACGTTGACCGCGTCCTGACCCGTCAGCGAGTCGACAACGAGCAGGATTTCAGTCGGCGAAGACACTGTCGCCACCGCCTGCATTTCAGCCATTAGCGCCGCATCGATGCTGAGCCGCCCCGCCGTATCGAGCAACAGCACATCAAAGCCCTGAAGCTTTGCCGACTGCATTGCGCGCTTGGCGATATCGACGGGCTGTTGCCCCGCGACAATTGGCAAGGTCGCGACATTGATCTGGGTGCCGAGCACCGCCAGCTGCTCTTGCGCCGCTGGACGATTGACGTCGAGCGAGGCCATCAGAACCTTTTTGCGATCCTTTTCGGATAGCTTCTTCGCAATTTTCGCGGTCGTTGTCGTCTTGCCCGAGCCTTGAAGGCCGACCATCATGATGATCGCGGGCGGTGTGACATCAAGGTTAAGGTCAACCGCATCTGACCCCAGCATCTCGACCAGCGCGTCATTGACGATCTTGACGACTTGCTGACCCGGTGTGATCGATTTGAGCACCGACGCGCCAACCGCTTTGTCAGTCACACTATCGATGAACGAGCGGACGACTGGCAGAGCAACGTCAGCTTCAAGCAGCGCAATCCGGACTTCGCGCATTGCTTCGCGCACATCCGATTCGCTCAGCGCACCGCGTCCGCGCAACCGGTCAAAGACGCCGCCCAGCCTTTCGCTCAAACTCTCAAACATGCGCGTCTCCGCCCTTCAATACCCACAAAACAAAAATGCTGGCGGACGAAACCTCGTCGGCCAGCATCGCCCGTGAGCGTGCAAATCAGTATTTCCGCAAGGAATATGCGGACGTGCTAGGCTGATGCCGACAAAAGGTCAAGACACGAACGGATTAACCACCTCAACCCCGCGCCAGACAAAGCCGTGCTGCATGTCTTCGGAGTATAGAATGTTACAGCGCGACTGCGCCGTGGCGGACAGGATGATGGCGTCATAGGTTTGCAGATTGTGGCGGGTCGATAGATCGAAAGTGTCGGCAAGCAGGGCACCAGTGGTCGGAACAACGATCGATGCATCAATATATTCAGCAACGATGGCACTCGCTTCGACCCTGTTTAATCTCAATTTTTTGATCAGCACATTGTGCAATTCAGCAAAAACTTGTGCCGCGACTGATAAGCGCCCCGCGAGCGCAAGGTCAGCAATCAAATGTCCGGCCTTGACGATCTTTGCTTCATCGGCCTCGATCTTCTTTAATCCGGCGGCATAAACGAAAATATTGGTGTCAATTGAGGTCTGTGCCAAGCGGCCTAATCCCGCTCATACAATTCTTCGCTCGTCCAAGGCCCGATGGTGACATGCGGTTGGCTGGCCCAGCGTTTGCGCAATACCTCAACTGCGGCGACTCTGCGAGCCCGTTCAGTGTCTTTGTCATCGGGCGCTGCAATGGTCGCCACAATTTGTCCGTGCGAAGTCACACACACCCGCTTTCCCTCTCCAACTTGCCGCAGCAGTTTGGAGAAATTGCGATTGGCCTCTGTGGCGGTCACGGTCAGCGTTTCGGTCACATCCCTAAAGTAGTGAATTTGGCCAAAATCGCAACCCCATTTCCCTTTCGCATCACTCGCGCTAAAGCCGCGCGCATGATACTTGTCATCGACAATTACGACAGCTTTACATGGAACCTTGTCCATTATCTGATGGAATTGGGGGCCGAGGTAGAGGTTGTGCGCAATGACGCCATTTCGGCGGGGCAAGCGCTGTCGTCGGGCGCGCAGGCCTTCCTCATTTCGCCGGGGCCGTGCACGCCTAATGAAGCCGGTGTGTCGCTTGAACTGGTCGCAGCTTGTGTTGACGCCGGAAAGCCGCTGCTCGGTGTCTGCCTTGGCCACCAAGCCATTGGTCAGCATTTCGGCGGCAAGGTAGTGCGCGGTGGCCTTATGCACGGCAAGACATCGCCGATCAGCCATGATGGCAGCGGCGTGTTCGCGGGTCTCCCCTCACCCTTCACCGCCACCCGCTATCACTCATTGATTGTTGAGGGTGCTGATTTGATCGTCAATGCGCATAGCGATGATGGCCACATCATGGGCTTCCGCCACGCGACGCTCCCGATCCACAGCGTCCAATTCCACCCCGAAAGCATCGCGACCGAACACGGCCATGCGATGCTCGCCAATTTCATGCAGCTAGCGGGAATGGCTGTGCAGGAGCGGGTGTGAATGCATTTTCTTTTCTTTGTGGCTTTGCGTCTTTGTGTGAAACATTCTTTTTGATCACACAAAGCCACAAAGCCACGAAGGACGTGGGGCGTGCAAAATCATGTTGAACCTTTCCGAATCTGAAACTCTCTTCGGCCATATCCTTGACGGTGACATGCCCGAGGCAGAGATCACCGCGCTCCTGATCGACATGGCCGATCGGGGCGAGACGGCCAAAGAAATCGCCGGGGCCGCAAAGGCGATGCGCGCGCGGATGATCCGCATCGCAGCGCCCGAAAATGCAATCGATGTCTGTGGAACCGGGGGGGACGGGCAGCATAGCCTCAACGTTTCCACCGCCGTCGCGATCGTGGTGGCGGCGTGCGAAGTGCCCGTAGCCAAACATGGCAACCGCGCGGCTTCGAGCAAGGCGGGCGGCGCGGATACGCTTGAGGCGCTTGGCCTTTCCCTTGACCGGGCGAGCGAAACGGCCGAGGCAACGCTTGCTGATCTGGGCATTTGCTTCCTCTTCGCGCAGGCACATCACCCCGCGCTCGCGCGCATTGCACCAATCCGCAAGGCGATAGGGCGGCGCACGATCTTCAACCTGCTGGGGCCGCTGTGCAATCCGGCAAGCGTCACGCGGCAACTCGTTGGTGTACCCACGCCTTCGTTAATCCCGCATTATGCCGAAGCGATGAAGCAATTGGGGAGCACCCGGGCAATGATCGTTTCTGGCGAAGAAGGCCTCGACGAACTGTCCATCAGCGGGGTGAGCCGGTTTGCCTCAATCGGCTTTGACTTAGGCCATGACATTATCGCGCCCGAAGGCACTGGATTGCCCCGGCACCCTCCATCCGCGATCAAGGGCGGAGACGCGCATTTCAACGCCGAAGCCCTGCGCCGACTGCTCGATGGCGAGCCCGGTGCTTACCGCGACGCCGTACTCCTCAATGCAGCTGCGGCCCTGATCGTGGCCGGTGTCGCCAACGACGGCGAAGACGGCATCGAGGAAGCCGCCGAAGCCATTGACAAGGGGCTTGCCAAGGCCTTGCTCGATTGTTGGATCGCTTATTAAAGCGTTATGAACTTTAGTTGATTTCTCGCGTTTTCCAGCAAAAACGGGATTAATGTCAATCACCATCATCGGCGTCCACCCTAACGCAAATCAGCAGGCGGCCTCAAAAAATCGAATATTTCGGGGCCAACCCAGCCGTTGATATAGTTCAGGTAAAAGACACCAAACACAATCAGCGACAATAAGGTCGTGCGCCGAACGATCAGCCAGGGGCGGAAGCTGTGTGGCGCACTGTCGGCTTGGCCGGGTACCTTTTCGGTGCCCGCTTCATCAGCCGTGCGCACGCCAAACGGCAAGATTACGAACGCGCACATCACCCAGAAGAGCGCGTAAATCGGGATGACTGATGTCCACTGCACGCGTCAGCTCACGCGCAATAGCATGACGTCGACAATCGGCTTCTTACCGGTCCACTGCGTCGCCGTGCGTCGCACCGCAAGGCGGAGATTCTCGCGCAGCTTGTCGTCAGCAATTGGCTTGCCCGTAATTTCGCTTTCAATCGCAGCTTCGACTTCGCCGACAAATTCGTCGCGGTCTTCTTCCACCGGAATGCCTTGCAAGCGCACCTCAGGATCAGCCGCCAATTTCCCGCCTTCAGTAACTGCTACGGCCACAGAAATCACGCCAAACTGAGCAATACGGCGACGCTCGTTGATTGTGGCACCGTCGGCGGGGAGGATTACATCGCCGTCAAGCACCAAGCGCCCTGTGCGTTCCTTGCCAATGATCTTGGGCTTGCCCGGCGCCAGGCGAACGACATCGCCATTCGATTGCACCAGCGCATCGGGGATGCCGCAAGCACGGCCAAAGCGCGCTTGTTCGGCCATATGCCGCCGTTCGCCGTGGACGGGGAGCAAAAGCTGCGGACGGATCCACTCATACATGAATTTGAGCTCAGGCCGCCCCGGATGGCCCGAGACATGAACATGCGCCTGCTTTTCAGTGATCATCAAAATCTCTTTGCGCGCAAGTGCATTTTGGATGCGCCCAATCGCGACTTCATTGCCCGGGATCTGCTTAGACGAAAAGATGACGGTATCGCCCGCATCAAGCTTCAACTGATGATTTTCCGACGCAATCCGGCCCAATGCCGCGCGTTCTTCGCCCTGCCCGCCAGTCGCAATGATCATCAATTCGCGCGGCGGAATCCGCATCGCGGCGTCGAAATCCATGGGCCCGGGAAAGCCCTTGAGCAAGCCATTCGATTGGGCGGCTTTCACAATCCGGTCAAGTGAGCGGCCCGCGACGCAGATTTGCCGCTTGGTCGCCTTGGCCACATCATGGAGCGTCTGAAGCCGCGCGGCGTTTGACGCAAAGCTCGTCACCAGCACGCGGCTCTTCGCTGCCTTCACTGCCTTTTCAAGCCCGACACGGACACTGCCCTCAGTGCCAGAATCCTCATCATTGAACGCATTGGTTGAATCGCACACGAGCGCCAAAATGCCTTCATCACCAAGCGCCGTCATTTCGGCGGGCGTCGCGTTGGTGCCGAGCACCGGCTCCTCATCAATCTTCCAATCGCCCGTGTGGAAAATCTTGCCATAAGGTGTGTCGATCACCACCGCATTCATATCGGGGATCGAATGGGCGAGCGATTTATAGCGCAAACCGAACGGCCCGAGCGCAAAACTGCCATTTTGAGGGATGATGTTAAGCTCTACCTGATTGGCGATGCCCTCTTCCTCAAGCTTGCCGCGGATCAGCGTGCCCGTAAACGGTGTGGCATAAAGCGGCACGCCGAGGTCTGCCGCGAGATAGGGTATCGCGCCGATATGATCTTCATGCCCGTGGGTGAGGATGATGCCGAGCAAATCCTTCTTGTGCGTTTCGATGAATTCCAGATCAGGCAAGACCAGTTCGACGCCGGGATATTGCCCGCCGCTAAACGTCATGCCCAGATCGACCATGATCCATTTGCCATCACACCCGTACAGGTTAACATTCATTCCAATTTCATCAGAGCCGCCAAGGGCAAGAAACAGCAATTCTTTTCCGGGTGTGGTCAAAATAATCTCTTTTCGGTTCAAGCAGAACGAGCGTGCAGAATGGCAAGCCCGCGAAGGGTCAAATCAGGTTCAATGGCATCAAAGAGATGGCCATGCTGTTCAAACAGCGGCGCCAGCCCCCCGGTGGCAATCACCGTTACCGGCGCATCAATTTCAGCCTTCATGCGGTGAATCAACCCCTCGATCATCGCTATATAGCCCCAATAGATGCCAATGACCATCTGATGCTCAGTAGTGCGCCCGATTACGCTGGTGTTTGCGGGCGCTTCAATCGCGACGCGGGGCAATTTGGCGGTTGCGGCCACCAACGCATCAAGCGAAAGGTTGATCCCGGGTGCGATTATGCCGCCGCGATACGCGCCACTGCTGCTGATATGATCGACTGTGGTTGCGGTGCCAAAACTGACCGTGATCAACTCCCCCGCGTGCAGAGCGTGCGCCGCGATGGCGATCAAGGCGCGGTCTGCCCCCACCGATTGCGGTTCCACCACGTCAAGTTCAATGCCCCAATTTGTCGGCGGTTTGCCCGCAATCATCGGCTCGACGCCGAAATATTTGGTCGCGAGCACGCTCAGATTATGGAGCGCACGCGGCACGACGGTAGAGATGATCACCGCGCTCACGTCACTGCGGTCAAAGCCGTCAATTTCGAAGAGTTGCACGAGCCAGACGACATATTGATCCGCCGTTCGCCGAGGATCAGTCGCAATCCGCCAGCGCGCGCGGATATCGCCGCCATCGATTAGCGCGAATTTGATATTGGTATTTCCCGCTTCAATCGCCAGCAGCATGGCAGCCCCTTTCAGATCAGAAAAACGTCGCCCGCATGAATGGCATGAACGCTGCCATCCGCCAAGGCAAGCTTGAGTGCACCTGCCGGATCGAGCCCTTCGAACACGCCATTCAACCGCTCACCGTTCGGCAGGCTGACGGTGAGCGCGGTGCCGACAGGATGCGCCGCCGCGCGCCACTGCGCCAATATGGTCGCGAGTCCACCCGAGCGCCATAGCGCAATCCCGCGTTCAACGGCTTCGCCAAGATAGTCGAGAAAAATTGCGGGATCGGGCGCGCTGCCCGTTAGTGCTGCGATGCTGGTCGTTTGGCGGTCTTTGATCGTCGGATGGCTGGCGAGGTTGACGCCGATCCCCATCACCACCGCATTGCCCGCGCGTTCGAGGAGGATGCCAGAGATTTTTGCGCCGTTCGCCAATACATCATTGGGCCATTTGATACGGAATCCAGCATCAGGCGCATAGAATGGCAGGATCTTGGCGAGCGCGACTGCTGCTACAAACCCAAGCGTGGCCGCGGGCGGATCTCCGCTACGCACCCTGATAAGATAGCTCGCGTAGAGATTACCGAGGGGAGATGCCCAATCGCGGCCCATCCGCCCGCGCCCCGCGCTTTGGCGCTCCGCCCGAACCCACAGCCCTTCCGCCTCCCCTTGCGCCGCCAGCGCGAGCACTTCGGCGTTGGTCGATGCGGCTTCGACGATGGTCCAACATCGTATGCTCAGAAAAGCGCCTTTGCCGCCGCATTTGCCGTGCTGCTCAGGAAGGGAATCGCCGCATAGCCAATCACGATCGCCGTCGCACAAATCGCAATCACGCCGTTTTCAAGCCGGCCGCCGGTTTTGGCAAAGCCCGGCATTGTTTCGTCAAAATACATCGTCTTGATGATTTTGAGGTAATAGAAAGCACCGATCACCGAAGCCGCAATCCCGATAGCGGCGAGTGGCAACAATCCCGCCGCGACTGCTGCATCAAACACCAAAAACTTCGCCCAAAATCCAAACAAAGGTGGAATCCCTGCCAAGCTAAACATGAAGATCGCAAACGCCGCCGCCAAGCCGGGGCGCACTTGCGACAATCCTGCCAAGCTGGCGATCGTTTCCACCGGATTGCCGTCACTATCCTCCATCAGCGCCACACACGCAAAGCTGCCCAGCGTCATGATCACATAAATCGCCATATAGCTCATGATCGCGGCGACACCCTCTTGCGTGCCTGCCGCGAGGCCAACCAGCGCAAAGCCAACATTGTTGATCGATGAATAAGCCAACAGCCGCTTGATATTATTCTGCCCGATGGCCGCCACCGCGCCAAAGATGATCGAGGCAAGTGCGGTAAAAATGATGATCTGTTGCCACTCGCCCGTCGCAGGCCCCATCGCCGTGATCGCCACGCGAACGGTCAGCGCTATGGCAGCCACCTTTGGCGCGGTTGCAAAGAAGGCGGTAACAGGCGTCGGCGCGCCTTCATAAACGTCGGGCGTCCACATATGAAAGGGCACCGCCGAAATCTTGAACGCCAATCCTGCCAGCACGAACACAATACCAAAAAGCTGCCCCGTATCGACGCCGCCCTTGAGCGCGAGCGCAATGCCGTCAAAGCTTGTCGTCCCGGTAAAGCCGTAAAGCAGCGAAATGCCGTAGAGCAGGATGCCGCTCGCAAGCGACCCCAGCACGAAATATTTGAGGCCTGCCTCGGCCGAGCGCTGGTCCTTGCGGTAGATGCTCGCGAGCACATAGGAGGCAAGGCTGTTGAGTTCGAGCCCGATATAGAGTGTGAGCATATCCGCCGCCGACACCATCATCCCCATCCCGCACGCCGCAAAGAGGATAAGGACGGGATATTCGGGCTTATGCACGTCTTCGCGGTTGAAGAATCGCGGCGCGAGCATCACCGCTAGGGCCGCTGAGATAAAGATCAGAATTTTGGCGAATGACCCGAAGGCATCCATCCGGTAAAGCCCGTCAAAGGCATCGCCGGGCTGACCAGCAAAGCCATTGCCCGCCACAAAAACCGCTACGACAAGCGCCGCTACTGAGGCAAAGCCAACCCACTTTGCCGCGCGGTCACCGCCCCATGCTGCGGCGAGCATGAGCACAACGCCACTGAACCCGAGGATCGATTCAGCCGCAGTCAGTTCAAACGAGCGCGCAAAATCCATTATTTTACTCTCCCATGCGGCGCGGCAACCGCTGGCTTGCCCCGGTTCATCGCCAGCTGGCCATCACCAAGCGGCCGCGTCCGTTCAAGGCGCACGAGCAAGGTACCAACATCGGCGCGCATCGGTTTCATGAACGATTCAGGGTAAATCCCCATCCACAGCACAGCCGCAGCGATGGGCGTTAAGATTATCCATTCGCGAATGGTAAGATCAGGCATAGCGGCTGCGTCAGCATGTTTTGACGTGCCAAAAACCACACGGCGATACAGATAAAGCATATAGGCTGCCCCGAGGATAATGCCCGTCGTCGCCACCGCCGCGACCCAGCTGTTTGCAGTATAAGCGCCAACCAGCGACAGAAATTCACCAACGAAGCCGCTCGTTCCGGGCAAACCAACGCTCGCCATCGTGAACAGCATGAAGAACAGCGCATAAGTTGGCATATTATTGGCAAGGCCACCGTAGCGATCAATCTCGCGCGTATGTAGCCGATCATAAATGATCCCCACGCACAGGAAGAGCGCGCCCGACACCAGACCGTGGCTGAGCATGACGAGAAGCGATCCTTCAATCCCCTGCCGGTTGAAAGCGAACAAGCCTATCGTGACGAACGCCATATGCGCGACGCTGGAATAAGCGATCAGCTTCTTCATATCATGCTGCACCAGCGCAATGAGCGAGGTAACGACAACTGCGATCATCGACAGGCCAAAGATGATCCACACCAGTTGCGCCGATGCATCGGGAAACATCGGCAGCGAAAAGCGGATAAAGCCGTAGCCACCCATTTTGAGAAGGACGCCCGCCAAAATCACCGAGCCTGCGGTTGGGGCCTGCACATGCGCATCGGGCAGCCATGTATGCACAGGCCACATCGGCATTTTGACCGCAAAGCTCGCGAAGAAAGCAAGCCACAACCACGTCTGCGCTTCGGGCGCAAAATCATATTCCATCAGCTGCGGGATGAAGGTCGTTTGTGCTTCACGCGCCATCCACAGCATCGCAATCAGCATCAGCACCGATCCGAAAAGCGTATAGAGGAAGAATTTATACGACGCATAAATCCGCTCCGCCCCGCCCCAAATGCCTATGATCAGATACATTGGGATCAGGCCCGCTTCGAAAAAGATATAGAAGAGGAACAAATCCTGCGCCGAGAACACGCCGATCATCAGCGCCTCCATCAGCAGGAACGCCGCCATATATTCGGGCACCCGCTTAGTTACGGCTTCCCAGCTGGCAAGGATGCAGATTGGCATCAAAAATACTGACAACATGATCAGCATTAGCGCGATGCCATCAATGCCGAGCGCCCATTCGAAGCGCCCGAACAGCGGCAATCGCTCAGTAAACTGCCATTGATAGCCGCCTATTTCATAATTGCCCCACAACATGATCCCGAGCAAAAACAGCGTCAGTGTGGTGCCGAGCGCCAGCCAGCGGGCTTGGACGTCGCTAACGAACAGGCAGAGCATCGCTGCGACCAAGGGCAGCACGATCATTGTCGAAAGGATAGGAAAATCACCCATGAGTCATCGCCCAGCTCGCAACCGCGACCAAACCGATCAGCATGACCAGCGCATAATTGGCTAGATAGCCCGATTGAAACCGCGAGGCGATGCGATTGCCCTGCACCACCATTGCCGCCATGCCATTAGGCCCAAATCGATCAATGACGCCCTGATCAACCCCCTTCCAGAACAAACGCCCAACTGCGGCGGCAGGCCGCACGAACATCAGATCGTAAAGCTCATCCCAATACCATTTGTTGAGCAGGAAGCGGTAGAGCCAGCCAAAGCGCGCTACGAATGCGGCAGGGAACGCTGGATTGACAATATAAGCATAATAAGCCGTGCCAAATCCGAGCAGCATAACGATCGTTGCCGACAGCTTCACCAGTTCGGGCACTTCATGCATGGCGTGCATCAGGTGCGAGCTAAAGGCCAGGCTCCCCGCCCAGAATGCGCTCGCCGTCTTTGCATCAAGAAATGCCTCGTGAAATCCAAAGCCCGCAAAAACCGCGCCGATTGTCAGCAGCCCGAGCGGTACCAGCATCGTCCACGGGCTTTCATGCGGATGATAGCCGGCGGTGCCGTCGCTCGACGCATGATGATGATCATCGCGGTGATGAACCGCATGCGCGATATGCTCCGATTGACCCCAGCGCGGCTTGCCAAAGAAGGTCAGGAACATCAGCCGCCAAGAATAGAAACTGGTCAGCAAGGCCGCAAACACCGCGACCCAGAAGGCCACGCGGCCCGCACTTGATCCGCTCGCATAAGCAGCCTCGATGATCGCATCTTTTGAATAGAAACCCGCAAAGCCAAATATATCCGCCACGCCGACGCCCGTAATGGCAAGCGTGCCCGCCATCATTGCCCAGAAAGTGATGGGGATATGTTTGCGCAAGCCGCCATAGTAACGCATATCCTGCTCGTGATGCATGGCATGGATAACGCTGCCCGCACCCAGAAACAGCAACGCCTTGAAGAATGCATGCGTGAAAAGGTGGAACATCGCCCCGCTAAACGACCCCACGCCTGCCGCCATGAACATATAGCCAAGCTGCGAGCAAGTTGAATAAGCGATCACGCGCTTTATGTCGGTTTGCGTTGTGCCCACGGTCGCCGCGAAGAAGGCCGTCGCCGCCCCGACATAAGTGACCACTGTCATCGCGGTCGCGCTCTCGACAAACATCGGCGATAGGCGGCACACCATAAAGACGCCTGCGGTCACCATCGTTGCCGCATGGATGAGCGCGGATACGGGTGTTGGTCCCTCCATCGCGTCGGGCAACCATGTATGTAAGCCCAGTTGCGCCGATTTGCCGCACGCCCCGATGAAGAGCAGCAGGCAGAGCAAGGTCATCGTATCGATACGGAAGCCCAAAAAGCCAAGTGTCGATCCGCCCATCACCGGCGCAACATCGAGGATTGCGGGGATTGAGACGGTTCCGAACACCAAAAAGGTGCCAAATATTCCAAGCGAAAAACCAAAGTCACCCACGCGGTTGACGACAAAAGCCTTGATCGCGGCGGCATTCGCGCTGGGCTTTTGATACCAGAAACCGATGAGCAGATAGGAGGCAAGCCCCACCCCTTCCCAGCCGAAGAACATTTGTACCAGATTATCGGCGGTCACAAGCATCAGCATCGCGAACGTAAATAGCGACAGATAAGCAAAGAAGCGCGGTTGGCTCGGATCTTCGCTCATATAGCCCCAGCTGTAGAGATGCACGAGGCTCGACACGCTTGTAACCACAACCAGCATCACGGCGGTGAGCGTATCGACACGCAAACTCCAATCGACGATCATATTCTCGGATCGAATGAAGTCGAGCACGGGGGCGACATAAGCTTCGGTGCCGCCGGCCAGAAAGCTGAAGAAAATCGGCCAGCTAAGCGCGCACGAAATGAACAGCGCGCCGGTCGTTACCAGTTTGGCACCGACATTACCAAGCCAATGGCGACCAAGCCCAGCAATAATCGCCGCCAACAGCGGCAAGAACACGATGACAGTGATAGCGTTCACGAGGCAACCCTGCTTGAAAATTGAATATCGGCGGTGGTGCAGTCTCGCTTCGCGCCTTCGCGGCTTCGAGCGAGATGAAAGGAGATTGCATCACGCGAACCCGCGAACACGCGAAATGACGTCGTGCAATATTGCATGATTACCCCTTCATCCGATTGACGTCATCAACCGCAATTGTGCCGCGACCGCGGAAATAAATCACCAAAATCGCAAGCCCAATCGCCGCCTCGCCCGCCGCCACGGTGAGCACGAACATTGCAAACACTTGCCCGACCAAATCACCCAAAAAGGCGCTGAACGCGACCAGATTGATATTGACGCTGAGCAGGATTAGCTCAATCGCCATCAGGATGATGATGATATTCTTGCGATTGATGAAAATGCCCAGCACCCCCATCACGAACAAGATCGCGGATACGGTGAGATAATGGTGCAGGCCGATCATAGCTCAACCCCCGCGCCCACGGCTTGATCGGTCACATTGCGCGTTGCGTCCTGCGCGCGGCGCTGGACTTGGCGGCTGATATTCTGACCACGCGTGTCCGTTCGCTCACGGTGCGTGAGCACAATCGCCCCAATCATCGCGACCAGCAACACAAAGCCAGCCGCCTCAAAAATATACAAATAGCGGCTATAGATGAGCGCACCGATGGCCTCGATATTGGGCATATCCGTCGGCGTCACAGCGGCGCGGTTGCCGAGCACAATCGGGCCCGCGCTGGTTACCCACACCACCGAAATCAGCTCGCTAACCAGCAATGCCGCAATCGCCGCGCCAAACAGGCCGTAGCGGACAAAACCTGCGCGCATTTCAGCAAAATCGATATCGAGCATCATCACAACAAACAGAAACAACACCGCAACCGCGCCGACATAAACGATCACCAACAACATCGCGATAAACTCAGCCCCCACGATCAGCATCAGCCCCGCGGCATTGAAAAAGGCGACAATCAGCCAGAGCACCGAATGCACCGGGTTGCGCGACAGGATCGTGAACGCACCCGCCGAAAGCATGAGGCCAGCGAACAGGTAAAACGCAAAGACTTGGATCATAAATCCTCCCCGGCACGGGGCGGGGAACCATGCGCAGCATGGTGGAGGGGGGGCTGACCCAGCGTCACGTCTTGAAGCCCCCCACCGTCAGCCTGCGGCTGCCACTTCCCCATCCTAGGGAGGATTTTTGTCCAAGCTTGATTCATCCCCGCCCCCTACCGATACGGCGCATCGGCGGCAAGGTTCGCGGCGATTGCGCGTTCCCATTTATCACCGTTTGAAAGGAGCTTTGCCTTATCATAGAGCAATTCCTCGCGCGTTTCGGTCGCATATTCGAAATTCGGCCCCTCGACGATGGCATCGACCGGGCAGGCTTCGGCGCAGAAGCCGCAGTAGATGCACTTGGTCATATCAATGTCATAGCGCGTCGTGCGGCGCGATCCATCGTCGCGTGGTTCGGCCTCAATCGTGATGGCTTGGGCTGGGCAGACGGCCTCGCACAATTTGCACGCGATGCAGCGCTCCTCGCCACTTGGATAACGACGCAGAGCATGTTCGCCGCGAAACCGAGGAGAAAGCGGGTTCTTCTCATGCGGATAATTGATCGTAGCCTTGGGCTTGAA
>JBJXDU010000030.1:0-70594 GCA_046153565.1 Sphingomonadaceae bacterium
ACCCCGTGAAGCGCGACCGCAAGCGGCTCGATAATCGCGCCATCGGCAAGGCTCGCCGAGGTGGGGAGTTTGATACACTGGTTGGGCCGGGTAACCGCATATTCGGCATAGCCGCCGCCTTGCAGGCCAAACTGATCGCACCACGCCACTTCGCCCGCTTGGCACGATGCGCACGTGCCGCAGCTTTGCAAAGGAATGACCGACACCAAATCGCCGAGCGCCAACCCCTCCGCCCCCTCGCCGAGCGCCACCACTTCGCCGGCAAATTCATGGCCGAGCACATCGCCCGCCGCTTTGCCGTAAGCGGGGTCTTCGGTCATGTGGAGATCGGAGCCGCAAATCCCGCAGCGCCCGACCTTGACGATCACTTCGCCCGCGTCCGGGCTCGGATCGGCGATGGTTTCAATCGCGAGCGGCTGGTGCAAGCCTTGCATCACCGCCGCACGCATCAGGCGATTCCTGACTTACCGGGCGATAAGATGTGGTTTGGATCAATCGCGTCTTTCAGTTGCTGATTGAAGTCGCGGTTGACTTGGCCATATTGCTGCGCGACCAAATCCATCGTGTTGACGCCGGTGCGGTAGCTCGCCCAGCCCTTCTCGCCGAAGCGTTTCACCAGTTCGCGGTAGCATTCGTCCGCCTTTTTCTCCTCTTCGGGGTTCGATTTATCGAACAGAAGCGCAATGATATGATGCAGATCGCGCCAGCCGATCACATAGGCCGCGGTATAATCGAAGCCATATTTTTCGAGGATCTCGCGGGCGAGTTTGGTCTGGCCCTCGGTCTCCTTGCCCTTGGCTGCCGCAACAGGTGCAAACCAGGCCAGCCCGCCGCCATTACCGCGCCAGCGGAGCAAGCCGATCTCATCAAGGTTGAGCCCGCCTTCCATCAACGTCTTGTGATGATGGAACCAGGGATTGTCGCCCATTTCAGCTTCGGTCAGCACTTCGCCGCCACTCGCCCCAATCGCCGCGCGAATGATCGGTTCAACCGCCGCCACGGTACCGTCGGTGCCATAAAGCGCGAAATAGGTGTTCCACATGCCGAGACCATTGGCCTTGGCGGCTTTCTTGACCGAAGCGTCGTCAAGCGGGCGACCGTCAGGCACAATGTCTTTGCGCCGCTTGAACATCGCGAGCTGATAAGCCGCACTCATCATCAGATTGCCGTTGGCGATCAGCGACGACACCCGCAGCGGGCGCATCGTATCAACAATCTTTGCCACATCGGCCATTTCGGCGTGACGGATCATGAAGGGCTTGTAGACCGGCGGCTTGGGCATCAGCCACAGGCCCATCTTGGTCACAATGCCAAAGTTTGACTGCGTGAACAGGCCATCGACATAGGGGCCGTATCCCCATTTGAACGCCTGCCACGCGGTAGACCCTTCGATGCTGCCCATGCCCGTGCGCATCAATCGGCCATCGGGAAGGATCACTTCCATCCCGCATTGGAACAGAAAATGCTCACCATAAGGCGTATAGCCAACCCCGCGATCCAGCGTATTGCCGACCGGGCTAGCGATGGGCCCGACGGTGGGCACGTCAATCCAATAAGGCAGGTTGTTTTCCTCAAGATAATCTTTGAGCTGCTGATAGGTGACGCCGGGTTCAACGAGTGCCGTGCCAAGCTCTGGATCAACCTCAAGGATGCGGTTCATCCGCTTGAGATCAAGCACCATCTGACCCGGCGTCGCGGGCGCGGCCATGCCATATCCCATATTCTTGCCGGTCGAAATCGTCCACAAAGGTTGCTTATATTTGTTCGCGATTTTGACGAGTTCTTGCACTTCCTCGACGCTCTTGGGCGCAACCGCGCCAACGGGCATATGTTTATGCAAGGGATCGGGAATGAACGTCTTGCTATAGGGAATAACCGCATCACTATCCGCAAACACCCATTCATCGCCCACCACGCGGCGCATTTCGGCGACAGCGCCTTTGAAGTCGGCCTTGCTGACCGAGGGCGCTAGCGGCGCGGGATTTTCCTTGCAGGCAACCAGAGTTGCAGCAGCAGCGCCAACGACAGCGGTGCCCAGCATCGCCCGGCGGTTGAGTTCCATACTCATTGTCCCTTTTCCTTCGGATCAGCCTTGCTTGCCGAAATCCACTTGGCGAGCGCATCGAGTTCAGCATTAGTGATTTCGGTGGGGCGGAAAGCCGGCATGCCATTCTGACCATGGCGGACTTGGCGCACAATCGCCTCAGCAGGCAGGTTGCGACCGCGGATCACCGGCCCGACATTGCGCCCGTGGCAATAACCGCATGTCTTGGCATAAGTGACTTCGGGTGCACGCTCGCCTTGGGCCTCACCCAGTTTTTGGCCAGCATAGACTTGGCCCCCGACGACAAGCGATAGCGCCACAACGCCCAGCAACAATCTCATTGAAAATTCCCTAAAAGAACGCCGCCATCGATCACGACGTGCGCGCCAGTCATATAATTTGACGCGTCCGATGCGAGGAGGAGGGCGAGTGGTTTGATCCGGAAGGTCTCGGCCATCGCACCGAGTGGAATCGTCTTGTCGAACGCGAGTTTCGCCGCCGGGTTTTTCTTGATCCAGCCATCGCCGATATTGGTGATGAACGGGCCAGGCGCGATGGCGTTCACCCGGATTTTATATTCGGCCAGCTCAAGTGCGGCATGGCGGACAAGGTGGAGCACCCCGGCCTTGGCGGGCATATAGGGCACGCCGACAATCGCCTCGTTCATGATCCCCGCATTTGATGCGGTCGCGATAATGCTGCCCGGCTTGCCGCCTGCCTTCATGCAGCGCACCGCCTCGCGGATGGTGTTGAAAACGCCCGAGAGGTTGATGTCAATCGAGCGCGCCCATTTGGCTGGGTCATAAACGTCAATCTGCCCCGCTGGATTGCGCTCACCTGTGGGTGACCAAAATCCATCGCCCGCATCCCATCCGGCATTGGCAAAGGCGATATCGAGCCCGCCAAACGCTGCGACATGGCCATCGACGGCTGCGGCAACTTGTGCCAACTCGCTGACATCAGCGGTTGCCGCGCGCGCGTCCGCGCCTTCGCTGCGCAGGCGGGCCGCCTCGCGTTCAGCGCCTTCGCTGTCGATATCGACGAGCGTGACTTTGGCACCCGCTTCGGCCATCGCTTCGGCATAAGCAAGGCCGATGCCCGAAGCCGCGCCGGTGACGAGCGCACTACGCCCGGTGATGTTAAACTGGTCGAGCGTTTTCATTCACTTGCTCCTTGTTCTGCAGCAATCATTTTGCGCAACTGCCGCCGCGCGCGGATGCCCGCTGCGTCACCTTCGATCACGAGCGGGCGCAAATCCCAGAAATCCTCACCCGCCATTAATCGGTGCGCGTCGCGGATCAGCGGCATATCCTCATGCTCAAACGCAAATTCGAGCGCACCGCGCATCGCGGTTGAGAAATCGGCATCGCCCAGCGCAAAATCGCGCCCCGTCGCCCACAGATAGTGGGTTGTGTTTGCGGTTTCGGGTGTGAAGGCATGGAGCGAGGGCATATTGCACAGGTCTTCGAACGGCGTGCCCGGATCACCAGTGCGGAAATCGAATGACAGCGTAGCGGGCGCATGCCAGATCACATGCCCGTCGAAATCCTGCTTCTTTCCCTCAGTGCCGAGGATCGCCGAAATGCCTTCGGAGAGATAATCGTCATGGCGGACATAGTGCGAATGAACGCGCGCTTCCTCCTGCCAGAATTTGCGCTCGCCTTTGGTCCAGGCGCTGGCGTCGAGCGCGGGATGGACGAAGCCGGCATGGCTCAGATCAAGGATATTATCCGCATACAGCTCATAATGCCCTTCGGCGAGCGTTGCCCCGCGCACCGCTTCGATTCTAGGGTCAGTCAGCCAGCCAAAATCCGGGATTGTCGTCGCGTCCGCCTTGTCCGCGTCACCCATCCAGATCCAGAGCAAAGCGTGGCGCTCGACCAGCGGATAGACCGCCACACTGGCCCGCGGCATGGTGCCCGGATGCGGCGAGAAAATGCATTTGCCGTCGCCCCCGAACCGCAATCCGTGATAGGGACAGGCAAGCGCGCCATCGACCACAGCACCATTACCCAGCGGCGCAAAGCGGTGTGGGCAGCGCCCGCCAATCGCCTTTGCCATGCCATCTCCATCGCGGAACAAAGCGACAGGCTCTTCAAGAAACACTTTGGCTTGCGGCGCCTCACGCAGCGCGTCAGCCCAACCTGCGACATACCACGCATTGCGCAGGTAAGGCGCGCCACTTGACGAAAGTTTGGGCATTGGCGCGCGGGCATCGGTCATCATTTAGCCCCCTTACAGATACAACGCCGTGTTCACGGCCAAGCCATGCTCTTTGCAGTGGCTTTCATAGTGGTTGATGAACCACCACACATCGAGCGTTTCGACATGATTGCCCGCTTCGTCATAAAATTCGTTCGCGCCCTGCATGTGGAACAGCGCCTTCATGCCTTCCGCATTATCGGTCACCAAAGTGTGCGCGGTGCCCGGCGTTTCGGTGATGAACTCGCCCGCCTTGCATACCCAATCATATTCGAGATAGCGGAAATTGCCTTCCAAGCAGACCGCCCACACCTTGCCGCGATGCTTATGCGTGCCGATGACGCCGGGGCTTTTGATCCAGAGGATGTTGACATAGACATTTTCGCGCACGTCAAACGCAAGATGGCGGATCGCCGCATTATCGCCGAAGGGCACCCAAGGACTTTCGGCCTCCGACCCGCCGATATAAGTGCCCTCAATGCCGTGCTTTTTGATTGTGTCCGCATAGGGCTCGGCAACGTCAACGATCTTGTAAGCACCTGACGGCGGGGCGGTCATCGCCATGGCGTTTGTCCTTAGAGATAGAGTTTGGGATTGATCGGAATGCCGTTCGCCTTGCAGTGCGTTTCATAGTGATCGATGAACCACCAGACATCGGCGGTGAAAACGAACGCGGCATTTTCATCGTAAAATTCAATCGGCCCCTGCATCCAGCCGAACAGCTTGGTACCCTGCGGATGATCGGTGACGAGCGTATGGCTTTCGCCGGGCACTTCGAGGATGAGCCCGCCGGGCGAGGCAACCCAATCATATTCAAGATAGCGCACACTGCCTTCAAGGCAGACCATCATGATCGTGCCGCGGTGCAGATGCGTGCCAATCGCGCCTGCGCTCTTAACCCACAGAATATTCGAAAAAATGCCCTGCCGGACGTCGAACGCGAGATGCTTGATCGCGGCATTATCGCCAAAAGGAACCCAGGGGCTGTCATCGTCGCTCATCGCGTCGATATAACGCCCACCGGGGCTCAGCCGCGCGACCAATTCCTTGTGCGCAAAGGGCACATCGACGATCTTGGCGAGGTTTGAAGGGGGCGCGGTTATTGATGACATGGCAGGGCTCCTATCGGATCAATGTATCAACATAGTCCGCGCCAATGCCGTTGCTGGCATAATGCGCGCGCGCGGCGGCGATATAATCAAACACGTCATAATGGCCGACAGTCGCGCCGCTTTCGTCAAGCCACATCAGCGGGCCTGATACGACGAAGAAGACCTTCATTGGTTCGGGGCTGTCATAGCAAACGAGCGTATGCGACTCGCCGGGCGTTTCATAAACGAAATCGCCCGCAGTCGCCGTCCATTCATGCTCAAGATAGGCCCATTTGCCGCTGATCGTATAGGCCCAGATCGGGTGCGGATGATAATGGCGGCTGACCAGCCCCGGCCCGCTCGACATCAGGACATCGGCCCACATATTCTTGGCCGGGCTGATCCAGACGGGCTTTGACGAAACGGTCTCGCTGATCGGCACCCAGTGGCGCGGATCGCCCTCGGCAATTTTGGAGGCATAAACTTCAGGAAGGCTGCCGTCCTTGAACACCTTTTCAATCGGCTTGATATCTTTCCAAAATTCAAGATGCGGCGATTCAGGCATCGTCTAGTTCCTCATATGAAGAGGGCGGAACTGTCGCCAGCCCCGCCCCCGCTTTTCAGATTAGAATTTGAATCCAACCTTGGCATACCATTCACGCGGCCTGCTAAACGATCCATAGACCTGACCACCGGCAAGCTGCGCCTGTCCCGTGGTCAAATACCGATCCTTTGTCAGGTTCGTTCCGCCAACGCTAATGTCCCAATGATCGTTGGGTTCACGGTAGGTTATGCTGGCATTGACGAGATCAGTCGCCGGGCGGTTTGTGAGGAAGAAGCCTTCGGTATCATTCTTGAGCGATGTTGAATGTGTCCAATCGCCAAGGACGATGAACTTCCCGCCGCTGCCGGTTTCAAGTTCAACACGCGGGCTGATATTGAATTTCCATTTCGGTGTTTTGGGAAGGGTGACACCGGCGGCAACCCCGGCTGCGCCGAACAATCCGGTTGAAGCCGCCACAAAAGCACCCGCATCAACGCGCGTATATTTCGCATCGAGATAACCAACTGATGATGTGACCGAGAAAGCCCGGATAGGAGCAAAGGTCGCCTCGATTTCAAATCCGCGAATGCGCGCATCGCCAGCATTGCGGATCGTGGGCGATACGCCTTGCTGGAAGTTGAGCTGAATACCCTTGTAATCCGTGTTGAAAATCGCCGCGTTGATCTGCAACTTACGATCAAGCAAAGTCGATTTCACACCAAGTTCGTAGGTTCCCGCTTTTTCTTCATTGAAATCAGGTGCGGTTGGCAATGGATTTGAAAGCCGCGTGGTCCAGCCACCGGTTTTATAGCCTCGTGACCATGATCCGTATACCAACAAATCTTTGCCTGGATGAAGCTGAACGCCTACCTTTGGCGAGAAATTGTTGAATTTCTTCTTCTGCACACCGGCAATATAATAACGCAACGGCTCCCCGGGATTGGGGAATCCGGCCGCAATCCGGCACGCGTCCGAAATCGGATTGATCGTGATGCACGCTGGCGGCCCCTGTCCGATGAGCGCAAGTTGATTGAGGATCTTGTAGGTCAAGCCATTAGCGTCGGATTGGAACCCTTCAAATTCCTTGTCTTCGTGCGTGAAACGACCGCCAGCAGTAAAGCTGATCAGATCATTCACGCTATAATCAACCTGCCCAAAGAAGGCGAAATTTTTGGTCGATAGATTGTTGGGACCATCAACTTGCAACAAGCCTTCAGCAAAGGTCACATAGTCGTGTAGATTGCCCGATTCCTGAAAGTAATAAGCACCGAGAACATAGTTCAACGTCTTGTCGAGTGCTTTGCCATTAATTTGAAACTCTTGGCTGAACTGCCTCTGGTTGGTCGTAAAGCTGGTATGCAGGAAATTCAGCGGCGAACCATCGAGGTCGGTTCCCACATTCCAATCAATATTGCGATACGCCGTGATTGATTTCAACGCGACATTGTCACTCAACTCGAAATCAATAACTCCCGAAAAACCATAGCTTTTCAGCTTACTGTAGTTATTGCCATTGGCATAGCTTGTATCGACATTATTCGTGACGAAACGATTGTCATAGGGCAAGCGGTTATTTGATGGATTGGCGTCGGTATTCGCGCCGAATACGGTCGGATTGTCAAAGATCGTATTCAAGCCACCAATGCCGCCCAGAAAAGCAAAAGCTGGTGGTCCGCCAATTCCCGCGCTGCAATTATTTGCGTCCGCGACAATCGCGCAATTATATGTCCCTGCAAAAACGGCAGGAAAGGTTGCGATTAGCTTGTTTGCCGCCTGGGATTGATCAACATTGGTATAATCACCGCTCAGAGTGACTTTGAATCGGCCGCCATTGTCCCACTTCAGCTTTGTCCGGCCGCTCCACGTATTGTCGCCGCCTTCGGTGCCAAGACCGATATTGTTGTATCCCGCTGCCCGGTAATTGGTAACCGGGGTCGACGCGAAGTTTGACGCGCCGGGAAAGGCAATCCGCCGCAGAAAACCGTCGCGGTTCTTGATCGAAAAGCTGACCGATGATGATAGCGAGTCAGACAGCGGCAGATCGACCGTGCCCCGCGCCTGAAGCAAACGGTAACTGCCGGTTGTCACGTCACCCTTGAACTTAAACTCTTTGCCGGGATCGTGCGTGACGACTGAAATCGCCCCCCCAATCGTGTTCCGGCCGAACAATGTGCCTTGTGGCCCTTTGAGAACTTCGATCCGCTCAACGTCGCCAAGCTCTTGGTTGGCACCGATTGACCGCGCGAGATAGACACCGTCCAAATAAGTGCCGACGCCGGGATCGATGTTAAAGGCGAAATCGTTCGCACCGATGCCGCGAATATAGGCCGACAAGACATAGGGCGACCCCGAAAACGGCGTACCTGCGTCAAGCGTCACATTCGGTGCAATGTTCGAAAGCGCAGCGACACTGGTTACAGCGCGTTCCTTAAGCGCGTCAGCCGTAAACGCCGAAATCGCAATCGGCACGTCCTGAACATTTTCAGCGCGCTTCTGCGCAGTCACAACGATTTCAGCGATCCCGCCTTGGTCTTCGGCGGCGGGCTTTGCAGCCGCAGCGGCGGTGCCCTGTGCAAATGCAGGCGCGGAAAGGGCCAAGACCATGGCCGCCCCCGCGAACAATGAAGCAATATTCACTTTCATAACATCCTCTCCTCTCAAGCGCCCGTAACCGGATCATTTTGTCTTGTTATCATGCTATCGCGTTTGTGCATCATTGTAAGCAACACATATGATTTTCGTCAATAGATTTCACCAGGTGAAACTTTCGCCGTGCTACCTCTCACCCTTGGCGCCCACGATCCGCGGTGCGGTCTCGCGCAGGCCAAGTGCGACAATGCCAGCCGCGATGCACAGGCCGACCATCAGCCACATGATCGAATCGCGGCCATAGGCGTCGGACAATGTCCCCGCGAGTGACGGGCTCAGCACGCCGCCGATCACTTCGCCAATGCCCATGACAATCCCCGTGAGCGATGCGGTGAGTCGGGGATCGACCGACTCGGACGGCACTGTCGCCATGAATAGCGGGAAGACCCCGTTCAGCCCCCAGCCAAAGAAGAAGATCAGCGCCATCACCCATGGGCTTCCCGCATAGAAGAGCGCGGCGAGGGGCAGAATCACGCCCAAAAATGAAAAGCCAATCATGGCGGGCTTGCGGCCAATATAGTCCGACAGCGAAGAGACCGCGAAGCTCCCTATTCCAGCCGAAATGCCAAGCGTTGCCATCAGCCATTTCGTCGTATCGGGATCGAAATGCCGCGTCTCGGTGAGGTAGAGCGGCATGAACGCCCAACACACGACGAGATAGGAAACGAGCAGAATCGAAATCAGCGCGCAAATCTGAACATTTCGATCGGCAAAGGCGGTGGCGATTGTGGCCCTTGGCTTGTCGTCCGCTAGGATCGTTTCGGGCGCAGGCTCCTTGACCACGAACCAGATGATCGCCGCTGAAATCAGTCCAGGTATTGCGGCGAGATAAAACCCTTCGCGCCAGCCATAAGTCATCGCAATCGGGATCAGCAGCAGTGGCGCCAGCGCCGAACCAAGCACATTTGAACCGAAATTTTGCGCAACGCCCATCGCCAGCCCGCGATTCTTTTCGTCTACCTCGGTCGCAATGATCGAATGGCTGACGGGCATCACGCCGCCTTCAGCTGCCCCCATCAGGATACGCGCACCGAGCAGCATGAAAAAGGACGATGCCAGCCCCGAAATGACCGAACAGACGCAAAAAGCGATCGTACCAAGCACAATGATTGGCTTGCGCGACCCAAGCCGGTCAGACAGCGCGCCGACGCCAAAGCCAGCGATGGCCCAGGTCAGCGACAGACCCGACGAGAGCATCCCAACCTGCGTATCGCTCAACCCCAAATCAGGTTTGACGAAAGGCATAAGGAAATTGAGCGCGTTGCGATCAAAGAACAGAATACCGAAATTGAGGCTGAGCAGCCCGACCAGCAACGCCTGATAGCCGCCCGAGCGACGTTCTTTCACCATATCCCACTCCTATGTGATTGACGTTTCGACTCGCCAGCCATCATCAATTTGTATGCAAGACATACATTGAGAGGGGGCAAGCGCAAGCGCATCTGCAACGACGCGCCATTGAGCGGGACAATATGTCGATCGCTCAGGCCCCTTCGGCCCGAATCGGAATTGTTAATGTTCTTAATTTGTACTCAATCAGCGTTACGCTGTCAAGCCCGGATATCAATCGCCCCAATAGAGCCGCATCGGATTGTCAACGAGCAGCTTTTGCTGGAGCTCAGTTGTCACCGCAATCTGCGGAATCATGTCAACCAGATGGCCATCGTCGGGGATGTTGGTTTCCATATTGGGATGCGGCCAATCGCTCCCCCATAGCGCGCGGTCTGGATAGGCTTCGACGAGCGGGCGAACGGTAGCCGCAAAATCGCGCCACGGATCACCGCCCGCGTCAAGCCGGTCAGGGCAAGTCGCTTTGAAAGAGATGTCCGGTCGACTGTCGAGCAGGGCGCGAAAGGCGATCATATCGGGGCCGTCATACCCTTGTGACACATCGGGGCGGCCCATATGGTCGATCACGACCGGCACCGGAACGGCGGCGATGAAGGCGCGCATCTCGTCGATGATATCGGCTTCGAAATAGACGACGACATGCCAGCCCCTGGGCAACCGCGCGGCGAGTTCAAGGAATTTATCCTTGGGCGCGTCGTCAACCAAGCGCTTGAGGAAATTGAACCGCACCCCGCGGATCCCACCCTCGTGAAGCGCATGAAGATCTTCATCGGCAATGGCAGGGTCAACCACCGCTACGCCGCGCGCCATGCCCCCCGATGTGGCAAT
Organism: Sphingomonadaceae bacterium; assembly: GCA_046153565.1. Classification (GTDB taxonomy): domain Bacteria; phylum Pseudomonadota; class Alphaproteobacteria; order Sphingomonadales; family Sphingomonadaceae; genus Aquisediminimonas. The sequence continues at coordinate 10,709 of JBJXDU010000030.1, forward strand.
CGCATCCAATGTCGCGGCATTATCGGTGCCGTGGCAACTCGCCTGAACAATCACATTGCGGGCAAACCCCAGATGATCGCGCAGCGCGAATAACATGTCCGCCCCCGCATCTTCAGGCAGATATTTGGCCTTCGCGCTGAAGGCAAAGGTCGCCATCGGCCCAAAGACATGGCAATGCGCATCGACCGCTCCGGGCGGCGGCGTGAAGCGGGGCTTTGAAGGGGCTGCATGCCATGAGATAATCCGCGCCGTCATCCAAACACCACTCCGTCCATCAATTTGCGCGCCGTGCGCAACAGCGCCGCCGATATAACCGCACCGTCGCTATTCAGTTCAAGCACACAGCTCATTTCGCCCGTGGGATGCTCAACCGATAGCAATTTCCGCTTGCCTTCGGGGATATTGGCAACGGCAGCGGCGGGTGAACCCGGTATGAGGCAAGCGGTCGCAACACTCACCGCGCCCAGAACGCCTATCGTCGCATGCGCGCGGTGGGGGATGAAGCTGCGCACGCAGATCGCCCCCCCCTTTTGCGGCGGAGCAACGAGCATCATCTTGGGCACCGATTTGTCGCGCACATCGCCAAGGTTCATGCGCTCCCCCACCGCCAGCCTGATCGCTTCAATCTTGGCCTTAAGGTCGGTGTTGGCGTCCAAGCTTTCGCGGTCTTCATAGCCGGTGATGCCAACGTCCGCTGCCTTCATCACGACGCAGGGCATTCCGTTATCAATGAGCGTCACAGCGACGCCATTGATAATATCAACAGCATTGCCGGTGGGGAGCAGCGCGCCGCAGCTTGACCCCGCCGTGTCGCGAAATTCAAGCGGGATGGCGGCATGGCTACCCGGCACGCCGTCAATCGTTGCGTCGCCGGCATAAGTGACGACACCAGCGGGCGTTTGCACCGCAGCGACCGCGACTTGCCCCGTATTCTCCATGAAGATCGTGACCTGCGTCTCATCACCCGTCGGCGAGACCAGCCCGCGCTCAATCGCAAAGGGGCCGATACCAGCAAGAATATTGCCGCAATTCTGCGCGTCGGTCACAATCGCTTGATCGACAAAGACTTGCAGAAACAGATAATCGACATCGACGCCGGGCCGCGCCGATTTGTTCACCACCGCAATCTTGCTGGTGAGAGGATCGGCCCCGCCCATGCCATCAATCTGATTGGCGTCAGGCGACCCCATCACGCGCAGCAGAAATTCGTCTCGGTCGGCGGGAAGCTCGTCTTTGAGGAAGTAGCCGCCCTTCGACGTCCCGCCGCGCATCCACATGCAGCGCGCGGAGGTCATAGATATGTGAGCCCCATCTCAGCCAACTTTGCGCGCATATTGTACATATCAAGGCCAAGCTCGCCCTTCGCGAGCCGTTCGCGCTTATCGGCCTCGTTCGCCTCGCGCGCCTTGGCCGCCTTCGCAACCTCGCCCGCTGTCTCACGCGGAACAACGACGACGCCGTCATCGTCAGCGACGATCACATCACCCGCATTGATCGCAGCACCCGCGCAAATAACCGGCACATTGACCGATCCAAGCGACGCCTTGATCGTGCCTTGCGCAAAGACGGCCTTGGCCCAGACCGGGAAGCCCATTTCGGTCAGATCGCGAACATCGCGGATACCGGCATTGATAATCAACCCCTTGCACCCCCGCGCTTGCGCCGACGTTGCCAGCAGGTCGCCAAAATAACCGTCTTCGCAAGGACTGGTGGGCGCAATCACAAGAATGTCCCCCGCTTTCAATTGTTCGATGGCGACATGAACCATCCAATTATCACCGGGAGGCGCGGAGATGGTCACTGCCGAACCAGCAATACGCGCACCCGCGTAAATCGGTCGCATATAGCTTGCGAGTAAACCCGTCCGCCCCTGCGCTTCGTGTACGGTCGAAACCCCGCAATGCTCCAGATCGGCAATGTCACTGGCATTGGCCCGCTCGATATTCTGGACAACAATAGCGCTCATCATTTCCCTCTCTGACGCAGATCAACTTGTATGTAACGCATACCATCTCTAAAGGGAATGCATGACGCAAGCGACTCTAATCGGCTTTGGTGAGGCAGGACAAGCCTTTGCGGCCGTGGGAAATTGGCGTGCGTTCGATACCGATCGCGCAAAGACGCGGTCACTCTCTCTGTTCGAAGCGCTCGACGGGGCGGAAGTTGTGCTTTCGGTGGTCACGGCCGATCAGGCGCTGATCGCTGCGCGCAATGCGGCGCCGCATATCGAGCGGGGGACGCTTTTCTGCGACATGAATTCGGTTGCTCCGGGCACCAAGCAAAAGGCAGCCGACGAAATTGAAGCGGCAGGCGGGCGCTATGTTGATGTGGCGATAATGTCACCGGTCAATCCCGCACAGATGGCAACGCCGCTGCTGGTAAGCGGGCCACATGCAGATTCGGGCATGGCGGCGCTTGCCGGGCTCGGCTTCACCTCCGTCCGCGCGGTGGGCGATCAGGTTGGCCGCGCGTCGACGATCAAGATGCTGCGCTCGGTCATGTATAAGGGGATGGAGGCGCTTACCGCCGAATGTTTGATCGCGTGCGAAAAAGCGGGCGTGACCGATGAGGTGCTGGGCAGCTTCGGCAACGATTGGTCAAGTGGGGCAGACTACCGCCTCGACCGTATGATGCTTCATGGCGTAAGGCGCTCGGCAGAAATGGCCGAAGTGGTAAAGACATTGGAGAGCCTTGGCGCAGAGGCGCTGATGACGCGCGGCACGCTCGATTGGCAAGCCGCCATTGGTTCGCTGGAGATTACATGTCCGCCACATGGATTGGACGCAAAGCTGGAGAGGCTTTCAAGAACATGACGATGATTATCGATTGCCACGGCCATTACACCACGGCTCCCGCAGCCCATGATGCGTGGCGGCAAGAGCAGAAAGCGGCGCATAAAGCGGGGACGGCTATTCCCCCCTACCCTGCCATGTCCGACGATCAAATCCGTGAGACGCTTGAGACCAATCAAATCCGCCTTTTGAAAGAACGCGGCGCGGATATGACGATCTTTTCCCCGCGCGCTTCGGCGATGGCGCCCCATGTCGGCGATGAGAGCGTTGCGCTGGAATGGGCACGTGTGAATAATGACCTGATCAAGCGCTGCGCCGATCTCTACCCGGCGATCTTCGCCCCTGTCTGCATGCTTCCGCAATCGCCCGCCGCCGACATGCAGGGAAGCATCGCCGAGCTAAAACGCTGCGTCGCGATGGGCTTCATTGGCTGCAATTTGAACCCTGATCCCGGCGGCGGGCATTTTACAGCGCCGCCGCTGACCGACGCCTTTTGGTATCCATTCTACGAAGCGATGGTCGAACTTGACGTGCCGGCGATGATCCATGTCTCGGGGTCGTGCAATCCGGGTCTCCACGCAACGGGGGCCTATTATATCGCTGCCGATACAATTGCGTTCATGCAGCTGATCGAGGGCGATTTGTTCGGGCGCTTTCCGAGCCTGCGCTTTATCATTCCGCATGGCGGCGGCGCGGTGCCCTATCATTGGGGGCGGTATCGCGGCCTCGCCGATATGCTCAAAAAGCCCGATCTGGCGGGGCATGTGATGAACAATGTCTATTTCGATACATGCGTCTATCACCAGCCAGGTATCAATCTGCTTGCCGATGTGATCGACAATAAGAATATTTTGTTTGGGTCCGAAATGGTCGGAGCAGTGCGCGGGATCGATCCGACGACTGGCCATTATTTCGATGATACGAAGCGCTATGTCGATGCGCTCGATATCAGCGATGGTGAGCGGCACATGATATTTGAAGGCAATGCGCGGCGGGTTTTTCCCCGGCTTGACGCGCAACTGAAGGAGCGCGGACTGTGAACCAAGATATCCACGCCTATCTCGCCGAATTGGAAGACATTCCTGGCACCAAAGTCTTCACCGCCGCACGCGCGCGGGCTGGCTATCATCTCAACCAATTTGCGATGAGCCTGATGAAGCCTGAAAACCGCGCAGAATGGAAAGCGGGTGAACGCGCCTATCTCGACAAATGGCCGATGACTGATGATCAAAAGGAAGCGATCCTCGCGCGCGACTATAACCGCTGTCTGGAACTGGGCGGCAATGTCTATTTCCTAGCTAAAGTGTTCAGCACCGATGGCTTGAGCTTTGCCGAAGCGGTATCAACGATGACCGATATGACCTTCCCTCAATATCGCGACATGATGCTCGCGGGCGGTCGTTCGCCAGTGGGCAATCGATCAATCAAGGGAGGATATTAAGATGGTGATGCAGAAAATCCTCCCCGAGACGGGGAGGTGGCAGTCCGCAGGACTGACGGAGGGGGGCCTCAGGATTGAGCTCTTCGCCAGCCCCCCCTCCACCGCGTCGCGGTTCCCCTCCCCGCTAGCGGGGAGGATTTAGCATGGCACGGATTACAGCTGGTGTTGGCTCTAGCCACGTCCCCTTGCTCGGCGTTGCGGTCGATCAAGGCAAGACGGGGGATGATTATTTCGGGCCCATTTTCGCGGGCTATGAATGGACGCGCGAATGGGAAAAGGCGCAGAAGCCCGACGTCGTGATCCTGGTGTTCAACGATCACGCATCCGCATTTGACGCGAACATCATCCCGACCTTCGCGATTGGCTGTGGTGAACATTACAAGCCCGCCGATGAAGGCTGGGGACCGCGCAAGGTGCCAGATGTCGAGGGGCATGCCGATCTAGGCTGGCACATTGCGCAGAGCTTGATCCTTGAAGATTTCGACATGACGATCATCAACGAGATGGATGTTGACCACGGCCTGACAGTGCCGATGAGCATGATGTTCGGTCAGCCCGACAAATGGCCATGCAAAGTCGTACCGCTCGCGGTCAATGTGGTGACATATCCTGTCCCATCGGGCAATCGCTGCTGGGCACTGGGCGAGGCGATTGCGCGCGCGGTCGAGAGTTTCCCGCAAGATTTGAACGTGCAAATCTGGGGAACCGGCGGGATGAGCCATCAGCTGCAAGGCCCGCGTGCGGGGCTGCTCAACCGCGAATGGGATAATAAGTTCCTTGATAGTCTCGTGGGTGATAGCGACGCGGCGCGCTTCGTTCCGCATATCGAATATCTGCGCGAAACGGGTAGTGAGGGGATCGAAATGGTCATGTGGCTGATCATGCGCGGAGCGCTCGGCAAGGCGACGAAATGCCTGCATCGCCATTACCATATACCGTGCAGCAATACTGCGATTGGGCATATTGTTTTGGAGCCAGTGATATGAGAATAGCGTTGGCCGGTGCCGGTGCCTTTGGCGAAAAGCACCTTGATGGATTGAAACTGATCGACGGCGTTGAAATCACTTCGGTCATCAGCCGCCGAGCAGATCAAGCCGCCGAAGTCGCCGCCAAATACGGCGCCAAACATTCGGGCACTGAGCTTGATGAAGCGCTCGCGCGCGATGATGTCGATGCCGTCATCCTGTGCACCCCGACGCAAATGCACGCCGGGCAAGCCATCGCCTGCATGAATGCGGGCAAGCATGTTCAGGTCGAAATTCCCCTGTGTGACAGCTGGGCCGATGCCGAGGCCGTGCTCGCCACGCAGAAGGAGACCGGCTTAACTTGCATGGTCGGCCACACCCGCCGTTTCAACCCAAGCCATCAATATGTGCACAACAAAATTACAGCGGGCGAATTCAACGTCCAGCAGATGGATGTCCAAACCTATTTTTTCCGGCGCAAAAATATGAATGCCAAGGGCGAGGCGCGGAGCTGGACCGATCACCTCCTCTGGCATCACGCCGCGCACACGGTTGATCTCTTCGCCTATCAGGCGGGGCCAATAGTGAAGGCCAATGCCATTGAAGGCCCGCACCATCCTGAGCTTGGCATTGCGATGGATATATCGATCCAATTGAAGGCAGCGTCGGGAGCGATTTGCACATTGTCCTTGAGCTTCAACAATGATGGGCCGCTCGGCACCTATTTCCGTTATATCGGCGATACAGGCACTTACCTCGCGCGCTATGACGATCTCTTCACCGGCAAGGAGGAGCAGATTGACGTGAGCGACGTCGCGGTCTCGATGAACGGGATCGAGCTGCAAGACCGCGAATTCATCGCTGCCATCCGCGAAGGACGCGAACCTAACGCATCGGTTCAGCAAGTGCTGCCCTGTTACAAGGTGCTGCATGATCTTGAAGGGCAATTCGTATGATATCCCCCCAGGAGGATATATGAAGACCCAGGTCGCGATCATTGGCGCGGGTCCGGCAGGCCTCTTGCTTGGCCATTCACTCCGCCAAGCCGACATTGACTGCATCCTGATCGAACGCACATCGCAGGGTCACGTCGAAGCACGCATCCGCGCAGGCATTCTTGAACAGACGATGACCGATCTGCTCGCGCGGCTGGGGCTTGATGCGCGGCTCAAGGCCGAAGGGTTGCGCCATGAAGGGCTGATGCTTGTCAATGACGGGCGCACCATTCCGGTCGAAATCTTTGGCCATACCGGTAAGCATGTGACGGCTTATGGCCAAACTGAAATCACCCGCGATCTGATCGCCGCGGCACCGGGGGCCGGACTGGCGATTAAGTGGAGCGCCGATGATGTCGCGCTGCATGATGTGGAGAGCACCGCGCCATTTGTTACCTGGGCCGGTGGCCGCATCGATTGTGATGTGATCGTCGGCTGCGATGGCTTCCACGGGCCATCACGCGCTGTCGTGAGTGGCCAGAATTTCGAACGCGCCTATCCGTTCGCCTGGCTGGGTGTGCTGGCCGAAGTACCGCCGTGCCACGCCCATGTCGTTTATGCGAGCCACGAGCGCGGCTTTGCCCTCGCCTCGATGCGATCACCAACGCGCAGCCGCTATTATGTGCAGGTTGGGCTTGATGAGAAAGTTGAGAATTGGTCCGACGACCGCTTCTGGGGTGAACTTTGCACGCGGCTCGGCCCCGAAATTGCGCCGCATGTTACCACTGGCGCGTCGATCGAAAAATCAATCGCGCCGCTGCGCTCATTCGTTTCGGAGCCGATGCGGCGCGGGCGGTTGTTTCTGGCGGGGGATGCCGCGCATATCGTGCCGCCCACTGGCGCCAAGGGCCTGAACCTTGCCGCATCTGACGTCATCTATCTCTCCGAAGCGCTGATCGCCTGGTTCTCCAAACAAGAGACAGCAGGGATCGACGGCTATTCGGACCGCGCACTGCGCCGCATCTGGAAAACCGAGCGGTTCAGCTGGTATCTGACCAAATTGATGCACCGTTTCCCTGAAGACGGCCCGTTCGAACGACGTATGCAAAACGCCGAACTTGACTATATTGCCAATTCAGATGCTGCGCAGTCGATGATCGCCGAAAATTATGTGGGTTTGCCACTTTGATCGTCACAAATGGCAAATTACGGCCAGGTCAAAGCCCGCAATAGGGGTTCAAGCGACGTCAACAACATGTGCGGCCTCTCTGCAGGCGATAGACCATTTAACGTTTCGGGCTTCATCAACCCAGTTGTCATACCTATACTGACAGCGCCCGCGCCATTGGCCATGCGCATTTCGAGTGCTGGATCATCGCCCACAACCACGATGCCGCGCCGATCACCCTTGGCAACCGCCATCGCATCAGCCGCGACCTCGAACGCCACGCGCGAAGGTTTACCGAGCACTTTGGCGCGCTTGCCCGTCATCGCACTGATCATCTTGTTGATCGCAAAGCTTGATCCGATGCCGCGGCCCGTGGCGGTCGCGAAGAAGGGCACATGGCTGGCAGTCGTCAGGATCGCGCCGTCCCAGATTGATTGGCACGCAGCTTCCAAATCAGGGAAAGTGAATTCGCGAAACCAGCCGGTATAGACGGCTTCAACCCCTTCGGCGTCCTCAGACGCGCCAATGATCGTGATACCGGCTTCGCGCAACGGGGCCGCCACCCCGTCGTTGCCGAGCACGCGCACACGGCGGATCCCCCGCTTCACAAACCAGAGTGCGGCTGATGAAGACGGCGTCATCATCTCCCCGTCGCCTAGGTCAAACCCCGCCGCGCGCAGCGACGCAGCATAAGTTGCGGGCGGCTTTGCGGTGCCATTAGTATAGACGCGAAACGGTGTACCGCGCGCGCGCAAGGCGGCAAGCGTCTCGATTGCAAAGGGCAAGGCCTTATGCCCGCCGCTCGCTGCGTCGCCGAGCGCAATCGTGCCATCCATATCGAATATGAAGCCGGGCGCACGCTGAACCGCTGCGATGCTGTCAGGACTCATAACGACGCTCCGCCGTGGAGCGCAATCCGCAAACCGCCGCGTTCGACAACGATATCGCGCGCGGCAGGACGCGCGGCAAGTTGCCTGAGCAAGGCGAGCAAAGGGGCTGCTTCGGGCGTATAAGTGGTGCGAGAGCGGCCCGCACTAAGCATCGCATCAACCTGATCCCCCGGCATCACTGCGCGGAGCAAAAATTCCTCGTCGGGCATTTTGGTGCCAAAGGTTTTGCGCAAATCGCCAAGTGCGGGAAAATCAGGTTCGTTCATAATCACTTTGGCTTGAGGCCGATCAAGGATCGCTGCCTCAACCGCCGCATCGACCGGCCGCGTTGGCTTGCCGAATTTGCCAAGCACGTAGCGGATCACCTGATCGCTCACTTGTGCGTAGCGTTTGGTGCCGATCACATTCACCAAGGCCTGGCTCATCACCATTTGCGGGAAAGGCGTGACCATGATCGGATAGCCAAGTTCGGCGCGCACTTGTTCGGTTTCGGCGATGACGGCAGGCAAGCGGTCGCCAAGGCTCAGTTCTTCGAGCTGGCGCTTCGTCGTTGTCATCACCCCGCCAGCGATTTGATGGCGCAGGAAGCTCGCATCAAAGGCTTGGGGTGTGCCCGGCGGCAGACCTTCGGCGTGCGCGAGCCGCGTCCAATAATCGGAAAGCTGGCGCAAGGTCGCCCGGTCGATTGACACATCGTGCCCCGCCTCGATGAGATTGGCGACCATCCGCTCGGCCTCGGGGAGCGACGAGCCATCGCCGCCGGGACCAATGCCGACATGGATCGCCGATATACCTAGCTTCGCCGCCTCAAGCGAGGAAAGCGCGCCCAAGCCCAGCGTATTATGCGCGTGAATTTCGAGCGGGCGATTGCCAATCACCGCCTTAACCGCCGGGGCCAGGGTGCGGACGCGGTCAACCGACATCAGGCCGCTAGGGTCCTTCAGATAGAAGAGGTCGATGTTCGGGCTAGCCATCAGCGCCTTGGCGAAATCCGCGTAGAAGGCATCATCATGGACATCGGAAAGCGTGTAGGTGAGCGCAGCCATCACTTCCGCCGGCCCTTCCTGCTTGATGATCCGCGCTGCTTCAATCACCGCTGGCACTTCATGCATCGGATCGAGCACGACGAAGCGGCGGATGCCGTTCGCCTGCAACGTCCGGTAGACGAGCCGCATGAATTCAGGATCGGCTTGCTGCCACGCGATAAAGCGCAGGCCGGTTGTGATTAGCTGAAGCGGCGTCGTCGGCATTGCTGCGCGCATCCGCCTGATCCGTTCCCACGGATTGTTGCGGAAGTAGCGCACCGCGACTGCCATATGGCTCGACGAGGTGAAATCGACCGCGCGAAAGCCCGCGCGTTCGGTGAGCGCTGCGGCTTGAAGCATATGCGCAGTGTTAAGGCCGGTCGCGCCCCACAAAGACTGATTGCCATCGCGCATCGTGACATCGACAAGCTGGATGGTCATGCGGGCAACCCTTCAAAGAAGCGCGTATCGACTCCGCCTGCGATGAAACGGGGATTGGCGGCGATCACACGGTGGAGATCACAAGTGGTGTCGACGCCCTCGATATGGAGTGAAGCCAGCGCCTTCCCGAGTAAGACGATGGCCTCAGCTCGCGTCGGTGCACTGACGATCAGCTTGCCGATCAGCGAGTCATAATAAGGCGGAACTTCGCGCTCGCTGGCCATATGTGTGTCAACGCGAATGCCGGGGCCTGCGGGCCAAGCGGCGCGCGTTACCGTTCCAGGCGAGGGCCTGAAATCATCGCGCCACGCTTCAGCGTTGATCCGCACTTCAATCGCATGGCCCTCAGGACGCACGTTGGCCTGAGTCAGCGACAACAAGTTTCCGCCCGCGATCAGCAATTGCTGCTCGATCAAATCGATCCCAGTAAGCGCTTCTGTCACAGGATGCTCAACCTGAATCCGCGCATTCATTTCGAGGAAGTAAAAATCAAAACTCTGCGCATCGACGAGGAATTCGACCGTCCCTGCACCCTTGTAACTCAAATGTCGTGCCAGTGCGACCGCCGCATCTTCTATCGCCGCGCGCTTGTCGTCGGGCATGTTGGGCGCGGGCGCTTCTTCAACGAGTTTTTGAAAACGTCGCTGGATCGAGCAATCGCGCGTACCGAGGTGAATGGCGGTTTTGCCATCGCCGAGCACTTGCACTTCGACATGGCGGCCTTGCCCGATAAAGCGTTCGACATAGATCCGCGCGTCGCCAAAGGCCGCTTGCGCTTCGGCCATTGCCATATCGATTTGCGCGTCAAGCTGATCGGGCGTGTCGACGCGCTTCATCCCTCGCCCGCCTCCGCCCGATACTGCTTTCAGCAGCAAAGGATAGCCTGCCACATGAGCTTGGGCACGCGCCGCTGCTTTGTCAGCCGCCTCGCCGCCGGGAACAACGGGGAGTCCTGCCGCTACGCCCACGCGGCGCGCCATCAATTTGTCGCCCATCGCCTCAAGGCTCGCCACCTCTGGCCCAACGAAAATTATCCCAGCCGCCGCGACCGCCCGCGCGAAGGCGGCATTTTCTGATAGGAAGCCATAGCCAGGATGGATAGCATCGGCGCATGCCGCTTTGGCAGCGGTTACCACTGCGTTGATGTTGAGATAGGATCTTGCAGAAGGCGCTGGGCCGACAATCACGACTTCATCAGCCATCTGCGCAGGCAGGCTGCGTGCATCGGCTTCTGACGCTCCTAAGATCGTCGTCATGCCCATTGCGTTTGCCGTGCGGATAATCCGCAGTGCAATCTCGCCGCGATTGGCAATGAACAGGCGCCTGATCATCGGTTATGTCATGCCAGCCGCAAGAGCGCGGCTCCTTTGCCAACCATCGCGCCATTGTCGACAAGGACCGCATCGATAATCCCGTCAACCCCGGCATGAACGGGGTTCATCAGCTTCATCGTTTCGATAATGCCGACAACCGTATCGGGCGAGACTGGGTCTCCAACCGTAACAAAGGGCGCGGCCCCCGGCGCTGGTGCGCGGTAAAAGGTGCCGGGCAGCTGGGCGCGGACGACCTTTCCGTCTTCAACCGCTTCAGCACTGACGCCCAACTCGGTCGCGACCCGCAGCGTATCACTCTCGTCAAATGTCCACTCCTGCGTGTGGCCATCGCCGTCGCGCGCAACTCGCAAGCGGAACCGCGATGTTTTTACATCAAGCATCGCATAGTCGCTGCCGTCAAGGATCGAGACGATTTCGGCAACATCGTCGGGTGAAAGCGGAAGTTCGGCCATGGTCAGCGCTTCATCATCGCCCGCGCGGCACCAATGATGGCGTCCGAAAAGGCCTCATCATTGAAATGCGCATCGACTGCGGTCACTGGCACATGCGGCGGGATCACGCTTTTCAAATAGTCAGCGAAAGGCGCAGGCAGGCTTGCATCCTGAAGATGGCCTTCGGCACTGTCATGGCTTGAAAAACCACCCAGCGGGGTGAAGATTTGCACGGGTCCCCGGGCTTCGGCAACGATCTTGGCGAGATGATCGGCAAGGCCTTTAAGTTCGGGCAATTGGGTGCGCACGGCGGTGAGCTGCGGATTATGCTCATGATAGCGCTTGCCTGGGAATTGCGCTTTGGCAGCATCAATGGGGCCTGCGATGATGAAATCGGCATTGCCCGGCGCCCAGATCGTTGGAACGCCGCGCGTCATCCCTGCTTTGCCGCGATCAGCGCCGGTGTCAGCGAGACCACCGTTCAAATGGTCGACGATTTCGGTCACAGACAGATCAAGCACCAGCGCGACATCGCGGTCGCCCGCAATCCCATCGAGCGTTGGCCCGCCAGCACCCGAGGAGTGGAACACCATAACCTCAGCGCCGTCGCCTTCGAGCGCTTCGCGGATGCGCTTTACGCTTTTCTCGGTTGTACCAAGCGTCGTAATGAGAACCAATGGTCGTTCAGCGCCAACTGTCGGGTCATAACCCTTCGCCATACCCGCGACCGCAAGCGCGCCGTTGCGATAGACATCGCGGCTGATACTGTTGATCCCCGAAATGTCGGTGACCGCGTTGAGCATCGCAATATCCTTGACGCCCATATAAGGTGCCGTGAAACCCGACGCCATTGTCGACACGATCAGCTTTGGCAGGCCGTAGGGCATGCTCTGCATAAGCGCTCCGGCGAGTGCTGACCCCATTGACCCACCAACCGCCAATATGCCCGAAAGTGGATGCGCCGCGTGATAGGCATGAGCCGCTTTGATCGCGCCTTCGATCATGACACCCTGAATCTTGCCCTCATGGCCAATAGCGCGGATCGCTTCGATTGATGTGCCTGCCGCAGCCGCCACATCTTCGGGCGAAATTTCTGCGCCGCCAATCGTTTTGCGCACACTGGGATCAAGATGGACAACAGCAACGCCAGCCGCCTCGAGCGTGCGCCGCACGAAGCGGGCCTCGGTCTCTTTGGTGTCTTGCGTAATGATCAACATAACGCGCGGTGTTTCGGCCATCATGCTCTCCCTATCTTATCTGTGGATTCATAGCGCAGCATCGCTTGACAATGCACAGCGGATTCTGGAGACTTCGTTGCACAGAGTGAAACATGAAATGCGATGCTGGAACAAAAGGTCAAATCAGTACGCGCGCTTGAACGCGGTTTGGACGTGCTTCTGAAGATTCAGGCGCAGCGTGCGATAAGCCTACATGAGCTTCATCAGGCCTTGCATTTGCCCAAAGCGACCCTGTTGCGCATGCTCGTCACACTGGGGAGCAAAGGACTGATCTGGCAGCGATTGGCCGATGGTGCCTATTTACCGCATGTCGATGCGGTCGCACTTGGCCGCTTTGATCAGGCACACCGGATCGCTGAAATTGCCTCACCGCATATGGAAACGCTCAGCTCGATGGTCGCGTGGCCATCTGTGCTGGCAGCACCGCGGCTTGACCATGTCGAGATTATCGAAACCAACAGCCCGCTCTTCCGCCTCGAAGCGGCAACACTTGGGCCGGTTGGATTGAAACTCTCGTACATCCACACGGCTACCGGGCGCGCTTATCTTGCCGCCTGTGATGCTGACGAACGCGATTCGATCATTGCCCGGTTGCGACCGCGAGGGGCGAGCGACGAGAGCGAGGCATTGCTGCGCGCGATCCTCGACGAAGCAAGGGTCAAGGGCTTTTCAATCCGGGAGCCGCTCCACCCCTGGCCCGACCGGAGTCGCCAGATGGTCATTCGCGATGGACGGCGTTCAATGGGCGTCGCCGTGCTCGTGCGTGAGCAGCCGGTTGCTTCGATCAATATCACCTGGATGGCAAAGCATGTAACCGACGAAGACGTCGTCACCCGCCACCTCGGCGCGTTGCAGGCCACCGCGAAGGCGATTGGCGCGTCGCTTGAACGGCTGATAGATTGATTTCATCACGTGAAAGCCGCTTGCCTTGTGCGCGCCAGGATTTGGGTTCAGGGACAAACCAAAATCGGGAGACAAACGCATGAAATCGTGGCAATTGAACAAGGGCGCAACGTCCTTGGATGATATGATAATGATCGAATCGGATGTGCCGACGGCCGGGCCAGGCGAGGTGCTGATCCGGGTCCGCGCTTGCTCGCTCAATTACCGCGACGCGTTGATACCCCAAGGACTTTACATGGGTGGCACTGTTGATCGTGATATCACCCCCCTATCCGATGGCGTTGGCGAAGTGACGGCGGTTGGCGAAGGCGTGACCCAGTATAAGGTTGGTGACCGCGTCGCTGGCACTTTCTTCCAAGGCTGGGTGTCAGGGCCTGCGCACGCTGCGGTTGGCCCCGCGCTTGGTGCGCCGCCTGCCAAGGGAATGCTCAGTGAATATGTGACTTTGCCCGAATATGGCATTGTGCCCATTGCCCAGTCGCTGAGTTTCGAGGAGGCAGCGACTTTGCCCTGCGCAGGCGTGACGGCGTGGAACGCGCTGATGGAAGGGACGCCTCCGGTGAAGCCCGGCGCATGGGTTGCGGTCCTCGGCACCGGCGGCGTTTCGCTGCTAGCGCTGCAAATTGCCAAGGCAGCGGGCGCGCGTGTGATTGCGACATCGTCGTCAGACGAGAAGCTGGCGCGGGTGACCGCTCTGGGGGCCGATGCTGTTATCAACTATAAAACGAGGCCCGATTGGGGCGTTGAGGCCATGCGGATTACCGGCGGCGTTGATCATGTCGTCGAGGTTGGTGGTCAGGGCACAATTGCGCAATCGATGCAGGCAATTGGCTTCAATGGTGAAATTGCGATCATTGGCGTGCTGTCACGCGAAGGCAATGTCACGCCGCGCGATATGATGTTCAAGGCTGGTCGGATGCGCGGAATCTTCGTCGGATCGGCGGCGATGGCGCGAAAGCTCAACGCGGCAATTGATGCCAATGCGATCAAGCCTGTGGTCGACAAGGTTTTCGCGCTTGAAGATGCCAAAGCCGCTTATGCCTATCACGCCTCGCCAGCTTTGTTTGGCAAGACGGTGATTACGCTCTGATGGCAACCTTCGTCATGATCCACGGCGCGTGGCACGGCGGCTGGTGCTTTGACACGCTGCGCCCTTTGCTCGAAGCCAAGGGGCACCAAATGATCGCCCCCGATTTGCCGGGCATGGGCGGCAGCGAAGCCGAACTGGCTGCGGTGACTCTCGGTGGATGGGCCGATTATGTCGCAGCGATCGTGCGCGATGCCGACGCCCCCGTCATCCTTTGCGGCCATAGTCGCGGTGGCGTCGTGATCAGCGAAACTGCCGAGCGCGTGCCCGAAAAGATGGCGGCATTGGTTTATATCTGTGCGATGTTGCTCCCCAGCGGCATGTCGCGTGAGGAGATGCGCAAGGTCAACGACCCCAACCCCGATTTCAACGCGATCCGCAGCAACGTGCCCGGTGGTACGGTGATCGATAAGAGCATGGCTGTGCCAATTTTCGCGCAGCTCTCCCCACCCGATCTCGCCGCCGCTGCCGCAGCGCGTTTGGTCGCTGAGCCTGCCAAGCCAATGGGCACGATGCTGGCGCTAACCGAGGCACGCTACGGCTCGGTGCCGCGCCACTATATCGAATGTCTGCACGACCGCACAATTCCGATCAGCGACCAACGGCGGATGCAGACGCTTCAGCCTTGCGCCAGCGTCACCAGCCTGGCCGCTGACCACAGCCCTTTCCTCTCCACACCCACAGAACTGGCGGGTGCGCTCATCGCCGTTGCAGAAGGATTAACCCCATGACCATATTCGGGTTTGGCCAATCGCTCGGCCAGATTATCCAGACCGCTTATGTCGTCGAAGATATCCACGAGAGCATTGAGTGGTGGGTGACCGATGCCAAGACCGGACCCTGGTTTTTACTCGATAGTTTTCTCGGGGCGGATCATGTCTATCGCGGTGCGCCTTCAACTGCTGACGTCAAAATCGCAATGGGCTTTGCGGGGCATATGTGCATCGAGCTGATCCAGCCGCTTGATGACAATCCGTCGGTCTACCGCGAAACCGTGCAAGCACGCGGCTATGGCTTCCACCATCTCGGGCTAGCGGTGGCCGATGTCGATGCCGAAATCCCGCATTACGAAGCGCGCGGCTATGACCTTGCATTTCGCGCGGGCGTGCCTAGTGGCGGCGCGGTTGCCTATATGGATGGCGGTCCTGCGAATCCGGGCTTTCTTGAGTTGATCCCGGCAACGGCGGGGATGGACGCGCTCTTCACAAAATTCTGGCGCGCTAGCGTCGATTGGGATGGCATCGATCCCGTGAGAGCTTTTGGTTAGCGCAGGGATGATGCGATGACAATGATGTCCTCCGCCGAACAAGCCCTCTATGACGCCCTTAATGGCCTTGCGGTCAAGTGGTCGGTGCATGAGCATGCCGCCGTTTTCACCGTCGAGGAAAGCGCACAGCTGCACCGCGACATTGCGGGATGGCATACCAAAAATCTGTTTTTGAAGGATGCAGGTGGTCAATTCTGGTTGGTGACGGCACCCCATGATGCACGCGTCGATTTGAAGGCACTGCCCGCCGTGATTGGGGCAAAGAAGCTGAGCTTTGGCAAGGCGGAGGATATGGAGCGACTGATTGGCATCACGCCCGGATCGGTAACCCCTCTCGCTGCGGTCAATGACATTGCGCGCGCGGTTCATGTTGTGATCGATGCACGGCTTGCAAGTGCCGATATCGTCAACGTTCACCCGCTGCGCAACAGCGCGACGATGAGCCTTGCGGGTGCTGACCTTATTACCTTTTTGACCTATATTGGTCACGCACCCCAGATTGTGGTGCTACCCACGCCGGGTTAACGTTCCACATTTTGCTAATGTCTATCATTATTTTTTCCGATCTAGCGATGGCTGGTTGCTCGGGTGGGCCATGCCCTGCCATATCGCCGACAAGCTTATTTTAGAAATTTCGTGAGGACGACGCCATGAAATCGACGGCACGGGTAGTGGTGATAGGGGGCGGCGTTGTCGGCGTTAGCACATTGTATCATCTTGCCAAATTGGGCTGGTCGGACGTTGTCCTACTTGAGCGCAAAGAGCTGACGTCGGGATCGACTTGGCATGCGGCGGGGCTATTACCCCTGTTCAACCTGAGCTATTCGGTCGGCAAGATGCACCAATATTCGGTGGGGCTGTATCCAACACTTGAGGCCGAAACGGGACTGCATTCTGGCTTCTCAAACGTCACCAACATTCGTCTCGCGGTCACCCAAGACCGGATGGATGAATATGCTTATTATTGCGGCGTTGCCGAAACTATCGGCGTCGATGTTCGCCGGTTGACGCCTGCGCAGGTCAAAGAGATTTGGCCGCTGTGCATTACCGATGACCTAATTGGGGCGATCCAACATCCCGAGGATGGCTATATCCAGCCCGCTGATTTGACCCAAGCGCTCGCCAAGGGTGCGCGGCAACGCGGTGCGACGATTTATCGCAACACGGTCGTCAATGCGATCACGCAGCAGCCCAATGGTGAATGGCTGATCTCGACCGATCAAGGCGACATCATTTGCGAACATGTCGTTTCGTGCACGGGTAATTTCGCACGGCAAACCGGGGCGATGGTTGGCCTTGATATTCCGGTCATCCCCGTAGAGCATCAATATGTGGTGACCGAACAGCATCCCGCGATCATGGCGCGCAAGGCGGCTGGCCTCCCCGAAATGGGCGTTCTACGTGAATCCGATGCTAGCTATTATATGCGCGAAGAAGCGGGTGGCTTGCTGCTTGGCCCTTATGAAAAGGGTGCGCCAGCTTGTTACATTGATGGCCCGTCATCGAATTCAGAATATGAACTGTTTCCCGACGCGCTTGATCGGCTTGAACCTTACATTATGGCGGCCATGGCGCGCGTGCCCGCCTTTGGCGAAGTTGGCATCAAGAAAGTCTATAACGGGGCCATCGCTTACACGCCTGATGGATCGCCCATCGTCGGCCCGGCATGGGGCCTCAAAAATTTCTGGCTCAATGAAGGTCACAGCTTCGGCGTGACGGCGGCTGGCGGGGCTGGCTGGCAGATTGCACATTGGATCGTCGACGGCGAGCCGACTATCGACATGATGGGCGTCGATCCCAGGCGCTTTGGCGATTATGCGGGGCGCGGCTATCTGATTGAGAAGAATGAAGAGGCCTATGCCAAGGTCTTCACCGTTCACTATCCCGATGAAGAGCGTGAGGCCGCGCGTGGTTTGCGGCGCACGCCTTGTTATGACCGGATGAAAGCGCTGGGTGCCGTATTTGGCAGCGTGTTCGGTTGGGAACGGCCCAATTGGTTCGCGCCAGAAGGCTACAGCCTGACCGACGCTGACCTTGCTAAGCCTGAGGTGCTGCTCAACGACAACCACCCCGTTGCGCCCGGTCAAGCAGTGCGCGAAAAATGGTCGTTTCGCCGGTCGAACTATTTTGAGCATGTCGGCGCAGAGTGCTTGCACGTTACGAAGCATGTCGGCTTGCAGGATATGAGCGCTTTTGCGAAGTGCGAAATTTCCGGGCCGGGGGCTGAAAGCTGGCTTGACGGGCTGCTGACCAACGCCGTGCCGAAGAAGATTGGCCGCGTCACGCTTTCCTATTTGCTGACCAGCAAAGGCGGGGTGCGCAGCGAATTCACCGTCTATAAGATTGCGCCGCAACGTTATTATCTTGTGTCGGCGGGTGCCTATGAACGGCATGATCATGATTATCTGCGCAAGGCTATGCCGCACGATGGATCAGTTACATTCGAACGGCTGACAACATCGATGGGCGTGCTCGTGCTCGCCGGGCCGAAGTCGCGCGATGTGCTTTCCAAACTGACAGATACTGATCTCTCGAACGAAGCCTTCCCATGGCTCACGGGCAAACGGATGAGCATCGGCGCGGCGCCGGTCGATGCACTGCGGGTCAATTTCATTGGTGAACTCGGTTGGGAAATCCATCATCCGATCGAGATGCAAAATTACATCTTTGACCAGCTGATGGAGGCGGGGGCCGAATTCCGCATCAAGCCGTTCGGCATCCGCGCGATGACTTCGATGGCGCTGGAGAAAAGCTACAAGCTGATCCCACGCGAGCTGTCGATTGAATATAGCGCGTTTGAAAGCGGGCTTGATCGCTTCATCAGCCTTAAAAAACCGACCTTCCACGGCCGCGATGCCTTGCTCGCCAATCGGCAAGCGGGCCATGCCAACGCGCTCGTGACGCTCGAAGTCCACGGCGTCACCGATGCCGATGCGCGCGGTTCGGAGCCGATTTATCAAGGCGATATGCTAGTCGGTCGCGCGACATCGGGCGGCTACGGCTGGCGGATTGGCAAATCGATTGCGCTTGCGATGGTGAAAACTGATTTAGCCGCTGAGGGAACTGAATTGGAGATTGTCATCCTCGGCAAACGCTACAAGGCAACAATCATTGCCGATTCGCCCTTCGATCCCGATAATAGTGCGCTAAAGGGCTGATTCGATGCCCCAATTCGCCAATATGAAAGCCTTACTGGCGCAAGATCGCACAGGCTATACGCTGCCGCGTGATCTCTATGTGAGCGACGCGGCCTTTGCCTTTGACACACAGGTGATGCTGAAATCAGTCTGGCTTTACGCCTGTACTGTCGCGCATGTGAAGCAGCCGGGCGACTATTTCCTGTTCGAGCTGGGGCATAACTCGATTATCATTGTGCGCGGCCGCGACGGCGACGTTCGCGCATTCTGGAACAGTTGCCGCCACCGCGGCGCGCAGCTCTGCGCTGACCAAAGCGGGCGGATGGCGCGGATCATGTGTCCCTATCATCAATGGACATACGGCCTTGACGGCAAATTGCTAGCCGCGCGCAATATGGGGGCCGATTTCAGCAAGGACGACCATGGCTTATCACCCGTAGCGGTTGAAATCATTGGGGGGCTGATCTTCATCTGCATGAGTGACACGCCACCGCCAATTGATCGCGTTAAGGCCGACATCGCCGAACAGATTGCGGTCTATGATCTCGCGCATATGAAAGTTGCGGTGCAGGATAATTTGATCGAAGACGCCAATTGGAAGCTCGTGATGGAAAATAATCGCGAATGCTATCACTGCGACGTCGGCCATCCCGAACTGATAAGCGTGCTCGGCACCTATGGTTTTGGCAAAGGATTGCCCGAGGACGGCGACACCGATATGGTCGATGACCGCGCTTATGATGACATGGTCGAGGCTAAACGTGCAGAGTGGAAGGCGCTTGGTATTTACCGTGACCTTGTCGAATTTCCTGATGGGTGGTGGCACCGGATTGCCAGGCTGCCGCTGGCGAACGGTGCCGTGACGCAATCAATTGATGGCAAGCTCGCCTGCCAGAAGCTGATCGGGCCTTTCACGCAGCCTGAAAGCTCTAGCCTGTCGGTCTGGACACAGCCCAATAGTTGGCATCATTTCTGTTGTGATCATGTCGTCACCTTCTCGCTGACCCCGCTTGCCGCAAACAAGACGTTGCTGCGCACAAGCTGGCTGGTGCACGAAGATGCGGTCGAAGGGGTCGATTATGACCCTGATCATATTGCCGCTTTATGGCGCACGACCAACAAGCAGGATTGCCATTTTTCGAGCATCAACCATCTGGGCATATCGTCTGATGGTTATGCTCAGGGGCCCTATGCGGTCGAGGAAAAATTGGTCGACGATTTCAAGCGCTTCTATGTGGATGCTGCGAAGGCCGCGCTGACATGACGCGGTTTAGCGCGCTTAGCCTGTTCACCAATGCGCTTGGCGGTCATAAGGATTGGCCGCGGCAATGGCCAGATGCGGCACCCAAGCCAGCCTATGATGCGATCATCGTTGGCGGCGGCGGCCACGGCCTTGGCGCGGCTTATTATCTCGCCAAAAAATACGGGATCACTAAGGTTGCGGTCATTGAAAAGGGCTGGATTGGCGGTGGCAATACCGGGCGGAACACCACGATCATTCGCTCAAACTATCTCTACGACGAAAGCGCGCATCTCTATGATCATGCGGTGAAGCTGTGGGATGGCCTGAGCCGCGAACTCAATTATAACGTCATGTATTCAAAACGCGGCGTCATGATGCTCGCGCACAATGTCCATGATGTGCAAAGTTTCAAGCGCCATATTCATGCCAACCGGTTGAACGGCATCGACAATGAATGGCTGACCCCTGAACAAGCCAAGGCCTATTGCCCACCGCTCAGCATCGATCCGGGCGCCCGTCACCCCGTATTGGGCGCCGCATTGCAACGGCGCGGGGGAACGGCGCGGCATGATAGTGTCGCTTGGGGCTACGCGCGTGCGGCGGCTGCGCTCGGCGTTGATATCATTCAGAATTGCGCCGTCACCGGCGTGCGCCGCGATGCACAGGGAGCAATCGAAGGCGTTGACACAACGCGCGGCTTCATTGCGGCGAAGAAAGTTGGCGTCTCAGCTGCAGGTAATACGTCGATGATCATGAATATGGCGGGGCTGTCGTTCCCGCTCGAAAGCTATCCGCTGCAAGCACTCGTGTCCGAACCAGTGAAGCCAATCTTTCCCTGCGTCGTAATGTCAAACACGGTTCACGCTTATATGAGCCAATCGGACAAGGGCGAGCTCGTTATCGGCGCGGGCACCGACCAATATGTCAGCTATTCGCAGCGCGGCGCGCTCCACATCGTTGAACATACGCTTGCGGCGATTTGCGAGATTTTCCCGATTTTCTCACGGATGCGGATGTTGCGTTCATGGGGCGGAACTGTCGACGTCACCCCGGATCGGTCGTGCATTTTGGGCAAGACTCCGGTGCCGGGCCTTTACGTCAATTGCGGCTGGGGCACGGGGGGCTTCAAGGCAACGCCGGGCGCTGCCGACTTGCTTGCCTATACAATCGCCAAGGATGAACCGCACCGCATCAACGCGCCGTTCACGCTTAACCGGTTTCGCAATGGCCGGTTGATCGATGAGGCCGCGGCAGCAGCGGTGGCGCATTGATATGATGCTGATCCCCTGCCCTTACTGCGAAGAAGCGCGTCCCGAAATTGAATTTGCTTATGCCGGACAAGCCCATATCGCGCGCCCTGCTGACCCTTCGACACTGAGTGACCAAGAATGGGAAGCCTTTCTGTTCATCCGCGCCAATCCGCGCGGACGACATAATGAACGGTGGCGGCATGTGCATGGGTGCGGGCGCTTTTTCAATGCGGTGCGTGACACCGTGACCGACAAGTTTGAAACAACGTACAAAGCGGGCGAGGCGCGGCGGTGACTGGCTACCGATTACCAAATGGCGGGCGCATTGACCGGTCACGGCCGCTGACATTCAGCTTTGATGGCAAGACATATCAGGGCTTTGCAGGCGATACACTCGCATCCGCGTTGATCGCCAATGGGGTGCGGCTTTTTGGTCGCTCGTTCAAATATCACCGCCCGCGCGGAATCATGGCGGCAGGCACGGAGGAACCAAACGCACTCGTCTCGGTCACGCGCGGCCCGGGGCGTCACACCCCCAATCTGCGCGCGACGTCGGTTGAGCTTTATGAAGGCCTGACCGCAAGCAGCCAAAATCGCTGGCCATCGCTGCGCTTTGATCTGGGCGCGATCAATGATCGCTTGTCGATGTTATTCCCCGCTGGTTTTTACAACAAGACCTTCATGTGGCCGCGATCATTTTGGGAAGCGCTTTATGAGCCTGTGATCCGCAAATTGGCGGGGCTGGGCAACCCGCCGACCGAGCGTGATCCTGACCATTACGGTGCAACCTACGCCCACTGCGATTTGCTCATCGTGGGCGCTGGCCCTGCCGGGATTGATGCGGCGCTGGCGGCATCAGCAACGAACAAGCGTGTCATCTTAGTTGATGAGCAAGATGAACTTGGCGGCGGTTCGCTGAGCGATCCCGCACTATGGCCATGGCTTGATCGCAGCATAAAGGCGCTGAGAGCGGCGCCAAATATCCGCGTGCTGACGCGCACGACGGCCTTTGGCTATTATCATGACAATATGGTCGGCGCGGTTGAGCGGCACACCGATCAGCTTGCCAAGATCCTCCCCGGGACGGTGGGGAGCGAGTCGGTCATGCTCCCTGAGCATTTATCGCACAAATCGGATGCCCCCCTCCGTCAGCCTGCGACTGACACCGCCCTGTCCCGGGAAGGATTGCCTCCGCGCGAAACATTATGGCGCATCCGCGCAGGCGAGGTGATTTTGGCCCAGGGCGCAATCGAGCGACCATTGGTGTTCAGTGGCAATGATACGCCCGGGGTCATGCTGTCATCCGCCGCCAAGACATTCACTGTGCGCTTCGGGGTCGCAGTGGGGAAATCAATCGCGCTGTTTGCCGCGCATGACAGCGGCTGGCACGATGTGTTTGCGCTCGCCAAAGCTGGCGTCATCATTGCGGCAATAATTGACGTGCGTGATCAGGTTGATCCAGCGTTGCAGGCGCAAGCTGAAGCACTGGGCATTCCCATATCCCTCGGCCACCGCGTTAGCGCCGTTAAGGGCCGGCACGGCGTCAGCGCGGTCACCATAATCGCGTACGGCAGCAGCGCTGTTCGCGACATTGCCTGTGATGCGCTCCTGATGGCAGGCGGCTGGACTCCCAGCGTCCATCTATGGTCGCATAGCAAAGGCAGTCTGAAGTGGGACGATGACTGGGGCGCTTACCTGCCCGGTACGCCTCTTGAAACTGCACGCTGTGTTGGCGCAGGCGCGGGCGATTGGCAGTTCGGCAGCGGCGTTGCCCACGACACACAGAATCCGGACAAGCAAAAGGCCTTTGTCGATTTTCAAAATGACGTGACCGCGAAGGATATCAGGCTCGCCATCCGCGAAGGCTTCACGTCGGTTGAACATATCAAGCGATACACGACCAACGGGATGGCGACCGACCAAGGCAAGACATCAAACATTAACGGCTTGCAAATCGCATCGGAGGCGCTCTCGCTACCGATCAGCGCGATCGGCCTCACCACGTTTCGTCCCCCCTATACGCCGCAAACGTTTGGGGCGCTTGCCGGGCATTTGAGGGGTGACCTGTTTCAGCCAACCCGCAAATCGCCGATTGATGGCTGGGCGGATGCGCAGGGTGCAGTATTTGAACCTGTCGCGCAGTGGCGGCGCGCGCGCTATTTCCCAAAAGCGGGTGAAGATATGCATGCGGCGGTCAACCGCGAATGTGTGGCGGTTCGGGAACGCGTCGGCATTTTCGATGCTTCAACGCTTGGCAAGATCGAAGTGGTCGGGCCAGATGCTGCCGAATTCCTCAACCGGATGTACACCAATCCGTGGAAATCGCTTGAGCCGGGGCGCTGTCGATACGGGCTGTTGCTCAAGGAAGATGGTTTCATCAGCGATGACGGCGTGTCCGCGCGCCTTGCGCCTGACCGGTTTCACTTGACCACAACAACGGGCGGGGCCGCCCGCGTGCTCAATATGATGGAGGATTATCTCCAAACCGAATGGCCCGATCTTGATGTGTGGCTGACAAGTGTAACTGAAGAGTGGGCAGTGATTGCCTTGCAAGGGCCCGATGCCCGCAAAGTGTTAGCGCCGCTGGTCGAAGGGATTGATCTGTCGCCCGATGCATTTCCTCATATGGCCATCCGGGAGGGTAAAATCTGCGGCGTGCCAACGCGACTGTTCCGGGTGAGTTTCACCGGTGAGCTTGGCTTTGAGATCAACGTACCAGCAGGTTACGGACACAAGCTTTGGGAGGCGCTGATGACGGCGGGGGCTGCGCACGGCATAACGCCGTACGGCACCGAAGCGATGCACGTCCTGCGCGCGGAAAAGGGCTTCATCATCGTCGGGCAGGATACAGACGGCACCGTAACACCCGCAGATGCCGGGCTGGGATGGGCGGTGGGCAAAAAGAAGCTCGATTTCGTGGGCAAGCGGTCGCTCACGCGGCCCGATATTGTCGCGGCGGGGCGCAAGCAATTGGTTGGGCTGCTTACCGATGATCCCAAGGTTGTTCTGGAGGAAGGCGCACAAATCGTCGCCGATCCCGATCAGCCGATACCCATGACGATGATCGGTCACGTCACATCATCTTATTGGAGCGCGACGCTGGGCCGCTCGATCGCGATGGCCCTCGTTGCCGGTGGCCACAACCGCATCGGTGAAACGCTTTATATCCCCATGCCCGAAGGCACCCTGCGGGCAATTGTTTCGGAAAGCGTCTTTTATGATCCGCAAGGAGCGCGGCTAAATGGCTGATATGCTGACCATCACTAGCCCACTGCCCTCTACGCCTGCGACGTTCGCGGATGTAACGATCAGCGTGGCACCCCCGCTCGCCCGCTATTCACTACGCGCGCGCGACCGCGTCACGCTTGAGCAAGTGGTAGGGTTTACCTTGCCATCGATGATTGGGCAAACGATCGGCGGCGTCGCCTGCCTTGGTCCAGACGAATATTATGCCCGGCTGCCCGAAGGGACTATGATCGCAACAGGCAACGGCTTGCCAGTCAGCGTAACCGACGTAAGCCACCGCGCAGTGGGCATCATCGTTGAAGGCGCAGACGCATGGCGCGTGCTCGCTGCCGGTTGCCCGCTTGATCTCGAACGCTTCGTCGTGGGGCGCACCGCGCGCACAATTTATGAATTGGTTGAGGTGATCATTTACCGCGAGAGTGAGACCCGTTTCCACATCGATGTCTGGCGCAGCTTTGCGCCTTGGCTGTGGGGAGCGATGAACGCCGCGGCCGGGGCTATGTAACGCTCTTTTCGATCAGACCCTCACCCATCCCCCGGCCATTCAATCTGATCTGCAATCCAGGGGTAAGCCTCAACAATCGGGGGGAAAGTCTCACAGCGCAACACGGTCCGTGCCAGCGTTGCGGTCTCTTCGGGCAGGTTACCCAATTCTCCCGCGCGTGACACTATTTGAACACGGCGCGAGAAGCGCGTGTCAGGGATGGGTGCAACCCGGAGTGCTGCCATCATGGCCGGTTGCGCAGCGATGCACAGCAGCGAAGTGATGCTCCATCCCAGCCCCTGCGCAACTGCTGAGATTTGCTGGTGCGTCATATCGACTTCAACGACGTTGGGCAGGCTCACCTTCATCCGCACCAATTGCCGCTCGATCCGTTGCCCCATGCCGCTGCTTAGCGAATAGCGGATGAAGGGCAGCGCGGTGATCGCCTTCATGTCGGCGGTCGTCCCCCGATAGTCGGCGGGGAATATGAGCACGAAGGGGTCAACAACCAGCGAGCGATGGTCAATCCCCTCCATCTTTTCGAGCATATTGCTGCCCGTAACGAGCATATCATAGCGTCGCGCGAGGAAATCCTCATGCTGCGCCGCCGAAATCCCTGATCCGATTTTCCACCGGCTAACGCGGTTACCAAGGACGCGGAGCAGGGGCGCGGTCAGCTGTGCCGCGAGGCTTTCGGACATGCCGATCGTCACATGATCAATCGGCAAGTTAGCGCCGGCACGCACGTCATCATAAATCAGCCGCGCCTGTGCGAGCAATGCGTGACCGCGTTCGTATAATGCCTTTCCCGTTGTCGTGAGGGCAATCGGGCGCAGTGAACGATCGAATAAAGGCGCGCCCACGCCCGCCTCAAGCTTGGCAATTGTTTGCGACACCGCCGATTGGGTGATGCGCAAATGCTGCGCAGCAATTGTCATGCCGCCAAGCTCGACCGTCAGGATGAAAACCTCAATCGCGTGCAGATCAAATTCGGGCGCGCGGGTCATGAATAAAGACCAGCAGGGTCGTTCGCGACGAGCATTGCATCGCGGCGCGCCAGCACGATTAGGGTCAAATCATGCGCAGCCGCGCGTTCGACCGCGAGGCTGGTGGGGGCCGATATCGTGACGAGCATTGGGCACCCCGCGATGATCGTCTTTTCAACAAGTTCATAGCTGCACCGCGCGGTCACCAGAATGAAGCCGCTCGCGGGATCCATCCCGCCGCGAGCGAGCGCGCCAATCAGCTTGTCGAGCGCATTATGCCGCCCGACATCTTCACGCGCGATAAGGATGGTGCCATCATGAGCGCAAAAGGCGGCGCCGTGCACGGCACCGGTTTCAACGCTTAAGGGTTGATGGTCACGCAGCGCCTCAAGCGCTGCAAACAGCGCAGCAGGAATCGCTGAGGGTCGCGCGCTGATTTTGGGTAGCGGTCGCATCACTTGCTCAAGGCTTTCAAGCCCGCACAGACCGCAACTGCTTTCCGACACACGCTGCCGCGCGCGATCGAGGATCGGTGCCATGTGGTCAGGGTCTAAGGCAATCCGCAGGATCATCCCCTCTGACTGTTCGATGGCCTCAATCTCAACCACGTTACGCGGCGATGTGATCAGCCTTTCGGACAAGCCGAAACCAATGGCAAAGTCTTGGAGGTCAGTCGGTGTCGCCATCATCACCGCATAGCCTATGCCATTAAACTCAATCGCAATGGGTATCTCGATGGCGAGCGGGCGCATGATGTGGCCCACTGGCTCGTCAGGACGCAGCACCCCCAGCGTGCGATTGATGCTGCTTAGTTCAGGCGCTTTCATGGAAAGTGGCAATCGCGGCCGCCGCAATGGCGCTTAGCCCTGACCCGTCATGGGCTTTGATCATCGCCTTCATCCGTGGATCCCAGAAATCGGCAATATGCTGCGCGGTCGCGCGCGTTGGATCGGGATCAGTCGCTAGGTTGGCGGCGATATGATTGGCCGAGCGCACCAACCGTTCAAGCGTCGTCATTCGGCCGGCACCGCCACAACAATCCGCCGCGACCTCGTGCCCAATTCTTCATAGCTTTCCTGCCAGTCGGTCGGGCCGTTTGAGGCACTGATCTGCACCGCCGTCACCTTATATTCGGGGCAGTTGGTGGCCCAATCGGAGAAGTCAGTGGTGACGACATTGGCTTGCGTGCTTGGGTGGTGGAAGGTCGTATAGACAACACCCGGCGCGACCCGGTCTGTCACCGTCGCACGCAGGGTCGTTTCGCCCGCGCGCGATGCGAGCTTGACCCAATCGCCCGATTTGATCCCGCGATCTTCAGCGTCGGTTGGATGGATTTCGAGCAAATCTTCAGGGTGCCATGCAACATTCGCCGTCCGCCGCGTCTGCGCGCCGACATTATAGTGCGCGAGAATCCGCCCGGTCGTGAGCAGCAGCGGAAAGCGCGGGCCGGTTTTTTCATCAGTCGGCACATAATCGGTAACGACGAACTTGCCTTTGCCGCGCACAAAGCCATCAATGTGCATCACGGGTGTGCCTTCAGGTGTCGCGTCGTTGGCGGGCCATTGCAGCGATCCAACCTCGTCAAGCTTGGCGAAAGAAACACCCGCAAAAGTCGGCGTCAGGCGCGCAATTTCATCCATGATTTCGGAAGGGTGGGTATAATTCCAATCGAGCCCCATCGCATTGGCAATACCCTGCGTCACTTCCCAATCCTCATAGCCATTGAGCGGGGTCATCACCTTGCGCACCGGCTGGATGCGGCGTTCGGCGTTGGTGAAGGTGCCATTCTTCTCAAGGAACGTCGATCCGGGGAGGAAGATATGTGCGTAATTGGCAGTTTCGTTGAGGAAAAGATCATGGACGATCACGCATTCCATCGCCGCAAGCCCCGCCGATACGTGGCGCGTATCAGGGTCGGAT
The DNA here is from genome assembly GCA_046153565.1 of Sphingomonadaceae bacterium. Taxonomy (GTDB): domain Bacteria; phylum Pseudomonadota; class Alphaproteobacteria; order Sphingomonadales; family Sphingomonadaceae; genus Aquisediminimonas. The sequence goes on from JBJXDU010000030.1 coordinate 38,892, forward strand.
TGGAGGATATCCTCACCCTGTATGTAGATCGCCTTGAACAGGCCATCGACAGCGGCATCAAGCATGTTGGGAATGCGCAGGCCCGGTTCGGGATCAAGCCGCACGCCCCAATCCGCCTCGAAAAGTGTGCGCGTCGCGCCATCGGAAATGTGGCGATAGCCTGGCAATTCGTGGGGGAAGCTGCCCATATCGCACGCGCCCTGCACATTATTCTGACCCCGTAAGGGGTTCACGCCGACGCCCTTGCGCCCGATATTGCCCGTCGCCATCGCAAGGTTGGCAATCGCCATCACCGTCGATGATCCCTGACTATGTTCGGTGACGCCCAGACCATAATAGATCGCGCCATTGCCACCGGTTGCGAACAAATGCGCTGCCGCACGGAGCTCTGCAGGGTCAACGAGTGTGACTGGCTGCAACGCTTCGGGGCTGTTGCGGCTGTTTGAAACGAATTCGGCCCAGTGGCTATATTCATCCCAATCACACCGTTCGCGGATGAAGGCTTCGTCGGCCAATCCCTCGGTCACGATCACATGCGCGATGGCGGTGAGCACCGCGACATTGGTGCCGGGGCGCAGGGGCAAATGATGCGCAGCCTCGATATGCGGCGTGCGTACGATATCGATGCGGCGCGGGTCAACGACGATCAGTTTCGCGCCTTTACGCAAGCGGCGCTTCATCCGGCTCGCAAATACGGGGTGACCGTCGGTTGGATTGGCCCCAATCAGCAGGATGACATCGCTATGTTCAACACTATCAAAATCTTGTGTGCCCGCCGACGTGCCAAAGGTCGTCTTGAGCCCGTAACCCGTCGGCGAGTGACACACGCGCGCGCACGTATCGACGTTATTATTGCCAAAGCCCGCGCGCACAAGCTTTTGCACAAGGAAGGTCTCTTCGTTGGTACAGCGTGATGATGTTATCCCGCCCAGCGCTGCCTTGCCATATTGCCCCTCGATCCGGCGCAGTTCAGACGCGGTATAGGCAAAGGCCTCATCCCAGCTGACTTCGCGCCACGGCTGATCGATTGAGGCACGGATCATCGGCTTGGTGATCCGCTCCTGATGCGTGGCATAGCCCCAAGCAAAGCGACCCTTGACGCAGCTATGCCCGCGATTTGCCTTGCCCTCCTTATGCGGCACCATCCGCACGACCTGCTCGCCGCGCATCTCGGCGCGGAAGGTGCAGCCAACGCCGCAATAGGCACAAGTGGTGACGACCGCGCGTTCAGGTGTGCCGATTTCGACCAATGCTTTTTCGGTGAGCGTTGCGGTTGGGCAGGCCTGAACGCAGGCGCCGCACGAAACACATTCGGACGACATGAAATCATCGCCAAGCAGCCCCGCCGACACTTTCGATCCAAAGCCCCGCGCTTCAATCGTGAGCGCAAATGTGCCTTGCACTTCGTCGCACGCGCGCACGCAGCGTGAGCAGACGATGCACTTTGACGGGTCAAAATCGAAATAAGGATTGGAGACATCTTTGGCTTGGCCCAAATGATCGTCGCCAGCGCCGTAGCGCACATCGCGCAGGCCAACCGCGCCTGCCTGATCCTGCAGCTCGCAATCGCCATTGGCCGCACAAGTGAGGCAATCGAGCGGATGATCGGAGATGTAGAGCTCCATCACGCCCTTGCGAAGCTTCGCCAGACGCGGGTTTTGGGTCTGAACGACCATGCCTTCGGTGACTGGCGTGGTGCAGGAAGCCGGCGTGCCGCGCATCCCGTCAATCTCGACAAGGCACAGGCGACATGAGCCGAAGCTTTTGAGGCTATCGGTCGCGCACAATTTGGGGATCGACGTGCCATTCTCCGCCGCCGCGCGCATCACGGTCGTGCCCGCAGGCACGCTCACCGCGCGGCCATCGATGGTGAGCGTCACCACATCGGTCGAACGCGATTCGGGCGTGCCAAAATCTTTTTGTGGCTGGTAGGTCATGCCATAATCCTTACACCAAAATATGCATCATTGTTAGTCGCGCGCACCAGCTGACAGCGCGGCGATATGTGCGGCCCCAATCCCGCAACATCCGCCGACCATTGTTGCCCCCGCTGCGATCCATTTCTGCGCCCAATCGAGGTAGCGCGGCGGATCAAGGTCAGCGCGAATTTGCTGCAAATCAACATTGGCATCCTTGTCTTCGGCCTTCGCCGCAAAGCCGTTGGCGTAAACGCCAATCGCGATCTCACTATCGCCGAGCGCTGCCTTCGCCGCCGCAACGGCGGCCTCCATCACCTCAGGCGCGCTGCAATTGAACAGAAGAGCTCCCGCGCCAACCTGTTTCGCAAGCGCGGCGGCTTGGGCGATTGTTTCCCCCGAGCGCAGCATAGGTTCGCCGTCATCCTTAAGCGTGAATGACAGCCATAATGGCCGCTCATCCCCCGCCAGCAAATCAGCGATCAACGCTCCCTCTGCAATCGTGCTGAGCGTTTCGGCGAGCCAGATATCGGCGGTGGGGGATAGCGCCGCGATCAGCACCTCAAGGATGGCTTTTGCCGCGTTCACTTCAAACAAGTCAGGCCGATACGAACCAAGCACCGGTGGCAATGAGGCCGCAACTCTGATGCCCCGCCGATCCGCAACCTCGCGCGCCAGCTGCCCCGCGCGCGCGGCCAAAGCGGGGCCTTCCGCCGCAAATCGATCCTCGCCAATATGGAACGGCACAACGGCATAGCTATTGGTGCTAATCACCTGCGCGCCTGCCACCGCAAAATCGTCATGCACTTGCGCCACCAAATGCGGGGTTTCGATAAGCGCAAGCGCCGACCATTCAGGCTGACGAAAGGGCGCGCCAAGCCGTTGCAGCTCGCGGCTGATCCCGCCATCGAGGATGGTAACACTCATGCGGGATCACCGCGAAAATCTTCGGGAAAGTGCGTTATCGCACTCATTACGGGATAGGGGGTGAAGCCGCCAAGCGCGCAGAGCGAGCCGAATTTCATCGTTTCGCATAAATCAGCGATCAGCGTCAGATTCTCCTCACGCCGCTCGCCTGCGATGATCCGGTCAAGCGTTTCAACGCCGCGCGTGCTGCCCAATCGACACGGCGTGCATTTGCCGCAGCTTTCAACCGCGCAGAATTCCATCGCAAAGCGCGCTTGCTTCGCCATGTTGACGCTGTCGTCAAATATCACGATTCCGCCATGCCCGATCAAACCGTCGGCAGCGGTGAAGGCCTCATAGTCAAACGGCAGATCGAAATCGGCAGATGTATGATAGGCGCCCAGCGGCCCGCCAACTTGAACCGCGCGCACGGGCCTCCCGCTCGCAGTGCCGCCGCCAATATCGTTCACTAACTCACCTAAAGTGACGCCGAACGCGGTTTCGAACAAGCCGCCTTGCTTCACATTGCCCGCAATCTGGATTGGCATCGTCCCGCGTGATCGCCCCATGCCAAAGTCGGCATAGGCCTGCGCGCCGTTAGCAAGGATCCACGGCACGGCGGCAAGCGTTAGCACATTGTTGATCACCGTCGGGCAGCCGAACAGCCCCTCATGCGCGGGAAGCGGCGGTTTGGCGCGCACTTCGCCGCGTTTGCCCTCCAAGCTGTTGAGCAGCGACGTCTCCTCGCCGCACACATAGGATCCGGCCCCGACGCGGATTTCGACCTCGAACGGCGCGATGATACCCGCGCACAGGCGGACGGCGGCCTCCATCTTGGCAATGGCATGCGGATATTCGGAACGGATATAGACATAGCCCTTCCCTGCACCCGTCGCGTGGGCCGCAATTGCCATCCCTTCGATCAGCATGAAGGGATCGCCCTCCATCACCATCCGATCAGCAAAGGTGCCGCTATCGCCTTCGTCCGCGTTGCAGACGATATATTTGCGTGCGCCTGCCGCGTCAGCCACGGTTTTCCATTTAATCCCCGCCGGGAACCCCGCCCCGCCCCGCCCGCGCAGCCCCGAGGCAAGCACGGTCGCGCAGACGTCAGCCGGGGCCATAGCGCGCGCAGAATGCAGCCCCGCCCACCCTCCGGTCGCGGCATAATCGTCAAGGCTCAGGGCACGCGTCTTGCCCGCGCGGGCAAAGGTTAGGCGAGTCTGGCGCGCGATGAAGGGGTGGTCGGCGATGCGGCCGATGCACAATTCCTCCCTGAGCTTGCCTCGGGGAGGGAGACCATCCGCAGGATGGTGGAGGGGCAATGGCTCAGCCGCTTTCCCCTCCACCACGCCCTGCGGGCGCGGTCCCCCTCCCCGAGCAAGCTCGGGGAGGATTTCATCGACATCCCCCACCGACACCGGCCCATAGCCAATGCCATCAATCTCGACGAGCGGCTCAAGCCAGTGCATCCCCCAGCTCGACACGCGTTCGACCGTTACCCCGGCCGCCTCACATGCCGCCGCTACAGAATTAGCACCGCACGCAATCGCAAGGGCATCGTCAGAAATACGAACAATCATGCGACGCTTTCGATCAAGGCGGAAAGGCCTGCGCTGTCCAATCGGGCATGAACCTCAGTGCCCACCATCGCCGCCGGCCCCACCGAACAAAGCCCAAGGCAATAGGTCGCTTCAATCTCGACACGGTCGCGCGCCGATGCCTGTGCGTTCGCCAGCAAAGCCTCAACCCCGCGCGCCTGACATGCTTCAGCGCGGCAGAGTTTGATCACGGGATGCGGCGCGGGCGTGCTGCGATAATCATGATAGAAACTCACCACGCCGTAAACCTCGGCGCGACTGAGATTGAGCGCGTTAGCAATCTCGCGGATGGCATCATTATCCACACAGCCACGCGCCGCCTGCACATCATTCAGGATCGGCAACAGCGCGCCTTCACGGCCCGCATGCCGATCCAGAATATCGTTAAGCGTCTCGTTCAAAATACAACCACACTGCGGATGCTTTCCCCCGCATGCATCAGGTCAAAGCCCTTGTTAATCTCTTCGAGGCTCAACACGTGCGTGATCATCGGATCGATCTGGATTGTACCATCCATGTAAAGGTCGACGATCTTGGGCACATCTGTGCGGCCCTTCGCGCCACCAAACGCCGTGCCGCGCCAGTTGCGGCCGGTAACCAGCTGGAAAGGCCGCGTGCTGATTTCTTTGCCGGCCTCTGCCACACCAATGATGATGCTCGTGCCCCAGCCGCGGTGGCAGCATTCAAGCGCTTGGCGCATCACATTCGTATTGCCAGTGCAATCGAAGCTGAAATCAGCGCCGCCGTCCGTGAGGGCGACCAGATGTGCAACAATATCATCAACCTGTGTTGGATTGACGAAATGAGTCATGCCGAACTTCATCCCCCACTCTTCGCGGGCCGGATTGATATCGACGCCCACGATCAAATTCGCGCCCGCCATCTTCGCGCCCTGAATGACGTTAAGGCCAATGCCGCCGAGGCCAAACACCACGACATTATCGCCGGGCTGAACCTTCGCCGTGTTGGTCACTGCACCGACTCCGGTCGTAACCCCGCAACCAATGTAACAGCTCGTCTTGAACGGCGCATCCTCGCGGATTTTCGCTACGGCAATTTCAGGGAGCACCGTGAAGTTCGAGAAAGTGGAACATCCCATATAATGGAACACCGGCTGCCCCTTATAGCTGAACCGCGTTGTGCCATCGGGCATCAATCCTTTGCCCTGCGTCGCGCGGATTGCGGTGCACAGGTTCGATTTGCCTGACAGACAGGTTTTGCACTGACCGCATTCGGGCGTGTAGAGCGGGATGACATGATCGCCGACCGCAACGCTCGTCACGCCCACGCCGATTTCGCGCACGATCCCCGCGCCTTCATGGCCAAGCACGCTCGGGAAGATGCCCTCGCTGTCAAAACCGTCGAGCGTGTAGGCATCGGTATGGCAAATCCCCGTCGCCATAATCTCAACCAGCACTTCGCCAGCGCGCGGTCCCTCGAGATCGAGTTCAACAATTTCAAGCGGCTTTTTGGCTTCAAAAGCAACGGCGGCGCGTGTTTTCATGGGGCAAGGACCTTTCGAGACGATATGATTTGACCGAGGCTGCTATTACAAAGCATCGCGATCCGCAAACTGGTTTAGAGACCATTTTTGAAACATCATCACGCTATTTTTCCGACGCCGCGTTGACCAACACGATTTTGCCGACATGGCGCTTTGTCAAAAACGCTTCCTGCGCCGCAACGATACCACGCATGGGAAAGGTGGCCGATAAAAGTGGCTTGATCTCGCCACGTTCGATATAGCCAATCATGTTGGCAAAGACGTCGCGCTCAAGAATGGTGCAGCCGATTAAGCGCAAATCCTTCAGGTAGAGCGTCCGCAAATCAAGGTCGACGACGGGGCCAGAAATAGCACCCGAAACACCGTAACGCCCGCCACGCTTCAGACTATCAAGGATAGCGCTAAACTGGGTGCCGCCGACGACATCGACAGCAGCGTCAAAATAGTCTTTGCCAAATAGCACCGCTGGATCGGCACTGCGCGCTATCACATGATCAGCCCCTAGGGCGCGGACGGCTTCGGCCTTTTCGACACCTGCCATCGCGACCACCTCGGCCCCGCGACGTTTAGCGAGTTGGACAGCCGCCGACCCGACTCCGCCCGATGCGCCCGTGATCAACACGCGTTCGCCTGCGACCACGCCGATTCGTGTGAGAATATTCTCGGCGGTCGAGTAAGCGCAGGGAAAGCTGGCGAGCGCGGCGTCTGACAGGGGTGAGTTGATTCGGTGTGCGCTCGCGGCAGGCACACAGGCATAATCGGCAAATGCACCATCCACTTCCGACCCAAAATAGCGGACGTCGAAAGCGCTTGTGCCGCGCCAGACTGGTTCGGCCAATATGCGTTCGCCAATCCTTTTAGGATCGATTCCCCTGCCAACCGCTACAATCCGCCCGCAGGCATCGGCACCTTGAATTCGGGGAAACGTAAAGCGAGCGCCCGACCAGCCATCATCGCTGGCGCCCGCAATTCCCGAAGTCGCGCCCGCATGGGTCGTTTCAGCCACGGCTTTTGAATACCAGCCAATCCGCGTGTTGATATCAGTGTTATTGACACCCGCCGCATCCACGCGGATCAAAACATCATCAGGCCCCGGCACGGGAACCGGCACATCGTCCCTCAATTCCAATTTATCATACCCGCCATTGCCGATCAGCAGAATCGCGCGCATCGTTGCGGGAATGGTCACCCCGCCGTTTCCAAACCAAACTGGTTTAGATACCATTGCTGAAATTTGACCACTGAACCTTCCTGATCCGAATAGCGGCCCGGGCGGTAACGGCTCGACATGATCCCGGCCTGATTATTTTCGGTGATGATTTTGTCTTGAGTTGTGGTGGCGTGATAGCCCCAGATCATCTTTTCCACATCGACATCCGCCTCGGTCGCGCGACCGTCGACAAGCCAGATCATCTCGACGTCGGATGCGAGCGCGCTGCGCGGTGTGAATTGGAACAGGATCACAAAATGATCGTCCGCCACAATCTGGCTGAACGGGCTGAAGCTCAAATGCATGCGGCCACGATCAGGGGCGGTACGTTTGCCCATTAGCGGGGACGGCGCAGAACCATCCTGCGTTTCGGCGGCCCAGCCATCCTTTGCCTGCCGTTGCATTAGCAGGCGCAAGTGACTGCTATCGGTTTCGTCATCGATCGTGCCGACCGGGCGGCCCAATGCGGCGGCGCTCGCCTCCCATGCGGCTTGTTTGGGCGCGAAGGCAGCGGCGGCATCGGCAGGCCCCGAACTTGGTCCAGCACCAACCGCAATCAGCGTCTCCGCCGGATGCATCGAACAGAATTCGGGGTGCGACGGGACGCAGTGATAGCATTCGAAGAAATTCTCGATCACCAGCTTCCAATTGGCAGTGGTAGGATAGCTGCCCGCATGCGCGATGCGCGCGTCAGCGATCCCATGATAATCGAGGATCGGCCCCAGATCGCCGAAGGTCGCATCGAAATCGTCGGGCTCACCCTCGCTCATGTTGATGAAGATCAGGCCGTGGAACACACGGATGTGGCAGGTCAGCAAACCATTTTCGGCTTTGTCAAAATCATCTGGCATCAGGCGCGCGGAGATCAGCCGCCCGTCAAGGCCAAAGGTCCAGGCATGATAGGGGCAGACAAGCCGCGGGGCATTGCCGCTTTCGGCCTGGCAGATGGTCGAACCGCGGTGACGGCAGACGTTGAAAAAGGCGCGGACGCTGTCCATATTTTCGCGGATGATGATGATCTGTTCGGCACCGATTTTGAACAGGAAATAATCGCCCTTGTTCGGGATGCGCGACATATGCCCCGCCATGATCCATTTCTGGCTGATGACCTTTTCCATATCGGCGGCGAATACGGCGTCGCTGGTGTAGTAGTCTTGCGGCAGGCTATATCCCATCCGGACATCGGCGGCGAGGCGTTGCATCGTATCAGCGTGAGACATCAGATTTTAATCCGTGCGTTTGTGGGGTCGTACATGGGTTTGAGCGAGGCGGTGACGGGATAGCGCACGCCGGCAATTTCGATTTCATAATCATCGGCACCAATCGCGCCAACCACGCCGCCATCGGCAGCGGTGACATAGCCTAGGCCACATGCGCCGCCGAGCGTGTGCGCGTACATCCCTGAACGGATATAGCCTGCGATGCGGTCACCCTGCCAGATCGGTTCATTGTGATAGAGCATCGGCTCGGGCGACTTCAGCAAGAACTGGACGAGGCGCTGTTTCAGCCCATCTTCCTTTTGGCGCAAAAGCGCATCGCGACCGATAAAGCCGCCGGGCTTACCCATCTTGACAGCAAAGCCAAGGCCCGCCTCCAAAGGCGTATCTTCATCGGTGATATCATGGCCCCAGTGGCGATAGCCCTTCTCCATGCGCAGCGCGTTGAGCGCGTGATAGCCGCAATGTTTGAGGCCAAACGCCGCACCCGCCGCGACGATTTCGTCATAGACGCCCGCCATAAATTCGGTGGGAATATAAAGCTCCCACCCAAGCTCACCCACATAGGTGATCCGCGAGGCGCGGACGATGGCATAGCCTAGTTCGATCTCTTGGCTGGTCGCGAAAGGGAAGGCCTCGTGCGACAAATCGTTGGGCGACAGTGACTGGAGCAGCGCGCGGGCATTTGGCCCCATGATCGAAATCACACCCATGCCCGATGAGACATTGGTGAGCACCGCATGCGCATCGTCCGGCATGTGGCGTTTGAGCCAGTTGAAGTCGCGCGTTTCGGTTTCGGCACCCGTCACGATCAGATAGGCGGTTTCGGAGAGGCGCGTGACGGTGAGATCTGCCTCGATCCCGCCCTTGTCATTGAGCCACTGCGTATAGACCAGTCTGCCCGGCACGACATCAACATCGTTCGCACACACCCGGTTCAGCAACGCACAAGCATCGCGGCCTTCCAGCCGGAATTTGGCGAAGCTCGACTGATCGAACAGCCCGACCGCTTCCCGCACCGCTTTGCATTCCGCCGCATTGGCATCGAACCAATTCTGGCGGCCATAGCTATAGGCGTATTTGGGCGCGCTGCCCGCTTCGCCATACCAGTTGGCCCGTTCCCAGCCGAACGCCTCGCCAAAGCAGGCTCCTGCCGCCGCCAGCCGGTCATGCAGCGCTGACTTGCGCACCCCGCGCGCGGTTTCATATTGTTTGAACGGATAATGCGTCGCGTAGAGCAAGCCGAGGCTTTCGGTGACGCGTTCGCGCAGATATTTGCGGTTGATCTGGAACGGCATGTTGCGCCGGATATCGACGCTCCACAGATCGGCCGGGGGGATGCCATCGCGGATCCAATCGGCCATCACCTTGCCAATGCCGCCCGCCGATTGCAGGCCGATCGAATTGAGGCCAGCAGCTACGAAGCAGCCCTTCAGCTCAGGCGCTTCGCCCAGATGATAGCGCACATCGGGCGTGAAACTTTCCGGCCCGCAGAAGAATTTCTGGATGCCCGCTTTCTCCAGCGCAGGCACGCGGCGCATTGCGTCCATCAACAACGGTTCGAAATGTTCAAAGCTGCCCGCGATCTCATCAAAGCAGAAATCTTCGGAAATGCCGTCCATGCCCCACGGCCGGGCATTAGGTTCAAACGCGCCGACGAGCAGCTTGCCCGCATCATATTTGTAATAGCCGCAATAATCATAATCGCGCAGCACGGGCAGCGTGTTGTCGATCCCTTCGACGCCTTCGAACAAGACGTAGTAATGCTCGCAAGCATGCAAGGGGGCTGCAACGCCGATGCTCGCGGCCAAGTCACGCGTCCACATGCCGCCGCAGATCACGACATAGTCGGCGTCGATTGCGCCTTCCGCCGTGTCCACACCCGTGACGCGGTCGCCATTGTGGCGGATGCGCGTCACCTTGGTATTCTCGAAAATCCGCGCTCCCCCGCTCCGCGCCCCCTTGGCCAGCGCCTGCGTGATATCGACCGCGTTGGCATAGCCGTCGCTCGGGATATGGATGCCGCCGACGACATCATCGACATTGACGATGTTCGCCAGCGCCTTGATCTCTTCGGGCGTAACGACATGAACGGGCAGGTCAAACACTTTGGCCATCGAGGCGCTGCGTTTCAGCTCCTCAAAGCGCTCGGCATTGGTCGCCATCGAGATCGAGCCGCATTGGCGATAACCCGTCGCCTGACCCGTTTCGGCCTCAAGCCCGCGATACAGTTCGCCGGTATATTTGGCGAGCTTGGTCATATTGATACTCGGGCGAAGCTGCCCAACCAGCCCCGCCGCATGCCAGGTGGTGCCGCTGGTCAGTTGTTTGCGCTCAAGCAGCACGACATCATCCCAGCCAATCTTGGTGAGATGATAAGCAATTGAGCAACCGATGACGCCGCCGCCGATGATAACGACCTTTGCTTTCTTGGGGAGTTCAGCCACCGATCAAACCTTCATCTTCGCATTTTCGGGATCGTAAGCGGGATGTTCGAGCACCGTGCCAGCACGCCGTTCGCCTTGCAGCATGATGTCAAACGCCGAACCCGGCACGGCATTTTCAATCGGCACACAGGCGAAGAACAGGCTCTTGCCCACGCGGTGGCCATAGCCGCCTGATGTGGTGAGGCCGATGCATTCGTCGCCAACGAGACAAGGCTCAGCCCCGCGCACATCGACGTTGCTGGCCTCGACTTCGCCGTAAACAATGCGGAACCGGTCGGGCGCATCGAGCGTCGCTTGCTTGCCGACGAAATCATCTTTCTTGAAATTGATGAAGCGCGGCAAATCGGCCTCGATCATCGTCAGTTCGTTGGTGAGTTCAGACCCCCAGGCTTTATAGCCCTTTTCCATCCGCATCGTATTGGCGGCGTAGAGTCCGTAATTGACGATGCCGAATTCCTGCCCCGCTTCCCACACCGCGTCGTAAAGCGCAGCGAGATCGCGGATTTCCGGATGCAACTCCCATCCCAATTCACCCGCATAGGAAACGCGGAGTGCAGTCATTTTGATCCCGGCGATCGACGCGACCCGCCCGCTCAACCAGCGGAAGCCTTCATTGCTCAGATCAACATCGGTCAGTTTGCTCAGCACATCGCGCGATCGCGGGCCATTCATCACCAGCACACCCCGGTCCATCGTCAGATTGAGAATGGTAACATCTTCGTCCGGCATTTTGCTCTGATTAAGCCAATCCAAATCGCGCTGCTCGGCGGCGGCGGCAGAAAGGCAGTAAAAATAATTCTCAGCCAGTTTGGTAACAGTCATTTCGCCGTAAATGCGCCCTTGCTTTGACAGCAGATGCGTCAGCGCGATCCCCCCCATTTTCTTGGGCATCCGATTGGCGCAAATACGGTTCAGAAAAGCCTCGGCATCAGGGCCACACACATCATATTTGGCAAAGCCCGACAAATCGAGCACGCCGACGCGCTCAGCCACCGCCTTCACTTCAGCAGCGACCGCATCGAAACTGTTGGTGCGATGATAACCGCCCTCTTCCTCAGCCCCGTCGAGCGCGAAATATTTTGGCCGTTCCCAACCATAGGTCTCGCCGTAAACCGCGCCTGCCGATTTCAATTTCTCATAGAGCGCGCTGGTCTTTTGCGGGCGGCCATCGGGTTCTTCTTCGCCGGGAAGCCGCGTAGTGAAGGTCATCCGGTAATCGAGGAACACCTTGTCGCGGCTATACTGTTCATCGGCATAGGGGCCGTAACGGCGCGGATCAAACTCGGTCATGTTGATGTCAGCATCGCCGAACACCATCCACTGCGCCATATATTTGCCAGCCCCGCCGCCCTGCGCGATGCCGAACGAGGTGCCGCAACATTGCCAGAAATTCCTGAGGCCCACGGCAGGCCCGAGCAGCGGCCCACCATCAGGAGTGTGCGGGATCGCGCCGTTGACGAAGCGGCGCAGGCCGACTTCGCCAAAGATCGGCATCCGCTCAATCGCGCGTTCAAGCCAGGGGGCGATCCGTTCCAGATCCTCGGGGAACAGCTCGCTGGTTGATTCCCATTCGGGATGCCCGCCGCGCGGCACCCAGGCCTCGGCAAGGCCGGTGCTTTCATAAACGCCGATCAGCCCGCTCTTCTGCTCCTGCCGGAAATAGCCCGAGACGTGCGGGCAGCGCATGACGGGAATTTCCTCGCCGCGCTCCTGAAAGGCCGGAATGGGATCAGTGACGACATAATGATGCTCCATATTGGTCACCGGAATGTCGATTCCCGCCATCTGCGCGACCCGCCGCGCATAGCACCCAGCGGCATTAACGACGATTTCGGCGCGAACCGTCCCCTGATCGGTGATCACGTCCCATTCGCCCGACGGTAATTGGGTGAGGCCCGTGACAAGCGTTTTGCGCTGTATCTTCGCGCCCATGTTTTTGGCACCAATGGCAAGCGCATTGCAGATGCCCGATGGGTCAGCATGGCCATCCTGCGTCGTCCGCGCGCCCGCAATCACGCCGTCGAGCGTCATGAACGGATTGTGTTTGAGAATTTCTTGCGGAGGAATGATCTCCATGTCGAAGCCAATGATCTTCGAAAAACCAAGAATATAGCGCATCCACGCCAGCTCGCGCTCATTGGTCGCAAGGCGGATGCCGCCCGATGCGTGCCAACTGACATATTGGCCCGTCAGCCCCTCCAGCTGCGGATAAAGCTGGTTTGAATAAGCATGCATTTTCGCCAGATTATAGCTGCCGGTGATATTGGGGCATTGCCCCGCCGCATGCCATGTCGAGCCTGAGGTTAGCTCATCCTTCTCGATCAGCAGGCAATCGGTCCAGCCGAGTTCCGCAAGATGGTAGAGCAATGACGCCCCCATGATCCCGCCCCCGATAATCACAACTCGTGCTGATGACTGCATGAAACGCCTGCTCCTTATATGCATAGCTTAGGCCGCGCAGGGGCACTGAGACAAATGGGTATTATGGGAGGATTGGTTCAAAATTTTTATGCGTCGATTGCAGCTTGCCGGTCATCCCCGTCAAAATTTTTGACCCCTTCGCCCAATTTTTTCAATTGTAGCATCACCGCGCACGAGTCTTAGTTAGACTTTTTTGGTATAAGGACACGCGCTCCATGAAAATCGGGTTCATCGGTCTCGGCAATGTTGGCGGAAAACTTGCGGGGAGCCTGATCCGCAACGGCCATGATGTGACGGTGCGTGATCTTGATCCTGGGCTGGTGGCACACTTTGTTGAAAAAGGCGCAACTGCGGCCGCATCGCCGCGCGCATTGGCCGAGGCTGTCGATTTGATCATAACGTGCCTGCCCTCACCGGCCGCGAGCAGCGCGGTGGCAGAGGGCGAAGACGGCTTTCTGCCGGTGATAGCCCCCGGAAAAGTCTGGCTTGAGATGAGCACCACCGATTATAGCGAGATCATCCGGCTGGGCGCGCTTGTCGAGGCGCGCGGCGGTTTGTTCATGGAATGCCCGGTGTCGGGCGGATGCCACCGCGCCGATACGGGGAATATTGCCATCTTTGCCGGTGGCCCGCGCGCGGCGTTTGAAACGGTTCTGCCTGTGCTCACGACGATGGGTCGTCGCATTCTCCACACGGGTGATCTGGGCACCGCATCGCAGCTCAAGGTGATGACCAACTATCTCTGCACCACGCATCTGGTCGCGCTCGCCGAGGCGCTCACGACGTGCAAAGCCATCGGGCTTGATATGAACACCACTTATGAAGCGATCCGGATTTCATCGGGCAACAGCTTCGTCCACGAAACCGAAAGCCAGGTGATCCTGAACGGCAGCCGCGACATCAATTTCACGATGGATTTGGTCAGCAAGGATGTTGGCTTATTCGACAAAATCGCGCGTGAGGCAGGTGTGCCCGTTGAGCTATCGCCGCTCATTGTCCGCTTGTTCAAGGAAGGCGAGGCAGCCTACGGCCCACGCGAACATTCGCCCAATATCATCCGCCGTTATGAAGAACCACTGGGGATCAAAGTGCTAGGCACGGGCTTTCCGGCCGATATGATCGATGATGAACCCGAAGAACCAGGATATGAGGTTGTGCCCAAGCGGTAGGCTGGTGATATCGCCTTCATATAGGCCTCACAGGGCGCCTCAAAACCCTGCCAGCTACCTACCTAGCTGCCCCCTTCCATATCGAGCCTCAGCCTAGCTTAAAATCGATTTTAGAGCCTATCTGGTTTCTACTTCACACTTTCCGAATGCGCTACAACCCAATCCATAAAGGTTCGTACGCGGACATTCTCCTTCATGTCCTTGCGGCAAATCAGGCCCCAGCTGCCGGGGCAAACGGCAAAGTGATCGACCGGCGTCACCAGCCGCCCACTCGCGAGATCAGAATCGACAAACGGCCCGTTGACGAGCGCAATGGCTTCGCCCTCAAGCGCCATTTCAAGCGCGACCGCCAGCGTATCGACAACAAGCGTAGGCGATATCCCCGCGCATGCCACCCCCGCCGAGGCAAACCATGCTTCCCAGTTGCGCACCTCTGTATAGACCGCGACCAAAGGCTGGACGAGCAAATCAGCCGCCACAAGGTTCGCTCCGATTTTGTCAGCAAGTGCGGGACTGCATACCGGATAGACGGCATAGTCAAACAGCGGCACCCAGTGATATTTGCCGGGGTCGGGCACCGTTTCACAATAGACAAGCCCGACATCGGCATGAACGTCATCAAATTCCCATTCAACCGCGCAGGTGCTGAGCGTCAGTTTGACCTGCGGATGATCGGTCAAGAAGTGCGGCACGCGCTTCGCCAACCAACGGATCGATGCCGTGACATAGGTTTGCACGCGTAAAGGTTTATCGAGCGCGTGGCGATGTACCGCCTCGACCCCTTCGATGAGCGAATCGAACGCCGCGCGCACATAGGGGTAAAGCGCGCGGCCCTCCTCGGTCGAAACGATATGCCGCCCCTCTTGCGCAAATAGCTGCACGCCCAGCGCATCTTCGATCAACTGCACCTGATGGCTGACCGCGGGATGCGTCAGGCAAAGTTCGTCGGCAGCATCGCGAATACTTTGATGGCGCGTCGCGGCCTCAAAGCCTTTGAGCGCTTTTAGCGGCGGCAGCGCTTTCAGGTTGATCTTGGTTGGCATGGGCGCACCATATGGCGATCGGACGGCGACGCAATCGGTAAATTTTGTTCAGGCCTTAAATCCTCCCCGCGCGACCGCGAATATCTATTGGCGCGACCTGAACGTCACCC
This sequence comes from Sphingomonadaceae bacterium, assembly GCA_046153565.1. Lineage (GTDB taxonomy): Bacteria > Pseudomonadota > Alphaproteobacteria > Sphingomonadales > Sphingomonadaceae > Aquisediminimonas. The sequence goes on from JBJXDU010000030.1 coordinate 54,436, forward strand.
CAACCACGCGCGGGTCACTTGGGTTGCCAAGGATCAGGCCCGAATTGCCCGCCTGGATCGTCACATTCTGGATGTAGTCGGCGCCAAACAGATTGCGCACGAAAAGCGCCACTTCCCACCCCTTGGCACTGCGCAGGGCGATACTCGCATTGGTGATCGAATAGCCGTCAATCACGGTAAAGCGCGAAAGGGCTGCATCACCATTATAGCGGCTGCGAAAACTCGTATCGCTATGGAGAGCAAGACTCACGCCCTGCCCAACCGGCACCGTATAATCGGCACCTATCGTGGTCGACCAGCGCGACAGGCCGACCAGCCGTTGCCCCGTCAAATTGCACGCGGCGGTCGCGCTCGTTTGCTGCTCAAGCGGGCAAGGCCCCGCTGGATAATCGGCATAGCGCCCATCGGCAAAGGCTGTCGAAGCGCGAAGGTGGAGGCGCGGTGTGATCTGTGCGGTGGCGTCGATCTCAAAACCTTTAACCGTGACCCGAGGGATATTCGAGAGGAAACCGCGCAGCGCCACGGTCTGGCTGCTATCGACAATTGTTGCCTGAAAATTGTGCACCTGCGTGTAGAAATTGGCAATGTTGATGATCAGCCTCTTGTCAAAGAGCTGCGCCTTCACCCCGCCCTCATAGGTGGTATTGACCTCTGGGCGAATGACGGCGGTTGAAAGCACGGGCTGATTTTGCGCGTTCAGTGGCAATCCAGACACGTTTATCCCGCCCGATTTGAACCCGCGCGCGGCGCTGACATAGGCAAAGACATTTGGGGTCACTTGCCACCCCGCATTGGCGCGGCCCGACAAATTGCCTTCCCGATCGCGCGCGGCGTAGCTTTGCGGGCGCAACACCGAAAGCCGCGCCGCGATCAGCGCGGAATTGGTCGTCGGCGGGCTGCCGGCAACGGTCAGGTCATAACTGGCTGACCTCACCTCACTCGTGTAGCGCAAGCCACCCGTGATCGTGAGACGTGGCGTGATGCGCCAGTTGACCTCTCCAAACGCCGCATAGCTATCAACGCGAAACCGCGTGGCGCCGTCGCTGCCATAGCCGTCTAACAAATCAGCGGGCACGGGCGTGTTGCTCGCCCCCGTGGTCGCGCCGATAAGATAATAAGCCCCCGCCGGGCCAAAGATGCTGATCGGTCGCCCGCTAATCTTCTGGGTGAAATAATAGAACCCGGCGACATAGCTGACCGCCCGTTCCCCGTTTGAGGCAATGCGCAGTTCCTGGCTAAATTGATCCTGCCGCGACGGAATGCGCTGGATCGACTGAACGGGGAGCCCCGTAAAATCGCGGTCATTCGCCGCATCCCAATTCCAGAACCGCCACGCACTGACCGAGGTGAGCGTGACCGGCCCCGCATCCCAGTCTGCAATAGCGGATACCCCGCCCTCACTAGTATCGACACCGATGGGCGCATCGATATTAGTCACGCGGTCATAAATGTTGAGGCTAGGCGGCGCATAAGCCCCGCCCGGCGCGTTGGCGGCAAGGAAGGGATATTGCCGCGACGCAGGTCGCAGACTTTGCCCTCCGCGCAAAAAGACCTGCGTGCAGCATACCGCTTTGAACGCGGCGAAATCCGCCGTCAGCCGCAGTTGGAACGCTGCGGAAGGTTTGATCAGCAATTGTCCGCGCACGGCTTGGTTGCCGATGGTGTTCATATCCGCGCCGCTGCGGACATTGCGGATCACGCCGTCGCGCCGCGTGGTCAGTCCAGAGACCCGAAACGCAATTATGTGGCCAAATAGCGGTCCGGTGAGCGATGCTTTGGCTTGCACGAAATTGAAGCTGCCAACCGAAACCTCCTCGGTGGCACCGGGTGTAAAGCTCGGTGGCGCGGTGCGGATGGCGATGACGCCCGCAGTCGTGTTCTTTCCAAACAAAGTGCCTTGCGGCCCCCGCAGCACTTCAATCTGATCAATATCAGTAAAATCGAACGCTGCGGTTGCGGGGCGGGCGTGATAGACTTGATCGACGTAGAAGCCGACGCCAGGTTCCAGCCCGTCATTAGCATTGCTCACCGCCACTATGCTGCTCCCCAGCCCCCGGATCGTGATGGCGGTATTGCGCGGATTCGCCGAACTATAGGCAAGCGCGGGCACGAGCAGGCTCAGTTGTTGCGTGTTGACGGTGTACGACTGGTCAAGCAGATCGCGCCCAACTACCGACGCCGCAACAGGTACGCTTTCAAGCGCTTCGCTGCGCCCGCGCGCGGTGATGACGATATCCTCGCTCTGCGCGAGCGCGGGGAACGGGGCTAATAGCAGCAGCGCTGCCGGTGCGACGCCAATAGCCGCGAAACGCGAACCTCTATATTTTATCATATATTGAGGATCGCTACAAAGCGTCGCGTGCCCGCGCAAGGCATGTTTCACAAAATGCGACGAAAGCATGATGCCTTTTGATTGATCCGCATGATCCCCAGGAGCGATTGGGGGCGAAGCGTAGCGCAGCATCGAAAGCGCGTATCGAAGCCCTTCTATACGCGTCTTCGGCAAATTCAGCCGCTACGCAGAATCATGGCGAGGTTTGGATCAATGCAGTGTCACCATATTTCAATCGCCGGGAGGTAGCGTTTTCACTGGTGTGGGCATATCGCGCAGATGTTGTACCAGCTGACGATAAATCTCGCTGTCATGTATAGCCGCCGTATCGCGCTCAAGCGTGCGGTAGGCGGCGAGCACACTTTTGCCCTGCACTGTCACTCGCGCCCCGCGTTCACGCCCGCCGCCCGACAGCGTCTCAACCAGCTTTGTCTCAAAGCAGCGGTTCATTTCATCAACGAGCAGCCATGTCCGCCGATAGCTCATGCCCAGCGCCCGCCCAGAGGCTGCAATCGAGCCCTCGCGCGCAATCGCATCAAGCAAATCTGCCTTCCCCGGCCCAAAGGCAACGGCGTCACCGCACATCAATTGAAGCTTCAATTTTAAGGGGCCGATGCGCATACATCGATCCATAGCAAGGATGAGCGGTGGGGGGAACGGCTTCGATCTCCCACTGGACTGCCAGTACGAACTGAAGGTCGGCTTATGGCATTCGCGATGGTAAGGAGCAATGACCGAAAACTTATCGACTCCCGACACCCATTCAGCTGCGTTCCCCACCCAGCAGCGCCTCAAGCTCCAGAATGGATTTGCGCGCGAGCGCCAGCACGCGATCAGCCATCGGATCACCCGCCAAGATGCGCGAGATCATCATCGCGCCGATCATCATTGACCAGGCGGATACCGCAAATTGTTCGGTGTCCTGATCGGTCTCGCCCTCAACTTCCCTGCCAAGCGCATCCCCCATCACATTGAACGATTTGGCAAGCTGCTGCGCCATGATGGCGCGTACTTGGCGGTCGGCGCGCCCCACTTCGCCCGCGAGCGTCGGGATGGCACAGCCGCTGGCCGGGTGATCGCGGTGCGCGAGGCTGAGGTAACTGTTGACGATAGATTTGACGGTCATGCTGCCCTGCCCACCCGTATGAGCAGCAGCAGCCTTTTCGCCATCCGCCAGCGCTTGTTCAAGCGCCGCAGCGACAAGAGCGTCGCGCGAGTCAAAATGCCCGTAAAATCCGCCATGGGTGAGATTGGCCGACTTCATAATCTCGCCAACGCTGATTCCGTCGAGCCCGGCTTCGCGGATGCGGGTGGCGGCCGCTGCCAAAATGCGATTTCGGCTCAGTGCTTTTTCAGCCTTTGAATGTCCCACTTGTACCCTCCGTTTGCATCAAGGCCAACGGTGACCCTGCGCCCTTGACCATCTGAATGACAATCATCATACAGGCGGTCAACAGCAATCATAAGAGGATTAGGGCCCGTGAAACACGCGCCGACAAAGCAAGTCTGCCTGGTGATCGGTGCGGGCGACGGCGTGGGCGGGGCCATCGCCAAGGCTTTTGCGGCAGAAGGCATGGCTGTCTGCGTCACACGACGCGCCCGGAACAGGGAACAGCTTGAGGCGCTTGCAGAGGCCATCCGTAGTACGGGCGGCGAAGCGCATGCTTTCGGCGTGGATGCACGGTCTGAAGACGAAACCAAAGCGTTGTTCACCACAATCGAACGGGACATCGGACCGATCAGCGTGGTGGTGTTCAACATCGGGGCCAACGTCCAGTTTGGCATTCGCGAAACGACCATGCGGGTCTTCACCAAAGTTTGGGAAATGGCCTGTCTCGCCGGATTTCTCGCCGGGCGCGAGGCCGCGAACGTCATGGTGCCGCGCCAAAAGGGCAGCATCATTTTTACCGGGGCGACCGCCAGTATCCGAGGCCGCGAAAACCTGTCCGCCTTTGCTGCCGCCAAGAACGGCCTGCGCGCCGTCGCCCAGTCAATGGCGCGTGAGCTGGGGCCGCTGGGCATCCATGTCGCCCATGTCATCTGCGACGGGGCGATTGACGGCGTGTTCACGCGCTCACGGATTGACGATGTGACGCCATTGCTCGAGGAAGACCTCATCCTCAAACCCGATGAAATCGCGCGCAATTATGTCATGCTGCACAATCAACAGCGCTCGGCTTGGACCCACGAACTCGATCTGCGCCCCTGGCGCGAAAAATGGTAAGGGAAATGACGATGAGCAAACCAGTTATTGAGTTTATCTTCGATTTTGCCAGCCCCAATGCCTATCTGGTATCAAAGGTTCTGCCGGACATCGCCGGGCAATATGGCGCAGAGATCAAGCTGATCCCCTGCCTGCTCGGTGGCATCTTCAAAGCGACCGGCAATCAGGCGCCGTTCAACGCCTTTGCGGGGATCAAGGGGAAGCTGGATTATGATCGCCTTGAGGTGCAGCGCTTCGTCACGCGGCACGGTCTGAGCGCGTTCAAGATGAACCCGCATTTCCCGATGAACACGCTGGCGCTGATGCGCGGCATGGTCGCGGCGCAGCATCTCGGGGTTGAGCATGACTATGTGGCGAGCGTGATCGGCGGGATGTGGGAAGACGGCGAAAAGATGGACGATCCGGAGGTCTTTCTGGCCCGGCTCAATCGCAGCGGGCTCGACGGCTCGCGTCTGCTGGAGCTGTCGACCAGCCCAGAGGTCAAGGCAGAACTGGTCGCCAATACCGAGGCTGCTGTCGCGCGCGGCGTGTTCGGCATTCCCACCTTCTTCGTGGGAGACGAAATCTTCTTCGGCAAGGAGCGCATTGGCCAGATCGAAGCGCTTTTGAGCCAACACGCGGCATAAATCAGAGAGGAAACCATTCATGTCCGATATGTCCGAAGGCCGCGTCTACACCGAACAGCATGATCATATCCTCAAGATCGTCATCGACAATCCAGCCAAGAAAAACGCCTTCAGCCCGGAAATGATGGCCGAGCTGTCGAACGCTCTGACATTGCTCGAAAATCAGGAAGACCTGTGGGTCGGCGTGCTGTGCGCCAATGGCAGCGCCTTTAGCGCTGGTCTCGACATGCCAAAATTCTTCGGCCCCACGGCCACGGTCAAGCCTGATCCCGAAGGCAATATCGATCCATTCGGTCTCGCCAATCAATGCACTAAGCCGATTGTGACGGCGGTTCAGGGCATTTGCTTCACCATCGGGATCGAGCTGATGCTGTCGGGCGATATCGTGGTGGCCGCAAATGACGCGCGCTTTTGCCAGATGGAATCAAAGCGCGGGATTGCCCCGCTTGGCGGCGGACATTTCCGCTACACGGCGCGCGCAGGCTGGGGCAACGCCATGTACCACCTGTTCCTCTGCGACGAATTCGGCGCCGCCGAGGCCTACCGGATCGGGCTGGTCCAGGAAGTGGTCGAACCGGGCGAGCAGATTGACCGCGCGATGGCACTCGCCCGCATCATCGCCTCAAACGCGCCGCTCGGCATCCGCGTGACCAAGATTGCAGGCCGCAAATTCATCGAGGCCGGCGAACAAGCCGCCATCGATGCGATCCCCGGCATCAAGGATCAAGTGATGAACAGCGCCGATGCGGCAGAAGGCATCCAGTCATTCGTCGAGCGGCGGGCGGCGGTGTTCCAAGGCCGCTAGGCTCGAGGCGTAAAATCGTTTTTCACGCCATATATTAGATCGTCCCCAAAAATGAGACTTCGCGCGATCGGGATATCGACGTTGCCTTGTTGCAGCAGAACGTATGGAAGGTCTTGAATCACAACGAGACTGGGCCAAACGGCGGAAAACTTGTCGAATGCTGCGTTGATATCTGCGTTCAATGTTCTTATCATGTTCCACCATTTTTTTGACAGCCGCAGGCGGCACTCAATATTCCCTTCCCCCGTGGGTCAGGGACCTCTCATCTGAAATTTATGCGAAATTCCGTTGCACGGCGGATGCGCCTCAACCTTTTAGGTGAGACTTTAGTGTGACTATTCACGCAGTTCTGCGGCTTCCCACGATCAATCGTTTCCGTGAGAGCGGGGCGCCTCCCCATTGTCTGCCGCTACCGATGAAGCGTTGCTGATCGACGACATGGTGCTGGTCAGGCGCGCAGGTTATGGGTAAACCGCGTGCAATCCCACCCGGCAGGAGCATATCCCATGAAGCATAAACGTCTCGGCAAAAGCGCAATCTACGTCTCCGATATCTGCATGGGGACGATGACATTTGGTAGCCAAGCCGATGAGGCGATGTCGTTTCGGATCCTTGACCAGTCGTTTGAAGCGGGCATCAATTTCTTTGATGCTGCCGAAAATTATCCTGTTCCGCCCGATCCCAAATGGGCAGGGTTGACCGAGGAGATTGTTGGCCGCTGGCTGATGACCAAGCCGCGTGATGCCATCATCCTCGCCACCAAAGTGTCCGGCCCCAGCCATGGCTGGATCAAGGCGGCGGTGCGCAGCGGCATGACTGCGATGGATCGGCACAATATAGTGCGCGCTGTCGAGGCGAGCCTCACGCGGTTGCAAACCGATTATATCGATCTTTATCAAACGCACTGGCCCGATCACGGTTGCGAAGTCGATGAGATGATGGAGGCGCTTGATGATCTGATCCGCGCGGGCAAGGTGCGCACTATCGGGTGCAGCAACGAAACGACATGGGGTCTGATGCGCAGTCTTGCCGCATCTGACCGGCTTGGCGTCGCGCGCTATTGCACGATCCAGAATAATTTCAGCCTCAACAACCGCCGCTTTGAAGATGAACTGGCGCAGGCCTGCAAGCATGAAGGCGTCAGCTTGATCCCCTATTCGCCTTTGGGCGGCGGCGTGCTTTCGGGCAAATATCAAGGCGGTGCCACTCCAGACGGCGCGCGTTTCTCGAATTATATCAACAAGGGCGGTCGCCACACTGCAATGGCGCAGCGCTTCGTCAACGATAAATCGCTGGCGGCGACTGAACGCTATATGGCGATCGCCGCTGAGGCAGGGATAGCGCCAGTGACGCTCGCCACTGCTTGGTCAAAGCAGCATGATTTCGTCGCTTCGACAATCGTCGGCGCGACGCATGAGGATCAATTGCCCGATATATTGGCAGCGATTGATATGACGCTGAGCGACGAAGTGATGAAGGCGTGCCATGCCGTGTCGAAGGAAATACTCTATCCGATGGGGTAGATCGGCGTTTTCCGAGTCATCAGGCGATTTCGCCTTCGAGGCGGCCGTCTTCGCGCAGGTTTGCTCATCGATCGCCTTCGACTTGATCGCCTTCATCGGCTCCGTTCACTTGGCTGTCAAAAGTAACGCTTGTTTAAGCTGCACGAACGTCTGCAATCTTATCAATTCCATTGAAAAAGTCAGGTCACCTTATTTCGTCACGCGGTTGGATCGGATTGAATGCTGCGGCGCGGCCCGTTGAATCAAAGTTGCAAACGGTGTGAGTTGACCGGAAGAAAATTTCGTACCGCCTTGGCAGGTAGACTTTTTCAACAGAATCTCGTCGCACCCAGTCACCCAGCCCCCCGCACCAGCCGCCCCGGAAAGGCCCCCGTCCCTTTGTCCATCCGCCGGATCACCACCCCGCTCACAATCGTCGCGTCATAACCGCTCGCCGCTTGATCGAGCCGTCGTCCGCCAGCGGGCAGGTCGTGCGCGATGTGGGGGATGGGCAGGGTCAGGCGCTCCATGTCGATCACGTTGATATCGGCCTTCATCCCCACCTGCAAGAGCCCGCGATCATGCAAGCCCACCGCGCGCGCGGCTTTGGCGGTGAGCATGTGGACTGCGCTTGCCAGATCGATCTTGTGATCCGTGTCGTCGCGCACGAAATGTTTGAGCAGGAAGGTTGAATAGCTGGCATCGCAGATCGCGCCGTAATGCGCGCCGCCGTCGCCGAGCGCTGGAATGCAATCGGGGTGCATCAGCATTTCATGGGCGCTGTCGAGCGTGCCATTTTCATAATTGCCGAGCGCGGAGAGGAACAGGCCCTTGCCGTTGGTCTCCATTAGCCGATCATAAGCCACCTCTTGGGGCGAACATCCCCGCGCGGCGGCGAGGGCGGCGAGGCTTTGGTCGGCCGGAGGGGCATAGTCCGGCGGATCATTCAGCGGAAAGATCCAATTCCAGTTGCGCGCGAGGGCATTGAAGGGATGGCCTTCGCCAAATTCCTCGCTTAGCAAGGCCGCCTTCATCTCGGGTGCGTGCATTGCGGCGACGCGCTCGGCGAGCGGCAAGTGCGCGATCTTCTGATAGCTTGGACACAGGCTGAACGGATGGACGGAGAGCTCAAGCCCCGCGATCAGGCCGATGGGGCGCGGCATGACTTGCGCGGTGACCTGATGCCCCTCAGCCTTGGACTGCGCCATCATATCGAGCACTATCCGCCAGCGCGGCGGGCCTTCATTGCCGCTCGCGAGCGTGAAGGTGGCGGGGCGGCCGCTCGCGCGCATCACCGCGTCGATCACGGGATATTCCTTGTCCCAGCCGACAAAGGCATCAAGCACAATCTGGAACGTGCCGCGGCCCGCGTCGCGCATCCCTGCGCCAATGGCTTCCAGTTCGGCGACATCGGTTTGAAAGGTCGGGATCGCGCCGCCGTCCGCCGTTCGGTGGATCGAGAGGCGCGAGGTGGCAAAACCAATCGCCCCTGCCTCCATTGCTTGCTTGGTCAGCGTGCGCATCGCGGCGAGATCGTCGGCGGTCGCCGGCTCCCGGTTCGCCCCGCGCGCGCCCATTGCATAGACGCGCAGGGGCGAGTGGGGCAGATAGGCCGCAACATCAATATCGCGCTCGCCCGCATCGAGCGCATCAAGATATTCGGGGAAGGTCTCCCAATTCCAAGGCAAGCCTTCGGTCATGACGACGCCGGGGATATCCTCAACCCCCTCCATGACGTTGATCAGCATGGCATGATCCTCGGCGCGGCACGGCGCGAAGCCGACACCGCAATTGCCCATCACCACAGTTGTGACCCCGTGGCTGGAGGAGGGAGACATTTCGCGGCCCCAGATCGCTTGACCATCATAGTGCGTGTGCACGTCAACAAAGCCCGGCGTAACGATCCGTCCGCGCGCATCGATTTCCTCAGCGCCGCTGCCAGTGATCATACCGATGGCCGCAATCTTGCCGCGCTTCACCGCCACATCGCCGTCGATCAGCGCTCCGCCAGAGCCATCGACGATCGTGCCGCCACGAATGATCAGGTCATAGTCGTTCATCACGACATCTTTCCGCCCCAGATATCACCCTCGGCCTGCGTATCAAGATCAACCGCGCCGCGTACGCCGAGTTTAGCCCGCGCTTCTGCCAGCGGAATGTGCCAGACATCCTCCATCTTCGCCATCCAGAAGGGGTCTGATTGCTTGCCGACCGCGATGCCCTGGCTGATGCAGGTCAGCGCGGTTTCCCATATGTGCGGATAATGGAGCATCGTGCGGATGACATAACGCATCGTGCCAAGGATCGAGATGACGCTCATTTCCCCTGCCAGTTCCTTATTCTGGATATGCGTATGGATGGTCGATAAACGGAACCAATAGGGGATGAGTTCGCCCATATAGTTGAAGCCGCCGCCGGTCAGGATGTGCTCATAATCATGCGTTTGGCCTGATCGGATCGAATAGAAATCCCATTGCGATTTGGGTTCGTAAAAGGGGACGATCTGAATTTCATAATTACCGTTTTTGGCGACGTCATAATAGATGCCCCCGACGGTGCCTGACGCGCAATCAGCCAATTCATCAATCTTGTAATCCGATACAAACCAATCGTTGAACCATGCGTCCAGTTTCGGGTTCACTTTGCGTTCTTGCGTGAACATATGTTCGATATGATCAAAGTCACGTAACTCCTGAAGGATGCCGATCAGTTCATGCATTTCGGCGGCGGGCGGATAGTCGGGCCCGTTCTTTTTGAGCGCGATCAGCGCGATCCATTCGCGCAATTTGGGGTGGTTCAGATATTTGGATGAAGAAACGAGCACGCTCGAATCGGTGCCCAAAAGGTTGACGCCACGCGCCAGATAGGGAATGTTATCCACTGATGTGCCTTTCGCGATATGCGTAAAACTTATCCCTTTTATATTCGCAAATCTAGGCTATTTATCAAGATAATACGCAAAGTGCGTCGAATCGGGAGGGTTTTGGTATGGCAAATGGCAAAATTGCGCTGGTCACCGGTGCAAGCCGCGGAGCAGGTGCCGGGATCGCCCGTGGTTTTGGCGAACTTGGCTATACCGTCTATGTCACCGGTCGCACCATTGCCCCGGGCGATGCCAAGGGATGGGACGGATCTGTCCTTCCCGGAACCGTTGCCGAAACGGCGGCGGCCGTCACTGAACGCGGCGGCAAGGGGATTGCCGTAATGTGTGATCACGGCGATGATGCGCAGGTCGCCGCGCTATTTGACCAGATCGAGCGTGAGCAGGGCCGTCTCGATATGCTGGTCAACAACGCCACCTATATCCATCACCAGTTAATTGAGAAGAAGCCCTTTTGGGAGAAGGAAATTGATGCTGTCAATATCCTCGATGTCGGTCTGCGTTCGGCCTATGTCGCGAGCTGGCATGCGGCACGGATGATGGTCCGCCAAGGCAGCGGGGTGATCGCCTTTGGATCTTCTTTTGGTGGTTCCTGCTACATGCACGGGCCAGCTTATGGTGCACAAAAGGCAGGCATCGACAAATTTGCGCATGATATGGAGCATGATCTGCGCGACACCGGCGTGGTTACGGTATCGATCTGGATGGGGCCGCTGATCACCGAACGCAGCCTGATCGCGCGCGATACCAATCCGGAGCAATATGAAGGCTTTATCGAGAGCGCGGAAAATCCTGAATTCACCGGGCATATCCTTGATGCCATCGCCGCTGCGCCGAACCGTGCTGCGCTGTCTGGTCAAACGCTGATTGGGGCGGAGATTGCCAAGGCACTCGGCGTGATGGATCGCGGAAAGGAACGGCCTTCCTACCGCGAGATGCTCGGTAATCCGCCGATGAAGAATCCTGCAGCGGTGTATTGATGACCCAGACCGACCCGATCTTTGCTGCCGTTACAGCGCCGGGCTCGCCGTTTGAAATTGGCGCGCGCGATGGGATGCGCTGCTTTGTGAACGCGCCCCCTGATCTCAATATGCTCATCGAAAGCGCGCGGGTGCATGGCGATAAGACTTTCATTGTCGAGGGCGAGCGGCGGCTGAGCTTTGCAGAGGCCTTTGCGCTGCGCGATGCGCTGGCGGCAGAACTCGGCGTTGCGCACGGCGATCGGGTGGCGATCTGCATGCGCAACTGCGCGGAATGGATGATCGGCTTTCTCGCGGTAATGCGGTGCGGCGGGGTCGCGACGCTGATCAACAGCCGGGGTTCGCCTGCCGAGCTTTGCGCGATGGTGGCCGAAGTCGGGGCCGACACCATATTGGCCGACGAAGCGCGCGCCGCGCTTTTGCGCGAAGGCGGCTATGCAGGGCGGATCATCTCAGTTGAGGATTTCCCTGCCGCCGGAGCTACGCCGCAAGCGGCCGCACCAGCCTCTGCCGATGATCCTGCCGCCATCCTCTTCACTTCGGGCACAACCGGCCGCGTCAAGGGCGCGGTGCTGACGCACAAAAATCTGATCACTGGCATCATGGCGGTGCAACTGACCGGGCTGATGGTGCTGCACAACAGCGCCGCTTCGCTTGGGATTCCCGTGGCAGCGATCATGGCAAACATGCCGCAACAGGCGACGCTGCAAGTCTATCCGTTGTTCCATATCTCAGGCCTTGGCAGCGCCTTCCTGTCACCCCTTCTGTCGGGCAGCAAGATCGTCATCCTGCCGCGCTGGGACCCGGAGGAAGCACTGCGCTTGATCGCGGCAGAAAAAGTAACCCAGTTTACCGGCGTGCCGACGATGCTGTGGGATGTGCTCAACCGCGCGAAGATTGGGGATGCTGATCTCTCTTCGCTGCGCAATATTGGCACAGGGGGGCAGGCGCTTCCGGTCAACCTGCTCGACGCAATTAGCGAAGCAGCGCCGCAAGCGGTGATGGGCACCGGCTACGGCCTCACCGAAACAGCGGGCAGTGTGGCCATGGCGCTAGGCGAGGATTTCATCCGCAACCGCACCGCGGCAGGGCGGGTGCTCGATCTGGTCGAGATGAAAATCGATGCTGCTCCGGGCGAACCGGGCGAAATTCTCGTACGCGGGCCGATGGTGATGGCGGGTTACTGGAACCGGCCTGAGGAGACTGCGGCGGTACTGTCCGACGACGGCTGGTTCTGCACAGGTGACGTGGGAACGGTTGACGCCGAAGGCTATGTCTTCATCGTGGACCGCAAAAAGGATATGGTGATCTCGGGTGGGGAGAATATCTACTGCGCCGAGGTGGAGCGGGTGATGGGTGAGATGGCGGGTGTTGCTGAGTGCGCGGCCTTTGGTATCCCTGACGAACGGTTGGGCGAAGTGCTGGTCGCGGTGGTCTTGGGCAAGCCAAGCGAAAGCGAAATCATCGCCCATGTCGGCGAGAAACTCGCGCGCTATAAGGCACCCAGCAGCGTCGCATTTGCAACCGCACCTCTGCCGCGCAACGATGTCGGCAAGGTCGACAAGATCAAACTCCGGGCGCTGTGGCCCGACCTGTTGGGAGCGGATTGAATATGGGCATGCCCAGCGACATCAAGATTATCGACTGCATGCTCGGCATTCCCAATAATGAGGATCGCTCGGGCTGGTTTGAGAGCTTCAAGCCGCTGCTGCGCGATCAAGAGTCGCGTGATCAGTTCAGCATGCCTGCCCAATATATGTTCAAAGATGTCCCGCAGACGGGCAACCCCGGCGACTTTGTTAAATGGACCGTCGAGCAGATGGACAAGTTCGGTATCGACAAGGCAATGACCGGATATAATGAGGATGAAACCTCGCGGCGCGCGAAGGAACTTTTCCCGGATCGCTTTTTCTTCGAGCTGCCCTGCGATCCCAACAAGGGGATGGAGGAGGTGGCCCGAATCCGCCGGGTGCATGCCGAGGTTGGCTTGAAGGCGATCACCGTTTTCCCTGCTGGCACCAATCCACAAATTCCCATCAACCACAAATATATGTTTCCGCTCTACACCGTAGCAAGCGAACTTGGCCTTGCCGTGACGCTCAACGTCGGCATTCCGGGGCCGCGCATCCCGATGGACACGCAGCGCGTCGAATATCTTGATGAGGTCTGCTGGTTCTTCCCCGATCTCAAGGTCGTGATGCGCCACGGCGCGGAACCGTGGGAGGCGCTGGCGGTCAAGCTGATGCTCAAATGGCCTAATCTCTATTACTCGACCAGCGCCTTTGCCCCGAAACATTATCCCAAAGCGATCATCGATTATGCCAATACGCGCGGCTCGAACAAGATCATTTACGCGGGTTATTTCCCAATGGGGCTGAGCCTCGATCGCATCTTTGGCGACATGCCGCATGTGCCGTTCAAGGATGAGGTCTGGCCTAAATTCCTGCGCGAGAATGCGGTGAAGGTGTTTGGACTGGAGGATTGAACATGGCCGACATAGACTCCAATGTGGCGACCGACGCCCGCACCGCTCCCGTCGCGGTGTGGCAGGTCCTCGAACGCATGTCGAAGGACGAGCGCGCCGCATGGCGCATCGCCGAACCGAGCAACCGCGCGTCGGTTCAAGAACGCAATCTCGATATCGGCTTTCCCTTTGGCTGGTATGTCGCGCTGCTGTCGAGCGAGCTTGCCGTCGGTGAGGTCAAGCCGCTGCGCTATTTCTCGACCGAACTCGCGATCTGGCGCGGTGAGGATGGGCAGGTTCGCATGGTCGACGCTTATTGCAAGCATCTCGGCGCGCATATGGGGCATGGCGGCAAGGTTGCGGGCAATCTGCTCGAATGCCCGTTCCACGCCTGGCGTTATGACGGCGAAGAGGGGATGGTGAAGGAGATACCTTACTCGCCCAGCATCCCGCCGCAGGTGAAGCGCAAATGCACGCGGACGTGGCATATCAAAGAGGCCAACCAGTTCATCTGGTTCTGGTATCACCCGAACGACGAAGCGCCATTGTTTGACGTGGTGGACATCCCCGAATGCAGCGATCCCGATTGGACGCCCTATGACGAATGCCGCTGGAACGTCTGGGGGTCTTTGCAAAACATGGCGGAGAATGGCGTCGATTTCGCGCATTTCAAATATATCCACGGCACCGCGACGATGCCCGAAACTGAACTGACGTGGGGAGAATGGGACCGCACCGGCATCGTCCGCGCGAAGATGGGCACCCCGCGCGGCGAAGTTGACGGCACGATCACCTCGATCACCCAAGGCGCTGGTCAGGCCTGGGTGCGGTTCACGGGGATTTGCGAGACGCTGCTGCTCGCTTGCATTACCCCGGTGGAACTTGATCAAATCAGCGCACGCTATTTCTACACGCAGACCAAGGCGCAGGCCGAAGGGCCAATGGCGGGGCTTGCGCGCGCGATCATCAAGGATGTCAACAAGCAGCTCGATCAGGACAAGGTGGTATGGGATCGGCAGCAATATCAGCCCAGTGCGATCATTTGCCAGGGGGACGGTCCGATTGCCAAATTCCGTGATTATTATAAGCGCTTTTATGCGTAGGGCGGTGCTGGCCTTCGCAGCGTTGGCCCTGATAGGCGCGAAGGAGCAGGTGCAGTCCGCCGAGGCGGGTGGCGAGCCTGCGGTCATCTATGCAGGTGGCCCGATCATTACGATGGCGGGTAGCACGCCTCAAAAGGTCGAAGCCATCGCCGTCAAAGGCGGCAAGATCATCGCAGTCGGGTCGCTTGCCAAGGCCATATATCAAGCAGGCAAACAGGCTCGGCGCGTTGATCTCCACGGCCATACTCTCCTGCCCGGCTTTATCGATGCGCACGGGCATGTCACCTATGTCGGGCAGAATGCCGGGATGGTTCAGCTTCAACCGCCTCCCGTGGGCGGGGTCGATAGCATATCGAAATTGCAAACAGCGCTGCGCGACTGGATTACGGCGCACCCCAATGCAACGCTCGTCATGGCCAATGGTTTTGACGATAGCCAGCTGACCGACAAACGCTTTCCCACGCGGCTGGACCTTGACGCCGCATCCGCCGACAAGCCGATCATTGCCCTGCACGTGAGCGGCCATTTGGCGGTGCTCAATTCAGCGGCGCTCAAGCTGGTCGGCATCACAGCAAACACGCCGACCCCGGAGGGTGGTCTGATCCGGCGCGAGGCCGACGGCAAGACACCGAGTGGGGTTCTGGAAGAGCGCGCCATGGAAGTGCTGTACGGCTTCCTCACACCAAAATCGCTCGATCCCGGCGTTGCCTCGTTGCTCGCGGGGCTCAAGATTTATGCGAGCAACGGAATCACGACTGCGCAGGATGGGAGAGTAACAGGTGCAGCTTGGGCGGCGCTGGCCGAAGCGGCGCGACGCGATGTTCTGCCTATCGATACGGTCGCCTTGATCGCTTTTGAGCCAGTGCTCTCTCAAGCGATCCGGGATAAGATTGGCCAGCCCTACAGCAACCGCTTGCGCATCGCCGGGGTCAAGCTTGTCGTCGACGGCAGCCCGCAAGGCCGCACTGCCTGGCTGCATGATCCAGTGCCCGTCCCGCCCGAGGGCAAGGGCGCGGATTATCGTGGCTATCCGGCAATTGACCTGAAACTGTTCAACATACGGCTCGCTGAGGCCGCCAAAAATAATTGGCAGGTCTTCGTTCATGTCAACGGTGATGAAGCCGCGCAAGCGCTGATTGACGGTGTGCGGGCCAATGGTTTGACGGGCAAGCGCACCATCGCGATCCACAATCAGGTTGTCCGCCCCGAACAGCTCCGCGCGATGAAAGCGCTCGATATTCA
>JBJXDU010000031.1:0-29153 GCA_046153565.1 Sphingomonadaceae bacterium
GCCGGAAAACCTGCAAAGGTCGCTATCACCGCCATCATGCGAAAACTCGTCATCATGGCAAATGCCCTGCTCAAAGCAAACCGTTTGTGGAAGGAATCTATGGCTTGACCATCACGGATACTCTAGATTGCCCTCAAAAATTACCTGTCAGGCTCAGTTGAAACCGTGAATCGCGGCTGCGTTCGCGGTTGAGGGTGCGGATGATATCGCCACTCGCCCGTGTATCGCGAAAGAAGGTGCGGTCGCGGGTCTGCCGAACGTCGGTGACATTACTAATCTGGAACCGCAACGTGCCGATTTTGAGCTTCTTATATTCAAGAAATGCGAAAAGTTCAGCGCCAGATCTAAACGTTCGAATTTGATCGATGAAAAAATCGCTATTCGGGGCCGAGGCGAAGGCGTCGATGCCCCAACTGATACCGGCCTTCGGGATATCATGCCGAAAGTTGAAGCGCTGCTGCCACAACGCTATGCCTGACCGGCGCCGTGATCGGCCAGTTACGGGGTCTGTGACGCGGCTATTTTGATATTGAGCATTATATTTGAGCTCCATGCCGGTAATCCCCAGCCGCTTGGTTAGCCAATCAAACGGCAATGTGATGTCAAGTTCGCCGCGCCATCTGGTGCTGTTGCCGATATTGCCTGAGCCGTCGAAGCGTGATGTAATCGCACCTTGGGCGTCGCGGACGATCACGGGGATCAGGTCTTGAGTTTCGCTGACTTTCACGAACGACCCAAGCAGCTGGATGCTGCCGCGGTCAAAGAATTTGCGGCGGATCAGCGCGGATAATGTGATCGTCCTTTCGGGCACAAGTTCCGCATTGCCCGCCGCGACTTGCCCGCCCGCGCCTAGGTCAACCGCCGTCGCGAAATCGGTGAAATCAAGCTGCGCAACTTCACGCAATGCACGCAGTTCGATGGTGGTTTGCTTATTGATCGTCCACGTTGCCGATAGTTTAGGCTTGAGAAAAAAGAAGCTGCGCTGCGCGGTTGAATCACCGCTGACGGTGATCCGCGATGCTTCTGCGATTATGCCGCCGTCAACCTTCCACGCGGATGACAGCGTCCACACGTCCGAGATAAACGGTTCAAACCGCGTTTCACTGACGTTTACATTTGAGGCTGGGAAGCTAGCCGTAGCACCGCCGACGCTGCTCGCGGCGTCAAAAAGCGCGGCGAGCCGGTTAATCGCGACTTCGCCACCAAATTGGATTGCATGGGCTTTGCTCAGCACCCAATCAGTCTGATTGCGCACCACGATTTCGCCGGGTCGCTGATCAAAGCGGGTTGAGAAGCGATCAAGCGGCTGTCCGGGGCGCAGCGTATCGATTTGCGACGATCCTTTGCTGCGCTGGTTGCGATATAGCCCGATCAGTTTGGTGGTGACTGTGCGCGTGACCGGAAGCTCGATATCGCCGCCGACTTCATAACTTAGGCTTGGCGCGGCGTCGCGCGAACGTAGTTCTTCACGCGCGGTTGACGGGCCGGTTGGCCCAAAAAGGATGGCGTCGCGCGCATCCTTGTCAGTTTCGCGGCGCACTTGCGCGTTTAGATTAATTTTCGCACTGCTTAGCTTGGTTTTGATCGCACCCGTTACGCTAAGCTCGGTAAACAGGCTTTGGGCATCTTCATCGCGGCGATTGGTGATGTGGCCGCTACCATTCCGGCTAACTTCGGGCCCGCTTACCCGGTTGAACTGCGCGAAATAGCCGCCGCTTAGTTCAAATGTTGTTGACCCGCGCTCAAGGCTTGCCGACGCTTTGCCGAAGGGGGTGGCGCCGCGTGCCTCACCTAGTTCGATATTGCCCTCATACGTCCCACTGAGCGCGCTGCTTTTGGTGCGGATGACGTTGACCACCTGACCCTGCCCGCGCGTTTCACCATCTGATCCCGCTTGTTCGGAAAGCTCGATCACTTCGACTTGGCTCGCCGGGATGCGCGACAGGATGGAAAAGATATCATCCGACTTGGTCGATGGCCGGTCACCGTCGATCAGGACATTGCCCGCATTATCGCCAAAGCCGCGCTTGCCGTCGCCTTGATTGATCGAGAAGCCGGGAATGCGCTCAACCATATCAAGCGCGCTTACGGGCAGGAAGGAGGCGAAGAAGTCAGGCTTGAAACTGCGTTTTCCCGATTCAGCGACCGGGGGCGCCGCGTCTTGCGCGCGTGCGGTAATGGGATTCGTGAGGATTGCAGCTGACAGCGAGAAGACCGCAAGGTGATGAGACAAGCGCATGCAATCCTCCATATGATTTACACGCCTCTATCGCTATCGATTACATCCATAAACGATAAGTTTACCCATCGAGCCACGCCGCCAAAAGCGCATTCACTTTGTCAGGGGCTTCCTGTTGAACCCAGTGCGACACGGCGGGCAAGCGGTGAAGCGTGAGGTTGGGCACCCATTCTTCAGTGCCCTTTGTGCACATGATGTTGAGCGCGGTGTCTTCCTCGCCCCAGATCATGAGCGTCGGCGTCTCAACCCGGCCGTCACCAATTGTGCGCGCGTCGGGGGTGCGCAGCAGCGCACGGTAATAATTCAGCATCGCGGTGAGCGCGCCGGGCCGCTGTGCCGATGCGCCATAGAGTGCCAATGTCTCCCGCGGAAAGGCGGACTTGTCGACCGCCATGTGCAGAAACGCTCCCTTAATCGCGGCGGCACGGCGGCGGCCCATTGCCCATTCGGGAATCCAAGGCAGTTGGAAGAAGAATATGTACCAGCTTTTGCTGAACTGCCGCCACTGTCTGATTTCGCGCGCGGCGACTTTGGGGTGCGGCACATTCATGATCACAAGCTTGGCGAGCGGGCGCACCCGCAGAATCGCGAAATGCCAGGCGATGATCGCGCCCCAATCATGCGCGATCAGCATCACTTCCTTCGCCCCGCTGGCATCAATAAGCGCGCCGACATCCTCGACCAATGTAGTGAGCCGGTAAGCATTGATACCAGTTGGCCGCGATGTCGCCCCATAGCCGCGGAGATTGGGTGCCCAGACGCGCCAGCCGCGTTCGCTGAGCATAGGCATTTGGAAGCGCCAGCTGAAATTCAGCTCGGGAAAACCGTGTAGACAAAGTGCGAGCCTGTCGGTTGAGCCATCCGCCGCCGCCATTTCGGCGAGTTCAAACATCAACCCGTTGGCGGCCTGCATCCGCACAGTGATGCCGCAATCAGCTGGCGGCTCCCACGACCAATCGTTCATTTGACCAAGTTCCCGCTTATCCTGAGTAGCCATTTCGGCACGCTCAGCGTCTACTCAGCATAAGCGGAATCGAAGTGATGTAAATTCATCGGACGATGACCACCACTGCAAGGGAGTCACATATTTGCAACAACGTGGCGAAAACCAGCATCAACTGAGCACTCAGGCTTGACCCATGCGGCGACTGTCATCATCGCTTAACAATCAAATCTTTGCCATCTGGAGCCTATCCATGCCGTCGCGCCTTCTTCGCCGTATCGTCGTCATTTCACTATTGAGCAGCGTCGCTGCCCCCGCCTTTGCGCAAGATGCGCCGCCGATTGACGGCCTTGGCGACATCACTGTGACCGCGCAGCGCCGCGAAGAGAATCTGCAGGATGTCCCGCTTTCAATCACGGCGGTTAAAGGCGAAAAGCTTGATGCAATTACCGCTGGTGGGGTTGACGTCCGCGCGCTGTCGGGCCGGGTGCCGAGCCTTATCATTGAAAGCTCGTTTGGCCGCACTTTCCCGCGTTTCTATATTCGCGGGCTTGGCAATACTGATTTCGATTTCAACGCGTCGCAACCGGTGAGCCTGGTTTATGACGATGTCGTACTTGAAAATCCGATCCTCAAGGGCTTCCCTGTTTTCGATCTTGACCGCGTTGAAGTGCTGCGCGGGCCGCAAGGTACGCTCTTTGGCCGCAACACGCCCGCCGGGATTGTGAAGTTCGATTCGGTCAAGCCCAGCGACAAGACCGGTGGCTATGGTCGCGTTTCCTATGGCAGCTTCAACGGTGTGAACGCGCAAGGCGCAGTCGGCGCACCACTGACCAGCGACGGCACGATTTCAGCACGGATTTCGGCGCTGTATCAGCGGCAAGACAATTATGTTGATAATGTCCTGCCTAGCGGCACGACGCGCAATGCGCTGGAAGGCTATTCGGAATTTGCTGGGCGTCTGCAACTGCGCTTTCAACCCACCAAAGAACTTGACGTCCTCATCGGCGGGCAACTCCGCACGCTCGATGGCACGGCACGGCTGTTCCGCGCCAACGTCTTCACGCGTGGCCGCGAAGGCCTGAACGCCAATTTCGTGCGCAACCGCGTGTCGGTCGATGGCCAGAATGAGCAGAAGGTCAACACGTATAACCTCTCAAGCAAAGTCAGTTATGACGCCGGGCCAGTGACGCTTACGTCCGTCACCAGCTATTGGAACGGCGATGCGACGTCGGTGGGTGACGTTGATGGCGGCTTTGGTGCCTCATTCCTGCCGCCAGCACTGACCGGGCCTGGCGTTATCCCCTTCACTGCCGAAACGCGCGATAGTGTGCCCTTGCTCAAGCAAGTGACGCAGGAATTCAGGATTGCGAGCAACGGCAATGATGCGCTAAACTATCAAGCCGGCCTCTTCTATTTTGATGAACGTCTCCAAATCCTGAGCGAGAATTATTCGACGCTTGGTGATCCGAACAATGCGAGGGGCGGCGTTAACATCCGCGTTAGCCAGCGCCAGAACAGCAAGGCTTACGGTGTCTTTGGGTCGCTGACCTATAAGCTCAGTGATCAGTTCAGCATCACCGGCGGCCTGCGGTACAATAATGACAAGCGCAGTTATAATGTGGTGCGCGACCGCGACACACAGTTTCCAGGTTTCTTGCAAAATCCACTCGGCACAGTGCGCCGCTCGGTCAAGGACGATAATGTTACCTGGGATGTGAGCGCATCCTACGCCGCGACTGACGACGTCAACCTCTATGCCCGCGCAGCCAAGGGATACCGTGCGCCCAGCATTCAGGGCCGCATCCTGTTTCCGCCCGCGACCGCAACCCCGCTTGAATCTGGCGTGACTATTGGCCGTTCTGAAACCATTCAATCCTATGAAGCGGGCGTCAAATCGACCTTCCTTGACGGGAAGGGCCGGTTCAATCTCAATGGCTTCCTTTATAACCTTAAAAATGCGCAGCTCACCGCAGTTGGCGGCGGCGTGAACGCTAACCGCCTCATCAATGCGCGCAACGTGCGCGGATATGGTTTTGAGGCTGACCTTGAGCTCAAGCCAGTCCCCGAATTGCTGCTCACGGCGGGATTGAGCTACAACAATACCGAAATCCGCGATCCCGGCCTCACGACCGCAGCGTGCGGCGCGGTGCGGGTCGATACATTCCCCAACGTATCGCTGTGCACAATCCGTGATCCGATTGTGGTGCCCGCCGCGCCCTTCTCGGCAGCGATCGTCAATATCAATGGCAATAGCCTGCCCCAAGCGCCGAAATGGATTGCCAATTGGACCGCGCGTTACGGCGTGCCGGTCGCTAACGGTGAAGTTTACGGCTATACCGACTGGGCGTTCCGGTCGCGGATCAACTTCTTCCTTTACGACTCGGTTGAATTCCAAAGCAGCCATTTGCTCGAAGGGGGTCTGCGGATCGGTTACAAGACTGACAATTTCGATGTTGCTGGCTTCGTCCGCAACATCACCAACACCTCGCAAGCCGTGGGCGGGATCGATTTCAACAATCTGACCGGCTTTGTGAACGAACCCCGTATCTGGGGCATCGAGGCAGGGTTCAAATTCTGACCTAATTCACTCGTTCAGATGCAAATCAGCCCGCTGGTGAAACCGGCGGGCTTTTTTGTAGACAGCCGCGCCCGAGCGAATACACTCTGCCCTAAAGACCAAGGGAGAGCGATATGGCGACGCAGTTTGATGCAGTGATTGTTGGTGCCGGATTTGCCGGCATGTATATGCTTCACAAATTGCGCGGGCAGGGCCTGTCTGCGCGGGTTTATGAAGCGGGTGACGGCCTCGGCGGCACATGGCACTGGAACCGATATCCCGGTGCGCGCGTTGATATTGAAAGCCAGGAATATGGCTTCAGCTTCGACGAAGCGCTTGACCGCGAATGGCAGTGGAGCGAGCGCTATGCGACGCAGCCCGAATTGCTCGCTTATGTCAATCATGTCGCCGACCGGTTTGACTTGCGCCGCGATATCCAGCTTGAGACCCGCGTCACCGCCGCGCATTATGACGAGGCCGCGAATGAGTGGCGCGTGCAGACTGACCAAGGTGATGACGTCCGCGCGCGCTATTGCATCATGGCAACCGGATGCCTCTCGACGCCCAAAGAGATTGATCTGGAGGGCATTGGTGACTTTACCGGCACGGTTTACAAAACCTTTGCCTGGCCGCGCGAAGGCGTCGATTTCACGGGCCAGCGCGTTGGCGTGATTGGCACCGGTTCGTCGGCGATCCAGTCAATTCCGGTTATTGCCGCGCAAGCCGCACAGCTTACGGTGTTCCAGCGCACCCCCAATTATTGCGTGCCCGCCAATAATGGCCCGATCCCGCCCGAAAAGCTTGCCGATTGGGATGCGAACCGGGCGGCGTATCGAGCAGAGGCAAAGGCCAGCCCCTACGGTGCGTTGTTCCGGGGCGGCGAAGCGATGATCACTGAGGTTTCGCGCGACGAAAGTGACGCTGAATATGAACGGCGCTGGCAAATCGGCGGTCTACAAACGCTGACCGCTTATGTTGACGTTGGCGTTGACCTAAAGGCCAATGCTATCGCGGCCGATTTCTTCGCGCGCAAAATCGCATCGATTGTGAAAGATCCCGAAACTGCTGACAAGCTGACGCCCAAAACCTATCCACTGGGCACCAAACGCCTGTGCGTCGATACCGGCTATTATGCGACCTTCAATGAACCGCACGTTAGCTTGGTTGATCTGCGCGCAACCCCGATTGACCGCATCACCGCGACAGGCATAAAGACCAGCGCCGGTGAACATGCGTTCGACGCGCTGGTTTTGGCCACCGGATTTGACGCAATGACGGGGACGCTCACCAAGATCGACATAGTCGGGCGCGCTGGCCTGTCGCTCCGTGATAAATGGGCGGATGGCCCGCTCACCTATCTTGGCCTGATGATCGCTGGATTTCCCAATCTGTTCACGATTACGGGGCCAGGCAGTCCGTCGGTGCTGACAAATATGATCATGTCAATCGAACAACATGTCGAATGGATCGCCGATTGTATCGACCATCTGGAAACGCATCAACAGCGCGTGATTGAAGCAATGCCGCAAGCCGAGGCGCAGTGGGTTGCGCATGTCAACGAGGTTGCCGATACGACGCTCTACCCGCAGGCCAACAGCTGGTATATGGGGGCGAATGTGCCGGGCAAGCCGCGCGTCTTCCTGCCCTATGTCGGGGGACTCAATCTCTATACCGACGCCTGCAATGATGTCGTTGCCAAAGGATATCAAGGCTTTGTGATCGGCGGCGCGCGCGCTATGGCCTGACGCTTAACGGCGGGTGAGCATGATATGAGGCTATTTGCGGCGCTTGGGCCAGGCAATATTGTCGCTGACCAGCGTGCCAAGCTTGCCGGGCCCGATGGGCCGGGCGAAACCAGTATAGCGTTTTCGCGGCAATTCGTTGCTTATGCGCAGGCCCGTGGGTTTCCTGCTTTGCTGATCTCGTATCACGGTACGCCGGACCGCTTGTCGACCGGTGATGTGACGCTTGAAAATATGCTGCGCAGCGGGGCAGCGGCGACTGGGCTGATGTATCACCTTCACCACATAAGTTATGGCATCCGCTTGTTAAGGCGGGCGCGACGGTTTCGTGCCGATTTGGCGCTGATCGATTCAGGATCAACGCATTATTTCGTGCTCTCGCTGTTTTGGCTGTTCGGGATCAAGGTGGCGGTCAATCTCCACAATGTCCGCTGGCCGCAGGGGTTTGAGCCGACGGGTATAGTTGGCAAGGCGATACGCTGGCTCGACTCACGCTTCTTTCGCTACGGGGCTATTGGCGCGACGGGCTGTTCACCGGCGTGCGCCGATCAGCTGCGCGCCGACGGTGCCGATCATCTCCCCTATTTCGGTTGGTGTGGGCAATTTCTGGAACAGGGTTTCAGCGCGCACTCGCCAGCGGCGAATACTGGCTTTCGGATCATGTTTGCCGGACGGGTCGAGCGCAACAAGGGCGTGTTTGACTTGATCGACATCGCGGCGCGGCTTAGGTGTGAAAGCAGCGTGCCCATCACATTCGAGATATGTGGCGACGGCACGGCGCTTAACGAACTGCGCACGGCGGTCAGTGCGGCGGGTCTTGATGATCATATCATCACGCGCGGTCGGCTCGGGCGAGCGGATTTGCTCGATGGCTACGCGCGCTGCGACGCAGTTATCGTGCCAACGCGCGGCGATTTTTGCGAAGGGATGCCGCTCGTCTGCGCCGAAGCGACGCTTTCGGGCCGCCCCGTCATCACCAGCCGCCTTTCAAATGCGCTTCCCGTTATCGGCGCAGCGATTGCAGAAGCGCAGCCGGAAGATGTTGGCAGCTATGTGGCGGTGATCCGTGCCTTGGCCGAAAATCGCAGCGAATATGACAGCCTCCAATCCGCCTGCCACTCCGCATCACGCCTATTCCTCGATCGATCGCAAGGCTATGCGGCGGCGATTGACCGGCTGATCTGCCACCTGACGCCCGGTATGGCACCCCTTAGCGACTATGACGCGCTCTACGTGGGCTAGGCTTTAGGCCACTAGAGCATGATGACATTAAGTTGACCCGTCTACCCCGAGCGAAGTCGAGGGGCTTCGTCGAGCGCAGTCGAGACTATTCTCGGCTGCGCTCGAAGGCATGTCTCGACTTCCACCTTTCGATGGAAGTTTATCCCGAGCGGAGCCGAGGGGCTCGACAGAGACGGACATGGATTGAATCCGTCAAATGTCATCATGATCTCAGCTGACTTGCCCTCCGCTCAACTGAATAGGGACTAAACTTGCCCAAGGCCCGTATCGAAGGACTGCGCCTGCAGGGAACTCGTCGTTCGATACGCGCTGTCGATGCTTCGCTGCGCTCCGCCCTCAATTGCTATTCAGGATCATGCGGATCGATCAAAGCCTGACCCCTAAATCCGCACCATTTTCATCGCTCGTTCGCTATAGCGCGGCCCGGCTGTCGCGCCATTGGGGGCAATCGCCTCAAGCGCCGCGATATCAGCTGCCGATAGCGTCACATTCACCGCCGCGATACTATCCGCCATTGTCAGGCGGCGTTTGAAGCCGGGGATCGGCACGATATCGTCACCCTTGACGAGCAGCCACGCGAGCGCGATTTGCGCGTTCGAAACGCCGTGCGCTGCGGCGATGTTCCCAATCACCTCAACGATTTTGAGATTGGCCGCGAAATTATCGCCCTGAAAGCGCGGGTCGTTGTGCCGCCAGTCGTTGGCAGGCAAATCATCACGGCTTTTGAAATCGCCCGTCAAAAACCCGCGACCCAGCGGCGAATAAGGCACGAAGCCAATCCCATTTTCGCGGCAAGCGGAAAGTATGTCATCTTCAACATCGCGTTCCCACAGCGAATATTCGGATTGCAGCGCTGTGATCGGATGCACTTTCGCGGCGCGGCGGATTGTCTCGGGGCCAGCCTCGGACAGGGCGATGTGGCGCACCTTGCCCTCTTTGACCAGATCGGCCATGCCGCCGACTGTGTCTTCAATAGGGACGGCAGGATCAACGCGGTGCTGATAAAAGAGGTCGATCGTATCAATGCCAAGGCGCATCAACGACCCCTCGCAGGCGCGCCGTGCATTGGCGGGTGAACCGTCAAGCCCCGTCATCTGGTTGCCGTCAAAGCGCATCGCGAATTTGGTGGCGATGACAAGGCCGTCGCGCTTGCCCTTGATCGCTTCGCCGACCAGCACCTCGTTTGAAAAAGGGCCATACATTTCGGCGGTGTCGAAAAAGGTGACGCCCAAATCAATCGCTTCATGGATCGTTTTGGTTGCCTCTTGCGGGTCTGCATCGGCACCGTAGGCGATATTGCCGCCCTTGATCATCGGCATGCAGCCAACACCGATAGCTGACACGGTAAGCCCTTGTCCGAGCGTGCGATATTTCATGGCTGAGTCTCCTATAGTGCGTTGGTCACAATAAGGCGGGGATGGGCTGCGCGCCAGTCCGCAGGTGTGTCAAATTCGCCTTGCCAGATACCGCGCTTGGCGTCGCGCGCCGCCGTCTCGGCCTCGGCATAGACGGCGGCACCGCGCTCGGCGGGGCTGATGGCAAGGCCAGCTTGCACCATCGCTTCGCCCATATCGGGCACAGTTGCGCTGCTGCATCGGGCGACGCGTCGGCCATAAGTATCGGTGGCTTGCGGCGCGCAGCTGATGCTCCCCGCCGCCACAAAGCTCGCCAATTGCAACCGCGCCGCCTTTCCGCACGGCCAGTATTTGCCCTGTACCTCTTTGCACAGCTGGTGATATTCGGGGGCGTCGATGCCGTGGAGGCGGTAGGCCTGACGGTCGATTACGAGCGTATCGCCGTCGGTCACCTTGGCGCTGTCAGCGTGGATGACTTCGGACGGGAAGAGCGTGTCCTTATACGCCCACAGCCCGATCATTGCGATCAGCAGCAGCCAGAAAAACGCCTTACGCCTCATTTTTGCTCATGCTGCCGCGCGACCGTTCCCGTCACCGCCATATCCATCGTGACATTGCCCAGCGTGCGGAAAATATCGGGGAAGGTCTCGACCGCAATCAGCAGCGCGAGCGGCTCGACAGGCACGCCCATTGCCAAACAGATCGGCGCGATTGAGCTGACAAAGCTTACCGTGCCTGGAAGACTGACTGCGCCGAGTGTCGTTGTTGCCCCCGCCGCAATGCCAACCGCGAGCACCATGGGCGTCAGCTCGATCTTGAACCAGTAAGCGATATAGAGAGCAACGCCGAAGTTCATCGCCGGGCCGGTCGCGCGGAAGATGGCGACCGCGAGGGGCAGCACGACATCCGAAGAGGATTCGCGCACGCCGAGCACTTTCATGCCGCTGAGCATCGCAGGGAGGGATGCTATCGATGACTGCGTCGAGATCGCCACGGCTTGCGCTGGCAAAGCGGCGCGGAAAAATTCGGATAGGCCTTTGCGCGCACCAAAACCCGCGACACCGAATGAGGCTATCCACACGATTACGCCCAGCGATGACAAGATGATGACATAATGGGCAAGCGCGCCCAGCGCCGCCGCGCCTGCCTTTGCGCCGACCACGAACGACAGCGCGAAGACGCCAATCGGCGCGAGAGCGAGCACCCAGCCGATGATCACAACCATCGCATCGGCGAGCGCATCGAAAAAGCCAGTCAAATGGCCGCGCTTATCCTCGGGCAGGCGGGTGATCGCGAAAGCGAAAACGGTCGTGAAAATGATGAGCGGCAGGATCGCGTCGCTCGCCGCTGCGTTGATCGGATTGGTCGGGATCATCGCGCGCAGAAAGTCTCCGAGCGGGGGCACGGCTTCGGGCTTGGCAACGGCAGTGAGTGCGGACCGCAGTGCTTCGGCGGCGGCGGCCGGCATCGGGAAAAGGCTTAGCAAAATCGGGATCATCACCGCCGCGAGGGTCGACGATAGCCACAAGATCACCATCATCGTGATCACCGCGCGGGTCGCCAGCTTCCCCGCGCGCGCTGCGGCTGCGGTTTGTGAAATTCCCGTAATCAACAGCGAAACGACCAAAGGGATTACCGTCATCCGCAGCGCATTCAGCCACAGCGCACCTATCGTATCGGCACTGGTCGAAATCACGCCTTCACCCACAAAGATACCAATCGCGACGCCACCAATCAGCGCGATGAAAATGATGGTGGTTTTAGACATAGACTTCCCCTTGACGCGATTGCTGTTACACAGCTGATCAGGAGAGACAATCAATGACGTCAAAACTATCCGCGCAGCTTGGCATCGAATTTCCGCTTTTTGCGTTCAGTCATTGTCGCGATGTCGTCGCGGCGGTCAGCAAAGCGGGCGGTTTTGGTGTGCTCGGTGCCACCGCTTTCAATCCCGAACAATTAGCGGTTGAGCTCGACTGGATCGACGCGCATGTTGACGGAAAGCCTTACGGCATCGACGTTCTGATCCCCGAAAATCTAAGCGTTGCGCATGAAATTGACTTGACGTCGAAGACACTCGCCGCGCGCATTCCGCAAGGGCATAAGGATTTCGTCGATGGCCTGCTCGCGCGGCACGGCATTGCGCCCGCCGGAACGCATGCCCGCGCGCGCGATGATGCGCCGCCGCCGTTTTGGCCCGCTGAAGCGATGGAATTGCTACGCGTCGCGTTCGACCATCCGATCAAGATGATCGTCAATGCACTGGGCGTGCCCCCACCCGCCATGATCCAGATGGGGCGGGATCACGGCGTACCCGTCGGCGCGCTGGCAGGGGCGAAGGAACATGCTTTGCGGCTGGCAGCAGCAGGCGTTGACGTGATCGTCGCGCAGGGCGGCGAGGCGGGCGGGCATTGCGGCGAAGTCTCAACGCTCGTGCTCATCCCCGAAACGGTGCGTGCGCTGCGCCAAGGCGGCTATGACATTCCCGTGCTGGCAGCAGGCGGGATCATGACCGGCGCGCAAATGGCGGCGTGCATGGCGATGGGCGCGGCCGGCGCGTGGACAGGCTCGGTATGGCTCGCAACGCATGAAAGCGAAACGAGCGAGATTTTCCGCGAAAAAATGGTCGCCGCGCGCTCACGCGATACCGTCCGCTCAAAAGGGCGCACCGGCAAATATTCACGCCAGCTCGTCTCCGCCTGGACCGACGCGTGGGAAGGAAATGCCTCACCCGGCGCGCTCCCCATGCCCATGCAATCGCTCATCAGCGAACCCGCCTTGCGCCTCGCCGATAAAGCGGCCGCAGGTGGCAATGCCGAAGCGCGCGCGCTCGTCACCTATTTCGTCGGGCAGGGCGTCGGGCTGGTAGACAGCGTCACCTCAGCGCGCAGCGTGGTGCAAAGCTTTATCGAGGATTATGCTGATGCGGTTGAGACGCTGAACGGGGCGGTGGGGTAGCACCCCTAAACCCGCGTCATCACCCATTCACCATTCGCTCCCTTGCACGCTTGCAGCGTTTCGGATTCGTCAGCGGCACCGGGTGTCGCGATGGTTTGTTTGACGAGTTTGCAACCCGAAGCCACCGCTGTGCTGGTCGCGCGCTTGAGCAAGGGGGCTGAGACATAGCCCTGAGCAACACCGTTTGACGAAACGAGCATCCACGGTGATCCTTTGACTGATGCAGGCACCCAGACTTGCTGGCCAACCGCCAACTTCCCTAGCGATGCCGCGCCGGTGCTAGGTGCGCCGCGCAGGTTGGCGGCGGCGGTTGCTTCAAAGGTGCCGCCGATTTTGGTAAAGGCTGCCGCTGGTTCAACATTGCTCGCAAATTTAAGATCAGACAGTCCACCGCCCGCTGCTGATCCAACGGCGACAGTGCCTGATGCGCCGGTTTCATCGCTTTGCCATGTCTGGTTCTTGCCTGTCGCGAGTGCTTCTTGTGCGGCGCGTTCGGCCTTGGCCTGATCATTCTTTTGGAGCTTGCAGCCGAGCACTGATCCCGCCACCGCGCCGAGCGCACCGCCGATGATCGTGCCGAGGGTGCGGCTGCCGCTGCCCGCAATCCGGTTGCCAAGCAGACCGCCAATCACGCCACCTGCTGCCCCGCCGATGATTTGCTTTTCACCGTCAGCCTGACAGCCAAAAATGCCGCCGAGTGGATTGCTGCGCTTTGCAGCGGGCGCTGGTTCGCTTGCCGGGATCGGGGCCGCGCTCACCGCCTTGGGGGTCGCATCAATCGCAAGCGCGGGCGCGCTGCCTACGATCAGTGATAGCGCCACTGCCATTGCTGTGCACGTGCCGAAATATTGTGATACGACCATTTTGTTTCCCTCGCTCCAAGTTTGTGATGCGATCGCTAAAACCAACGGGGTGAACCCGCACTGAATGGTTAACAGGCTTGAGGCGCAGCCCCTTTTGGCGCAAAGGGCAACGCGATTGCTAGGGGAGTGGATAGAGTATGGCGCGTAATTTTTTCGGCACCGATGGCATACGCGGGCGCACCAACGTAGGGGTGATGACACCTGATATGGCGATGCGTGTTGGCATGGCGGCGGGCGCGCATTTCGTGCGCGGCGGGCATAAACACCGCGTCGTTATCGGCAAAGACACCCGCATCTCAGGCTATATGATTGAGAATGCTCTTGTTGCCGGGTTTACTGCGGTTGGCATGGATGTCGTTCAAGTCGGGCCAATGCCAACCCCGGCGGTCGCGATGCTGGTTCGTTCGATGCGCGCCGATTTGGGTGTGATGATATCGGCCAGCCACAATCCCTATCATGATAATGGCATCAAATTGTTCGGCCCCGATGGCTATAAACTATCCGATGCTGACGAAGATGCGATTGAAACGTTGCTCACCGAAAAGCCCGTTTTCGCGCTTGATGATAAATTGGGACGCGCGCGCCGGGTCGAAGATGCGCGGGGGCGTTATATCCATTTTGCCAAATCCTGCTTTCCCGAAGAATTGCGGCTTGATGGCCTCAAGATCGTGATCGATTGTGCGAACGGCGCTGCCTATCAAGTCGCCCCATCGGCACTGTGGGAATTGGGTGCTGAAATCGTCGCGATTGGCGTGACGCCCAACGGCACCAATATCAACGACAAATGCGGATCAACACATCCGAGCCTGCTGCAAGAAACCGTGGTGGCGAGCGGCGCGCAGATTGGCATCGCGCTGGACGGTGATGCAGACCGGCTGATCATCGTTGATGAACACGGCAAAATCGTTGACGGCGATCAGATCATGGGCCTGATCGGGGCAAGCTGGGCACGCAGCGGAAAACTGCGCGGTGGCGGGGTGGTGGCAACGGTCATGTCAAACCTCGGCCTTGAACGCTATTTGAAGGGTGAGGGGCTTAGCCTTGAGCGCACCAAAGTCGGTGATCGCTATGTGCTTGAGCGTATGCGCGAAGGTGGGTTCAACGTTGGTGGTGAACAATCGGGGCATATGATCCTCACTGACTATGCAACCACGGGCGACGGCTTGGTTGCCGGGCTGCAGGTGCTCGCTGAACTGGTCAAACAGAATAAGCCGGCGAGCGAATTGCTCCATTTGTTTGATCCCGTGCCTCAATTGCTCAAAAACGTCCGTTTTTCCGGCGGTAAACCGCTTGAGGCTGCCCGCGTTAAGCAAGTGATTGCCGATGCGGAAGCTGAGCTCAATGGATCAGGGCGGCTGGTGATCCGGCCCTCGGGCACCGAACCTGTGATCCGCGTGATGGCTGAAGGTGACGATGCAGGGCAGGTGAGGCGCGTGGTCGATGCGATTTGTGATGCGGTGAAGGACGCTGTAGCTTGATGCTCGCGATGCGCCCAGACTGCGAACGCTGCGGCGTTGATTTGCCAGCGCATGCGCCTGGCGCGTTCATCTGCTCATTCGAATGCACCTTTTGCGCGGCGTGCACAGAATCGATGGACGATATCTGCCCCAATTGTGGCGGCGAACTGCTTGACCGGCCAGTGCGGTCGAAAAAATTGCTGGAGACATATCCTGCTTCGACCGAACGCAAATTCCTAGCGTGACCGCGCGTATCCTGATCATCGCTGGCTCTGATAGCGGGGGCGGCGCGGGTATTCAGGCTGACATCAAGACTGTGACTATGCTCGGCGGGCATGCGATGACGGCGATCACCGCCGTCACCGCACAGAATACACTGGGGGTAAGTGCGGTTCATCTGATCCCGACCGATATCGTCATCGCGCAGATCGATGCTTGCCTGAGCGACATTGGCGTCGATGCGATCAAGATCGGCATGATTGGCTCGGCTGAAACCGCTAATGCCGTCGCGGATCGGTTGGCGGGGCTTGATGTGCCGATTGTGTTTGATCCGGTGATGGTGGCGACAAGTGGATCGGTGCTGGCGGACGCAGATACAATTGCTGCCTTTGAGCGGCTGATGGCGATTGCCTCGCTCGTCACCCCAAATCTGCCCGAGCTTGCGGCATTGGGGGGAAGCGCCGCCGTGCTTCGCTTTGGCTGCCATCTGTTGGTGAAGGGCGGCCACGGCGAAGGCAGCGAAATTGTCGATCAATTATGCGCGCCGACCGGGCTTGTTCGAGAAGTGCGCGGCAAGCGGATTGATACGACGAGCACGCACGGCACGGGCTGCACGCTCGCCAGCGCGATCGCCTGCGGTCTTGGTCAAGGCATGGGGATCGTTGAGGCGTTTGAACGCGCGGTCTCCTTCGTGCGCATTGCGTTGATAGAGGCACCCGGCCTCGGCGCGGGGCACGGGCCGATGGGGCATCAGTTCGTTACTGACTTTCAGGAATGATTGCCGGCGTTGATGAGGCGGGACGTGGGCCACTGGCAGGGCCAGTGGTCGCGGCGGCCGTGATCCTCGGCGCGGTTCCCATCATTGGTCTCGATGATAGCAAAAAGCTCTCGGCCAAACGGCGCGCGGCGCTTGAGGCACAAATCCTCGCGCACTGTCATGTTGGCATCGGCGTCGCAACGCCCGCTGAGATTGATGCGATCAACATCCTTCAGGCAACGATGCTGGCGATGACGCGCGCGGTTGAGGCATTGCCGCACGTGCCCGGTCATATCTTGGTCGATGGTAACCGATTGCCGTCGTGGCGCTACCCCGCGACCGCGATCATTGGCGGCGATGCGCTCCACCCCTGTATCTCGGCGGCGAGCATCATTGCCAAAGAATATCGCGACCGGATCATGATCGCGGCTGACCATGATCGCCCCGGCTATGGCTGGGCATCGAACATGGGTTATGGCACGGCAGCGCACCTCGCAGCGCTCAATCGGCTAGGGCCAACCTCGCTCCACCGGCATAGTTTTGCGCCGGTCCGCGCTGCTGCGGCAAATAAACTTGATGCGCGCTGAACTGGTCACACCACCACAATTTGAGTCCCGCTGCGCGCTTAAGACCTACATCTCGTAGGGGACACTTTTCGTTCTCAAAAGTTAACGAATTCGTTAACTATTTTGATTAACTATCTGACTTGACTGAGGACTCCTGATGACTCAGGGGCGAATTATTGAGTATTTGCGGAGTTGATCATGGGCGTTTTGCAAAAGATCAGAAAGGCTGACGCGCTGCCCGTTGTTGCGCTGCCGCTCGATCAAATCCTGATGGACGATTGCATCGCGGCGATGAAGGCGCTGCCTGACGCGTGCATCGATATGGTCTTCGCTGATCCACCATATAACCTTCAACTTGGCGGTGATTTGTTCCGGCCCGAAGGCGGGCGCGTTGATGCGGTTGATAATGAGTGGGACAAATTCGATAGCAATGCGATTTATGATGCCTTCACCGCCGCATGGATGGAGCAAGCGCACCGTATCCTCAAGCCCAATGGTACTTTGTGGGTGATTGGCAGCTATCACAATATCTTCCGCTGCGGCGCGGTGCTTCAGGATACCGGCTTTTGGATTTTGAACGACATCATCTGGCGCAAGGCCAATCCGATGCCCAATTTCAAAGGCACGCGCTTCACCAATGCGCACGAAACGCTCATTTGGGCGTCAAAGGGCGAAGATGCGCGCTACACCTTCAACTACCGCGCGATGAAGACGCTCAACGATGAACTGCAAATGCGGTCGGATTGGAGCTTCCCGATTTGCGGCGGGCAGGAACGGATCAAGCGCGGCGGCACCAAGGCGCATCCCACGCAAAAGCCCGAAGCTTTGCTCTACCGCATTCTCCTCGCCTGCACCAAGCCCGGCGATATTGTCCTCGATCCTTTCTTTGGCACGGGCACGACGGGTGCAGTCGCGAAACGGCTCGGGCGGCACTGGATCGGGATTGAGCGCGAGGCGACCTATGTTGACGTCGCGCACGAACGGATTGCCGCCGCACTGCCGCTTGATGAAAGCACGGTCACCACGATGCAATCGCCCACCGCTGCGCCTAGGGTCGCGTTCGGAACCTTGGTCGAGACCGGCTATATAAAGCCCGGGACAGAAATCAGCGACACCAAGCGCCGCTGGCGCGCCACCGTCCGCGCCGATGGCTCGGTGCTGGTAAATGGAGACGCTGGATCAATCCACAAAATCGGCGCGCTGCTGCAAGGCGCGCCAAGCTGCAACGGCTGGACATTCTGGCATTATGAAGCGGGCGGCAAGCTCGAACCGATTGATAAATTGCGGCAGACTTATTTGCTGGCGACTGAGGTTTAGGAACTGCCGGATTAGGGCAACCTTCCCTTAGTCTTGCACGGCAATATCCGATGGCTAAAGAGGCCACATGACCAAAAAACGCCATATGACCGCTCGCGCGATGCTGCGTGCGTTTCAATCGCTCCATGATGGAGAGGTTGATAGCGCGCTCCTTAACGATCTTGCCTATGTTCAGCACAAGGATCTCGACATGTCGGTGCGGCTGGGCGGTATGCTTGCCTTCAACGCCTTGCTCATAACCGCCGCGATCAATCCGATTGCGGCCTCACCGGGCGCCCCGCTCAGCCTTGACGCGCCGACGCAGGCTATCGAGGTGGTGGCGGTGTGCATCGGCATTGTGCCGCTGGTGGTCTCGGCCCTGTTGTGCGTGCGGGCGATGCTGATTGGTGAGGAGTTCACAATCGAAGGTATTGAGCAAGACCTCGCCGCGATCCGTCAGCGGATGCTTGCCGCTTATTGCCACTCGGTTGATCAGCAGTCTGCCGTCATCCGCCACTCGGTTACGCTCACTATATCGGGCGGCGTGATCAGCCTGGCGACATGGATATGGATATTGATTGAAAAAATGGTCTGAGCGGCGTGCTTTTTGTCGAAAAAACTCTAGTCCGAGGATTCCCGTGTTGCACAACATCAGGTAGCGCAGAGATATGACCATTCCCCCCACCGCCACGCTCTACCTCCGCCCCACGGCCTTTATCGACGCGCCGTTCGGGCTAGATGGTCAGTTCGAAAGGCTGGCTGGGGGTATGCAGTTCTTTAGCGCATGGGATGTCATTGCGGTTGAGGGCGGACGTCGGCTGCCGCAGCAACTGGTGCCGGTTGAGCGGATTGATCATTTCCTGAAATCACTTTCACGCACGCAAGTCGAACGCGCGCAGATCATCATCGAGCGCGCGACCGCCCCCCGCGCTCCGCTGCAACTGGGTGAACGCACGATCCGGCTTGATCAGCCGCAGGTGATGGGCATTCTCAATATGACGCCCGATAGTTTTTCAGGTGGCAGCGATCATCTGGACGATCCGGCCGCGGCGGCGGCGCTAGGCGTTGATCTGTCGTCGGCGGGGGCGGCGATCATTGACATTGGCGGCGAATCAACGCGACCTGGCGCGGCGGATGTGTGGGAGCAGGACGAGATTGCGCGTGTTGTCCCCGTCATCGAGCGCCTCGCGGCGAGCGGCACCGCTATCTCAATTGATACACGGAAAAGTGCTGTGATGGAGCGGGCGCTTATCGCGGGGGCGGCGATTGTCAACGATGTGTCGGCCTTGCTCTTCGACGACCGCTCGTTGCCGCTGGTGGCCAAGGCTGCCTGCCCCGTCGTTCTGATGCACTATCCGGGCAAGCCAAGTGATCCGCACGCGGGGGCTGCCTACCATGATCCGTTGATCGAGGTGTATGACTGGCTTGGGGCGCGGATCGAGGCTGCGGTGGCCGGCGGGATTGATCGATCACGGATCATCGTCGATCCAGGCATCGGCTTTGGCAAGAGCGTTGCCCAAAATCTCACTTTGCTCAATGGGCTCGCGCTTTTCCATGGCCTAGGCTGTCCGATCTTGCTCGGCGCGAGCCGCAAGCGGCTAATCGGCGCGCTGTCGAACGAAGTGCCAGCCAATAAGCGGCTCGGTGGATCGGTGGCGCTCGCGCTCAAGGGGGCTGAGCAAGGCGCGCAGATCATCCGCGTGCATGATGTGTTTGAAAGCGTGCAGGCGCTTCACATCTGGCGCGGGATGCGCGATGCAGCGCTGAGTTTTTGACCCGAATTGCGAAAGCATTTTGACGAACGCATCTACTTTGCTTAAGCGCTGGTAATGCTTTCATCCGAACAAGCCAAAGACCGCGCTGCCGATCTCGTCGCGCGCGCCGTTGCCGCAGGCGCTGATGCCGCTGATGCGGTCTATTCAGGCGATGCTTCAACCCAAGTGCGCATGCGGCTGGGCGTGCTTGAAGATGTCGAGCGATCCGAGGGCGAGGATATGGCGCTGCGGGTGTTCGTGGGCAAACGCAACGCCAGCGCATCAACCTCTGACCTGTCGGCGGAAGCGCTGGATGCTCTGGCGCAGCGCGTGGTGGCAATGGCGCGTGAAGCGCCCGAAGATGCTTATGCGGGCCTTGCGCCTGAAGAGCGGCTGATGCGTGGGGCGCTCCCCCCGCTTGATTTGGATGACAATCAAGAGGTTCATCCTCAAGCGCTCAAGGATCAGGCATTAGCCGCCGAAGACGCCGCGCTGGCCGTCAGCGGCGTAACCAATAGCGAAGGCGCGGGCGCTAGTGCAGGCCGCGCGGTGTTCGCGCTGGCGACCAGCCACGGCTTTGTTGGCGGGTATAGCGGCAGCAGCCATGGCCTTTCGGCAAGTGTTCTCGCCGGCGGTGGCGGTGATATGCAGCGCGATTATGCTTATTCATCGGTGCGCCATTTGTCCGACCTTGAGGCGGCGGCAGCAATTGGCACGCTGGCAGGTCAGCGGGCGGTGGCGCGAATGGGATCGGTCAAATTGAAGAGCGGGCCAATGCCAATTGTTTTTGATCCGCGTGTTTCAAATTCGCTGCTTGGCCATTTGATTGGGGCAATCACGGGATCGTCGATTGCCCGTAAGACCAGCTTTTTGCTTGATGCGCTGGGTGAAGCGATTTTTGGACGTGACATTGTGATCATTGATGAACCACACCGCGTTCGGGGCCTGCGATCACGTCCGTTTGATTCAGAGGGCCTACCGACCGCGACCACCAAAATCATTGATGGCGGCGTGCTGACCACGTGGCTCGTCGATAGCACCGCCGGGCGGCAGCTGGGTGTGGCCCCGACCGGCCATGCCACGCGCGGTGGTGCGGGAACCAGCAACCTGCACATGGCGGTGGGTAGGGTCACGCCTGCCGCTCTGATCGGCGATATTGCACACGGATTTTACGTGACCGAGCTGATTGGCATGGGGGTCAATGGCCTGACCGGTGACTATAGTCGCGGCGCATCGGGCTTTGAGATAGTGGATGGTGAGATTGCGGGGCCGGTTTCCGAAGTGACGATTGCAGGCAATCTCAAAGATATGTTTGCCGCGCTCGTCCCTGCCAGTGACCTTGAGTTTCGCTACGCGACCAATGCCCCGACGATCCGCGTTGACGGGATGATGCTTGCGGGTGACTGACGATCTTTTAGGCGCAGTGCGCGCGGTCGCGGCTGAGGCAGGGGCGCTTGCGATGAAGCAATGGCGCGGCGATTTTGCGCAGTGGGAAAAAGAACCCGGACATCCGGTTAGTGATGTTGATCTGGCGGTCAATGCCCTGTTGCGTGATCGGCTGCGTGCGATTGATGCCGATGCGGGGTGGCTGTCGGAGGAGACGGTCGACAATGCGGATCGCCTGATGTGTAGCCGCGTCTGGGTGGTCGATCCGATTGACGGCACGCGGGATTATATTCGCGGGCGGCGTGGCTGGTGCGTGTCGATTGCCCTTGTCGAAGGTGGCCGCCCCTTGATTGGTGTGCTCGATGCCCCGGCGCGGGGCGAGCATTGGTATGCTGAGG
Organism: Sphingomonadaceae bacterium; assembly: GCA_046153565.1. Lineage (GTDB taxonomy): Bacteria > Pseudomonadota > Alphaproteobacteria > Sphingomonadales > Sphingomonadaceae > Aquisediminimonas. The sequence continues at coordinate 21,736 of JBJXDU010000031.1, forward strand.
CTGGGCAGGGGGCTTATCGGAACGGTGTCAGGCTTGCCGCCAGTAGCCGCCTTCAGCTTCGCGGTGCGCGCGTTCCCGCTGACACGCTGCCCAAGGCTGATGTTGATTTGATATGCGTGGACAAGCCTAATTCAATTGCACTGCGGATCGCTATGGTGGGGGCTGACGAGGCCGACTTAGTGGCATCGCTGCGCTGGGGCCATGAATGGGATATTGCCGCTGCAGCACTCATCGCGCACGAAGCAGGGGCGACGGCATCCGACGCGCGTGGCGCGCCAATCCGCTATAACTCGACCAAGGGGGAGGCCTTTGGCGTTCTTGTGACCGCTCCCGCTATTCATTCAAACGCTCTTGAGCGATTGGCCGAACGCGCGGCGCTGGCGATTGTGCGGTGAACGATCCCACCACAATCAACCGCCTCTATGGCAGGCGTTCGGGGCATAAGCTGCGGATTGGACAGGCGGCGCTTGTCGAGGATTTATTGCCGCGTGTGGCGATCCCGGAAGGGCCGCTCAGCGCCCAGAGGCTGTTCGGCAACGAGCGACCACTGCATTTTGAAATCGGTTTTGGCGCAGGCGAGCATCTGGCCGGACAAGCGACGATGCAACCGGATCACGGCTTCATCGGGTGCGAGCCCTTCCTCAACGGCGTCGTCGGCGCGCTCCAGCATATTGATGAAGGCGGCCTCACTAATGTGCGGCTCCATATGGGCGATGCGCTTGATGTGCTCGCGCGGCTGCCCGATGCATCGCTCACCCGCGTTTACCTGCTCCATCCCGATCCTTGGCCCAAAGCGCGCCATGCCAAACGGCGGATGATGAACCCCGGCCCGCTTGACCGGATTGCGGCCAAATTGAAGCCGGGGTGCGAGTTCCGCTTTGGCACCGATCATCCCGTCTATTGCCAATGGGCCATGATGCAGATGGATCGGCGCCGCGATTTTGAATGGCAAGCGTCGTCATCGATTGATTTCCTCACCCGCCCCGGTGACTGGCCCGAAACCCGCTATGAACGCAAAGCGCGGCGGTTGGGGCACGAGGTCTGGTATTTTCGCTGGAGGCGTATTTAGGGATACCTCTGGCGTAGAATTACCGAGTTATATCAACACATTAGCTACGCTACAGTTTTCGTCCCTTGGCGGCAGTTTCCGCCTCGGTGATTACCCGGTGATTGCTGGGTGATTGCTGGACGCCGGGTCTGGAGGCGAAAAAATGGCGAGTGGCAAGATAACGAAACGGACAATTGATGCGTTGATCGCTTCGCGATCAGAAGGCTTTTTGTGGGATGATGGAATCAAAGGATTTGGTGCCAAGATCACCAAATCCGGAGCTGTCTCCTATATCCTGCAATTCCGCATGGGCGGTCGGGAAGCCAGAACCCGAAGATGTACGATCGGAAGCCATGGCTCGCCATGGACGCCGACCACGGCCAGGGAAGAAGCACTACGCCTTTCACGGCTGATCGGCCAAGGTGTGGATCCTGTCGAAGTCGAAAAGCAGCGCCGTCGGGAGGCGGTCGACCTCGCTTTTGACAACTACGCTCAGCGATTCGAGAGGGCGTGCGTTGGGCGTGGGTGGAAGCTGCTTGTCGCACGTTCTCTACGTATCCATTCAATGCCCGTGCTCAAATCAAAACCACTCCCCAAGATAACCAGAGCAGATATCGTTGCTGTGTTTGATCGGATGCCGGACACTCAGGTCGCCAATCGACGTAATGTGTTCGCCGTTCTCCGCCGTCTGTTTCGATGGACAATTAGCCGCGGTGACATCGATCGCACCCCGATGGAAGGCATGGAAACACCGCCTGCTGTCAAAGCACGTGATCGTTGGCTTTCAGATGAGGAATTGGCGATGGTTTGGAAACATGCGCCAAACACCCATCCTTGCTTTGGTCCCATTGTTAGACTGTTGATCGTTACCGGACAGAGGCGCGAGGAAGTTTCGTCTCTGGCTTGGGAGGAACTGGATCAAGCGGAGAGAATGTGGATTTTGCCCGGCGATCGCGCAAAAAATGGCGAGCCAAACCGCGTTCCGCTCAACAGTCTAGCAGTATCGGTGCTTGAGGCCGTTGCGGGAAAACCTACTTGGCCACGTCGTGGCAAAGTTTTTGCCACTTCAACTGGCGGCGGCTTTACTGGCTACCACAAAGGAAAGGAGAAACTCGACAGGCTGATAGCGGAAGACGGAGGAGAACCGATGCAGCCCTGGCGGTTGCACGATCTTCGCAGGACGCTCGCAACCGGCTTTCAGAGGCTTGGTGTCCGTTTTGAGGTGACCGAGGCTGTCCTGAACCATGTTGGGGGCTCAGGCGATGAAAGCCGACAAGCCCCGCCTTTCCGCCTGCACAAGCAAAGTAAATATTCCCCGCCTCAATTCAGGGTGCGATCTCTTGTGTTGGCAATCTCGCTGGCCGCTCGCGCGCCTGGCCGCATTAGCAAGATAGAGTGAAAGGCTGGCGGGCTTCGCCGTGACGGGATGAGGGTCGAGAGAAAGGCTCCCGGCCGCCCGTCATGGAGGTTTCCCCATGAATATGCAGGTTCTCGATGCGCGCCGCGATGTGAGCGGCGGCTACAAAGTCGATGTCTCGCGCGGCCAGCGGATCGGTCGGGTGTCGTCGGAGTGGTTCTCTCGGCCCGATGACGAACGGTTTCTCTCGCTTGGCGATCTGGCGCGGTCCGTGCGCGTGCGTTCCGAGCGCAGCCGCACCCGGGTGGTCGAAAGCGCCCTGATCCATGTCGAGGCGAACCGCAACGATCCTGAGCGCCTGGCGCTGATACTGCCCGGTAGCGATGCGCCGGTCACGCCGACTCACTGGAGCTTCGGCCAACTGGCAAGTCAGGTCGGCGCGCCAGCAGCCTATCCCTGCGTCGTGCGCGAAGCGGGCATCGCCGAGGAGGATTCGCTCGCCGAAAATGTCATGCGCGTCGGTCTTCACCCGCTCGACCAGTTCCGCGCTTTCAGCGCGCTGATCGAGGCGGGTCTGTCGGAAGATGACATCGCGGCGCGATTTTTCGTCTCAGTCTCGACCGTGCGGCAGCGGCTGCGGCTTGCGTCGGTCTCACCCAGCCTGCTCGATGTCTATGGCGAAGACGGCATGTCGCTTGAGCAACTCATGGCCTTCTCGGTCACCGACAACCATGCCCGCCAGGAGCAAGTCTGGGAACAGATCAACCAGGGCCAACATGTTCCCGCCTATCACATCCGCCGCCTATGCGAGCGAGCCGCTGCGCGTGTTGCGGACCGTTGCAAACATAGGTTGAATTTTGCCATACCTTTCGCTAGATCGATGTCGTAAACGTCGTATTTTGGATTCGATCATGCAGACCTTGGAGCAGCAGGTTCTCGAGCGCTTCGCGTGCGGCGACACCCTTTCGCGCGCCACTCTGCGCCTCGATGCCAACTATGACTCGGTGGGCCGGGTTCTCGGTGACCTCGTCAAGGCCCGCAAGCTCGTTCGGGTCGGGCGAGGGAGCTATCGCCTGGCCACCGGCAAGGGTGCGGTGCCCGCAGCAACGATTGCCGATGCCATTCGGCAGCGTGTAATGCGGTCGCGGCGCAACGTTTTTCTTCGCTCGGACTTCGACAAGCTCGGCAGTTACGATGCTGTCGGACGCGCGCTGCGACAGGTTGTCCAGTCCGGGAAGCTGATCCAGATCGGCTACGGCCTTTACGCCAAGGCAGCCGTGTCTCCGTTCAGCGGCAAGACAGCCCCCCTGGTCGGCATCCGGAAGCTTGCCACCGAAGCGCTGGGGCGGCTCGGCAAGTCGATTTCCGCCTCTGACGCAGAGCAGGCCTATAACAGCGGCCGCTCAACTCAGGTGCCAACAGGCCGCGCGTTGATGGTCACTGACCGTGTGCGCAGACGCATCGGCTATGATGGCAATTATGTCGTTCTCCAACGCGCCTGACCTGCGCACACTTGGCCTGGTCGCAGGTGCGCTTGCTGTCGATGAAGCCTTTGTCGAGAAGGACTGGTTCGTCGTTCAGGCCATCTGCATTCTCGAAAGCCTGAAGACCGGCGACATTACTCCCGTTTTTTCGGGCGGGACTTCGCTGCTCAAGGGCCACGGTCTGATCAAGCGATTTTCCGAAGACATTGATTTCAAGCTCGGTCTTTCGGACGCCTTTCTCGGCCTTTCCGGAAACCAGCGCCGCAATGCGCTCGGCAGCTTCAAGGATGCACTGGTTACCGGGTGGAGCGAAGCAGGGTTTGTCATTACCGAGGTCATCGCCCGCGACGGGAATGGATTCATCCGCATCGAGATGGATTACCCGACCCTGCTCGAAGGTCACGATGCGCTTCGTCCGCACATTCTTGCCGAATTGTCGGCAAAGCCGGCTCGCCTGGAACCAGCGCCTCGGCCGCTCATATCATTTGTCAACGCCTACCGTTCGCTGGCAGCAGAGGTTGACGCGGTGGCATGTGTCGATCCGGTCGAGACGGCTGCGGACAAACTCAGCGCCTTCGCCTGGCGGGCACTCACGCGCGACCGCTCGTCCCCGAAGGATGACCCGGCAATCGTGCGCCATCTCCACGACCTTGCCGCACTGGAGCCGGTGGTTATCGAGCAAGCCGGTTTTCCCGGTCTGCTCAGGGAGACCATGCTTGCCGATACGGGGAGAGGGAGCGATGTCAGCCGGTCCAAGTCGCCGGCGGAACGGCTCGAAGCGATGATCGAAATTCTCGCGGCGGATCCCCTATACCCTGATGAATACGCACGATTTGTCGAGGGCATGGCCTTCGCCGGAGCGGATGAAGTGTCGTCATTCGCAGATGCAATAGCGGCCGTCGTCCGACTTAGCGCACTCTTGCCCCGCCTAGCCGACATGCAGTAGGCTTCCTAACCGTTGTTTCGGTGATTACCCGGTGATTGCTGGACCAATTTCAGGCCCACCAAAACAGCCAAAAACCGATGCGATGTCAGATAGATGGTTGAAAACAGGCACAAAATCTGGTTTTTTCGCTATATTAAGGTCTAATACCCCTCGATCATGACCATTGTGTTGATTTTTCTGCTTGTTTTTGTTGCTGGCTATATCACGCAGCGTGCGCGCACCTGTGCGGTTTCGGCAGCGTTTGAGATCGTAAAGCGCCAACGCGCGCATCGCTTGGCTGGTTTTCTGCTCGCTGCGGCGTGTTCATTTTTCACGCTCAGTCTGTTGTCGCTATTTGGGCCAGGCCTCTTTTCTGGCTTTGCGCGCCAGTGGCCATCGGCGTTGACCGTGATTGGCGGGATCATCTTTGCGGTGGGCGCGTGGACCAATGGGCGGTGCTCGCTTGGTACAATCGCGCGATTGGGATCTGGCGATCTGTCACGGATCGGGACGCTTGTCGGCATGTTCGCCGGGATAGCTTTGTCATTATCATTGTTCCCGCCCAAAATGATGAACCACGAAGCGATGACGCTGTTTGCTAACCTTTCGCCGGGCGCTTTGATTGGCATTGCTGCCGTCAATCTTGCGATCTTTGCTTATATTGTTCTAAAAAGTGTCCCTGCTGATTTTAACACGGCGCAGTGGCCCATTTGGCAGTCAATGACGATTGTCGGCATTATCAATGGCTTGTTGGTGTGGCTGGCGCATGATTGGTCATATACGAGCCTGTTTTCGCACATCGCAAAGCATGACGTCAGGTGGATTTCGGTTGGCTCGGCTTCGTTTGTCGTGTTGATTGGCGGCGCAGTGACGGGTGCGATGGTGAGTAATCAATGGCATCTGCGGGCCGGGGCGCCGCGTGAATGGCTGTTGGCGGCAGGCGGCGGTGTGCTGATGGGCGTGGGCATTGTTCTCATTCCCGGCGGCAATGACAAGATGTTGCTCATCGGGTTGCCGCTCGTGCTGCCGCATCTGATCATTGCTTATCTGGTGATGTACGCGACATTGATCGGTATCGCGACGATTGCGCCCGATCGGTGACGTGATCAGCCTTTCGGCGTCAGCTTCAGCAATCGACCATTACCACCATCCTCAAGCAGCCACATTGCGCCATCAGGCCCTTGTTCAACTTCACGGATGCGTGCGCCCATTGGCCATTCGTCGGTCTTGGTGGCCTGCTCGCCATTCAGGTGGATGCGGATTAACGCTTCGCCGCCGAGTGCACCGATGAACGCATCGCCCTTCCATTTGGGAAACATGTCGCCTGAATAAATCATCAGGCTTCCCGGTGAGATGCTGGGGTTCCACCAGACTTTGGGCGCCGCGAAGCCGTCACCTGTGCGGTGATCGGGGATGTCGCGGCCATCATAATGCGATCCGTTCGAGGCTTTGGGATAGCCATAATTTGCGCCCGCCTTGATCAGATTGAGCTCATCGCCGCCCTTGGGCCCCATCTCGATTTCCCACAGCCGCTGTTCGGCGTCAAAGGCTAGGCCAAGCGGATTGCGATGACCAAGCGTCAGCATTTTGGCGTCACTGCCATCGGCGTTCATCATGATGATCTTGCCAAGATTGCCTGTCAGGTCTTGCGCAGGATCAAATTTTTGGCGCTCACCGCTCGAGACATAAAGCTTGCCATCTGCACCAAAGGCCAATCGGTGGCCAAAATGCCCACGCCCGCTGACCTTGGGCGATTGCCGCCAGATGATCGAAAGGCCCTCAAGGCGCGGCGTGCCTTCTCCAAGGATCAGTTTCGCACGCCCAACGACGGCACCGCGTGTGTCGCCCGCGCCTGCCTCAACCCAGCTAAGATAGATCAGGTGATTGGCGGCCCACTGCGGATCGGCGATCACATCACCAAGTCCGCCCTGTCCCCCAGCATCGACGCGCGGGACGCCTGCAACCGCGCTCATTGCCTCGCCAACCTTGCCATAGAGCAAACGCCCTTCGCGCTCAGTGATCAGCACGGCATTCGTCATCGCCACGCCGCTGCCGGGCAGGAAAGCCATCGCCCATGGTTCGTTAAAGTTCTGTTTAGCGGTGACCGTGAACGGCAGCGCGCTTTGGTTTTGCGGGGACGCGGCGCTACACGCGGTAAAGGCAAAGAAGGCCATGAGCACGCTGCGCATTTCGTTTCTCCTTGATGACATGTGGCTATTGACTAGGGCTGTCAGGACTGCTTCCCATCTTAATTGCGAACTTCCGAATGAAAAAGATACTTTTGCCCGCATTATCACTCTTGCTGCCTGCGATTGCAGTGGCCGGGCCGCCGTATGTGACCGATGATCCCGTTCCCACTGATGCCAACCACTGGGAAATCTATGCCTTTGCCACAGGGACGCAGACGTCCGGTAATTTTGACGGTGATACCGGGCTTGACCTTAATTACGGCCCGATTGAAGATGTTCAGCTTACCGCAACGCTGCCCGTCAGTTTTACGCGCGGTGGTGCTGACCGAAGTGGTATTGGCGATGTTGAACTCGGCATTAAATACCGGTTCTTTCACAAGGAGGCTCGGGGGGTCGCAATTGCCATTTTTCCGCG
>JBJXDU010000032.1:0-21524 GCA_046153565.1 Sphingomonadaceae bacterium
CTTCGATTCAAACGCGGTCGTGAAGCCGAAGTGCGTCTCGTAGAAGCGCCGACACTCTGCGATCCTGTCAGTGATGATTAGAAGAAAGACATCTTCGATAGGCGGCATCATGGAATTCTCCTTGGCAGAGGCGCGAGTTCCGACGGCAAGCGCAGCGGCCATCGCGATGAGGGTGCGGCGATCGAGGGTCATGACGCTCGGCTCATGGGTTGGCGCGAGCGCGGCGAGCGCTCGCGGCTTCGCCGGCGCTCCAAAGCGCAGCCCCGAGGAGGGTCAAATCCTTGGCGAGAAAACCGGACTGCCAGGGGTCGGCACTCACGCCTGGTGTGGTAAATAGAAAACTAAGCGTCACCAGCAGCGCGACGGCTGCCGCCAATGACCCATAGGCCGAAATGATGGGTTGCCAGTGTCGTAGCGCAATCGCGATCCCAGTCATGACCTCGACAACTCCGATCACATTCGACGCCCCCTGCTCTCCCGCCGCCGAAGTCAGCCAGGACAACAGGAAACTGTTCGACATCAGCGGAAATATCGCGTGCGCCTCGTCCGGCGTGAACTTCAAAAGTCCAAACAGCACGAAGAACAGCACGAGACTCCAGCGGAGGATACCCCAGCCTACGCGGACTAAACGTTCTTGCCAAAGCGTGCTCATATTTGATTATCTTCTACCAGCATTGAATATACATACAGTCGGTATGTTCATAGTCAACTGGCAAAACGTGGATTCCTGCTGGCGACCTTGACCGTGGGCTGAACCTCTCCTTCTGACAGGAGCTGCCGTTCGCGTTGCGCGGTCAGCACCTGAATGTAGGGCAAGTTTTGACGGGCGCAATTCAGGCCGGGAACGGCGACTTTCTTGTCGCTTTCTGCCCCCTCACCCGCTCCCCGGTGGCAACCACCCCATTAATCTCCCGACCAGCGCCGCCGCCATAAACAGCATCACCGCATAAAGCAGCCCGCGCAGCAGCAGCCTTTGCACGCGGGCCTTGTCCGCTGCGCCTTTTGGGTAGTTGAGCGTGATGCGTGTGCCGATGGGCGGGCGCGGGTTTTGGAAGAGCGTGATGTCAAGCGCTTCGCGGCGCGCGCCGTCTTCATCGGTAAAGGCAAAGACCGCGCGCCAGGCATCGTCGCCGTCGGAGAAAGTCTTGTCGTGGCGGATAACCTCTCCCTCGGCGCGCACTAGCGGACGGGTGATAAATAGCCAGTCGTCCCGCAGCAGGATCCAAAGCACAATCACGACAAGGGCAAGGCTGGCCCAAAGAAAGGCGCTTTCCATAGGCCGCCTGTTAGCAGCTAAGTCAGGCGCAGGGAAACCGCCTTGCGCTTAGCGCCGCGTCATCAGCCGATCGCCTTGGTCCTGATATTGAGTTGCCCGGCAAGCCCGGCATCGCGGTGCTTGGTGATCGCCTGATACTCGGGTGACTGAACCATTTGCAGCATCGCTGCGCGTGAAGGATATTCAGCGATGGCGACCATATCCCACAGCTCTTCGACCTCGCCCAGCATCAAGTCAGTGACAAAGCCGGAAAACCGCGCCTTGCCGCCAACGGCCGCGAGGCAGGCCTGAACCCCGGCGCCATAGCGCAGATAGGCGTCGCGGCCCGGAAGCTCCGGCTCGGACCCGTCAGCATAGGTGGCCTTGTCCTTGAACTTGAGCAGGTTGACCATGCACATCGGCCCGTCTTCTTCGCCGCTGAAAAAGGCCTTTGCCTGCTCCGGGCTGGGATGGACCTGATTGGTGACGTTCATTTTTTCGCTACCTCCAAAATGGCCTGCACAAATCCTTGCGGATCATTTTCCTGAATGAAATGGCCGCCCTTCAGCGTGCGGTGCGGCTGGCCCGCCGTGCCGGGAACGCGGCCGATGAAGCGGCTCTCGCCGCCGCGCGTCACCGGATCGCCATCGCTGAAGCAGCACAGGAATGGCTTGTCCCATTGCTCGAACACTTGCCACGCGCGTTTCTGATCAGGGATAGCGACGTTGTTTTCAAACGGAACGAAGCTGGGAAATATCCGCGCCCCGGCCTTGTAGCTGCTGTCGGGGAACGGCGCATCATAGGCCGCGATTTCCGATGCGCTAAGCGCACGTTTGGCCCCTGCGTTGACGATTCTACCGATCGGGAAGAGCGGGCTCCATTTGGAAAAAGCGCGCCAGATTGCAAAGGCACGCGGCGGCGCGCCGCCTTCGGGTAGACCGCCATTGGAGAGCGCAACCCCGGCAAACCGGCCCGGCATTTCCGCGACAAGACGCAGACCGATCAGCGACCCCCAGTCCTGACAGGCGAGCGTCATGTTCGTAAGGTCAAGCGCCTCGATCCATTGCCGCATCCAGCCGACATGGCGGGCATAGCTATAGTCGGTTTTTTTGGTTGGCTTGTCCGATTTTCCGAAGCCGATCAGGTCGGGCGCAACCACGCGAAAGCCCGCCGCGACCACCGGGCCGATCATATGGCGATAGAGGTAGCACCAGCTTGGCTCACCATGCATCATCAGCACCACCGGTGCATCGCGCGGCCCTTCATCGATGTAATGCACGCGCAGCTTGGTGCCGTCACCCGGATCGGTGATCTCCAGATAGTGCGGCGCAAAGGGGAAATCGTGGATTGCCGCAAAGGCGCTGTCGGGCGTGCGTAGGACTTTCACTAGGGCTCCCCCAAATTAAACTTATGACATTATGAGTGTCATATTGCTAAAGGCAGGTCAAGAAGCAGGTCCGGCCTTCGTCGTATCCACTAGCCGAAACCCGATATGGTCGGTGCCCAATCCGCGTTCCTGAAACTGGCGCGCGGCAGGGCGATAGCGCGCGCAGTAGTTGGCGGCGCAGAGGTAAGAGCCGCCTCTGGTGACGTTGACCGGCTCACGCGCGGCAGCGCGTTATCCTCTGGCACCGCCGTATGATGATCTTACAGGTAATTGATTTGCCGCGAAAGCCCGCGCATTGTGTCCGCCAATCACGGAGATGGCAGTGGCGGAATCAGAATTGCATCAAGAAGCAGAGGTCGGATTTGCGCGACTTTTGCGCGAATGGCGGCAGAAGCGGCGCTTGTCGCAGCTCGATCTGGCGCTCGAATCGGGTGTGTCGCAGCGGCATATCAGTTTTCTGGAATCAGCCCGCGCAAACCCCAGCCGGACGATGATCCTTCAGCTTAGTGAAACGCTCGACGTGCCGCTGCGTGATCGCAATCTGTGGCTCAATGCGGCAGGTTATGCGCCACTGTTCAAAAGCCGCGCGCTGGATGATCCGCAGATGGGGCAAGTGATGAGTGCCATTACCATGATGCTTTGTGCACACGAACCCTTTCCAGCTATTGCCATTGACCGCGCGTGGAACATCAAACGCACAAATGCGGCCTTTGAGATGATGGGATCGATGCTGGGCGACGACATCTGGTCCCGCGTCGGCGGCGGAGAGCGCAACCTAATGCGCCTCTTCTTTCATCCTTTGGGCATCCGCCCGATCATCACCAACTGGTCGGCAATAGGCCCACTGATCTGGCAACGGGCGCAGCGGGAGGCTGACGCGCTGGGCGGATCGGAAATGAAGGCGGTCCTAGAAAGCCTCGCGCCGATGCAGGATGATGACATATTATGGTCAGCAGCGGACACAGCGCTTGTCCCTGTCACGCCGTTCAACATGCAGATGGGCGATATGAAGGCGTCCATGTTCGCCATCGTCGCAACGTTTGGCACCGCGCAGGATGTGACCGCCGATGAGCTGCGGATTGAAACCCTGTTTCCGGCGGACGCAGAAACCGAAGCGCTGTTCCGCGCTGTGGCCACGGCAGCGCCATGATAACCCCTAAGGTAATTGCAACGCTTATTTTCCGCGCCAATAAGTGTCTAATGGAGACTAGGAGATGAACATGCTTACACCGCTTGAAACAGTACGGCAGTTTATGAAAGCGATGGAGCCGCTCGATTATGACACCGCATTGACGCTGGTATCGAGCGATTGCGAATATTCCAACCCGCCTCCCATCGGAACGGTCCGCGGACCGGCCGGTATCCGTGCGGTGCTGGAGCCCTTTTTTTCTCCGACGTTGGAAAATGAGTTCCGGGTGATACGCGAGTCCGCCAACGGCCCGATTGTCTTTCTAGAGCGGCTTGACCGCCACCGGCTCGCCGACAAATGGGTTGAATTGCCGGTCACGGGCGTCTTTGAAGTCCATGATTGCCTGATCACTTATTGGCGGGACTATTTCGACGCCGCAACGATTATGGCGCAATGGCCATCGGGTTGAGGCAATCGCTTCTTCCTGCTTCTGGCCGTGGGGCCGCACGGGCGTTCGGCAAATTGCGAACGCCCGCTCATCATAAAGGGGGATTAAAATGACTCTGTTCCGACTGTTTCTCGTAATCTGTCTCACCGTCATCACGGGCTATACGCTGGTGACAATTGCCAATCACGGGTTAGACATTTTTCCCATCTTCTTTGGTGATATGGCCGCAATGGCGTGGCCGGGGCAGTTCAACCTCGATTTCTTCTGCTTCTTGTTGCTCTCCGGCCTGTGGACCGCGTGGCGGCACCATTTCAGCGCCGGTGGAATTGCACTCGGTGTGGCGATGACATTGCTCGGTTTCCCCCTGCTGTCGGCCTATTTGCTGATTGCCAGCTTCAAGACAAATGGCGACATCAAAGCAATGTTGCTGGGTGAGGCGCGGGCGAAAGCATAAGCCGTACAGTCGTCAGGATATCCATCCGAAGCGTTACCCAGCGGGCCCAGCCGTGGCCGTGTCCACCAGCCGGAACCCGATATGGTCTGTTCCCAGTCCGCGTTCCTGAAACTGGCGCGCGGCGGGACGATAGCGCGCGCAATAGTTGGCGGCGCAAAGGTAGGAACCGCCTTTGATGACGTTGACCGGTTCGCTGGCGTCGGCGCGTGATCCGCTGGCGCTCGTCCATTCCCAGACATTGCCAATCATATCGTACAGGCCGAAACCATTGGGACTGAAACAGCCGACGGGCGCGCGGCCGACATAGCCGTCAGTGTTGAGGTTTTTGACCGGGAAGACCCCTTGATAGTAATTTGCTTGCGGCTGGCCCTTTGCGTCAACCGGCTCCGGCAGTGCCGCCGCGCCGCCGCGCGCGGCATATTCCCACTGCTCCTCGCTCGGCAATTGCTTGCCCGCCCATCGGGCATAGGCCTCTGCATCCTGCCAGGCGATCTGGACGACGGGTTCGTGATCTCGCCCGGCAATGCTTTCCTGCGGCCCCGATGGATGCCGCCACTGCGCCCCCGTAACCCAGCGCCACCAGCGCGGGTCCTCTTGTGACGGGATGTTAAACACGGCAGACCCCGGGATCAGCATCTCAGGCGGCGCGCTGGGCAGCTTGGGCGGATCGCGCTCGGCCATTGTCTTGTAGCCGGTCGCCTGCACAAAGACTGCGAATTCTGCATTGGTCACTTCATGCGCGTCGATCCAGAATCCCCTGACGTTGACGCTGCGCGGCGGGCCTTCCTCTGGATAATGCGGGTCATCGCCCATCACGAAGCTGCCGCCCGGCACCCACACCATCTTGTTGTCGGCAAGGCCGGTGCAGGATTTTTCGGGCGGCGCGGACGCATCGCCGCAAGCAGACAGCAGCAGCGCCAGACTGAGCGTAAACGCGAGGCGTTGCATCAATCGTCCGGCATTCCTGCCATAGCATCGCCCAGCAATCGCCGCACAACCGCCTTGGCGTCTTCAACCGGCAACTCCTGATCATGCCGCAACAGTCGCCATGTCTGGAAACTAAGGATGACGTTGAGCCCACGTGCACCCGCCACATCAGCCTTCACGCTTGTGGGCAGTAGTGCTTCGATGGTCTCTGCCTCCATCGCAAGCATCCGACGGTAATCCTGCATCAGATAGGGCGACTGAAAGCGTTTGAGGTTGGCCGAAATCCAGAACGGTAGGATGGTTTCGAAAACCGTGGCGCGACGATCGGCAATCTCGAAGAGCCTTTCCTTCCACGTCTCACCTACCGGCGGCTGAAGGATGATCGGCAACACCCGCGCCTCGATCACCTCACCCATTTCGCGGTAGAGCGCGTCCATGTCATCAAAGTGCCGAAAAACCGAGCGCAGGCCGACACCCGCTACCTCGGCAACGCGTGCAGCGCTGGGCGAAACATCGCCACGGCCGACCAGATCGAGCATGGCGGCGACGATCTTTGAGCGGCTCGAGCGGCTGCGTTCGCGGCGGCCATCGGCTAGCGGTGTGTCTGTCGTCGGCGCAATTTTGTGCGATGCGTTGGTCATAATAGCCTGTTTTGCGGCAAACCGGCATTGGTGCAAGCTGCAAAAGCGATTGCAAATATATTTTGGCACAATTAATGCCAATAATATTCCGTTGAGTTGTTGGGAGACGATAAAGATGCCAAGATCGGTAATTTTTCTGGCGGCAACGACACTGCTGCTATCGGCTGCACCGCTGTCGGCACAGGACAATGTGCGAGAAGCATGTATGCCGGATATCCGCAAATATTGCTCGGCCGAAATGATGACGTTCAACCGCGACGCAGTTCGCGCTTGCCTGATCAAAAACATCAAGAAGACATCGCCGAGCTGCCGTGCGGCGGTCAAGGCTCGTCGCGATGCAATGAAGGCCCAAAAAACTGAGCCGGCGGCCAAATAGTCATGGCTGTCTGGATCATCTGGGGCACGGCATTGCTGGCTTATGGAGCATTCCGGCTGTGGTACGATAGTTGGTCCGGCCCTTTGAAACCTGATGAAATCGATGCATTCCTCAAGCAAATGGCCGGGCGCTTTGAAGGAACGGGGAACAGCCCCGACGTCATGCGCGCTTTCCTTGAAGCCGATGACGGCCGCGAATTCGTAATGCTCAATCTGGTCAAGGCGCAAATGGAGCAGGTTGAGGACCCGAAAACCGGGCAAATGGTGCAAGGCTTTGACCTGCTCAAACGCTATTCCAAACGCTTCATGCCGGTATTGTTCCGCAATGGCGGCCATCCCGGCATGATCGGACGTAAGGTCGGCGGCTATGTCGATGCGTGGAATACAGAGGCGGATCCCGGCTGGACGATCTTCGGTCTGATGCGTTACCGCAGCCGGCGCGACATGATGAAGCTGGTGATGGACCCCGCCTTTATGGAGGGCCATCCCGACAAGCTGCTCGGTACGCTTGCAACCTTTTCCTTCCCGACACAGCGGGTGGTGTCCTTCTATCTCAGCCCGCGCGTGACGGTGGCGCTCGTGCTCGCGCTGATCGCAGCCTTATCGCATCTCGCGCTTTTGAGTTTTGCGGGATGAGCGCCTTCCTGCCGCCGAGTAGCAATGATCAGTATCGAGGCTCGCGCTACGCCGCCTGGTATCTGGCCTTATACGGCATCGCCTGGATCGTGCCAGGGATGATCCACAGCTTCCTGCCCGATGGCGGCGCGGGCACTATTGCTGGGCTCGACCTCAGTCACAATCCAACGATGATCTTCGGGATGTTCGCTTGGGCGGGGGCGACGCAGATCGCGCACGGGATCGTCACGCTGATGATTGCACTGCGCTACCGCACACTCGTCCCGCTGTTCTTGCTGGTGAGCTTGCTTGAGCGGATATTGCTTAGCTGGTCTGGCTGGGTGACGCATGTGCCCGTCAGCGGCCACCATCCGCCCGGACATTATGGCAGCCTGATTTCTATTCCGGTGATCTTGCTGTTTCTTTGGCTGTCGCTGCGGGGTCGACGGATCGAAAGCGCGGAATCGCGTTAAGCCCCTGATAGCTTCCCTGCTCTCAGGCACATCGCCGTGCAGAACAGCCAGATCGCCACGATCACATGATAGGCATGCCAGCTGATATCCGGCCCCAATATGCCCGATTGCCGCACGAGAATGGCGCCCAGCAGCATCAAGGCAAAACCTGCCGCGCCGACAAAGGCACGCGCTTTTAGCAGGAGTGTTAACGCAACCAGCAGCATCGCGATGAACAGAGCGGCACCAATCGCAGGGGCAATTGCGGCGATCGCTAATGCTACCACGGCTGCCAACATACTGGCCGTCGGTGTGTGCGACCAAAGCTGCTTGCGCACTATCTGAGACAACAGCAGGACCAATCCAGCAAGCCCGCCCAGTTGCGATGCCATTTTGTGCAGCATGGCCATCTGCTCGATCTGGCCGCTGGTGATCCGCACGGTGCCAATGAGGCCCGCGAGTGCGAACAGGGCAAAACCAAATACCGCGACGGGCTGGCGCGATTGCTGCATCTGCCACGCTCCCCACGCCGCAACGAGCGCGACCAGTGCATCGGTCAGGGCATAATGCAGCGGCATTACACTGCTGCTGATTCGGGGGCAGCGGTCGTAGTGGATTCGTCACCAATCCCGGCAGCGCGCTTGATATCATCCGACGTCATCCGAGATCCATCATGGCTCCAGCCCGGCGGCGCAAAGAAATAGCAAAAACGCTGCCACAGCGTCAGCCCGCGCTGGCTTGCATCCTTGGCGATGCCGATATATTCATGGCTCAACACTGTCACGATGTTGAAGGTCTTGAGATTCTTGACCAGGCCGTAGACCGGCTTGTCGGTGTCATCTTCGGCAACGAAGCTGCCGAACATCCGGTCCCAGATGATGAAGGTGCCGGCATAATTGGCGTCGAGATAACGCGGGTTATTGGCGTGATGGACGCGGTGGTGCGATGGCGTGTTGAAGATATACTCAACCCAGCGCGGAAATTTGTTGATCGTCTCCGTGTGCAGCATGAACTGGTAAGTGGCGTTGAGCACGCCGCAGAATGTCACCATAACCGGATCAAATCCGACCAGCACGAGCGGAATTTTGAATAGCATCGTGCCGGTAAAATGCTTGGTCCAACCCTGTCGCAAGGCAACCGCCAGATTATACTCCTCGCTCGAGTGATGGACGACGTGCATTGCCCAGACCCAGCGGCAACGATGCGCGACGCGGTGATGGCAATAGAAGCGCAGGTCATCAAGGAAGAAACAGAGCAGAAAGGTGCCGAGCGTGACGGGCAGGGTCTGGAACTGGAACTTCTGCACCGCCGCCAGGATGCCGAGCGTAATGAAGGCGGAAAAACCGTTGATCGGATCGCTCAATATTCCTGTGAGTATCCCGGTGAGCGCATCCTTTGCAGGCATCCTGCCGCGAGCGCGAAGCAGCTTGATCGCGGCAAGCTCCACGCCCAGCAATAGGAAGAAGAACAGTGCCGAATAGAGGCCGATATTGCTGTGGATCATCTCATTTACAGTCATCGGGTTCCCCTTACCGACATTATAAACCAACCAACCATGAACCCTCTGCGGAGGTCAGATGAATTGGCACCATAGGCGCCAATAGAGTTCTTACAAGGATAGAACGGGCAGGATCGCCTTGAACCTAATCCAACCTTGCGCCTTGCCGACGCAGCTCATCTTGCACCGCCCCGATACTCACTTCTCCAAAATCACGCCCTGTCTTCACCCCAACTGCCGCTGCGACGCCAGCCCCTTGCCCCGCAACCGCACAGCACATCATGTTGCGCACCGCGGCATGGCTTACCTTCTCACCGCCGATGGTGCGGCCTGTCACGATCAGGTTCTTGACCCCCTTTGGCAGCATCGACCGGTAAGGGACATGGAAGTATCGCCCTGTGGTCGGCAGGATCAGATAGCCATAGCCGTCGATGAATTCGGGAAAGATGCCGATGCTGTCGTCAAACCGGCCTTCGCCGCGCACATCATTGTCAGTCATGTTGTAGGCGGCATCGATCTTGCGCGTGTCGCGGATGCCGAGCGTCATTCCAAAGTTGCGCAGCTTGGCATCCTCGCAACCGGGCATGAAGGCCTTGAGCGCATTGACAGCATGCATCGCCTGTTTACGCCCCGCCATTTCGCCATGCGTCAGCGCGTCAGGATCGGTACCGTCTAGATAGAGATGGCACATGTTGAGATAGGTCAGATCGCCCTGATCGGAGACTGTCCCCCAAGTGCCCGCCATAGTCTTCACGCTGTCAGGGATCAGGCCCGCCTCCAACGCCTTTTGGAACGGTTTGCGCAGAAAGGGCGAGAACATCTCATCCTCCTTGCCGCTGGTGATCACTTCCCATTCGCCGCCGACAGCCCAGTCACTATAGGTCTGCGGATCGGCCTTTACCGCATCGATAAAGCGCGTCTTGTTGACCCCGCACATCGAGAACATCACCGAGACGGACATCATTTCATCGACCGGATGCTTGTGCGTCGGCGCGCCACAGCGATAGGCGATGTCGGCGTCTCCAGTTGCGTCAATTACGCGCTTGGCGAGGATCGCTTCGCGGCCTGCCTTGCTCTCGACGATCACGCCGATGATTGTGTCACCCTCCATAATCGGCGCGACGAACATCCGGTGGAGCATCGGGATGACGCCCGCTTCCTCGACCAGCGTATCGGCAACAAATTTGAAGCCCTCTGCGTCGAGCGAGTGACTGATCGATTGCGGCTCGGGCATCGCCGCGCCCATGCTCTTGGCGCGCTCTTCAAATTCGCGGCCAATGCCTTCGCTGTCGATGGTGGCTGGGTGGCGATACCAAGCGAAGCCTTCGACACCGACCTGCGTGATATTGCCGCCGAAACAGCCATAGCGTTCGAGCAATATCGTCTCTACTCCCGCACGCGCACAGGCAAGCGCTGCCGCCAGACCGCCCGGGCCGGAGCCAACGACGAGGACATCGGTCTGCCGGATCACATCAATCTGGCGAGCAGGTTCGGCGATCGTACGCGTCATCGTTGCGAAGTTTCCCAATTGGGCGCGACATGGAACGGCGCGTTTGATGGAGCGAGCAGCGGCTTGCCCAATATATGATCTGCGCCTTTCTCGCCAATCATGATGGTCGGTGCATTGAGATTGCCCGTGGTGATCGATGGCATGACCGAGCTATCAACGATCCGCAGCCCCTCCACTCCAATCACACGCAAGTCGGGATCGACGACCGCCATGGGGTCAGCAGGATCGCCTATCTTGCAAGTGCAGCTGGGATGCAGCGCGCTTTCGACATGATCCGCAATGAAGGCGTCAATCTGATCATCGGTCACGCAATCCGAGCCCGGCTGAATCTCGCGACCTCGATAGGGCGCGAATGCCGGTTGCTGGAAAATCTCGCGGGTCAGGCGAACACAGGCGCGCATTTCCGTCCAGTCATCGGGGTGGCTCATATAATTGAACAGGATTTTGGGCTTGTCATGCGGATTGGCGCTCGTGAGCGTCACCGTCCCCCGGCTTTTGGATCGCATCGGCCCGACATGCGCCTGGAAGCCGTGTTCGGATGCGAGCGACGATCCGTCATAATTGATCGCCATCGGGAAGAAATGATATTGGATGTCAGGATATTTGATCCCCGCCCGGCTGCGGATGAAGCCGCAGCTCTCAAACTGGTTGGATGCGCCTTCACCCGACCGCAGGAACAGCCACTGCGCACCGACCAACGCCTTGCCGAGAAGATTGGCTTTGCCATAAAGGGTGATCGGCTGGATGCAGGCCATTTGGAAATAAAACTCCAGATGATCCTGCAAATTCGCGCCGACACCGGGGCGGTCGGCCAGCACATCAATGCCATGCTCTTGCAACTCGCCTGACGGGCCGATGCCCGAAAGCTTGAGCAGCTGGACCGAATTGATCGGCCCACCAGACAGGATCACCGCGCGGGTTGCCCGTACCACGTGCAGTGATCCGTCGCGCTCATACTCAATGCCAATAGCGCGCTTGTTTTCAAAGATGATCCGTGTTGCTAGCGCATGGTCAATGACCGCGAGGTTCGGTCTTTTACGCGCTTCATAAAGATACGCCTTCGCCGCTGAACAACGAGTGCCATCACGCACCGTCATATCCATCCGGCCAAAGCCTTCCTGTTGGTATCCGTTATAATCCTCGGTCAGGTCGTAACCAGCTTCTCTCGCTGCAGCCAGCCAAGCCTGATGTAGCGGGTTTTTGAGTGTGCCGTAGCTGGTCGAAAGCGGGCCATCCCCGCCGCGATAGGCATCGCCACCCTCTTTTCGGCCCTCCGCCCGTTTGAAATAGGGTAGCACATCGGCATAGCCCCAGCCGCGCGCGCCGTCTTCATTCTGCCATTTTTCAAAATCGAGCGCGTTGCCGCGCACATAAACGAGCCCGTTGATCGAAGAAGAACCGCCCAGCCCCTTGCCGCGCGGGCAGTTGAGGCGGCGATTGTTCAGATGCGGTTCTGGTTCGCTTTCATAGCCCCAGTTCCAACGCTTTGTGTTCATCGGATAGGCGAGTGCGGCGGGCATCTGGATAAAAATCGAACGGTCGCTACCACCATATTCTAGCAGCAAAACCTGGTGCCTGCTGTCGGCACTCAACCGATCGGCAAGGACACACCCTGCCGATCCTGCACCCACGATGATATAGTCAAACGTCCCGGCCGGGCGCGTCTGCGTTACGGATTTAGGGCTCAACGACGCTTCTCCATCTCTTTCGGATTGGCAGGTTCAAGCCCCCGCCTCAACGGGTTGCGCAAGATCAGGATGGTCGCAGCGCCGATTGCCGCGATTGCCGCATCGATTGTCCAGAACAGCGAAGGCGTCACCTGGTCGAAATAGCTGCCGACCCAGCCCATCAGCGTGTGTCCAATAAAGGGGGAGAGGAAGGCGACGCCCATCAGCCTGCCCGCAACGGCAGGCGGCACGGACTTGCTGACCAGCGCCAAAGTGGTCGGCCAGTAATACATCCACCCCAGACCCATGATCAGCCAACCGGCAAGGGCCCAGCCTGCGCCGACGCTATCGGCAGTGGTTTTGCCCAGATTGCTATAAGCAAACAACAGCGCAGCGATGGCCACGATCGCTGATCCAATGCCAATCTTTGTCACGCTATGGGGCTCGACACCTTTGCGCGCCTGCCACGCCCAGAGCGCGACCAATACCGGCGCTGCAATAATGGCCCCGATTGAATCGGCCGATGCAAACCAGCTTGATGGAATTGTCCCCCACGCAGTGTTCAGATTCACATATTGGTCCACCCACAAAATGCCGACACTCCAGACCATCGGATAAGCAATTTCGGCCGGAATGGTGAGGGCGATCACCGCGAGCAGGAACCAGACCCGGAGGCGCTCGTCGCGCGTCAGCGGCGGTGCCTTTGTCCGATCCTGTTTCGCCGGACGGTCTTCGGGAAGATGGCGCTGCCCCAAAAAATAGGCGATAAACGCAACCAGCATCAGCGCCGCTGCCACTGCAAAACCCGCATGCCAACCATAAAGAGCGGCAACAAATCCGGTGGCGAGTGGCCCGGTCGCAGCACCGATGCAAATGCCGGTCGAGAATATGGTGAAGCCGCGTGATCGCAGCGATTCTTCGTCACGCGGATAGAGTTTGCCGACCTGCGCCGAGATATTCCCCTTCAGAAAGCCTGAGCCGAGGATCAGCAAAAGCAACGCGATGAAAAAGCTTGCGTAAAAGGACATCGCCAGATGTCCTGCGCTCATCAGCAGGACACCAACCATCACCGTGCGTTTGGCGCCGAGCAGCCGGTCTGCGACCCAACCCCCTAAAATGGGCATGAAATAGACCAGCCCCGCATACCAGCCGTAGATGATCGAGGCGAATGCCAGATCGGACATTGGGCCGCGAAACTCGAACAGGGTGCGCACTGCCGTCAGTCCAATGACTTGTTCGGCTTGGCCGGGCAGCAGCAACTCTTTGACCATATAGAGCGTGAGCAGCGCTGACATTCCGTAAAAGGAAAATCTCTCCCACATTTCGGTAAAGGCCAGATAGTAGAGACCTTTAGGATGGCCGGCCAATAGAAGGTCTTTTTCGCTGTCGTTTACCATGGAGGAACCCTAGCTTGCAGCGGGATGGCCGTTGAGATCGATCAACACGCCGAAGAATATGCCCGCCATCTTACCTCCTCAACACCCAATCGCGACCCGCTCCACGGGAGCAGGCGAATAAATTGGCACTATACGTGCAAATAGGATTCTGGCAAGAGTTGAAAGGGCGCGAAACAAGGACAAGCGATGATCAACAAACGCAAATGGATCGTGGCATTGGCGCTGTTGATCGGCGCGGGCTATCTGGGTTTCCAGAAATATAAAATCTATATTCCCGGCATTATCGGCCAAATGCGCGAGCCCATTGCCGAGAATCGCCCGATCAGCTGGGCGCAGGGGCCCGCGATCGCGCTTTCAGGCGAGCGTCCGCCCAATGTCATCCTGATTGTCGCCGACGATCTGGGGATGAACGACATCTCGCTTTATGGCGGCGGTGTTGCTGGTGGCGCTGTGTCGACCCCCAATATCGATTCAATCGCCAGACAGGGCGTCAGCTTTGCAAATGGCTATGCCGCAAATGCCACCTGCTCGCCTTCGCGCGCTGCCTTGATGACGGGGCGTTATCCGACGCGGTTCGGTTTTGAATTTACTGCCGTCCCGGCCGCTTTTGCTTCAAACCTGGCTCACAGTGGTGGCAACTCACCTTAGCTTCAACCTGCTGGCTGCCGGGCCAAAGCGCGAAATCACTTTCTGGCGCTCTGGCGATTACCGCGTGGTGCGCGCAGGCGACTGGAAATTGCAAGTTTCGAAACGTCCTGACAAGGTCTGGCTGTTCAACCTTGCCACCGATCCGACCGAGCAAGTCAATCTGGCCGCCAAGGATCCCGCGCGCGTGGCGGAACTGCGTAAGCTGATCGAAACGCAAAATGCCGGACTACCCAAGCCGCTCTGGCCCGGCCTGCTTGAAGGCGCGATCCGGATAGACGTTCCGCTCAATGCGCCGTGGAAGAAGGATCAGGAATATGTCTATTGGGCCAACTGATCGCGCAGCGACGGTCGGGTCGGGCCATCATCTCATTGTTGATCGGCTCTTTGCCGCCGCCGAGTTGCGGCTTGGCGACAAGCATTCAGCGCAAAAGGTGCGGATCGTTCGCGCTGGCGCAAAGGTGCGGCGATGAACGCGGCGGCACCAGAAATGGCAAACACCGAGCGGCCAGAACCGGCCCCGCCGCCCGCGCCCGTCAAACTGCGCCTTGATCCGCCGCGCGTGATGAAACTCTCGCGCAAGGCAGTGATGATCGGTAGCGGCGCTGTGCTGGCTTTGGTTGGCGGGGCCTTCGCCTACGCCCTCCACACGTCAAGCAATGCAGCGCCAAAAGAACTGCTCAACGTGCAAAGCCGCGCGACGGCTGACAATCTGGCGGGTGCGCCCAAGGATTACAGCCAGATCCCCAAACTCGGCCCACCGCTTCCCGGCGATCTTGGTGGCCCCATATTGAACGCACAGAACAAGGGCGAGATTGTACCATTGCCGCCGGTGGGCGGCGCTGTTCAGCCGCAAGCGCCAACCGTCGATACGGCCCGCCAGTTGGCCAGCCAGGAGCGCGATGCAGCGCGGATAAGCCGATTGTTTTTGGGTGGGGCCAGAGGCGCAAGCGCTGCGCCATCCCCCGATCTATCGCTAGCATCTGAAGGTTCGGCAGCGGCGCCCGGTGCTGCACCGGAAACAGCGAACGACGGCACGACAAGCAGCCCATCGGGCAAGCGTGCCTTTCTCAACGCTTCGGCTGATCGTCGCACGACCGCCAGCGACCGCCTGTCAGCGCCCATCGATCCCAATATCGTGCAAGCAGGAAGCTTCATCTCGGCGGCTCTCATCACTGGCATCCGCTCGGATATTCCGGGGCAGATTACCGCCCAGGTGACCCAGAATGTCTATGACAGCCCGACCGGGCACATTCTGTTGATACCCCAAGGTGCGCGGCTAATCGGCGAATATGATTCTGACATATCGTTCGGCCAGAGCCGAGTTTTGCTCGCGTGGAACCGGCTGATCCTGCCCGATGGCCGGTCGATCCTGCTCGACCGGCAGCCCGGTGCCGACGGCGCAGGCTTTGCCGGGCTTCAGGATCGCGTCAATTACCATTGGGGCAGCCTTGCCAAAGCGGCCTTGATCTCGACGGTGCTGGGCGTCGGAGCTGAATTGGGTTCGGGCAGCAATGACGCCCTCACTAGGGCACTGCGTACCGGCACGCAGGATACCATCAATCAATCCGGCCAACAAATTGTGCGCAGGCAACTGAACGTCACGCCAACGCTCACCATCCGGCCCGGCTTTCCGGTGCGGGTGATTGTGACCAAGGACCTGATCCTGGCCCCGATTGGAGACAGGCGATGACCAAGCTGAAACTGACGGATCTGGCCGACGACAAGCCGGTCCGGCTGACCATCGAGCTACCCGCCACCATCCACCGTGATCTCGCCTCATATGCAGCGATATTGGGAGGGGCTTCGAGCAAATCAGCGATTGTACCTGAAAAGCTCATCGCCCCCATGATCGCGAGGTTTATGGCAACCGACCGTGCTTTTGCCAAAGCACGGCGCGGGATTCAGGCGAAAGTGGCGGGCTAGCGTTCAATTGCAGCCCGACGCTGGATAGAGTTCTTGAATCAGCTCGAAAAAGCGGCGGAGCGCCGGATTGTCATTTTCTGCCCGCCAATAAGCCGCGACATCCACGCGCGCTTGTCCTGTCAGGTCGTGAATATCTTGTAATATCACCCCCGGCCGCGAGATGCCCAGAGCGGTTTCGCTGGTCAGGGTCACAAACTTGCCAAGCGAGGCCATGCTCAAGATATTCTCCATCGAGACATCCTGCTCGATGATATGGGGCCTGCGGCCAGGTTCAGCCAGACGCGCGATCAGCAAATCGGCCATATCCGGCCCTGGAAACTGGCTGGGCAGCACAAAGACCTCTTGGCGCAAGTCAGTCCAGTAGATGCGATCACTCTTTGCCAGTCGGTGATCATCGGGCATCGCAACCATGATCCGTTCGCCCCACAGCGGACGCCGCTGAATACCGTCGCCACTGATATTTGCTGCGACGATCACCACGTCAATGTCCTGGCGCTCCACCCCTTGGCGCAGTTGCGCCGAACTTGCCTCAATTGCTTTGAATTCAACTTCAGGGACGCGAACCAGAAAATCGCTGATGATACGGCGCAAATTGCCTGTGGAGAGCGATGTGGCGAAGCCAACGACAAGTTTGCCAGATTCGCCGCACCTGACTGCGCGTGCTGTCAATTGCAAGTCGTCGATTTCGCTGACAACGCGCTTTGCCCTCGCCAGAAACTCAGCAGCAGCCTTGGTCGGAACCGCGCCGCGCGTCGATCGTTCAAAAAGTGTGATCCCAAGGCGGCGTTCAAGATCGAGAACTCGTTTGCTTAGTGTGGATTGCTTGATGCCCAGCTTGTTTGCGGCTTGCGTGAAACTCATCATTTCAGCTGTCATCGCCGCACAGCGCAGTTGCCGGATTTCGATGGACATGGCACGCACTCCCCTCACTCTTGCAGGAACAAACCATCAGATACGAACCTTCAGTTCGTCGTCGATTTGTTCGTTACTGAGTCGTTTGGAAAAACTGAATACCGCATGACTTAACCAGAGCTTCCAAAATACTCATAGAATTCAAAACATCTGCAATGGATTTTATTATTACTTGCAGGTTTGAGGATGTCTCGTCTTGTCAATAAGTTCGTGGCAAAGTCAAATTTTGTTACATCCAAAAGCGTGCACGTCACGCAAAAACGAGAATTCCCGCTCTGGCGGCTTTGAGCGCAAAGGCTCGGAATCCCAATTGCAGGGCTAACATTTTTTGACGGCATCTTATCATATTTGACTATTTAATAAACTTTAATGGTCATATATGGAATTATATTTTCAATGCAATCTCGGTCTGATCGTTGATAAATCCGGCTTCATAATCCCGTGCCAAGCTGCCTGAAACACCCACCTCTCGTAGCGCTTCGCGCCACTGTTCGGTGATAAGCTGCGCGGTTTCGCGGATCATCCGGCGGGCATCCGCCTCTTCAATCTCAAAGAACGCGTACGACTGGAGTGCCAAGATAATGGACCTGTCATGCGCCCCGCCTTCAAGGATCGCCGTTTCAAGATGGGGATTGCGGTCAGGGGCTGGGTTGACGTCGAATACCGGGGACAGACGCCACCGCCCCGCACCCACATAGAGAAAGCCGTGGTTTTTGAGGTGATCATCCTTGTTCGACACGAGAATGGTAAAGATCAGGCGCAGATAGAGTTCACAGAAATCGGCCGCAGGATCAGCGGCGTGGACACGCATAAAATCGACGATCTCGGTGTAAGAACCAAGTTCTGTTCCCGTCTTTCCGAGCGCAGTGCGCGCTGAAATATAGGGAATGCGTGCGCTACCCCGCCGGTCAAAACGCTGGATCAAGGCGACCGGAAACGGCGTATCGGCTAACTCCAGTCTGACTTCTGGTGTGCGGATTCCGCATAATCTGGCTAAACGAAGCGTTGCGACTTCGACACGTTCGATGGGTTTCTGGTCATGAACCGATGTGAATTTGGCAAGCCACAGCGTTTCGCCGTCGCGGACATTGGCTTTGGGGCGCGCACCGCCGGAGCCGCCCGCACCAGCCAAAGCCTGCATGTCTTCGGTACTGATTTCTTTGCCTTGTTCATAGGCCCGCGCAATGGCGGTGATGGTTTCCAGATCGACAAGACGCGGAACTGAGTCTGTCGCATTGCCTCGGATGATGTGGCCCTTGTCATCCAGAAACCGCAACGCGCCCTGACGGCATTGGTCATCGGATAGCGTCAAATACTCAAATTCGGACAGACCAGCGCCGTAAGCGCGTTCGAGAAGTCTGCGGCCCCAGCTATCGGGCGCAGCATCGGCAAAGACGCCAGCGAGCGCATCGCGCGCATTTCCACCCTGTCCCGAAGCATGGAACGGCCCGCTTTCAATCGAGAGGTCTGGTTGTATCGCAAAGGCGCGCGCATCCTTGGGCCATGCGGGATCATAGGTGAATGTCGAGAATTGGCGCGGACCAGCCTGTGTGAACCGCAATTGCCCCACGGGGACCAAGTCTTCACCAAGAGCGACATGGGCGAGAAAGTCGGCCATTAGAAGCTAACACCGTCTTGATCGACGCTACCTTGGGCTGCTTTATCCTTTTCGTTTTGCCTGCGCAGTGTTGTTGCAAATGTACGCCCACGGCGGGGCTGACGCTCGGTCATGAGCGCCAGGCCAAGGTCATCCTTGCGAATGTCGATCAGATCGGCCAACCGCTCGACAAGACCGAGTGCGACCAGAATATCGGCAAGTGCGCCAATCCCGACACCTGGGTCGCCCTTTTCCAATCGTGCGATGGTACTGGGCGAGGTGCCCGCGCGCACCGCCAGATCGGCCACGGCTACACTGCGCCGCAACCGCGCGCTGCGAACATCTTCGCCCAGCCTTTCAAGCGCAGTTCTGGATTTTGGTGATCCCATGTTATCATTCCATATATGATGCTAATTTTTGTTTAGTACATCATATATGACAAATATCTAAATTTGGCAAACACCGGTGGCATACAATGGCGATCCGCGTGAGGCTAGACGCGGCTTGTGGTGAACGGCCGCTGAGGCTCATGGCTTGGTCGCCTGCCTCGCGGCGCCCGCGCCGAGCCATGAATCCACCGGGCTTCCACGGTGTTCAGGGGCACGCATGGCCGCAAACATCACGGTTGAGATTGCCTGTTGTCGCGCGCGCAGATGGTCTTCGAGCAGCTTGTGGCGGGTAATATAGCCCTGATTTACGCCCGATATTGCGTGGTTCATGAGCAATTTGGCATCAACATCGGATACCTCAGCAATGGTGGCAATGGTTCGGTATGTTTGACGCAGATCATTTCCTAGCTTCGATAGCTCGGCGCGATCCTCTTTATGGGCAGCGAGGTGACCAGTGGCGCTGCTGGCGGGAAAGAGCCATTCATCTGCCTGAGATGGGTGCAAGACACGGCCGAAACGCTTTGCGCGGATGATACATTTGATCATTTCACGCGACAGCGGAATATCGAAGGCCCGCTTCGCGCCGCCTTTGGGATTGGGGATATGCAACACGCGGCGCGCAAAATTGAAATCGCCCGTCCTGACCGCTTTAAGCGCCGTTGGTCGGCATCCCGATAAGAGGGTCATCAGGTGAAATTCTCGCCGGATCGGGTTTTCAAATGCCGCAAGCTGGCGAAACCAGTCAGGCAGGTCACTCGCCCCCATAGCGGAGTTCCGACGCTCCTCAAGATTCCAGTCAACGGAATCAACCGGGTTGAGCGGCGGCAGGTCACGGCTCTTTCGTTTCGCGTGGTTATAGATGGCCCGTAATGTGCGCATACAAGAATTGGCGGTATAAGGGCCACCGGCGATCGTCACCTGATCATGCTTGGTAGCGACCAGCCCGGGATCATCCGCAAGTTCCTTGAGCGGCTTATCGAGCCAGTCCTTGAAGACCCGTTCAACATGATCGCGATACCCGGCGATGGTAACATCGCTCCGTCCCTTACGCACCAAATGAGCATCGTGATAACGAACCCATGCTTCCCGCAAGGTAATGTCTCGACTGGTCACCTTTTCAACGGACACTTCGCATACTTCAGGCGGCTTTGGATGCCGGCCCTGACCAATCTCTCCCAAATAGGTTTTGGCGATAGAACGCGCATCGCGCGTGGACATCACCGCAGCATCACCGACCGACACCTTAATCGATGACGCGCGTTTGCCCGCCTGGCGTAAATCACCTTGAACCATGAAGGTTCGACGGCGTTTCCCGACCAGCAGGTAGAAGCCTTTCAATTCGACATCGCGTGCTTTGTATTGACCGCTCTCAGGAGGTGCCAATCGTGCAATCGCTTTGTCGTTCAATGCCATCCGCATATCACTCATAAAACGCCTGATTCTATTTTTAGGCCGGTTTTAGGCCGGTGTTTATCATAGCGAAAGTTTTTGGCCCTCGCTACGCCAGATTTGGAGGCTATACGATAAATGGCTTAAAACAATGGTTTTATGGCTATTTTTTCGAGTGTAGCGTTGAATTGGGTAGCTATGGAAAAGCACAATTACGTGATTTGTAATCAGGGGGTCGCGAGTTCGAACCTTGCAGCCGGCACCATATTTATCAAGGACTTAGCGACGATTATAGCCCCCCGGGGTGCCTGTCTAGAACCACGTAATCACCACGTAATCAAGATTGTTCGCAGAGTCGCGCAGAGCAGCGTGTTTTGGGGAGGAGATTTCCTCCCCGAAGCGCGGTTGATGCATTGGAGCGATTTCTGCATCTCGTTCGGTTCCGGGGAGACTATTGGAGTTTATTCGTCAGAGATCAGTCTGCATGTCGTAACTTCATTGCTCGTGCCGTAATGCCACGAGCAATGAAGTTATGTTCGAGCATCACCACCGCGTCATCGACAATCAGCCCGACGGATGCCGCCATCCCGCCAAGCGTCATCATGTTGAAACTCATGCCAAGCGCGTATGCCCAGTTCGGCGGGATTGCACGGTTGCGCACCGCCGAACGCCTCGTCAATCTGATCGCGCTGTTCTGCATCCCGAGCTAGCGGATTTTCTGGATGACGATGATCAACCGAGCCGCACCTGATGCCACGCCAACGCTTGCGCTGACATCTGCCGCGGTCGAACTCCTCAACCAGATCGCCGCCCAAAACCGCCACCCGCCGCCGTCGTTAAAAACACTCAGTTCCTGCCTCACCCAAATTGCTAGGCTCGGCGGATATCTTGCCCGAGCCCACGATCCGCCA
>JBJXDU010000033.1:0-25625 GCA_046153565.1 Sphingomonadaceae bacterium
TCGACCAGATGTTTGAACATCTCCCAGTGGCTGACCATATGATTGCCAAGGTTCATCGACATGAAGCCAGCAAGTTGAAGGAAGCCCGGATAGACTTTCCGCCCTGCCCCCGGATAAGTATAAGGCACTGTTGCGATTACATTATTGGCAAACCAGCTATGCGGCCGCTCAGTCGCCAGCGTGTTGACTGCGGTGGGTGCAGCGCGCGTATCAACAGGACCGCCCATCATCGTGAGCGTGCGCGGCAGGCAGGGGTGCTTGTCTTGCGACATCAGGCACATAGCCGCATAGCAAGGCACCGATGGTTGACACACGGCGAGCATGTGCGCGCCCGGGCCAATTTCCTCCATAAAGGCGATCAGATAATCGATATAATCGTCAAGATCGAACCGCCCTGCCGCCGGCGGCACGCTGCGCGCATCGCGCCAATCGGTGATATAGACATCATGGCCGGGGAGCATCCGCTCAACCGTGCCGCGCAAGAGCGTGGCGTAATGGCCAGACATCGGCGCGACGATCAGCAATTTAGGATCGCCCTCGCGGCCCGCGCGCACGAAACGCTTCAACTGGCCAAAGGGTTTTTGCAGCACAATCTCTTCATGCACTGCCACCGCTTCGCCGTCGATCATCGTCGTCGCGAGGCCAAAGGCAGGCTTGCCGCGCGGGGCCGAGGCATGTGCGAACACATCAAGCGCCGAGGCCAGCACATCGCCGCCGCTCATATAGGCAAAGGGGTTGGCAGCGCTTTGAAGCATGTCCGCGCTCGCTGACGCCCAGGCGCTAACCCCGGCAAGCCAAGCCCGTTGCATTTCGTAGGTGTTGTACAACATGTCGTTTCCTTACGCTGGGGCACTTAACCCAAGCATGAGTGTGCGGCAATCTGTTTCATGTTGCAATGCACAATTTAACCAGTCTTTGATTGAGACTGACTGCGCACACTGCTAGGCGCGTGGCCATGGCTGACAAAATCCCCGAATATACCAACCGTAAACTCAACAATCTCACGATGGTGTGGAAAACCGCGCTCAATTATCCGCGCCAGATTTTATTTGCGATCCTCGCGCTGATCGTTGCCGCATCGGCGACGTTGGGCGTGCCTTATGGTTTCAAGCTCATCATTGATAAGGGGCTGATCGAATCGGGGGCTGATCTGGCACCTTGGTTTGAGCTGCTGCTGGGCCTTGTCGCGGTGCTTTCAGTCTCGACTGCGCTGCGCTTTTATTATGTGTCGTGGCTTGGTGAGCGTGTCGTGGGGGACATCCGGATCGCGGTTCAGGCAAATTTGCTGCGGCTTTCACCCAGCTTCTTTGAGGAAAACCGCCCGTCCGAAATCGCATCGCGCCTCACCGCCGATACAACGATTATCGAACAATTGGTGGGCACAACCATATCGCTTGCGCTTCGCAATTTGGTGATCGTGATCGGGGGCGTCATCATCCTGTTCGTCTTGTCGCCCAAGCTGACGGCGCTTTTGATGCTTGGTATCCCCCTGATCGTGCTGCCCATTCTCGCGCTGGGCAATCGGCTCCGCAACGTCGCGCGGTCGAGCCAAGACCGCGTTGCCGACG
The DNA here is from genome assembly GCA_046153565.1 of Sphingomonadaceae bacterium. Taxonomy (GTDB): domain Bacteria; phylum Pseudomonadota; class Alphaproteobacteria; order Sphingomonadales; family Sphingomonadaceae; genus Aquisediminimonas. The sequence continues at coordinate 1,569 of JBJXDU010000033.1, forward strand.
TCGGCGCGATGATTGATGAAGTGCTTGGCGCGATGAAGATTGTCCAAGCTTTCGGCCAGCAAAAGCGCGAAGCGGCGCGTTTTTCGGGTGCCGTTGAGACCGTCTTTGATACCGCCAAAAGCCGGATCAGGCTGCGCGCGGTGATGACCGCGATCATCATTGGGCTGCTCTTCTGCGCAATCACCGGCGTCATTTGGCAGGGCGCGATTGATGTGCGTGCGGGCAATATCAGCGGCGGAACGATTGCAGCCTTCGTGCTCTACGGCGGCTTGCTAGCAGGCGGCTTTGGCACGCTTGCCGAGGTTTACGGCGATGTGCTGCGCGGGGCTGGGGCCGCTGGGCGGATTGCCGAACTGCTCGCCGAACAACCAAATATCGCGGCACCCGCCAAGCCACTCGCGCTCCCCACGCCGCCGCGTGGTAGTGTTGAATTTGATCATGTCGTCTTCCGCTATCCAACGCGGCAGGAAGTAAGCGCGCTAAAGGATTTCTCGCTTAGCATCGCGCCGGGTGAGACCGTTGCGGTGGTGGGGCAATCGGGCGCTGGCAAGACAACTTTGTTTCAGCTGATCCAGCGTTTCTATGATCCCGAAAGCGGTGCTGTGCGCGTTGACGGCGTCGCCCTGCCCGATGCCGACCCCGCCGATGTGCGCGCGCGCATTGCGATGGTGCCACAAGAAACAATCATCTTTGCCAGCTCGGCGCGTGACAATTTGCGCTATGGCCGCTGGGATGCCGATGATGCCGCGCTCTGGGCCGCCGCCGAAGCCGCCAACGCCGCTGAATTCCTGCGTAAACTGCCGCAAGGCCTTGATACTTATATGGGAGAAGGCGGCGCGCGGCTGTCAGGTGGCCAGCGTCAGCGTATGGCGATTGCACGCGCTATTCTCCGCGATGCGCCGATCCTGTTGCTTGATGAAGCAACGTCAGCGCTTGATGCTGAATCCGAACGATTGGTGCAGGCCGCGCTTGAACATTTGATGGTCGGACGCACCACCATCGTCATCGCCCACCGCCTCGCCACCGTGCGGGCGGCGGACAGGATCATCGTTATGAGCGAAGGCACGATCATCGAAGCGGGCAACCATGCGAGCCTGATGGCCGAAGATGGCCATTATGCCAAACTCGCGAGGATGCAATTTGAAGGGCTGGATGCCTAACCTAACCCAGCTGTGCCATTGCCCGCCCTGCTTTGCTGCCAATAAACACAGCGCGATTGCCAAATACCAACCGGTTGATCGCGAGCGCCACTAGCACCGACGTCGCGAGCACGATCACCATGACATCGATATAGTGAAGCCACGGCCAGCCCATATGCTGATAAACCGTCTCGCCGGGGTAGATCATCCCGGGCTCATAGAGAATGAAATTGTGGAAGGCATAAATCGACGCGCCGTAAATCAACCCCGCCACGGCTGCCCGCGCGTCGACGCCGCGGAACAGCAAGCCAGTGATGAAGGCTGACAGAATCGGCATTGAGAACAGGCCGTTCAACTGCTGGAGCAGATTGATGATGCTCTTGGCGCTTTCAAATGCGGGCACCAGTGCGATTGACGTGACCGTCAGTATTGCTGATACAATCGCCGCCAATCGCCAGTGGTTGGCGACCTTGCCGACAAATTTCTCGTGAAAATCGATTGAGTAGAGTGCAACTGAGGAGTTGAGGATTGCGGCAGTGTGCGCGATCACGGCTGCCATCATCATCGCGGCAAATGCGCCCGACATCCAGCCGGGGAGGACGCTCGCGACAAGCCGCCCGTAGGCCTGATCGCCCACACTGCCGAACAGTTTGAAGGCAACCACACCGGGTACGACGACAATCGCTGGAATGATCAGGATGCGGATCGCGGCGGCGGCGAGCACGCCTTTTTGTGCTTCACGCACCGTCGGCGCAGTCATCGCCTTTTGCGTGATATTCTGATTGGTCGACCAATAGAAAATCTGGATGAAAATCATGCCCGTGAACAAAGTGTGGAACGGGATTGGTGATGTGATGCTGCCAATCATCGAGGTCCGCTCGGCAGGCACCGTCGAGAGGTCAAAATTGACCGCAGCGAGCGCGAGGATAACGACCAGAAAGGCAATCGCGAGCACGCCGATCCCTGAATAAGTGTCCATCACCGCCACCGCGCGCAGGCCGCCGCTGATCGTGTAGAGCGCCGCAATGATCGCCATTGGTGCTGCAAACCAGATGAGTGACCAATCAAGCCCGAACATTGACCGCAAAAACAAGCTGCCTGAATAGAGCGCGGCGGGCAGATAGATGAGAATATTGCCGATCAGAAACACGAACGAGATCACCGTGCGAATGCTGCTACCCTCATAGCGTTTTTCGAGCAGTTCGGTCACCGTCGTACAATTATTGCGATAATAGATCGGCACGAAGATGAAGGCGAGAATCATCAGCCCGAAAAAGCCGCAAATCTCCCACCAGGCGAGCAGCAGCATCTGATTGCCATTCATGCCCACAAGCTGTTCAGTCGAAAGGTTGGTGAGCGTTATCGACCCGGCTACAAACAGCCAGGTGAGCCCGCCGCCTGCGAGGAACACTTCGCGCGTCGTGCCTGCTTCGCTTGTCCGATCACCACCCTGCCCGCGCACTTTGGCATAAGTGAGCAGCGCGATCAGCGCGGTCAGCGCGAAAAAGATAGTGGTCTGCAGCGCAGACGATTGGCCCTCAAACATCAACGATCCTCTCACCTGCCTGGCTCGGTGCTGGCCTAGGCTTAGATCAACCTTAGCGATATCGAGCCAGTCAGCAACTGCGGCGTGAAGCGGGCGGGTTACGGCGCCACACGGTTCAAAAACGCCTTCACAGCATCCCAATTTTCTTGAGCGCCCTTGGCATTGCGCGCAGGGATGAGCGTTGACGATCCGTGGACGCCGGCAATGGCAGGACGAAACTGCACTTTGGTGGGCGATGGCGATGCCGCCAAAATGGCTGCGGCGGCAGCGATCTCGCCGCTATCTTTGGCTGACGTGACAAAAATTGGCACTGAAATTTTTGCCGCCGCTGACTTCACCACCCTGCCGCCGCCCAGATATTCGCCCGGCGAAAATGCCATAAGCGCAGCGACCTTCCCCTGATTCTGTGCGCCAACGAGGAAGATTAGCGATGAGGAATAGCTGCTACCCCACAGAATGATCGGCTTTCCCTTATCCGCCGCCCAGTCAAGCGCGGCTTGAAGATCGGCCGTCGCGGACAGATAATCGCTACTGCGGCCGCGCGCCTTGACGGTGCGATTATCGCCGCCGCCTGATCGCTGATCAATTGCCAGAGTCGTATAGCCCGCCGCCGCCAATTGCGGCGCGATGGTTGCATATTCGGATTGGCTCGATCCCGCCTGATGGAATAATAATATGATCGCTTTGGGGTTCGGGGCCTGTGTCACCGTACCGAAGATGGTGACGCCGTCGCGCGCGTTTAGCGTTAATGCAGTTGATTGTGTCGCGATGACTTTGGGCGGCGATGGCGCGTTCGGCTTCGCGTCACAGGCTGTTACGCCTAGCGCCGCCACCAAGAGGGTAAGATAAATTCCTATTGCGCGCATAGCCTCTCATTCTTCCGAAAACGCGCTCTGGTTACACCAGCGCCCTACGTTTGCTAATGACGATGTGTCCGCAATCAACTTGCGCCTATCGCCGCCATATAGTTTTGCTAAATGCGAAATGAGGCTGGAGGAGACGGAGGGATTCGAACCCTCGGTACCGATAAAGGTACGACGATTTAGCAAACCGTTGGTTTAAGCCACTCACCCACGTCTCCAGCGATTGGCAGGACGCCGCTATAGCGAGGGACTTCGTGCGGATCAATATCCTTGGTTGGTGAAACTTTTGGGGGTGCACAGCGCGTCTTGGCGCATAATCGACTCAGGTCGTCGCTACGTTCATTGCCGTGAAAGCTGCGAGCGACTCTAGCAATATCTTACGCATTTGTGTGTCTTGTGAAGGTTTTGCTATGATCCGATCGCTTGTTATCAGCCTTACTACCTTTTTTGCGATCATCACTGCGCCGCCGCTTGCCGCTCAAGGCGTTCGCAGCGTTGACCCGAGCGCGGTACTTTCGGCACCCGCCGCGCCGCCTGTGAGCGGAGCCGACGATGTCAACGGCGATCTTGCTAAGCCAGACAACGATGCATCTGCGGCTGTCGATCCGGCCACCGCTGCCCAATCCAAAAGCGCAGCCCCTGCCACAACGTCATCTACGTTCAAGCGCGATGATCTCATCGGCGCGGCTGAAGGCGTGTTCGGGAAAGGCGCGCAGGGCCTCGCCGGACTCATCGAGAAGGTTTTGAAGGATCAGGGTGAACCCAACGCCTATATCGCCGGACGTGAAGTGTCGGGCGCGTTTGTCGTTGGGCTCCGCTATGGCTCTGGCACGCTCAAACATAGTGTCGAAGGGGAACGGCCCGTATACTGGACGGGGCCGTCGGTAGGCTTTGACGTCGGCGGTGATGCGACGAAGACCTTCGTACTTGTTTACAACCTTTATGACAGTCAGGATCTTTATAAACGCTATCCACAGGCCGAGGGCCGCGCTTATTTCGTCGGCGGTTTTTCCGCCACCTATTTGCGCCGTGGCAGCGTCGTCCTCATCCCCGTGCGGCTGGGCGTCGGCGTTCGGCTGGGGGCCAATATCGGCTATATGAAGTTTAGCGAAAAATCGAAGTGGCTTCCCTTCTAAAGCGCGGGCGAACCGATTGCGGTTGCGACCGCAGTGAACAGGCCATGTTATTGGCGGCTTCCGGGCCGGTTGGCATGCCTCTCTATCCTTGGTGCCTCTGCCAGCGAGACTGGTAAATGTGACTTAGGGACTAGCAATATCCTCCTTCACGCGCTTAGGATCGAGATCAGAGAGGAAATCCTATGACCAGCTTCAACTCCATATTGACCGATGTCGCCGAGGGCATCTTCACGATCACGCTCAATCGGCCTGATCGCATGAATGCGTTTACCGGCGAGATGATGGCCGAAATGATTGCTGCCTTCGACATCGCTGACGCGGATGATAGCGTGCGCGCGGTGATTGTGACGGGGAGCGGCGAGCGCGCCTTTTGCGCCGGTGCTGATTTGGGCGCAGGCGACGAGACGTTTGACTATACCAAGCGGCCCGAACGGCTTGAGCAGGGGTCGCCGGTTGGCGAAGATGGCAGCGTTGATTTCAGCCACCCGGGAGTGCGTGACGGCGGCGGGCGGGTGACGCTGCGGATCTTTAACTGCAAAAAGCCTGTGATCGGCGCGATCAACGGGGCCGCCGTCGGTATTGGCGCGACGATGCAATTGCCGATGGATTTCCGGCTGGCGAGCGAAACTGCGCGCTATGGTTTTGTGTTTGCGCGTCGCGGGATTGTGCCGGAAGCCGCGTCGAGCTGGTTTCTGCCCCGGCTCGTGGGGATTAGCCAGGCGCTCGACTGGTGCTATTCCGGGCGTGTCTTTGCGGCGGCAGAAGCGCATGCCGCTGGCCTCGTCAAATCGCTTCATGCGCCTGCTGATCTGATCCCGGCGGCGCGCACACTTGCCAAAGAGCTGACAAGCGATAGCGCGCCGGTGTCAATCGCACTTACGCGCCAGATGATGTGGCGGATGCTCGGCGCTGCGCACCCAATGGAAGCCCATAAGATCGATAGCCGCGCCATCTGGATGCGTGGCCAGAGCGCCGACGCTAAGGAAGGGGTGACCTCGTTCCTCGAAAAGCGCCCCGCCGCCTATCCCAACAAGGTCAGCAGCGACACGCCGCACTTCGCGCCGTGGATGGATGAGCCTGGCTATCAGTGAACCAGCGCATATGGCTATTGAAAATTAACACCTGAGAGTTAGAAGCACACCGCCACTGGGTCGCACTAAATCATATTCTCAGGAGCATTTAATGAGCGATCTTGAACCCGGCGTGGGTGAGGCAAGGATTATACGCAAGTGGCGAACGCCCGCTTTAGCATCCAGCCTGGCATTTGGGCTTGGCAGTGTCGCGCCGCTCAGTGCGCAACCACCCGCGGACACCGAGGCGCCGGCGGGCAAGGCGATCATTGTCACCGGGACGCGCGCGCCTGCGCCTGCGCTTGACCGCATTGCGACAACGATTGTCGATACGCCGCAATCGATCACCAGCGTCACGAGCCAGGAGCTTGCCGACCGGGGTATTTCAAACCTCAATGATGCACTGCGCAATGTGGCGGGGATCAGTTTGGGGGCGGGCGAAACAAGTTTTCAAGGCAATAATGCCGTGCTGCGCGGTTTTACCACGCGCAACGATCTGTTCCTCGATAATACGCGCGACTATGGCTATTATTACCGTGACACATTCGATGATGCGAGCGTCGAGGTGCTCAAAGGCCCATCGTCAATATTGTTCGGCCGCGGATCAACTGGCGGCGTCATTCACCGGGTCAGCAAGTTGCCGACCGCGCAGACATTTGGAGCCGCTGAACTTCGCGTCGGCCTCGATGATACAAGGCGGATTGCCACCGACCTGAACATTGCCGAACCATTTGGCGAGGGCAGCGGCTTTCGCGTCAATGCGGTCTACCACCGGTCGGGCGTTGCAGACCGCGATACGGTGAAGGCGAACCGGTGGGCAATTGCGCCTAAGCTGTCCGTCGCGCTCTCATCCGATACCAAGCTGCTGGTCAGTTATCTTCATCAGGAGGAACGGAACCTGCCCGATTATGGCATTCCCTGGATACCGGGTTCGTTTGCCAATCCAGGCTTTCCGGCGGGGGTGCGGCGGTCAACTTATTATGGGTTCACCAACGATTTCCTTAACAGCAATGTGAATATCCTGACCGCCAAGATTGATCATCAACTGTCGTCATCGACTCAAATCCGGTCACAGGTCCGCTATTCGCACAATGATCGTGCGTTTCGGTATAGCGAAGCCATTATCCCCGCAGGCACGCCGCGCACCGCGCCGCTTGATGCAATCCGTGTCTCGCGCAATCTGTTTCAGGGATCATCAACTGATGAATTTCTGCACAATCAAACCGAGCTCACCACGCGGTTTACGCTTGGCGGCACATCGCATATTCTGATCACTGGCTTTGAAGTCGGCCGCGAAGCCACGGATCCCGTCTATGTGACAAATTTTGCGGTACCGGGCACAACCCTCGTCAATCCGGCCGGTGGCTTCTATAACAGCACGCCCAATAGCTTCGTGCGGTTGCGCGGGCGGGCACGGTCAACGGCGCTGGGCTTGTTTGCGATTGATACGATTGATCTTGATCCGGCGTGGAAGCTTATCATCGGGTTGCGCTGGGATAGTTTCCGAACCAAATATGAAAGCGCTGGCTTCAATCAAGCAGCTACCCAAATCGCAACCACGCGCGCCGACCGCACTGATCGCAATCTCAGCTACCGCGCGGCCATCGTGTTCAAGCCCGCAAAGCGTGGCAGCCTGTATCTGTCTTACGCCAATTCGTTCAATCCATCGGGAGAAGGCGTCGAGTCACTGATATCGGCGGGCCGTTCAGTCGCGCAAGCCAATCTCAACCTTGACCCCGAAACAAGTGTCAGCTTTGAAGCGGGCACCAAATGGAATCTGCTCGGCGATAAGGCCTTATTGTCTGCATCGGTTTTTCGCATTGAAAAGAATAACGCGCGCGTGCCCGATCCCGCGACCCCCGGGTTTAACAGTTTGGGGGGCAAACAGCGCGTTGACGGGGCCGAGATCGAGTTCAACGGCGAAATCCTTCCCGGTTGGAGCGTTCGCTTTGGTTACGCCTTCCTTGATAGTCAGACGCTGGTCTCATCGCCCGCCGGGCCGATTGTCGGCGCACCCTTAATCATCACCGCGCGGCATATGGGTAGCGTCAGCACAAGCTATGATCTGTTCCCAAAATTCAATATCGGCGTCAACTTTGTGGCGACGTCGCAGCGTCTGGGCCAAAACAGCAACGCCTCGTTCCTGATCGCACCCGGTTATCAACTGGTTGATCTGAGCGCTAAATATCAGGTCAGCGACAAAGTGACGGCGCAAATTCTGGTCAATAATGTAGGCAACAGGCTCTATTATGAACAGCTGCACCCGGTGCATGTTATCCCCGGCGCTGGACGGACAGCACTCGCGACGCTTAAGATCGGATTTTAGCATAAGGATTAACCGCGGATGCTTCATGTGCCAGCAGTGCTCAGCGGGCCGACGCTGGCGCGGGTTCACTCAATCATCGGGCAGGCAAAATGGGTAGCGGGCGCGCAAACGGCGGGGCATTTGTCGATCAAGGTCAAGGATAATGAACAGATTGCGGAAGATGATCCGGTGGGGCATGAGGCCGCGTCGGTGATCCTTGATGCCCTTTCGACCAATCCGCTATTCGTCTCTGCCGCGCTGCCTGCCAAGATTTCACCGCCCTTGTTCAATCGCTATGCTGGCGGTGGTTCCTATGGCCGCCATATCGATGGAGCCATCCGTCCGCTGGGAGCGCAGCGGATGCGTACCGATTTGTCGGCGACACTTTTTTTAAGCGACCCCGCGTCATATGACGGCGGCGAATTGATGATCGCGGACAGTGGCAGCATCAATAGTATCAAGCTCGCGGCGGGCGATATGATTCTTTACCCATCGGGGTCAATCCATGAGGTGCGCGCGGTGACCAAAGGCATTCGCGTGGCAAGCTTTTTCTGGGTACAAAGTCTGGTGCGCGACGCCGGGCAGCGCGCGCTCCTCTTTGATCTCGATACGACGATCCAGGCGATGGCGGATGGCGAGGACTCGCATGACCACCGCCTTTCGCTAACCGCCTTATATCACAACCTGCTGAGGATGTGGGCCGATATCAGCTAAGGCTCTCCCGTCGGATCACTCCGACGGGAGGCTTGGTTCCCGCTTAATCGAAATCAGCTAAAGCTGACCTTCACTGCCGGTCGGCGGCGCATCCCGCTGCCGACGGCGCCAAAGCCGATGAGCATCAACGCCCACGTGGCTGGTTCGGGCACAGATGTGGTCAGCGTGACGTTGTCGAGTATGCCATCAACGCTGCTGGTAACCGAATCGACGCTGAACGCGATCCGGGTCGAATTGCTGGCGGCAACAAAGCTGAGTGACCGTGTGACAAATGTCGAACCAAGCGCATTGTTTGCCGACAAGATCCAATCTCCCGACGTGATCAGCGGCTCCGAGGCATCAAATACTTGCGCGAACAAAGTCTGCGCGCCCCCGCCTAGCGTGCCTTGGTCAAATGTGAGCGTATAGGTTGCGCCCGCAATCGTCGACACGATCTGGCTCAGTGTGCTAACATTAGCAAGGTCGCCCGCGCCAAATGTCGCAAAATGGTTGGCAAGTTGCTCGGGGGTGCCGGTCACTCCGCAACAGGGAATATAATCGCTGCCCTGAAGCACTTTGATGTCAGTGCCAGACAAGACCGTCCACCCGGCGGGTGCCCCGCCAAACGGCCCGGTTTCAAAATTGCCATTGATGATTGAAGCGCTCGCAGGCGCCACCGATGCAGTCAAGGCTACGAGGCCTATCGTCGCATATTTAATGATATTTGAAAAAGATGTCACAAACATTTTCATCCCCAAGATGCCCAGAAACGTCCGTTTCTGGATGGTGCGACCCGAACGAGTTTGTGACTAATTTTTCGTTAAGTTGCAAGCTCATTCGCGCATGCAAGGCATGGGAACGGCTAAAAAATAACAGCAGCTTTGCCTGCATCTGTGCCAATCTGGCGGGCAACGCCGCGCTAAGTTGCTCTGGTTACGTGCGTCCCGGCTTAGCCTTGATCCAACAGCAGGGAACCCAATCAGTCATGTCGCCATTTTCAACTGCGTATCGCGATAGCATACGCTATCGGCGTGACCCGAAACGGGGGCATCCCGAAGGACGCCCCCGCTCCCGATTATCCCTCGACTGGCTCAGCCACAACCGGTGGCTTCAAACTATCCTGCCATGCCTTTTGCTGGACCCGCAACGCCGCATCGCGGCTGGTAGCGGTGATGCGCATGCGGTTAAGGCCAGCGCCCGTTCCCGCCGGGATCAAGCGACCAACGATCACATTTTCCTTGAGGCCAATGAGATCATCCTTCTTGCCCTGCACCGAGGCTTCGGTGAGCACGCGGGTGGTTTCTTGGAACGACGCCGCCGAGATAAACGAACGCGTTTGCAAGCTTGCCTTGGTGATACCGAGCAAGATGGGCTTGCCTTCAGCAGGGGCTGACCCAGCGGGCAGCTTGGCATTGGTTTCAACCATTTCCTCACGGTCAACCTGTTCGCCAACCAGCAAAGTTGTATCGCCCGATGCCGTGATTTCAACCTTCTGCAGCATCTGACGAACGATCGTTTCGATATGCTTATCGTTGATCTTCACGCCTTGCAGACGGTAAACTTCCTGAATTTCGGCGACGATATATTCAGCCAGTGGCTCAATACCCATCACTTCAAGGATATCATGCGGGTTAGGTGATCCACCGATCAGATTGTCGCCGCGCTTGACATAATCGCCTTCCTGCACGTCGATAACCTTGCTCTTCGACACGAGATATTCGACCAGTTCGCCGCCATCTTCGGGCTGGATACCGATCTTGCGCTTGGCCTTATAATCCTTGCCGAACACAACGCGGCCCGAGGCACGCGCGATGATCGCATTTTCCTTAGGGATGCGCGCTTCGAACAATTCAGCCACCCGCGGCAGACCGCCGGTGATGTCGCGCGTCTTGGCAGCTTCGCGCGACACACGGGCCAGCACGTCGCCCGCTTGGACCGTGGCCCCATCCTCAACCGAGAGAATCGCACCCGTCGCGAGCATATAACGCCCCGCTTCACCCGATGCGCCGTCAAGCAAGGTCAAGCGCGGACGGAGATCGACCTTCGAACGACCCGGACGGAATTCAGTGACAACCTTCTGCGCAATGCCGGTGGCTTCATCGACTTGTTCGACCAAGGTCTGGCCTTCGACGAGATCCTGATATTTCACTGTGCCAGGATTTTCGGTGATCACTGGCATCGTGAAGGGATCCCATTCAGCGATCTTGTCGCCCTTATTGACCTTCGTGCCGTCGGCAAACAGCACATAAGCGCCGTAGGGCAAACGGTCTGACGAGCGCTCACGCCCTTCACTATCGATGATCGCGACTTCACCATTGCGTGATAGCGAAACACGACGGCCTTGCTTATCCTCGATGATGCGGAGATCACGATATTCAAGCGTCCCGTCGCTCACCGCTTCGTGGCCCGATTGCTCGTTAATCTGCGCCGCGCCGCCGATGTGGAACGTCCGCATGGTGAGCTGCGTGCCCGGTTCACCGATTGACTGCGCCGCAATAACGCCGACCGCTTCACCCATATTGACCGGGGTGCCGCGTGCAAGATCACGGCCATAGCATTTGCCGCACACACCCATCCGCGTTTCGCAGACGAGCGGCGAGCGGATTTTGACTGACTGCGTGCCAATTGCTTCGATCACCGTAATGTCCGCCTCATCAAGCAAAGTGCCCGACGGGATGACGACGCTGTTGTCCTTGGTATCGATAATATCTTCAGCCGTGGTACGGCCAAGGATACGCTCGCCAAGCGATGCGATGGTCGCCCCGCCTTGGATGATCGCCTTCATGAGCAGCGCGCGTTCGGTGCCGCAATCTTCTTCGATCACGACGCAGTCTTGGCTAACATCAACCAGACGGCGCGTCAGATAGCCTGAGTTTGCGGTCTTGAGCGCAGTATCGGCAAGGCCTTTACGCGAACCATGGGTCGAGTTGAAATATTCAAGAACGGTGAGGCCTTCTTTGAAGTTCGAAATGATCGGCGTTTCGATGATTTCGCCCGACGGCTTCGCCATCAGCCCGCGCATACCCGCCAGCTGCTTGATCTGTGCGGCCGAACCACGCGCGCCAGAGTGGGCCATCATGTAGATCGCGTTGATCGGCTTTTCGCGGCCATCCTCACCGATCTTCACCGCGCGAATGCCCTCCATCATCGCGCCGGCGACATTGTCGCCACAGCGTGACCAGGCATCGATCACCTTGTTATATTTTTCCTGCTGCGTGATCAGACCGTCCTGATATTGCTGCTCAAAATCCTTCACAAGCACACGGGTTTCTTCAACCATGCCATCTTTGGCATCAGGGATGATCATATCATCCTTGCCGAACGAAATACCGGCTTGGAAAGCATGACGGAAGCCAAGGCTCATGATCGCATCAGCGAACAGCACCGTGTCCTTCTGGCCGGTGTGACGGTAAACCTGATCAATCACATCGCCGATTTCCTTCTTCGTCAAAACGCGGTTGACAACATCGAAGGGCACTTTGTGGCTTTGTGGCAGACATTCGCCCAGCAGCATGCGGCCAGGCGTCGTTTCGTAGCGCTTGAGGTAAGGCTTGCCATCCTCATCGGTTTGCGGAACGCGGCTGATGATCTTGGTGTGCAAAGTCACTGCGCCAGCATGGATCGCCTGATGCACTTCCTGCATATCGGCGATCAGCATGCCTTGGCCTGGCTCATTTTCCTTCATCATTGAGAGATAATAGAGCCCAAGCACCATATCCTGCGAAGGAACGATGATTGGCTTGCCGTTGGCAGGCGAGAGGATGTTATTGGTCGACATCATCAGCACGCGCGCTTCAAGCTGTGCCTCAAGGCTCAGCGGCACGTGAACCGCCATCTGGTCACCATCAAAATCGGCATTGAACGCCGAACAGACGAGCGGGTGAAGCTGGATCGCTTTGCCTTCAATCAGCACAGGCTCAAACGCCTGAATGCCCAAACGGTGAAGCGTTGGTGCGCGGTTGAGCATCACAGGATGTTCACGGATCACTTCGTCAAGGATGTCCCAGACTTCCTTGCGTTCCTTTTCAACCCACTTTTTGGCTTGCTTCAAGGTCATCGACAGACCCTTTGCGTCAAGGCGTGAGTAAATGAACGGCTTGAACAGTTCGAGCGCCATTTTCTTCGGCAGGCCGCACTGGTGCAGCTTGAGTTCTGGCCCGGTGACGATCACCGAACGACCCGAATAGTCAACGCGCTTGCCGAGCAGATTCTGGCGGAAGCGGCCTTGCTTGCCCTTAAGCATGTCAGACAGCGATTTAAGCGGGCGCTTGTTCGCGCCGGTAATCGTGCGGCCGCGGCGGCCATTGTCGAAGAGTGCGTCCACCGATTCCTGCAACATCCGCTTTTCATTGCGGACGATGATGTCCGGCGCGCGGAGTTCCATCAGGCGCTTCAACCGGTTGTTGCGGTTGATCACGCGGCGATAGAGATCGTTCAAATCCGACGTCGCAAAGCGGCCACCGTCAAGTGGCACTAGCGGGCGGAGTTCGGGCGGAATGACAGGAATGACTTCAAGGATCATCCATTCAGGGCGGTTCCCTGAATCGATGAAGCTTTCAACAACCTTTAAGCGCTTGATGATCTTCTTGGGCTTGAGTTCAGACTTGGTGACAGCCAGTTCGTCGAGAAGATCCTTACGCTCGCCTTCAAGGTCAAGCTCTTCGAGCATCCGGCGAACGGCTTCAGCACCAATGCCCGCCGAGAAAGCGTCTTCGCCGTATTGATCCTGCGCATCGAGCAGCTCGTCTTCAGTCAGCAGCTGATATTTGTCGAGCGCGGTAAGGCCGGGCTCGATCACGATATAGGCTTCGAAATAAAGCACGCGCTCAAGCTGCTTCAGCTGCATGTCGAGCAGCAAGCCGATGCGGCTGGGCAGTGATTTGAGGAACCAGATGTGCGCCACGGGTGCGGCGAGTTCGATATGGCCCATCCGCTCGCGGCGAACCTTCGACACGGTGACTTCAACGCCGCACTTTTCGCAGACGATGCCCTTATATTTCATCCGCTTATATTTGCCGCACAAGCATTCATAATCCTTGATCGGGCCAAAGATGCGCGCGCAGAACAGGCCGTCGCGTTCAGGCTTGAATGTACGATAGTTGATGGTTTCGGGCTTTTTGATTTCGCCAAAGCTCCACGAACGGATGCGCTCAGGCGAGGCAATGCCGATCTGAATCTGGTCAAATGTTTCTGGCTTTGCGATGGGGTTCGCGAAATTTGTTAGTTCGTTCATTCTAAGCTCCTTGGCCATCGGCCGCAGGTTAAAAACTATCCGCTTATCCTGAGTAGGGGCTGAGCCTGTCGAAGACCCGTATCGAAGGACGTCCTTCGATATGCCATTTCGACAAGCTCAATGGCTACTCAGGATAAGCGGTGCAGATCATTCAGCAGCAATCGCTGGCGCGTCTTCGATTTCGGGCAACACAGTGTTGAGCTCAACATTGAGACCCAGCGACCGCATTTCCTTCACAAGCACGTTGAAGCTTTCGGGGATGCCAGCGTCGAAACTGTCATCGCCCTTCACAATCGCTTCGTAGACTTTCGTCCGCCCGATCACGTCATCCGATTTGACCGTGAGCATTTCTTGCAAAGTATAAGCCGCGCCATAAGCTTGCAGCGCCCAGACTTCCATTTCGCCGAAACGCTGTCCGCCGAACTGCGCCTTACCGCCCAGCGGCTGCTGGGTAACAAGCGAGTAAGGCCCGATTGACCGTGCATGGATCTTATCATCGACCAAGTGATGGAGTTTGAGCATATAAATATAGCCCACCGTCACCTTGCGATCGAACATATTGCCCGTCCGCCCGTCAAACAGTTCAACCTGACCCGACGTATCCAGCCCGGCAAGCGTCAGCATTTGCGAGACATCGGCTTCGCGCGCACCGTCAAACACTGGTGTCGCCATCGGCACACCGTTTTTGAGCAAGGCGGCGAGCTCGACAATCTGATCATCGCTACGCGCGTTGATTTCGTCGGCATATTTCTCACCGTAAGTCAGGCGGATGCGTTCGCGCACCGCTTCGGGCGGTTGGCCCGCCGCTTCGCCGCCACTTTCGCGCCAATCGGTAAGCGCTTGCGTGATCTGCTTACCCAAACCGCGTGCGGCCCAGCCGAGATGCGTTTCGAAAATCTGCCCGACGTTCATGCGTGATGGCACGCCCAAAGGATTGAGCACGATATCAACCGGCGTCCCATCTTCAAGGAACGGCATATCTTCGGCGGGAAGGATGCGCGAAATCACACCCTTATTGCCGTGACGACCCGCCATCTTGTCGCCGGGTTGCAGCTTGCGCTTCACCGCGACAAACACTTTGACCATCTTGAGCACGCCCGGTGCCAGATCATCGCCGCGCTCAAGCTTTTCAACGCGGTCTTCATATTTGGCGTTGATCAGCTTGACCGCGTCGTCATATTGGATTTTGACCGCTTCCAAATCGCTTTGGCGCGCATCATCTTCAACCGCGAATTTCCACCATTCGAAGCTTTCAACTTCGCCGAGCAAAGCCTCGTCAATGACGCTACCCTTTTTGACACCCTTGGGGGCCGCTGTCGCGGTCTGCCCCATGAGCATTTCGCGCAGCCGCGAATAGGTCGCACGGTTGAGGATCGAGCGTTCATCGTCGCGGTCCTTGCCAAGACGTTCCTTTTCCTCGGCCTGGATCGCACGCGTCCGGTCGTCAATATCGATACCGTGGCGATTGAACACGCGGACTTCAACGACTGTGCCCGCAACGCCCGGTGGCAGCCGCAGCGACGTATCGCGGACGTCTGACGCTTTTTCACCAAAGATCGCGCGAAGCAATTTTTCTTCCGGCGTCATCGGGCTTTCGCCCTTGGGCGTGATCTTGCCCGCAAGGATATCCCCCGGCTCAACTTCAGCGCCGATATAGACAATGCCCGCTTCGTCGAGGTTGCGGAGCGCTTCTTCGCCGACGTTGGGGATATCGCGCGTGATATCCTCTGGCCCAAGCTTGGTATCGCGCGCCATCACTTCAAACTCTTCGATATGGATTGACGTGAACACGTCATCCTTCACGATGCGTTCGGAGATCAGGATCGAATCTTCGTAATTATAGCCATTCCACGGCATGAACGCGACGAGCGTGTTGCGCCCCAGCGCCAATTCACCCAGTTCAGTCGACGGGCCATCGGCGATGATCGTCCCCGCTTCGATCACATCGCCTACCTTCACCAGCGGACGCTGATTGATGCAGGTATTCTGGTTCGAACGCTGGAACTTTTGGAGCGTGTAGATATCGACGCCCGATTGGCCGGCCTCGACCGCACCGGTTGCCCGGATCACGATACGCGCGGCATCGACCTGATCGACGATACCGCCGCGCTTGGCCGCCACCGCAGCACCCGAATCGCGCGCCACGGTTTCTTCCATGCCCGTGCCGACAAACGGCGCTTCAGCGCGCACCAAAGGCACCGCCTGACGCTGCATGTTCGATCCCATCAGCGCGCGGTTAGCGTCATCATTTTCAAGGAAAGGAATGAGCGACGCGGCGACCGACACCAGCTGCTTTGGCGATACGTCCATCAGCGTCAGATTATCACGCGGCGAAATCAGGAATTCGCCTGCCTGCCGCGATGAAATCACATCTTCAACAAAACTGCCATCCGCGGTCAGTTCGGCATTGGCCTGCGCAATCGTATGCTTGGCCTCTTCCATTGCGGAGAGGTAGACCACATCGTTGGTCACCTTGTGGTCGATGATCTTGCGGTACGGCGTTTCGATAAAGCCATATTTGTTAACGCGGCTGAACGAAGCGAGGCTGTTGATGAGACCGATGTTCGGGCCTTCAGGCGTTTCAATCGGGCAGATACGGCCATAGTGCGTCGGGTGAACGTCGCGGACTTCAAAGCCCGCGCGCTCACGCGTCAAACCGCCCGGCCCCAGTGCCGATACGCGGCGCTTGTGCGTGACTTCGGACAGCGGGTTAGTCTGATCCATGAACTGGCTAAGCTGCGAAGACCCAAAGAATTCGCGCACCGCAGCCACGGCGGGCTTGGCGTTGATGAGATCGTTTGGCATCACCGTTGACACATCAACCGATGACATCCGCTCCTTGACCGCACGCTCCATGCGCAGCAAGCCAACGCGGTATTGGTTTTCAAGCAATTCACCCACCGACCGCACGCGGCGGTTGCCGAGATTGTCGATATCGTCAATGTCGCCCTTGCCATCCTTCAGATTGACGAGCGTCTTGACGACCGCAAGGATATCCTCGCGGCGCAAAGTCGTGTAATCATCGGGCGCGTCGAGTTCGAGACGCATGTTGAGCTTGACCCGGCCAACCGCTGACAGGTCATAACGTTCGGGATCGAAGAACAGGCCAGCGAACAAAGCTTCAGCGGTTTCGCGCGTTGGCGGTTCACCCGGGCGCATCACACGGTAGATCGAATCGAGCGCTTGATCACGCTCTTCGGCCTTATCGACCTTCAGCGTATTGCGCATCCAGGGGCCGGTGTTGATATGATCAATATCAAGCGTTTCGAGGAATTCGAGGCCAGCCGCATCGATCTTCTCGAGATTTTCGGCCGACACTTCGTCACCCGCTTCGATATAGATTTCACCAGTCGCTTCGTTAATCAAATCAATCGCTGAATAGCGGCCAAAGATTTCTTCGGTCGGGATGATGAGCATCTCGAGCCCATCCTTCGCCGCCTTGGTCGCCGCACGCGGGCTGATCTTTTGCCCGGCCGCAAACATGACTTCGCCCGATTTGGCATCAACCACGTCAAAGCCCGGCTTTTGCCCGCGCCAATTTTCGGACACATAAGGAATCTGCCAGCCACCGGGGCCGCGCACATAGGTGACCGTGTTATAGAATTCCTTGAGGATTTCTTCGACGGTCAGGCCCAGCGCGAACAGCAACGACGTGACGGGCAGCTTGCGCTTACGGTCAATGCGGACGTTGACAATGTCCTTCGCATCAAATTCGAAATCGAGCCACGATCCGCGATACGGAATGACGCGCGCGGCGAACAAATATTTGCCCGAGCTATGCGTCTTACCGCGATCATGATCGAACAAGACGCCCGGTGAACGGTGCATCTGGCTGACGATTACGCGTTCGGTGCCATTGATGATGAACGTGCCGTTATGCGTCATGAGCGGCATATCGCCCATGTACACATCCTGCTCCTTGATATCGAGAACCGAGCGGGTTTCGGTTTCCTGATCGACTTCAAATACGATCAGGCGCAGCGTAACGCGCATTGGCGCTGAATAGGTAATCCCGCGCTGGCGGCATTCTTCGGTATCAAATTTGGGATGTTCGAGTTCGTAATGAACGAAATCAAGCTCAGCCGTCCCGGCGAAATCGCGGATCGGAAACACGCTGCGCAGCGTCTTTTCAAGGCCCGAGACATAGCCAATCGAAGGATCAGACCGCAAAAACTGTTCGTAAGATTCGCGCTGAACCTCGATCAGATTGGGCATCGCCACGACTTCGTGGATATTGCCGAACATTTTGCGGATACGCTGCTTTGCCATGGGGATTGCAGGGTGAGTAGCCATGTTGATCTCTTCGCCTTTATAAAACCGGACGCGCAAAACGACAAAAAGCCGCAGGCTTTCCTCATCGGAAAACTCACAGCTTCACGCGTCTATGATAACCAATGCCCCATTCGTTCAGCACCCTGCGCGACGGGGTGCCCTATCTCGGGAACATCGTTGTGGAACTTGCTTAAGGGATTGAGCGGGTACTGTCAAACCGGATGTGATGATTCCTCAGGCAAAAGCCCAATCATCGCTTCTGCCGCACCCGCCGCCTTTGCGGCCGCGCGGGCGAGATTGGCGCGGAAATCGCCGCTGCTCTCGCCATTGGCATCATCGGTTGTCGCCTTGATCGCGGCCCATGGGAGGCCAAGCCGCGCGGCCATCTGCGCAAGCGCGGCGGTTTCCATATCGACTAAGTCACCGCCAAGCTCACCACGCAACCGCGCGGCGTGGGTGCCACTCGCCACGAAGCAATCACCCGAAACGATCCGCGCGCGTGGCAAGCCAGTATCGGGCATCGCAGCCGCCACGAAGGGCACCACAGCCGAAGCGCCAATCGGCACGCTCCCGGCGGTGAAATGGACAAAGCCGCTATCATGCGAAGCGCCGTAATCGCCTTGCACCGCCTCCGTCACGAGGAAGCAATCGCCCGGCGTCGCGCTCAGCTTGCCCGCTGTGCCAATGATCATCAGCAGCTCAGCCTGGTAATGTAGCGCGAGCAGGCTTGCGGCGGTGGCGGCGTTGACCTTGCCAATCCCGGCGTGGATGATCGTCACCTCATGCCCGCCGCAGATCAGCGTCCGACCGCTAAAACCATGCGACGATACCAAAGCGCCCGGCGTCTGCGCCATGAACGCAGCGGCTTCCTCGGCCATGCCCGTAATAATGCCAATCCGCATGGCTAATCGCCTGCGAAACTAAGCAAAGCCTGCGGTTCAATCCCGATAGCGCGCAGCCGCTCGGCACCCCCCAGATCGGGCAAATCGACGAGGAAGCGCGCCTCACTAACCACCGCGCCCTGCCCGCGCAGCAAGTTCGCGGCGGCAATCGCAGTGCCTCCGGTCGCGATCAAATCATCGACGAGCAAAATCCGCGCGCCTGGCACAATAGCGCCCAAATGAAGCTCAATCCGGTCAGTGCCATATTCAAGCGCATAATCAATCCCGACCACGTCACCGGGCAGCTTGCCGGGTTTCCGCAACATCACCTTCCCCTTGGTAAGCGCATAGGAAAGTGCGGCCGCCACAATGAACCCGCGCGCCTCAATCCCCGCAATCAGATCAATAGCACCCGCATCAAAACTCTCCGCCAACCGGTCAATCGCCGCGCGAAACCCCGGCCCGTCAAGCAGCAATGTCGATACATCACGAAACATGATGCCGGGCTTTGGATAATCAGGGATCGTCCGAATAAGCGCGGCGAGATCGGCATTAAGCAAGGCCATGGGGCAGGCTCCAGCGAGTGGGGGTGAGTTTGGGTTGTCGCGCGCTCATTGGCTCAAAAGGCGAGAGGCTTCAAGCGTGGGATTGGGGGGCGCTACGGCGCATTCGCTAGGGCCGCGGTTTTGAGCATCTGTATGTCTACGAGGATTGAGCGCAAGCGTGCTTCAACAATGAGCTTGCCCTTGGCACGCGTTGCCAGCGTTGGATCGCCCCAAATGCCCGAGGGTGAATATACGCCCTTGCCCCCCGGCGTGCGCCTCAGCGGGCCCGGCGCATCGGGATTGTCATCTCGCACCGCGCGCCGCATATCAACACGGTCGGGCGCGATATAGAGCATCATTGATGTTTCAATCTCATCGGCATGCGATCCGCGCTTTTGCTCGGCGATTTGCTTTTCAACTTCACCACCGGCGCGCGCAATATCAGTATAGCGCAGCACGATACCCTCCTTCGCGAGCATCTCTGCCGCGGCGGCCAGCGGCCGCAGCGTCGATACGCCGGTGTTCAAGACATAAAAGCGCCGCACGCCGTATCCGGCAAAGCTGCGCACGACATCAACCACAGTATCGCGCGCGGTTTCAAGCCTCAGGCTGGTCGATCCCGGATATTCGAGAAACGCTGGATAATAGGAATAAGTGAGCGTTGGCGCGACAACCACATCCACCGCCGCCAGCACTCGGCGCGTGAAATAGCGCGCCAGCTTGAGGTCATTATCAAGCCGCAAATGCGGCCCATGTTCTTTGGCCTCCGCACCGAGCGGGATCACCACCACAGTCTCGGGCGAAAGCACCTTCTCGGCCTGTTGCCAGTTTAGATCGGCAAGCAATATGCCCCGTATTGCGCGTGACTGAGCCACGCCCGATGCTGACAGGCAGCCGAGCAAGAGACAAGTGAGCATTGCACGAACTAGGTTTTGAGTCATGCCGTCTTCCTATTATTCTATATTGCCTCGTATCTGCAGAATTACAATGAAACGAAATTGGCCAGAAGAGCATTATAGCGTGCCGAGCGCCTTCAGCCCGTAGAGCGCGTCAAGCGCGTCACGCGGGCTCATCGCATCGACGTCAAGCGCTGCAAGCGTGTCGCGCACGGGATCGCGTGCTTCGGGTTCGGTTAGGTTTTGGAACAAAGGCAAATCATCCAAACCTGCGGCCAGCCCGCCTGTCGCATCGCGGCCTGCCTCAAGCTTTGACAGAACGGCTTTCGCGCGCGCAAGCACGGTAGGCGACAGTCCGGCGAGCCGCGCGACGGCGATGCCGTAACTACGGTCAGCAGGCCCACTCGCCACTTCGTGGAGCAGAACCAAATCACCCTTATATTCACGCGCGCGGACATGATGGAGCGAGAGCGCGTCGAGCCGTTCGGCAAGCCGCGTTAGTTCGTGATAGTGCGTTGCGAACAGGCACCGGCAGCGATTGTCGCCATGCACCGCCTCAACCACCGCCCAGGCAATGGCGAGGCCATCATAAGTGGACGTGCCGCGCCCCACTTCGTCAAGGATGATGAAGCTGCGCGGGGTGGCTTGAGCGAGGATCGCGGCGGTTTCAACCATTTCAACCATGAAGGTTGAGCGCCCCCGCGCAAGATTATCCGATGCGCCAACGCGGCTGAACAAGCGGTCTACCAGCCCGAGTGTTGCACCATTTGCGGGCACATAGCTGCCAATTTGCGCGAGTACCGCGATGAGCGCATTCTGGCGCAAAAAGGTCGATTTGCCACCCATATTGGGGCCGGTGACAAGCCACAACCGCGCTTCGGGCCGAAGCGAACAATCATTGGCGACAAAGCGCGCGCCCGATTTGGCAAGCGCTGCTTCAACCACCGGATGCCGCCCGCCAGCCACATCAAAGCGCGCCTCTTCAACAAAGGTTGGACGACACCATCCGCCCTCGACCGCGCGTTCGGCGAGGCCCGCCGCGACATCAAAGCGCGCGAGCGCGTCCGCCGTCTGGGCAATCGCAGCGGCACGCGCCAGCACGTGGGCGGTGAGATCCTCAAAATGCGCGGCTTCGGCGGCTTGGGCATGCGCGCCGGCTTGCGTCACCCGGATCGCGACTTCATGAAGTTCAGGCGCGTTGAAGCGCACGACGCCGGCAAGCGTTTGCCGGTGCGTAAAGCCTGAATCAGCGCGCATCAGACCATCACCATGCTTTGCGGCCACCTCGATATGGTAGCCAAGCACATTGTTATGCTTGATCTTGAGCGCGGCCACTCCCGTTTGATCACGGAATCGCGCTTCAAGCGCGGCGATATCACGGCGCCCGCTGCCCCCGGCGTTGCGGAGTTCGTCAAGCGCCGCGTCATAGCCTTCAGCGATAAAACCGCCTGCACTGATGTCCGTCGGCGGCGCGGGCACCAGCGCGCGTTCAAGCTGTTCAACCAGCGCGCCGTGGCCATCAAGCAAGGGGAGCAATCGTGCCATCAGCGCGGGCATGGCAGGCGTTGCGCCAAGCTTTTCACGCAAGAGCCGCGCCTGCCCCAACCCGTCGCGCAATTGCCCCAGATCGCGCGGGCCGCCGCGCCCTGCCGCGAGCCGCCCGAGCGCGCGGCTGACATCGGGAAGCGCGCGCAGCAGGCTGCGCATTGCTTCACGCATCGGGGCGTGTTCAACATAATGAGCGACCAGATCTAGTCGGTCGGTGATCGCGGCGCGGTCCATCAGCGGCGCGCTGATATCGCTGCCAAGCAAGCGCGCGCCGCCGCCCGTAACTGTCCGGTCGACCGCGTCAAGCAAGCTGCCGCTGCGCGTGCCGCTGGTTGAGCGCGTGAGCTCAAGGCTTTCGCGCGTTGCCGCATCAATCAGCATATGGTCGCTTGCCGCGCGCGTGACGGGGGCTGATAGGAAGGGCATTGCCCCTTTCCCCGCATGGTCAAGATAAGCAAGCAATCCCCCCGCTGCGGCCAGCTGCGCGCGCGTAAGGCTGCCAAAGCCGTCAAGCGTTGCCACGCCGAACAGCGATTTCAGCCGCCGTTCGCCCGCACCTGAATCGAAATCGATCCGCGGCCGCGCCTCGCCCTGCGCGTCAAAGCCTTCCGGGATGATGGTCTCCGCCGCCCCAAGCCGTGCGCGTTCGGCGTCGAGCCCGGCGCTATCAGTCTCGCTCAGCTCAAAGCGCCCTGTCGAAATATCCGCCGCCGCGATACCGATCACATCACCCACGGGCGCAAGCGCCACGAGCCAATTGGCACTGCGCGCCTCAAGCAACGTCTCTTCAGTCAGCGTCCCCGCCGTCACAACGCGCACGATCCCGCGCGAGACAATCGATTTGCCGCCCCGCGCTTTGGCGGCTGCGGGCGATTCAGTCTGTTCGGCAATAGCAACGCGTTGCCCGGCCTTGATCAGCCGCGCAAGATATACCTCCATCGCATGGACGGGCACGCCGCACATCGGGATCGGCACGCCTTCATGTTCACCGCGCGCCGTGAGTGCGATATCAAGCGCAGCCGCAGCGACTTTGGCATCATCAAAGAATAATTCGAAAAAATCGCCCATCCGGTAGAACAGCAGACAATCGGAAGCTTGCGCTTTGAGGCCAAGATATTGCGCCATCATGGGCGTAGGAGGCGGGGCTGCATCGGCCATCAGAAGCGCGATAGCGAATTTGTCGCGACTGACAAAGTGGCATGCGAGAAAAGGCTAAGGCCCGCGAAGGGCCCCTCGCAATGCCGATTGATAGTCAACGCATCCCGCTTTGGCACGGTGTTTTTTGGCTCACGCGAAGCCCCAAAGGCGCAAAGGTCGATGCTGAGCACAGATTATCTATCAAGTAGACCGCTCGTCAGAGCCAAGCGCCCTTGGCGGCTTTGCGGCTTTGCGGCTTTGCGCGAGCCAACAGCCTAGAGCGGGCTGCGTGAAATGTGAATCGTCTTTGCGTGGAGCCCTTCGACTGGCTGGCAAGCCAGCCGCTCAGGACAGGCTGGGGCAACTGCCCCAGCGATGCGGCAATCCAGACGGCTTGAGGATAAGCTGGATTGCTTCCCCCGGCTTTCGCCGGGGTCGCAAAGACGAGTGATGCGTATCGAGTGCAAGCTGCTCTAACTTATACAGCGCTCAATTAATAGACACAGCTCCGCCTTCGTTTGGCATGGGGGTGGGTGCGGATAAGCCTTCCGCTGGGGGCTTTTGCCCGTTCAGGACATAAGCCTTACGTCTTTGGATGTTTGAAGGACGGGTTATAGCCTCGTAAGGACTTTTGTGCCCCCGTCCGCTCTGCTATGTTTCACTCTGATCATTTTCGCAACCATGGACAGAGCGAGACCATGGTGCGCCGGGATATATCCCGAGCGATCAGACAGTTTTTTGATGCGATCGGTTATCTTGGGTTCTGCTGGTTCATGACGCCAACCCCCCTGAG
>JBJXDU010000034.1:0-27832 GCA_046153565.1 Sphingomonadaceae bacterium
GCAAGGAGACCAGTTCGGGAGCGGCTTCGTCCAGATCAATCCCAACTCAAAGATCCCGGCCTTGGTCGATCGGTCCGGTACCACACCGATCCGGGTGTTCGAATCCGGGGCTATTCTGACTTACCTACTCTCTCTATGCCTCGTCAGAGCTTCCGCAATGAGGTGCGTTTTGCCGCACCCGGCGGGAGCGGTAATGGTCCCTCCATTGATCGCCAGAATATCAGGCGCCCCGTCAGACATTTTCCGCCCAAGTGAAAATGTCATTCACTTTCTGACGGAAATCCGGTGTCGCAGCAGCAAGACCAGGCCCGATGACTGCAAACGCCGCGGCTTCCATCGCCGAGACGGACTTAAACCATGCAGCTTTAGATTTTGCAGCCATGCCGAGTGCATCTCGCTGTTGCACACTAATCCCGCCGATCAATGACAAGGTTTGAATGTCGTACAACGAGATGCTGCCATCAGATGCGGACTTAATATGCGGATCGACTAAATCGGCCCCATGCAACTCAATAGCCTTGTCCAAGAGGAGCCGCACATCAGCGTCCACGAGACAGTGAAATAGCTCTTGTTCCAATGCCCGACCAGCTTCCCATTTTGTAACCGTGCCACCGAGCGCCAAAAACGCGGCCTCGACCGCTGGCGTTGGCGGCTTGTCATCATCACGGATTACTGCAACCCGGTAGCCAGGCGGCGGGCTTCGTCCCAGATGAAGGGCGGGAGGACTTCGTCCTTGGCGTCCACATGGCCCATATCGCGCGCGAAGGGGGCGAGGTCGTGGGCGGTGTAGCTGAGTTCGAGGACTGCTTCGCGGACAATCTCGGCAGCGGTTTTGGGGCCGAAGGTGCGGGCGTAATCGGCGGGCGGGACTATCGGGAGCTGTTCAAGGATTTACTTGTTGAGGTTCCTGCTCTGTATTTTCTGGCGGGCAGCATAATCGCAGACTATCGAAGCCAAATTACCCTGTAGCAGCGCAAGAGATTTCGCATCCAGCTGATCAGATATCAGCAGTGGCAATTTATTTCCATACGCCCCGTGACCGACGATGGCAGAAAGCAGGCTGCGTTGGTTGTTGGTGTTGCAAACATCGTTGAAACCAATGGCGTATTGGAATGGACTGCGAATTTTATCCTCGTTGATCCAATATCTCGGATACGGCCTGAAGTCTGGGTCTTCGAGTTCTGGTGTTTCACTATGAACGGAAATCCCTTGCCCACTGGTCGAGTTTGTCGGTTGAACTACGCTCGCATATCGATGGTTATACAGGGAAACCATCTTACCTTCTTGAAGAGGGAACCAATCGCCCGTCGGCGAAGAGTATCGATAGCTGTCAGTTGGCCACGCCCCTTCCGTCTCAACCAAAGGCGTTTTCTCGCGGAAATGCTCACTCCCGAGCGACATATCAATCATACGCAAATACCGCACGGGCCAAGCTCCATTCGGAAGGCCGTCAGCCCCGCCAAGCGTGGGGAGTCGCTCATAGATTGCGATCATCAATTGCAAATCTCGTTCGGTGCGAAAAATAGGAGCCGTCCCCGTAATCGGATTTACCCGCTTAAGCGTTTCCGCTGACATCCAGATCGCGCCTTTCATCGCAGTCAGATCAGGCAATTGATGCAGCTTCACCGCATATTTGAACTGGTTCGTCGCCCCCCTTTTGGTCTGCACAACGATAACCGTGGGTTGATCTTCGGCATGAACATCTTTGAACAGCCAGCGACGTTTGTTTTCAAATGCGAGGAATGCACGAAGGTTGCCTGCTTCTACCGTTTCGCTAAAAAACGCAGCCGATGACTGATCAGTGCCAATACCAATCGGGACAAGCAAGCCAACCATCCCGCCATCTCGAACAAGGGTGAGCGCGCGTTCGACGAACAATTTGTAGAGATTGAGTTCGCCAGAAGCGAGCTTCGAATATGAGCCGCCTTTTCGAGCCATCCTCGCAGTTTCAACCGCCCGTGCCGCGGCATATTGAAAATCAGGGACCAGCGGATCACCTTCCGCAATTAGCTTAGCGACCATAGCCTCGCGATCAGCGGCGCGGTTCTCCTGAGCAATTTCGGGCCTGCGGCCCGCAAACCACTTCACTTGATCCAGAGTGACTTCCTCCCAAGGCGGGTTGCCGACTATGGCATCGAAGCCGCCTTCACGCGCCGCACTCGACCAATTCTGCCAAACGCCGGGAAAGGTGATTTGCCAATTGAGAAAGCGTTCTTCAGCGATCAGCGCATGGGCTTGCTCCAAAATTTCAGTGAAACGCTCAACCTCGGCGGGCTTGGCCTTGAAGGCGAAGGGAGCCAGCTTTCCGCGCACGATGAGCAGTGCATCGCCAAAGCCGCCCCCTAGCCAAAGCTGGACAAGCGCCTTGTCTTCCTTCGTTTTCAGATTCAGCCAATCGAGTGCGTGCATGAAATTGACGAAGCTATCGAGCGGCCCGACTTGCGATTCAATATCTGTCCACATCGATGCAGATTTGTGGGCCTCGCCAATATCCGCATCGGTTGCCATTTCGATGATCCGCATCGCCTGTGCTGAGCGCTGGGCCTCGTGCAGGGCATCTTGCCACAGCAATTTGAGCAATTCGCCGCTGGTCGAGCTGGCCTTATCAATCGCATCGCGCACCCATAAACCGAACAGGCTGTCCCCGGCGTGAAGGTGATGGTCGATGAACGACAGCGGCGCGCCGACCGTGAAGGTGTGCAGCCAAAGCGCGACCTTGGCGAGTTCAACCGCCATCGGGTTTTTATCGACGCCGTAAACGCAGCGTTTCAGCACCATGCGTCGGACGATATGGCGATCATCGAGTTGCGCTTCGTCAATCGTCCAGTTCGCATCGCGCGCGTTTTTCAGGATGGTGCGGCGAATATCGTCAATCTTGGTGGCGAGTGGGGAGGTGTATTGCAGATCAGCGCCAAGCGCCGCCGCTTCCGCCATCGCATCCAGCACATGATCGGCAAGCGTATCGACAAGGCTGACAAGGAAGTGACCCGATCCCATCGCGGGATCGCAAACACGCAGCGACAGGATCGCGTCCGCTGGATCGGCATCCTTCAGCTCCCCGCGCTGATAATCTTCGGCATCCTTAGGCTTGAGCTTCCCCAGCGCAGTGCGGAAGGCTTCCAGCCGTTCGGTGATGAGGGGTTCAAGCGTTTCATCGAGGATCAGTCCGACCAGCGCGTCTGGGGTGTAATAGCTGCCGCTGTTCTTACGCGCGAACAGGTTTGGCCGAACGGCGAGCGCACCGCTTTTGTCACGGACAATCTCAAATTCCAGCAGGCGTTCGTAAATCGAACCGAGTTGCTGCACCGATAAATCGCGGTAATTGATGTAGCGCTTTTCGCCGGTTGACCGCTCATAGGACAGCGCATCGAGCGCGGGGGCCATCACGCTATCGGGGATGCGGATGGTATCGAGCAGCGGCGTATTCTCGCCCGCGAACAGCCCGCCATTGTAGGGCGGAATGCCGACTGCGGAGTCGCCCTTGTCGATTATCCGCGAAAGTTCGGAAATGGGATGCCAGATATTGGTGGCCGTCGTGGAAAATGTGTCATTTTCCGTTATGCGCTTGCCAACCTCATTCCTCTGTTTGCGGAGCGAGTAATCATCGTAGCGCTTCTCGCCGACCGGCAGGAGGTCGCGATCTTCGGCATAGAGCAGGAACAGCAGGCGGTAGAGCAAAACCAGCGACGCTTCGCGCACATCCTGGAGCGGGGCAGCAGGCGCAGCATCGGCAATGGCAGTGGCAAGGTTGGGGAAGACTTGCTCGAACACCAGTTTCGAGAGGCTGGCCGCAACCCGCTCTTCATAATAGGCGGCCTCAGCCCGCGCGCGTTCATGGAATGAGCGATTGTCCGTCCCGTCCTTGATGAAGGCATCCCGGCAGAACAGGGCAGCGAAAACGCGGAGCCAATGATCGCGCGTGGCTTCATCGGCGAACAGATCATCGCCGCCAAGCCCAAGAACCCGGCCCAGATCGATTTCAAGGAACTCTTCCGAGACCGAGCGCGCACCGGCCCAATAGAGCCGCCATTTGGTGCCGTTGGTGAGAATGCCCCAGCGCAATTGGCCGCCGGTAATGTCATCGCAGCGGCGCAGGTAGCGCAGCATCTGGGTTGACGGCGCGGTGGTTTCATCCTTGCCGGAAGCGCGATCCAGCGGACGCGCCCAGCGCTTACTTTCGACCATCGCGAGGCCGTGAGCGTAGCGCTTGTGCTGTTCCGGGATTGCGTTTGCGGCGGCCTTGGCTTGCGGATCGGCGAACAACAAACCGTCCGGCACGTCGTCGCGCCCTGTCACTGTCAGATTCTGCTGGCGCAGAGATTCCGTCCAGCCGAGCGCGCCAAGCACCGGCCAGATGAAATCATCCTCGGTCTGGCTTTCATTGGTTTTGAGACTCTGAGGGAAGGCGGCGGCGATGCCATCAAGCTTGGCACGCAAGGCCGCCACGTCAACCGAGAGATATGCAGGCGCAGCCTTTATCGCCTGATCGAGATAGTCAGTCGTGAGCAGAGAACCGGAAATGAATAGTGCGGAATCAGACAAATAACACCCCTTTGAAAAACCTTAGACGGACAGGGGGCGTCGGCAAAGCAATCTATGTGCATTGCAGTCACTTTTCTGCTGCAAAGACGTTTCGATCAGAGTAAATTAGACACGACCAAAAACTATCGAATCCTTCCATGAAATTCCGGCCCAACTCGTTTGCATCCACCCTTTTCCTGACCGCACGCGGTCGCGCGTCAATGTCCGGCCCGCGCCAGTTCGCTGCGCTCACCCGTGTGGGACATGATACCCGCCCTCATTCGCGCGGTTTTTCGGAGGGTGGCAACGAGCCGAACCGGAACGAAAGGATTTTATCATGGCACGCACTCCAACCGCAGCAACTAACGAACCCAAAACGCCAGCCTTCCAAGCATGGCACGTCACCAGCAAAGGCGATAATAGTTTCTGGACCAAAGTCGGGGCCGCATGGCCCCACCGCGACGGCAAGGGTTTATCCCTGCAACTTTCCGTCATTCCGATGAACGGCCAGATCGTCCTTCGTGAGCCACTTCCCAAGCGGTGACCATTAAGCGGGGCGTGTTTGACACGCTCCGCTATTCCCTTTTCTTCAAATTGAGATTCAGCTAGCTTTCTGAATTCGGACAAAAATCGTCCGCAAGCATCCGCGTCAAGCCGCTAACGACCAAAATATTATGTGGGTACATATGTGGGAACGAATTTTCAAAACCACGAAATAATCGTTAAATATCAAGTATTTATAACGAATTTATGGTGACCCCTACGGGAATCGAACCCGTGTTTCAGCCGTGAAAGGGCCGCGTCCTAACCGCTAGACGAAGGGGCCAATCGCTTGGCGAACGGTGCGCATAGGCATTTGAGCGAGCGGGGTCAAGGCTCTGTTATGACGTGACGGAGCATAATTAGCGGCCATAAAGTCAGGATGATGTTGGGCGTCCACCAAGCGGGATCGAAACTAGCCTGAAATGTCCAGAATGACAGCGCGAGGAAACCGGCGCAGAAGGTGAGTGTCGCCGAAATCAGTGCCATCGTTTGCCATGCGCTTTGCCGCACCGCGATGAGGCCAGTGACTGAAGCGAGCAGATCAAGCGGCATGAATGACCAATTCCACGCAACGATATTGGGATCATTATAATCGGTGAACAGCCACGCCGGAGGAATGGCGACGAGTTTGAGCGCGGCGAGCGCAGTGACGCTCCAATAGAGGATGAACCCGATATCGGTGAACAAAAGGCACCTTTTGAGCGACGTGGGCATCAATCGTTCCATGCGGCATCATCGATATGCAGTTCGGCCGCCTTGCGCGGGCCCCAATCGTCGATCTTGGCGCGACCCGCTACCCACATCCTCCGGTCGCGTGGTGCGGCGAGGATGGCTTGGCCGAGTTCGGTTTCGCTCGCCCGGAACGCGACGCTTTTGAGGCTGCGGCCATCGTCGCCCGCCATGATTGCGCGCACATGGTTGGTGCCCACGATATCGGCCTTAATGACGCGCAGTGGCCCTGCTGCAATGCGCGGCGCGGGCCATCCCATGCCGTAAGGCCCGCCCGCTTCAAGCGCGTCGACAAAATCAGGCGTCACCCCGCCCGGCGCTACGATGGCATCGAGCAAGAGCGCGCGGTTTTCGCTTGCTTTGGCGACCGCTGCGGAAAGGCGCTCGTCAAGGAAATTGGCCAGCGCATCAACCTTGTCCGCCATCACCGTCAGCCCCGCCGCCATCGCATGCCCGCCGCCTGCGACGAGCAAGCCATGATCCTTGGCGGCAAGCACTGCCGCGCCTAGATCAACCCCCGCAATCGAGCGCCCCGATCCTTTGCCGACGCCTTCATCATCAATCGCGATCACGATGGCGGGCCGGTTCATCTTCTCCTTGAGGCGACCGGCGACAATGCCGATCACGCCGGGGTGCCAGCCGCGCCCGCTGACTAACGCGACCGCGCGGTTGCCTTGGCCTATCGCGGCGGTCTCGGCTTGCTCTTGCACGCCCGCTTCGATCGTGCGCCGATCATTGTTCAGCTGATCAAGCTCCTGTGCAATCGCGCGCGCTTCGTCGGGGTCGCTGGTGGTGAGCAAGCGCACGCCCAAATCCGATTTGCCAACGCGCCCGCCGGCATTAATTCGTGGCCCCAGCGCAAAACCCAGATCCGAACACAGCGGCGCACGGGTAAGCCGCGAGGCGGTGACCAGCGCATCAAGCCCGACATTGTGGCGCGCGCTCATCACCTTCAGCCCTTGTGCGACAAACGCCCGGTTAAGCCCGCGCAGCGAAGCGACGTCGGCCACCGTGCCAAGGGCGACGATATCGAGCAGATCGAGCAATTTGGGCTCCGGCCGCATCGCAAAATGGCCGCGCGTGCGCAGTGTGCGGACGAGCGCCGCGCCGAGCAGCCACGCTACGCCAACCGCCGCCAAATGGCCATATACTGCGCCTTCGCCTTCATCAAGGCGGTTTGGGTTGACCATCGCAAAGGCGGGAGGCAGCGCGCTCGCGCATTGGTGATGATCAACGACGATCACATCAACGCCCGCTGCCTTTGCCATGCCAAGCGCGTCAAACGCCTGCGCGCCGCAATCAACGGTGACGATCAGGCTCGCCCCGCTTTCGGCAATCTTGACTAAGGCCGCACCCGACGGGCCATAGCCTTCCATCAACCGGTCGGGGATATAGGCTGCGGGCGAAAGCCCCAGATCGCGTAACAGGCGGATCAGCAACGCTGCTGATGTCGCCCCGTCAACATCATAATCGCCAAAGACCGTCACCGCCTCACCCGCGAGTACGGCGGCGGCCAGCCGGTCAGCGGCCACGTCCATATCGCGAAAGATCGACGGATCAGGCATGAACGCGCGGATGCTGGGAGTGCGATAGGCCTCAAGCTGCTCAAAGGGACAACCGCGCGACAGCAGCAATTGCGTGATCAGATCATCACTCTCAATCCGCTCGTCGCGCCCATCAGCTGACGTGCCGCGCCAACGCCACTGCTGGCCGGTGATCGAACGGGAGAAGGGGAGGGGGGAGGTCATCGTCAAGCGGTTTAGCGCGAAGCAGCCTTTAAGCAAATCGCACGGGGCGGAAGTGCCTTAGATTCAACGGCTGGCTTGTCGAGGGGTGCTGATCCGAGGTGTGGGCGCGGCGTGGTAAATGACCTGAATGGCTTCGTCACCTGGCACGGTTGCTTTGGTTTAAGTGGCGTTGATGCTCCCCATGATGCTAGTCGCGCTACCCGTAGGCGCCTGTAAGGTTGACGATCTGGAGGGACATCAACTGGGTGAGATTATAGCCTTTCGCGGAGGGCTTCCGCGTGTCCGTACGGTCCTACTGCCACATGTCGGCCCTCAACCGCCTAAGTTTATGGATGAGCGGCTCACTCGCTCCAACCGGCCAAATTGACGCGCAGAAATGGCGACGCATGCAAGGCATAATCCCGACGTTGCATAGGCCGTCATTTGAAAGAAGCTCAGCCACGGAATTGTGAGCGCTGAAAAATGCCGGATCAACAACAGTGTGACGCTACCGACATAGCCAGCTGAATCAGCGACATAGATGAGGAAACCAGCGGTG
The DNA here is from genome assembly GCA_046153565.1 of Sphingomonadaceae bacterium. Lineage (GTDB taxonomy): Bacteria > Pseudomonadota > Alphaproteobacteria > Sphingomonadales > Sphingomonadaceae > Aquisediminimonas. The sequence continues at coordinate 8,080 of JBJXDU010000034.1, forward strand.
CCGATGTCGCGCGTGGCGGCGATGATACGGTCAAACAGCATGGCGTTGAACGGCAGATAAACGGCGTAAATCCCTGCACCAGACAGGATCATCCACGCAATCGGGTTCAGCCATCCGATTTGTTGTGCGATGGTTGATACAGCGATCAGCACTGCCCCGATGGCGATAACCACATGAACGAGCATTAATGCACGCAGATTATCACGCACCAGCATCAATCCCCCGAGCGCACCGAGCGCAATGGCGGCGACCGGCAGTTCGCTTGCGGTGAACAAGGTCGCAATATCCTTATACCCAAGATCATTCCAGATTTCGGGTGCGAAATTATCGCGAAAATCGCGCATCGCGGTGATCAAGATATAGGCGATCACCAAAGCGCTGAGCGCCACCCAATGCTTTGCGAAGAAAGCACCACGCTGCGCCCCATCCATCGGCGCACGCGCGGTGCGGGCATTGCGGTCAGCGATCGACGGTGGTGGCAGATGCGACAGCCCGACGACAGCGATGAGCAGAAGCGGAAAGAATAGCGCCCCCGTGGCCGCGGGCATCCAAAAAGCGGAGATTCCGCTATCGAGGAGGGTTTTGCCAACGCTCTTGACGACGCCAGACGCGATTATGAAAGTAGCGCACAACATGGCACCGATAACGTCCGATGTGCGGCGTCCTTCAACGTAGCTGAACACCAATCCCCAGATGAGGCCAAGCGCGAGACCATTGAAAAAAAGCGTGAATACATTCCACGGGGCAGGCACAATCGCGAACAGCAGGAGCGCGATCCACGCGGTCACAATCAGGCCAATGATCGTCGTCGAGCGGCCCGCCGGGTCAAGTTCCGAAATCAGCTTGATTCCGATTATTTTCGATAGCGCATAGCCCAGCACCTGCGCGATGATCAGGGCGATTTTATAATCAAGCACAAATGGCCATCCCGCCACCTGATCGAAGGTCGCGGCCGTGAATGGCTTGCGGAATGCATACATCGAAAAGTAAGCCGCAAAGGCCGCCAACCCGGCGTAAGTGCAAAACAATGCGGGTGATGCGCGCTCTAGCCGTTCGCGCAATATCATCGCCTGTCCCAGTTGTTCATATGCCCCCCATGTGTGCGATTCGTCATCGTGATTGCACTTTGATGTTGCGGGATTATGGATCGCGTCAAATTATGTCATCAAAACGCAAAAATTCATGGCCACCGCTCGTCGAGACTGTTGCTTCGTTTCCCATAATGCAAGTGGATATAGGCCGTGATGCAAAGCTTTGATGTTGCCATTATCGGTGCCGGGATTGTGGGTCTTGCGCATGCGCTTGCGGCGGCGCGGCTTGGCAAGCGGGTGATCGTGCTTGACCGTGACGCGCAGGCCAATGGCGCGTCGATCCGCAACTTTGGCTTTATCACCGTTACCGGACAGGAAAGGGGCCTGATCTGGAAACGCGCGAGGCGCAGCCGCGATGTCTGGCTGGAAATTGCAGCTGAAGCGGGGATAACGATTGAGCATCGCGGGCTGATGCTCGCCGCGCAGCGACCCGAAGCCATGAATGTCATCGAAGCCTTTGCCCAGACCGAAATGGGCGAAGGGTGCACGTTGATGACGGCCACCACCGCGCGGGCGCGCTATCCACTTCGTCCCGACGGCAAACTTGCCGGTGCGATGTGGAGTCCGCACGATATCCGCGTCGAATCGCGCTTTGCTATCCCTGCACTAGCGGCATGGCTTGCGGCAAAATACGATGTTGCCTTCATGCGCACTGCAGCGGTTCTCGGCGTTCACGACAAAATTGTCCGCACCGACGACATGGCCATTCAGGCCGACGCGGTAATCGTGTGTCCGGGGGACGATTTTACGACGCTTTATCCTGATCGCATTGCCGCGCGCGGCCCGACACGCTGTCGTTTGCAAATGCTCAGAATGGCCAGCCCCGGTGTGCGGTTGCCCGGTGCATTGATGTCCGACCTCTCGCTGGTCCGCTACCTCGGCTATGCCGCGCTCCCGCAATCCGCTGCGCTTGGCGCGTTGCTTCACCACGAGCAGCCTCTCTATCTTGAAAATGGCATCCATTTGATCGTGGTGCAAAGCGCCGATGGATCGGTCGTCGTGGGTGATAGCCACCATTATGCGACGACGCCCGATCCCTTTGCGTTTGAAGCGGTCGACAGCCTTATCCTCGCTGAATATGAGGCGCTTCTTGGGCCCGCGCCGACCGTCATCCAGCGGTGGACAGGCACTTACGCGTCTGGCCCCCAGCAAAGTTTTGTCGATACGCCCGAACCCGGGGTGCGGATCGTTATGGTCACAAGCGGCACAGGCGCGTCGACGAGCTTTGCGATAGCCGAAGAGGTGATTGGCGATTTGTTTGGGGTCAAAATGGGGTTAGCAGCATGACGAATGCGATAAAAGCGGTGGTGTTTGATTGGGCGGGCACCATGGTTGATTTTGGGTGCTGTGCGCCGGTCAAGGCGCTGCAATCGGTTTTCACTGCGAACGGTGTGACTACTAGCGAGTCCGAAGTGCGCCGCGATATGGGAATGGCAAAACGCGCGCATATTGCAGCCTTGCTCGCCATGCCACAGATTGAGAGCCAGTGGAGCGCCCGCTTTGGCGGCCTGCCGACAAGTGACGATGTTAAACGGTTGCATGACGCTGTCGAGCCGCTGATGGTGAGCGCGGCGGCCGATTGCGCAGATTTGATTCCCGGAGCGGCTGACGTGGTCGCTATGCTCCGCGCGCGCGGGATCAAGATCGGATCATGCACTGGCTATACGCGCACAATGATCGATTCGATCCTGCCGCGCGCTGCGGCACAAGGCTATGCACCCGATGCTGTGGTCTGTTCGGGCGAAACCAGCGAAGGGCGGCCATCGCCGCTGATGCTGTGGAAGTTATTGGTTGAACTGGGCGTTTGGCCAGCGTTGGCGTGCATCAAGGTCGATGACGCGCCGGTCGGCATTTTCGAAGGGCGTCATGCCGGATGCTGGACAGTGGGTGTCGCAGCGTCGGGCAATGGCGTGGGGCTTAGCATAAGCGATTTCGCGGCGCTTACTCCGCCTGACCGAGAGGTGCGGATGGCGGCATCGCGCGCGGCGTTGCAAGCGGCCGGGGCTGATCTTGTGATCGATTCGGTTGCTGAATTTGGTGCCGTGCTTGCCGAAATCGAAGGGCGAATTGCGGCGGGCGAACGTCCGTCAGGCCGAACTGCCAACGACTAAGCAGGCCATGGCGACCAGAAACCCCGCCATCCGGTTTGAGCGGAATTTGGCAAGTGCATCACCGCCATCGTTTTCCTTCAAAGTGAAAATTTGCATAGCAAAATGAAGGGCGACGGGAATGAGTGCCAGCACCACCAAAAATTGCGGGCGAACGAGCAGCAAGGCGATAACCCACATTTTCAAGGCGATCGCGTAAAACGCAAACACCCCGCCCCGCACATTGCTGCCCAGCCGAAGTGCGGATGACCGCACCCCGATCAGCGCATCATCCTCACGGTCTTGCAGTGCATAGATAGTATCATAGCCAATCACCCAGCTGATCGACCCGGCGTAAAGCGCCATCATGCCAAGGCTCGGCTCACCAGTTACCGCGACCCAGCCAACGAGGCTGCCCCACGAAAAGACTAGCCCAAGCCACGCCTGCGGCCACCAGGTGATCCGCTTCATGAAGGGATAAGCCGCGACTAGTGCAAGGCTCGCCACCGCCACGATCTGCGCTTCGAGCCGGAGTTGCAACAGCACAATCAAGCCGACCAATGATAGCATGATCAGCCACACCCATGCCGCCTTCAGTGAGACCGCGCCACTTGCCAGCGGTCGCATCCGCGTCCGTTCGACTTGTGCGTCAAGATCGCGGTCGACAATGTCATTATAAACGCAGCCTGCGCCGCGCATCGCGATGGCGCCGACCAGCATCCAGAGGATGAGATGCCAATGCGTTGCCGCGCCGCCGCTGAGCAGTACACCCCAGGCGCACGGCCAAAATAGCAGCCACCAGCCGATCGGCCGGTCAAACCGCGCGAGCAACGCAAAGGGCCGCCACGACGCGGGCAGCCAGCCGACCAACCCTTGATGTTCGCTATCGGGAACGATGGATGTTTGCGCGGAAGTCATGCTAGGCGGTCTTTATGACTGCTACGCCCGCATGGCCACCCCAAAGCACACCACGCTTGTTTGTTGATACGCTGCTCAGCCAAGATGCCGCGCTGCGCATTGAGGGGGCGCAGGCCCATTATCTGATTTCGGTCATGCGGTTTAAGGTCGGTGACTCGCTCAAACTATGTGACAATCAAACCGGCGAATGGCTTGGTGTGGTGGATAGCGTTGGCAAGCGTGATGTGCTGCTGTCGATTCGCGCGCATCTGCGCCCGCTTGATCTTGCGCCCGATCTTTGGTTGCTGGCGGCGCCAATCAAAAAAGCGCGCAATGATATCATCGTGGAAAAGGCTTGTGAGCTTGGTGTCGCGATGTATCGCCCGGTCATCACGCGGCGGACGATCATTGACCGGGTCAATCCTGACCGGTTGCGCGCGACGATGATCGAAGCCGCTGAGCAGTGCGGGCGCACCGCGCTCCCCGACAGTGCAGAGCCGATCAAGCTTCTGACCCTCCTGCGTGATTGGCCGCCCGAACGAACGCTTTATTTCGCCGATGAAAGCGGCGGCGACGCATTTGCGCCCACAAAAGCGCCCGCTGCGATCCTGATTGGCCCCGAAGGCGGCTTTGACGCTGAAGAACGCGCCGCCATCCGGGCATTGCCGCAAAGCGTTCCAATATCGCTCGGCCCCCGGATATTGCGCGCCGAAACGGCAGCCATTGCCGCAATGGCGATATGGATGGCGCAGGCGGGCGATTGGTGAGACTATTTTCCTCGCTAAGTGTTTACCTAACCCCACTCGAGACGAAAGTCGTTTTCAATCGCAACCTGTCTCGCTAGACGTCGCGGTCATGAGCACGCGTACAGACTCGGGCAAACCCGACCCCCTCATCGAAAGCCGTGCTGATCTGATCAGCATTTTTGCCCAAGGCGAAAAGCCCAAAGAGCGCTGGCGGATGGGCACCGAACATGAAAAGTTCGTCTACCGCACCGCGGACAAGCGCGCGCCCAGCTACGATGAGCCTGGCGGCATCCGTGATCTGCTGATGGGGCTGACCCGCTATGGGTGGGAGCCAATTTATGAAGGCGATCATGTCATCGCGCTTGGCGGCCCTGATGGCAATGTCAGCCTGGAGCCCGCCGGGCAGCTTGAACTATCGGGGGCGCCGCTTGAAAATCTGCATCAGACCTGCGCTGAAACCGGGCGTCATTTGAAGCAAGTCAAGGAAGTGGGCGCAGAACTTGGCCTTGGCTTTCTGGGGCTGGGCATGTGGCCCGATAAACGTCGTGACGAACTGCCGATCATGCCCAAGGGGCGCTATGACATCATGCTGCGCCACATGCCGCGCGTCGGCAGCATGGGCCTCGACATGATGCTGCGCACGTGCACGATCCAGACTAATCTCGATTATTCTTCCGAAGTCGACATGGTCAAAAAATTCCGGGTCAGCCTTGCGCTGCAACCCTTTGGCACCGCGCTGTTCGCCAATTCGCCCTTTACTGAAGGCAAGCCCAACGGCTATCAATCCTATCGCAGCCATATCTGGACTGACACAGATCCGCATCGCACCGGCATGCTGCCTTTCGTATTTGAAGACGGGTTCGGCTATGAGCGCTATGCCGATTATATGCTGAATGTGCCGATGTACTTCGTATATCGGAACGGCAAATATATTGATGCGTCGGGGCTAGATTTCAAAGACTTCTTGGCCGGTAATCTCGCAGCCTATCCGGGACAAAAGCCGACGATTGGCGATTGGAACGATCATCTCTCAACCGCCTTTCCCGAAGTGCGATTGAAAAGCTTCCTTGAAATGCGCGGCAGTGACGGGGGGGCGTGGAACAAGATTTGCGCGCTGCCGGCGCTTTGGGTTGGGTTGCTCTATGACCAAAGCGCGCTTGATGCCGCTTGGGATCTGGTCAAGGATTGGTCAATTGAGGCCCAGCAAAAGCTGCGCGCCGATGTGCCTAAGCACGGGCTTGCGTCAATCGCGCCTGATGGGCGGACGTTGCAGGCAGTCGGTAAAGACATACTCGCGATCGCGCACGCTGGCCTTTCGGCGCGCGGGCAAGTGAATTCGATGGGCGATAATGAAACCGCCTTCCTCAATCCGCTCCATTTGATCGTTGATAGCGGCAAACCGCCCGCCCTCTGCTTGCTTGATAAATTCAACGGCGAATGGAATGGCGATCTTGCGAAAATCTATGATGAAATGAGTTTTTAGCGGCTGTTGACGGGAATGAGATGATGATGAGATCATTGCTGATAAGTATTGCTGTGCTGTCGTGGTCGGCCGCAGCGACGGCGCAGACTATGCCGCTTTCGACCTTTCTTGCCAAAGCTGAAGGGCTGCGTGCGAAAGGGCCGCTTGCCCTTATGTCATCCGATCTCCCGCTGATCAAAGCTGAAGTGAAGGGATCACTCACCAACTACCGCACATCGCTGGCGGCGCAGAAAGCAGCGGGCAAGCCGCTCGACAGCTGCCCACCGGCGAAGGGTGCGCTCGATTCGGATGAAATGATGGCCTTTTTCGGCACCATTCCAGCAGCGCAGCGTAGCAAAATGACGGTGCAGGCGGCGTTGTTTTCGATGATGAAGAAGAAATATCCCTGCTCGAAATAAGCTTATTCAGCAGGAGCCACTGATGATTGCGGTGCGGGGCGACTGTGCAGCCGCTTAACCCGCGCGAACATTCCATTGATCTCCATCCACGCGACATAATCGCGATATTCACCGTTGACGGACAAATGCCATTCTTCGGTCTTGGCACGCCAATAATAGATGCCACTCACCATGGCGAGGATCGCGCAGTTGCGAATAACGTCGGTCAGGCTGCCGTTCAGCGCAAAGAAGGGCATGGTTGCTAGCCACCAGAACAGATTTTTTGACACATAAGCGGGATGCTTGGTCCAGGCATAAGGCCCATGCGTCAGGATGCCGCGATCAGTGAGATTTGAAAAGCGGATGCCAAACGCAACCGTCGCCCACGCATAAATAGCCGTGAGGAAGACGAGAATCGCGCCAATCCCATAAAGCAAGGGCGGGTAGGGGGCGAGCCAGTGGCTCCATTCGGCGGTCTGAGGATGATAATCGAGCGGGCCATTGCCGCCCATCATGATGAACGGCGGATAGCACATCAAAGCCGCCGCCCAGCCGGCGGCATAGGGTGTGGCCGATCGAATATGCGAATCAAGCGGGCGCATCGTCAGCAAGTAACCGTTAGTGGCCATTGCCACATCGATCACAAACATCAGATTTATGAGCCAGACAATGAGCGCGACGGGATCGGTTTGGATTGCCGAAAAATTGGCCGCGACGACACCGCGAAAATTGGGCGGCACGATTGATACCATGAAAGCGATGTAAAATCCTTTGACCGCCCAACTGCGCAGATGCTTGTATATCTCTTCGTTATCGGCCCCGTCACGTCCGGTCACCCACGCACCAAAATGCCACACACTATCGCGCGGTTCGATCAACCGCTGATCAACCCAAAATACATAGGGGATTGAAAGGACAAAAAGGATCGGTGCGGCAGTGGTGAACATCTCCATCGCGAACAGATAATTGTCGCGCCAATAGAAGCGGAAGATGCAGTAAAGCCCCGCGATAATCGCCCAAGTCGCCCAAAAGCCTGCCAGCTTGGTGAGCGATGTGTCACTCACTTCGGCAAGCGGACGCGGCTTCGCATCCCAGTCGATCCCCGTTGTCGGATTGCGGTGAACCTTATCAACAAAGATCGACCACAACACCATTGGCACGCCGCATGCAGCGACATTGACCAAAGAAGAATAGGGGCCATCTAGGCCGAAATAGAGCGCGATCGACAGCCAGCTGAACAGGCCAACCAGCCCGATTATGCCCACGCCGTGCGACACTGCCGAGGCAGGGCGTGATGTGACGGCCGCTAATAGTGTCTCACTCATCTTATAAGCTCTATCACAAAAGCTTTAGGAAGGGATGAACGAGTTTTTGGTTTATAGAGGGCGGTGGGATGTCATTTTAAGGCCTGCACCCGGCAGGTCACAAAATGAAACTGGTGGACAGGGCTGGATTCGAACCAGCGTACGGAAACCCGGGCAGATTTACAGTCTGCTGCCTTTAACCACTCGGCCACCTGTCCATGGGTGCGCAGTTGCGAGCGCAGGCCAATGGCGAAGCGGGGCACTCATGTCAATCGTGAATGCTCAGCCATTCATCCGCAGGCGCGCGCGTTGGCACCAGCGCATTGGCGGGATCGCTCGCGTCTTTGTAGCCAATTGACATGCCCGTCCAGAGTATCCGCTCCTGCGGCGTGCCGAGGAAGGCGCGGATTGTGTCGGGATAGACGGCCCAGCATTCCTGCGCGCAGCTATCAAGGCCTGCCTCGCACAGCATCAGCATGATATTCTGGAGCATCATCCCTGCATCGCCCCATTGCGGCGGCCCCATTTGCCGATCGAGTGTGAGGAATAAGCCGACCGGTGCGTTGAAAAACTGAAAGTTGCGCGAAAACCACATGGCCCGGCCCATCTTGTCTTCGCGCGGAATGCCAATGGCTTCGTAAAGCATCTGGCCTACCTCAAACCGGCGATCTTTGTAGGGGGCCGAAAGCGCCTTGGGATAAATATCATATTCAGGCGTTTCGGATGGCAGGCCCGCCGCCATCTTCTCGCGCATGATATTCTTCAACTTCATCATCGACTCGCCGTGGACGATATCGATGTGCCACGGCTGGAGGTTGCCGCCAGTTGCCGCACGCGCCGATTTTTGGACGATCTCGGCCACCAAAGCGACGTCAACTGGCTGATCGGTAAAACCGCGCACCGAGCGGCGGTAGGCAACGGCTTCTGAGACGTTCATGCGGCATCCTCCCTGTTAAACTTTCCCTTGCCGTTAACGTAAGTTTGCGCAAGAGCAGACGCAATGATTCCATTTTTCTGAGAGGATATGAAATGGCAACCGCTTATATTGTTGACGCTGTGCGGACGGCTGGCGGCAAGCGCAATGGCAAGCTTGCGGGCTGGCATCCGGTTGATCTGGCCGCCGCGACGCTCGATGCCATTGTCGCGCGCACGGGCATTGATGGTGCCCGTATTGACGATGTCGTGATGGGCTGCGTCAGTCAGGGTGGGCAGCAAGCGGGCCAAATCGGTCGCAACGCGGTGCTCGCGGCAAAGCTCATTCCCGATAGTGTGCCTGCGGTCTCGATTGACCGCCAGTGCGGATCATCGCAGCAGGCGATGCAATTTGCCGCCCAAGCTGTCATGTCGGGCACGCAGGATATGGTGATTGCAGCTGGCGTTGAAAGCATGACGCGCGTGCCGATGGGCTCGACCGCGATTTTTCATATGAAAGAGGGGCTCGGCAATTATAAGTCACCAGCGCTCGAAGAAAAATATCCCGGTATCATGTTCAGCCAGTTCATGGGCGCTGAGCTGATCGTCAAAAAGCATGGCTTTACCAAGGACATGCTCGATGCTTTCGCGCTAAAGAGCCATCAGAATGCCAAGGCCGCGACCGAAAGCGGAGCCTTTGCCAATGAAATCATCGTGCTAGACGTTGAAACGCCTGAGGGGACTGTGCGCCACGGCGTCGATGAAGGTATCCGCTTTGACGCTACGCTTGAGGGGATTTCCGGCGTCAAATTGCTTCAAGAGGGCGGCAGCCTGACCGCCGCTTCGTCAAGCCAGATTTGCGACGGCGCATCGGCAGTGCTGATTGTTTCGGAGGCTGCGCTCAAGGAACATGGCTTAACGCCTATTGCGCGTATCCACGGGTTGACAGTGACCGCTGGCGATCCCGTCATCATGCTTGAAGAGCCGCTCTTTGCCACTGACAAGGCGCTGGCGCGCGCGGGCATGAAGATTAGCGACATTGACTTGTTCGAAGTCAACGAAGCCTTTGCCTCGGTCCCGCTCGCTTGGCTCAAACATACGGGCGCTGATCCAGAGGCGCTTAACGTCAATGGCGGCGCGATTGCGCTTGGGCATCCGCTTGGCGCATCGGGCACCAAGCTGATGGCAACGCTTGTCAATGCGCTGGGCACACGTGGCAAAAAGTATGGCCTTCAAACGATGTGCGAAGGCGGCGGCGTTGCCAATGTGACGATTATTGAACGGCTTTAGTTGGCTTGTGAAATCCGAAAGTAAGACGTAGGCTTACTAACATGACAGCGCACACACGCATATCGAGCAAGGGTCAGATTGTGATTCCCAAGGCTATCCGCACGGACATGAAACTTCCTGTCGGGGCAGGATTTGAGGTTGTGCGTCAAAATGATGACATTCTGTTGCGACGGGAGCGCAAAAAGGAAGGAATGTCGATGGATGAGCTGATGGCGAGGCTGCGGGAAATTTCAGAGCCCTTACGGCCTTTCCCCCGGCTGACGATCAAAGAGATTAGCAGTGTTCCAGAAGAAGCCTTGCGCGAGCATTATGTGAAGAAATATCCTTGAAGGCAGTCGATACAAATATTCTGGTTCGCCTCATTGTTGAAGATGATGATGAACAGGTGCGGCGAGCTTTGGCGTTTTGCGCGCAGGGAGTTCTTGTTCCGCTGTCTGTCGCTATGGAAACCGAATGGGTTTTGCGTTCGCGTGCCAAACTTGGACGGGAAGATATCTCTCGTTACATGCTCGCGTTCATGAATAGCACCAACTTCCATTTCGACCGTGAGAAAGGTCTGCGCTGGGTCATTGACCGCTATAACAAAGGGGCGGACTTTGCAGACATGATCCACCTCATTGATGCGCAAGATGCTGACGCATTTGCTACGTTTGACGAAAATATCGCAAAAGATGCAGGCAGCACGCCACCCTTGCCGGTAATCTCCATTTGATTTTAACGCTGACACTTAAGAAAAGGACGAAAATAATGAAACTAGACAATACAGTATCAGCCGTCATCACCGGCGGTGCATCGGGCCTAGGTGCCGCCACGGCCCGCGCGCTCGCCGCCAAGGGTGTCAAAGTTGCCATCTTTGACCTTCAGAAGGAAAAAGGCGAGGCGATGGCTGCTGAAATCGGTGGCGTCTTCTGCGAAGTCAATGTGACTTCGGATGAAAGCGTTGTCGCGGGCTTTGAAAAGGCACGCGCCGCACACGGGCAGGAGCGTATCCTCGTCAATTGCGCGGGCACGGGCGCTGCGATGAAGACCGCCAGCCGGTCAAAGCAGGATGGTTCGATCAAACATTATCCCGCCGACGCGTTCAACTGGCTGATCCAGATCAACCTTGTCGGCACCTTCCGCTGCATCGCTTTGTCGGCGGCGGGCATGATGACGCTTGATCCGCAAAATGAAGATGGCGAGCGCGGCGCGATTGTGAACACGGCTTCAGTTGCAGGCGAAGATGGCCAGATGGGGCAGGTTGCCTATTCAGCATCAAAGGCTGGCGTCATTGGCATGACGCTCCCCATCGCGCGCGATTTGATGAGCGAAGGCATTCGCGTCAACACGATCTTGCCGGGTATTTTCGAAACCCCGCTGATGATGGGTGCGCCGCAGAATGTGAAGGATGCACTTGCCGCGTCGGTGCCTTTCCCTAAGCGGCTGGGCAAGCCTGAGGAATATGCGGGTCTCGCGCTTACCATGATCGAAAATGGCTATTTCAATGGCGAAGATGTGCGGCTTGACGGCGCAATCCGGATGGCGCCGCGCTAATCAGGCGGCGATATGGACAGAAAATGCGTCACGGTGAGACTGGTCACGGTGCCGCATTGACTGTAACTAAACCGAGTGATGGCGCGAACCTTAACAGACATGTCTGGAACAAGCGCGCGCCTTTGTTTTGAACTGACAGATCGGATGGCAAGCCTGCCCTGTGCAGTTTCGCTTACCGACCCGGACAGTCTTGCTCTTGCCGAATTGTTGCCATTGCTCGGTTGCGGCGAGGAGGCGGCGGCGCTCGGTTTTGATCGATTGGGCGAGTCCGTCAGCCTCGACCACGCCGCGCGACGTGCGCTACGCGACATTGCACATGAAGAACGCCTTCATGACAGCTTGATGAGCGGTCTGCGCGCAGCCCTTCCCGCGGTGACGGTAAGCGCGCAGGTGATGCGGCAGATTCGTCGCTATCATCTCTCCATGGCACGTGGTGGTGCGATCACGCACCTTGCCCGAATTGTTGGACTTGATGCCGCCGTCTGCTTGATTATGTCGCGCTTGCTTCACCGTGGCGGCTCAATTGCACATGATCAGGGAGTCAGCGCCCTGTTGTCGCGAATCCGCCGTGATGAGGCGCGCCACGTAGCGCTGTCGCGCGCGCTTGTGATAGCGGCGAGCGGAGGGGCGGCAGCGCGAGATAGGGCGGCGGAGGCGCGCCACGGTCTTGCCGATCTTGTGGCGTTTGGCGCAGCGGCGTTTGAGACACTTGGCGTTGATCCGGATGACCTCATCCGCGACATCCGTATAATGCCCAATGGATTGCTACCTGCATGAGCGTGGTGACGTGACGGGTGAGCGCGAAGCGCAGATGCCGTGGACCCATAGTCGCACAGTATCGGTGCTGGGCACGGGCCACGCGCTGCCGTCATCACCTATTGAGACTGACACGCTGATCGAGATGATGGTGCGCCGCTTTGGCTTCGCCCGCGCGCGTCAGGCGCAGAGCATTGCCAAGCGGATGGAGATCGCCACGCGCCATCACTGCCGTGATTTTTCCGTTGCGCATGAACCCGCACGCGAGGGTGATAGCAATGCTGATCTCGCCGCGCGAGCCGTGTCGGCGGCCCTTGCCGATGCGGGACTTGCGATCACAGACATCGCTTATCTCATCGGCCATACGACAACGCCCACACAGCCACTGCCCGCCAACATCGCGCTGGTGGCAGACCGGCTTGGCTATAGCGGGCCGCATGTTGAGTTGCGTCAGGCTTGCACCGGATTTGCCAATGGATTGATGATTGCGGCGGGCTTGTTGGCGCAAGGCGATAGCCGTCCGGTCGTCATCGTCGGTTCGGAAACGGGCGCTGTTTTCTTTGATCCGCTGCGGATGAACGATGATCCCGGCCAGATCATCAACATGATCCAAATGGGCGATGGCGCAGGCGCAGTCGTGCTCGGCTCCGCTCGCGGCGCATGTGCGTCGATAGACGCCGCGTGGATGGGCTCAATCGGCTTGAACCGGTCGCCGGGAATTCAGCAACATCATGGCCGCTCTGAATTTGATCATGATTTTTCACAGATATTGAAAACCGGGCCAGATTTGTTTGATGCGGGGGTGGCGGTCGCGGCGCTGCTTGGCCATGGGCTCGCATCGGCTGATATCATCATCCCGCACCAAGTGAGCGGGCGCATCGGCGATCAAGCGGCGGCCCATTTGGGCGTTCACCGCGACCGCATCTTTGTGAGCGCAGACCGGGTTGGCAATACAGGGTCAGCCGCAATATGGATTGCGCTTGATCAGGTGCGGCGGTCGGGGCTTGCTAGCGGCGCGCGCGTGCTAACACTGGGGGCAGAGGCTACCAAATTTCTCTATGGCGGTTTTGTCTATGTCCACCGATGATCCGGCCATCGACGTTGTTGGTCTGACGCGCGCCTTTGCCGGGCAAACCGTGGTGCAAGGCGTGACGATGCAGGTCGCACCGGGCGACATAATTGGGCTGGTCGGGGCTAATGGCGGCGGCAAGACGACGACGCTGCGGATGATCAGCGGGTTGCTTCGCCCCACCACTGGCAGCGGGCAAGTGTTGGGGCGCAACGTTATGCAACCCGCGCGCGCGCACCGTTCGGCGATTGGCTATATGGCGCAATCAATCGCGCTCTATCCTGATTTGACTGTGGCTGAAAATCTGATGTTTCGCGCGCGACTGCATTGCTGTGCCGATCCGCACGCGGCGATTGCCATGGTCGTCGCTGATTGCAAATTATCGACAGTCTTGCCGATGCGCGTGGCGCATTTGTCGGGGGGGTGGGCACGCCGGGTGCAATTTGCCGCGACAATCATTCATCGTCCCTGCTTGCTATTGCTCGACGAACCGACCGCCGGGCTTGATGTTGTCACGCGTCACGATATCTGGGAATGGGTGGTGCGCTTGTCCGCGCGCGGCTGCGCGGTGCTGGTCAGCACGCATGATCTGGCCGAAGCCGAGCGCTGCCCGGCGATCATCCATTATCATAATGGCATCGCCGAAGGACCCTTTTCGCCCGCAGCGTTCGTGCGAGAGGCTGGCGCTGACAGCCTTGAAGCCGCCGTCATCAAAGGAGCACGCGCATGAATGCCGGGCGTATCGGAGCCATTGCGTGGTTGGAGGCGCTGCGGCTGATGCGATTTCGCCTGACCTTCACGCTGTTGCTCGTTGTCCCGGTGCTGCAGGTGATCTTGTTCGGCTATGCAATCCGGCCCGAAGGCGGAGCGGTGTCGGTCGTGATCGCGTCCCCGACTGCGCTTAGTGCCAAGCCGATTGTCGATGAACTGACCAAGCAACCCGGTTTCAGGGTGCTGATGCCAGTGCGCCCGCCCGGTGGGGCAGAAGCAGCGGTTCGGCGCGGCGATGCTATCATTGGTATCGAGATCCCTGAGCTTCCGTCATTCGCAAATCCCACCGCGCGCGGCCCGGCACGGATCATTGTCGACGGGGTCAGCCCAGCCCTGAGCGCAAGCGCGGCGGCGCGGCTTGAGGCGCGCTATTGGCAACAGCTGGCGCAGCGCGCTGACGCTGGCGGGCCCGGACTGCGCGTTGAGCGGCTCTTCAATCCCGAAGCACGGGCCGATTGGACGTTCCTGCCTGCGTTGGCCGGAGTGACGGTGATGATATCGATGATCATGCTCGGCAGCCTGTCCGTATCGCGCGAGCGTGAAGGTGGGACGTGGGAGACGTTGATGAGCTTGCCTGTTAGCCCTGACGAAGTGCTGATTGGAAAAGTGTTACCCGGTACGCTGATGGGTACCGCGCAGGGCATCTTCGTCCTCGGCATCGGGTTCTGGCTATTTGACCTGCCCATGCACGGCAGCGTCATCGCGCTCGTTGCGCTGCTCCCGCTGTTCGCCGCCGCGCATCTGGTGATTGGATATGCGATATCGGTTCGCGCCCCCACTCAGCTGGCAGCGCTCCAGGGCGCCGTTGCGGTCTATTTGCCCGCAATGCTGCTGTCGGGATTTCTCTATCCGTTCGAAACGCTGCCGCGCTGGGCACAAATCATTGGCAACGCATTTCCGCTTACCCACTTCATTCGGGCGGCGCATGGCGGCGTTCTGCGCGGGGAGCCAGCGGCGATGGTGCTTAGTCACGGCGGGCCTATCATTATGGCGATACTCGTCGTAGGCCTTATTGCGCGGTTCGCCCACGCGCGAACGGTCGTTTGATAACGCTGTAACCAACGCGCGACAATCGGCGAACACCATATGCAGTTTCTTGGGAGATCAGACATGAATATTATCGGTAAATCCTTGTTCGCCGCCGCCGCGCTTGTTGCCAGCGCAACCCCTGTATTCGCTGCCGAGGTTAAGCCGTTTGACCGCGCAGCGTTCGCCGCAGCACAAGCCGCTAACCGGCCCATCCTTGTTGATGTCAAAGCCGGCTGGTGTCCCGTATGCGCCTCGCAAGCGCGCACGATTAAAGCGACGATTCCTGCCGCTGCCTATGACAAATTGGTCATTTTCGAACTAAGCTATGACAATCAAAAGCCCGAATGGCAGGCCTTTGGCGTTCGCAAGCAAGCGACGCTCATCGCATTTCGGGGCAAGACGCAAATTGGCCGTCTCGAGTTTGTGACTGACAAGGCACAGATCCAAAATCTCCTCGCCCAAGCCGTCCGCTAACGTCAATGTCAGATGCGCTCAATCCCGCGCTTGCCTATATGGCAGGCGCGCTCACCATCCTGTCGCCTTGCGTCCTGCCGCTCGTTCCCATCGTTTTGGGCAGCGCGGGGCAAACGCATCGCGCAGGGCCGTTCGCGCTTGCGGCGGGGCTGGTGGTGTCGTTTACGGGAATTGGGTTTGCGCTGGCGACCGTTGGGGCCGCGTCAAATTTTGACGGTGAAATTGTGCGGCAAGCCGGTGCAATTTTGATGATGGTGGCCGGTGCCTTTCTGGCGATTCCTGCGGCGCAGGATTGGCTCGCGCGCGTTGCCACCCCGCTTGCCAATTGGGCGCAGGCACGGCAATCGGGGATGGATCAATACGGATTGGCCGGACAAGCGATGATCGGCGCGCTGCTGGGGCTGGTGTGGAGCCCGTGCGTTGGTCCCACGCTCGGCGCGGCGACAGTCCTCGCAGCGCAAGGGCAGAACCTTGGCCAAGTGGCGCTTACGATGCTTGCCTTTGGGCTGGGCATTGCAACGCTTTTGGTGCTGATAGCCTTTGCCACACGGTCGCTATTGTCGCGGTGGCGCGGCACGTTGATGTCGGGCGGCGCGCGCGGTAAGATAGTGCTGGGTGCGTTGTTGATCATCGTTGGCCTGCTGATCCTGAGCGGAACGGACAAGCTGGTCGAAGGCTATATCGTCTCAATATCGCCTGATTGGTTGATCGATCTGACAACGTCAGTCTAATCGGCGAACACCGGCGCCCGTTTTTCCATATTGGCCATCACAGCTTCAATCTGATTGGGCTTCCTGATGACCTTCAGTTGCTCCTCGGTTTCAAGCACGAGCAATTCAGCGTCGGTTAGATCACCCATCGCATTGCACAGCCGCTTGGCACCGCGGATCGCATGAGGGTTCTTCGCGGCGATGATCTGGGCAAGCTCCAACGCGGCGGCGTGCGGGTCATCAGCGAGATGGGTGACGAAGCCAAAGCCGTGCGCTTCAGTGCCGCTAAATTCGCGGTTGGTGTACGTCAGTTCCCGAAGGATATCATCGCGCACCAGCCCACGCCAAAGCGGGAAGCCCGCCATATCGGGCACGAGGCCCCATTTCAGCTCCATGATCGCCATCCGGCTTGCGGGGTGGGCTATGCGGATATCGCCGCCCGACATGATCTGAAAACCGCCGCCAAAGGCAACGCCGTGAACCGCCATAATCACGGGCACCGCCAGCGTGCGCCAGCCCCAGGCGACCTGTTGTGCCAGGTTCGCGTCGCCGAAGTTACGTGCGGCAAGATCGTTGCCCGAACCACCGCCTGCCATGCTCGCCATATCAAGGCCTGCGCAAAAGGATTTGCCTTCGCCCGAAACGACAACCACGCGCAAACCCGGCGTTGCATTGAGTGTAGCAATCGCCTCAGCAATCCCGGCAAACATGGCGGGATCAAGCGCATTCATTTTATCCGCGCGGATCAGTTTGACATCGGCAATGCCGCCGCCCAACATGGTTATGGAAACGCGGTCTTTCATAGCTTACTCCTGGTGAGAGCGGCTTCAACCAGCGGTAGCTGATCATTGCCGAAATACATATCGTCGTGGTCAACAAACATAGTGGGCGATCCATAGCCGCCGCGTGCGATCAGTTCTTCAGTATTGGTGCGCAGGCGTGCCTTGATGTCGTCGGTTTGCGAAGCAGCGCGGATATTGTCACCGTCAAGCCCCGCACCCTGCGCCGCCGCGATCAACACTTCGGGATCATCAAGATTTTCGGCGCGCAGCATGAAGGCCTCAAACGCCGCGTTTGCAAAGATCATCAGGGCTGCCTGATCATCCTCAAGCGCACAGGCCATCCGCATCGCATTCACGCTCTTGGCAGGGTGATATTGGTTGGGGAAAGTGAGCGTGAGCCCGGCCAGCGCCGCCCAATCTTTCAGCACCTTAAAGCTATGCGCGAAGCGGCGATTATCGGCTTGCTCTCGCGCGGCGTAGACTGCGGGGTTCACTGCGTTGAACACCCCGCCGACAAGAATGGGGCGATAAGTGATGCTCGCCCCCGTGCGCTGGATAACACCCTGCACATTGGTGAAGGCCAGATAGGTCCAAGGACTCGATAGATCGAAGAAGAATTCGAGATGGCTCATTTGGCATTTGCCTTTTCGGTTTCGCTTTTGAGTGTCTCTGCAAAGTCGTTCTTCATCTTGGCGTTAAACCGGCGGAGTTCGCCTGCATCAACAAAGGCGTTGGCGTCCCCTGCTTTCTGCCGCGCTCGTTTGCCCGCAAGGTCGAAGAAATTGTCATGGTTTGCTAGCACTATATCAGCGCGCAGCGCGCCGATTTTGGCAAAGCTTGATCGGTAAGCCGCAACCATGCCGCGCCATGATTCAGGCACCAAAGCCTGTCCGGCAACGGTTGTGCTACAATGGAAAAAGGCGGTGTGGGGTCTGCCATCTGCGCCGGTCACGGGCATCGCCCATGATGTGCAACCCGGCGTGTGCCCCGGCGTCATATGCGCTGTCAGCGTCACGCCGCTAAGCGTAACCAAGCTGCCATCGCCCACCACTCGGTCAACGCGCACAGGCGGGAATTTCATGCCCGCGCTCGGGCCAAAGGAGATGTCGCCCGCTTCGAGGATCGGCGTATCGGCCTTGCTCGCCACCATGACAGCGCCACTGGCGCGCTTGAGCCCGGCGAGGCCCCCGGCATGATCAAAATGCGCATGGGTGTTAAGCAGATATTTGACGTCTTTGATGTCAAACCCAAGCGTCTTGATATTCGCGATGATCATGGGTGCCGATTGCGGCAAAATGCCATCGATCAGGATATGGCCCTTGGGCGTGGTGATCAGATAGGAACTGACGCCGGCGCTGCCGACATAATGAATATTGCCGATTACAGTGAACGGCTCAAAAGGCGCATTCCACCGACCCGCCGTTGCAAAGGCGTTAAGCGGCGCGTGTTCAGCCGCGTCGATGTCCGCATCACGCGCTAGAGGTGGCTTGCTTGGTGCAAGCGGCGCGGCACCCAAAAGCGTCGCGAGCATCCCAAATGCCAATGCTATCCCAATCAGCCTCATGCTGATCACCCCTTCACCTTGGCCCAATATTGGTCACGGAGTAGCCGCTTATAAAGCTTACCCGTATCATGCCTCGGCAATTCGGCCATGAAGTCGATCCGCCGAGGGATTTTGATGCCTGATAATTTTTCGCGGGCATAAGCGATGATGTCATCGCGCAGCGCGTCATCAGCCTCGTCCATTTCGACCGGCTGGACGACGGCAATCACTTCCTCGCCCATTTCATCGTGCGGGCCGCCAATCACCGCGACATCGGCGATGCGCGGGTGCGAGACGAGATGGTTTTCAATCTCTTGCGGATAGATATTCACGCCGCCGCTGATGATCATGAAACTCTTGCGGTCAGTGAGATAAAGATAGCCATCCTCATCCATCCAACCAACATCGCCCAGCGTCGACCAGCCTTTTGAATTGTGCGACGATGATGTTTTTTCAGCGTCGCCGTGATATTCAAATGTGTTGGCGGGGTTTTCGAAATAAATGCTGCCTTCGGTGCGCGCGGGCAGTTCGGTTTCGGCGTCATCGGCCATGATGTGCGCGATGCCGAGCACCGCTTTTCCGACCGAGCCTTTGTGCGTCAGCCAATCCTGCGATCCGATGAAGGTCATGCCATTGCCTTCCGAACCAGCATAATATTCCTCAATCACCGGGCCCCACCAGTCGATCATCGCTTCCTTGACGGGAACCGGGCAGGGGGCGGCGGCGTGGATCGCGCAATCAAGGCTCGACAGATCATATTTATTGCGCACTTCAGGTGGCAATTTGAGCATTCGCACGAAATGCGTCGGCACAAATTGGCCGCAGGTGACGCGATATTTTTCGATTGCGGCCAGCACCGCTTCAGGATCGAATTTCTTCATGATCACCACCGTCCCGCC
>JBJXDU010000035.1:0-4691 GCA_046153565.1 Sphingomonadaceae bacterium
GCCGCGTTGACGCCCGCGACTCCGCCGCCAAGGATCGCCACGCGCGCAGGCGCCACACCGGGGACGCCACCGAGCAAGACGCCGCGACCGCCTTGTTCTTTCTCAAGATAATGCGCACCAACTTGAATCGACATGCGCCCTGCTACCTCGGACATGGGTTTGAGCAGTGGCAGTGATCCGGTGCGCGATGTCACTGTCTCGTAGGCAATACACGTCGCACCCGACGCCATCAGCCCAAGCGCTTGCTGCTTATCGGCGGCAAGGTGGAGATAGGTGAATAGCAAATGGCGCGGCTCAAGCATCGCAATCTCGCCAGCCTGCGGCTCCTTCACTTTCACAATCATGTCGCTGCCGGCAAAGACTTCGCCTGCGCTGGCAACGATTTGCGCACCGGCTTCGATATAATCTTCATCGGTGAAATCGATGCCCATCCCTGCATTTGTTTCGACAAGGCAGCTATGGCCTGCCGCGACCAGTTCTGCGACTGATGGCGGGGTCAGGCCAACACGATATTCGTGGTTCTTGATTTCCTTGGGAATGCCGATGCGCATCTTGGTCTCCTGCCGAACAAAGGTGATGCCGAAGTCTATCGCATAACCGACTGTAAATCTGTGCAAATTTCTCCGCTTGCCAGCCGATATGTGCATATCTATCCTGAATTCCTAATCGATTTCGGGAAAGTTTATGCTCATGGACGCACTTGATCGAAAAATAATCGAACAACTTGCGACTGATTCGTCGGTGACGAGCGAACAACTGGGGACACGGATTGGCCTGTCACCCTCGGCAACGCACCGGCGGGTTCAGATGCTTGAAGCGAGCGGCATGATCAGCGGCTACCGCGCTCGACTCGGACGCGCGGCGCGGGGCAATCCGACTACCGTTTATGTGTCGGTGACGCTTGCGGACCAAACCCAACCAACGCTTGCAGCCTATGAGGCAGCCATATTGGCCTGTCCCGACGTGCGCGAGGCGCATTTGATGACAGGGGAATCAGACTATCTGCTCAAGGTGGAGATAGCCGAAACCGATAGTTATGAACGCGTTCACCGCGACATATTGGCGGCGATGCCCGGCGTGCGGCGATTAGTGACGCAGTTTAGCATCCGGACGATCAGGCAGCAGGATTAGGGCTGGTTTTGCCAATTGCAGTTGTTCGGCCCAAGTGCTAGCGCCGCGCGAGGGGATCGACTGGCCTTTTGTGAAAGCAGGGAATGGCTATGATTTCGTGTTTTGTTAAGGTCACATTTTCGTGAGTGAATCCGATTCCCACCACAGTGGCGACGATGCTGAGGAGCAAGGCCATGGCCATGCGAGCGGCCCCGTCTACAAATTAGTCATTGGCGCGATAGGCATTGTGTTTGGCGATATCGGCACCAGCCCGATTTACGCCTTTCGCGAAACATTTGCAGGCCATCATGCGATGGTACCAGATCCCTTTCGCATTTTCGGCGTTTTGAGCCTGATCTTCTGGTCGATGATGATCGTCGTGACGGTCAAATATGTCATGATCATCATGCGCGCCGACAATAAGGGCGAGGGCGGCAGCCTTGCCTTGCTCGCGCTGATCAATCGCAAGACCGAAGGTGCGCGCTGGACGACGCCGATTGTGTTGCTCGGCGTGTTCGCAACCGCGCTCTTTTACGGCGATTCGATGATCACACCGGCAATGTCGGTGCTTTCGGCGGCCGAAGGTCTAACCGTTGTTGATCCCGGATTTGAAAATTGGGTGACCCCGATCTCGGTCATGATCCTGATTGGCCTGTTCGGCATACAATCACGCGGTACCGCGCTGGTTGGGGCCTTTTTCGGCCCGATCATGGTGACCTATTTTGGCGTTATCGCCGTTTTGGGCGTTCTCCAGATTGTCCACCATCCCGAAATATTGTGGGCGCTTAGCCCGCATTATGCGCTCATGTTCTTTGCAAGTGACGGCCTGACTGCCTTTTTGGCGCTAGGCTCGGTCGTGCTCGCAATTACCGGGGCCGAGGCGCTTTATGCTGATATGGGGCATTTCGGGCGCAACCCGA
This sequence comes from Sphingomonadaceae bacterium, assembly GCA_046153565.1. GTDB lineage: Bacteria > Pseudomonadota > Alphaproteobacteria > Sphingomonadales > Sphingomonadaceae > Aquisediminimonas. The sequence continues at coordinate 2,031 of JBJXDU010000035.1, forward strand.
TCCGCTTGTCATGGCTGTGGTTTGTCATGCCCGGCCTGATGCTCAACTATCTGGGGCAGGGCGCGATGATCATCGGGCTTGATGCGTCAGGAGCAGCGGAAGCGATCAAGAATCCCTTCTTCTTGCTGGCGCCCGACGCGCTGCGGCTGCCCCTTGTCATCCTCGCCATTCTGGCGACGATCATTGCGAGCCAAGCGGTCATTTCGGGCGCTTTCTCGCTAACCCAGCAAGCGATCCAGCTGGGCTTCATCCCGCGCATGCGGATTCAGCATACCAGCGAAAGCGCGGCGGGTCAGATTTACATTCCCTTCATCAACTGGGCGCTCATGGTGATGGTGCTGTTGCTGGTGACCACCTTTCAGACGTCAAGCAACCTTGCGGCGGCCTATGGCATCGCCGTGACGGGGGCGATGTTTATCGATAGCTGTTTGCTGGCAGTGGTGTTGTTTCAGCTGTGGCATTGGAACAGGTTTCTATCGATCACATTGCTCGCGCTCTTCTTCACCGTTGATACCGCCTATCTGGCATCGAACCTCACTAAAATCCCAGCCGGCGGCTGGTTCCCATTGCTGGTGGGGATGATCATCTTTACCTTCCTCACCACCTGGGCGCGTGGTCGCAAGCTGATGATGGAGCGGATGGCCGAAGCCGCGATGCCGATCAAAGTCTTCATCGACTCCGCGGCGTCGTCGGCAACGCGCGTCAAGGGCACAGCGGTGTTCATGACGTCAACGGTCGGCGGGGTGCCGCACGCTTTGCTACACAATCTCAAGCACAACAAAGTGCTCCATGAACGTGTCATCCTGTTGACCGTCAAAATTGCCGACATGCCCTATATCGAAGGCGGTAATCGATGCAAAATGGAGGATCTTGGCAACGGCTTCCACCGCCTGATCCTCAAATATGGTTTCATGGAAGAAGCCAATGTGCCGCTTGCCTTGCAGGACGTGACGAGCTGTGGCCCCGCATTCAAGATGATGGATACCAGCTTCTTCCTCGCGCGGCAGACATTGCTCCCCTCATCACGGCCCGGTATGGCGATCTGGCGTGAGCATCTTTTCTCGTGGATGTTGCGCAACGCGGAAAGTGCGATGGAATTTTTCCGTCTGCCTACCAACCGTGTGGTCGAGCTGGGCAGCCAAGTCGAAATTTGAGTATCGCGCCGATCATCGTCACCGCTTTGTTCGGCGCAGAGGATTTTCATTGGCTCGACGAACAGCGCCGCGCCTATTTTCCGCCCGAACGCAATGTGCTGCGCGCGCATCTCACAATGTTTCACCATCTGCCGCCGTCGTGCGAGGCCGAATTGCTCGGTCGGTTGCGCAGCGAAACGCTCGCTGAGCCACCGCGCGCGCGGATCGATTCGATATTCTCACTGGGGCAGGGGGTCGCCTACCGCGTGGATAGCCTTGCGCTTGAATATGTCCGCGCGTCGCTCGCCGATGCATTTACCGGCATGCTGACCCCGCAGGACCAATCGCCGTGGCGCCCGCACGTCACGATCCAGAATAAGGTCAAACCCGCAGTGGCCAAGGCGCTGATGACGCAATTGCTGATCGGCTTTCGCGAACGGCCGCTGAGCATTACCGGGCTTGCCGCCTGGTATTATCGCGGCGGGCCGTGGGAGCCGATTGCGGCCTACCGTTTTGGCGGTGGGCGTCCAATGGCCCCGCCAAAAAGCTTGGCCTGACGCGCAAAGCTGGTAGAGAAGGATCATGCTTCGCTTCGCCTTCCTTGCCCTGATCATGATGAGTGGATGCGGCGCGACCAAAGCACCACCAGCACCGCCGCCACCAATCCAGATCGACGAATTCCGCGTCACCGCGCTCTATCCGCATGATCGCAGCGCCTTCACCGAGGGCCTGTTTTACCGCGACGGCCATCTGTACGAAAGCACCGGGCTTGAGGGCAAATCGACGATTAGCAAGGTCGATCTGAAAACCGGCAAAATACTCAAATCAACGCGTATCCCGCGCGCGCTGTTCGGCGAAGGGATCGTCGATTGGCAATCGCAAATTATCAGCGTCACGTGGAAGACGGGCGTCGGCTTTCGCTGGGATATCAACACATTCGCGCCGGTCTCGCGCTTCACCTATAAGGGCGAAGGGTGGGGGATGACGCAGGATGGCACCAACCTGATCTTGAGCGACGGCACCCCAACGATCCGCTTCCTTGACCCCGAGACATTTGCCGAGCGCAAGTCGATCAGGGTCACCTTCAAGGGCCGCCCAATCCCCGATCTCAACGAACTTGAATGGGTGAAGGGCAAGATTTTTGCCAATGTCTGGCAAAGCAATTTCATCGTCGTGATCGATCCCGCCAGCGGCACAATCGAACGTGTCCTCGATATGAGCCCGCTGGTAAAGGCATCTGGGCGCGGCAGCGGCGGCGACGTCCTCAACGGCATCGCCTATGACGCCGAGACTGGCCGCCTCTGGGTAACCGGCAAAAACTGGCCGACCCTGTTTGAGCTGAAACCAGTGACGGCTAAATGAGCGACGGATAAGTTTTTTCGATTTCAGTGTTGACAAATCAGAACATAATGAATACAAAAAACATCGCGACCCCGAATCGCGACACATCGACAACCGCCTTTCGAGGCACCAGCGAGGGGGATCCTCGGTAAAAATTATGGGTTGAGGTGCGGCTGCTTTGTTGGGG
>JBJXDU010000036.1:0-6609 GCA_046153565.1 Sphingomonadaceae bacterium
GCTTATTCTCCCGGTACTGTCATTATCATCCCGGGTAAAAGAGCTTTACAACCCTAAGGCCTTCATCACTCACGCGGCATTGCTGGATCAGGCTTTCGCCCATTGTCCAATATTCCCCACTGCTGCCTCCCGTAGGAGTCTGGGCCGTGTCTCAGTCCCAGTGTGGCTGATCATCCTCTCAGACCAGCTAAAGATCGTCGGCTTGGTAGGCCTTTACCCCACCAACTACCTAATCTTACGCGGGCTCATCCCTTGGCGATAAATCTTTGGACTTTCGTCATCATCCGGTATTAGCACAAATTTCTCTGAGTTATTCCGAACCAAGGGGCAGATTCCCACGCGTTACGCACCCGTGCGCCACTAATCCCGAAGGATCCGTTCGACTTGCATGTGTTAGGCATGCCGCCAGCGTTCGTTCTGAGCCAGGATCAAACTCTCAAGTTTGATGTTCCGACAAGTTTCAGGTGGAATTCCCAAAAACAAGCCAGCTCATATCAAGGAGCCGTTCCTGCACAATCTTAAATTACGTATGGATACGTGATAAAGGACTATATGGAACGACTTATTGCTTAACCCATTGCCGACGCCTTAATACCGCCGGAATGGGGGCCGCCGCCCACATGTCCCTTCATCTAAAAAATTACAATGTCAAAGAGCGCAAAACGCAGACGCCTCGTCTTCCCCCGTTTTACCGGGGTGACCGGGCGTCAGCGATGTTGCGGAAGCGGGTGAACCAGAAGGATCAGCGCCGCGACAAAAGTGTCCCTAGGGGCGACCTTGATTCGGGTCAACACCCTTTTTGCATTTTTGTGACGACTTCACGCACAATGGCAGAAATCCGTCACCAATCGTTACTAGACGGTAATTGTGACGGCTTCGAGTCAGTCTCGAATCATTAGAAAATATGCGAATCAGCCCGCACAGCCATGCGTCTATCTCAGATTTACGATTCGTAAGGCGTTATTCACTCCTCTGTGCTAGGCGACCGCTCAGACGCCGATTTGTATTCGGCACGGCAGTAACGAAGGACACAGACGCGCTTATGACACGACCTGCTCTCAGCGTTGCGATGAGCGTTTATAATGGTCAGTCGCATCTCGCGCTGGCGATCGAAAGCATCCTTGCGCAGAGCTTTGCCGATTTTGAGTTTCTGATCCTCAACGATGGCTCAACCGATGCGTCACGCGACATCATTGATGGCTATGCCGTCAAAGACACCCGCATCCGCGCGATCCACCGTGAGAATAAGGGTTTGGTTGTTAGCCTCAACCAATTGGTCGACGAGGCGCGCGCGCCCCTCATCGCGCGGATGGACGCTGACGACATTTGCTTGGCCGAGCGGTTTGAAAAACAAATGGCGTTTTTAACGGCGCATCCCGACCACGGCGTGCTTGGCACATGGACGGCTGATATTGATGAACATGGCGAGCCATACCCCATCAAAGGTGCTGATCACCCAACGAGCCACGAAGCCTTTATCGCGAGCATTGGTAAGGGGCCGATGCTGTGCCACCCCTCGGTCATCATGCGCCGCGAACTAGTGCAATCGGTTGGCGGTTACCATCAAGCATTCAAGCATTGCGAAGATTTTGATCTTTGGCTTCGGCTAGCGACCAAAACCAAGATGTGCAGTCTGCCCGAACGGTTAGTTCACTATCGCCATTGGACCAACCAGGTCAGCAATCGTCACGCTTATGTGCAGCAAGTTGGCGCGGCTGTCTCGCTGCTGGCATATCGTGAGCGTATTGCCGGGCGGCCAGACCCAACAGAGACACTGGCCGAGCTACCGCCGCTTGATAATTTGGACGCCCTGTTCGGTCGCGAAGGCGTCGGCAAAGAAGTGCGCGCACATGTTGCCCCGACGATGCTATATGCCGAAGCGGCGCTTAAGGGTAACGGATATCAGCTGTTGGTAGACTTTATCAAAGAAGGCGGCAAAACGCCTGGACTGTGGCGGACTGCGGCGCGGCTCATTCGCATCGGTGAGCCGTCGCGTGCGGTTGCTCTGGCCGTTACGCTCGCGACCAGCTGACCCAAACATGACCAACGTCAAATCGATTACGCAGCCTTCTGGAGAGGGAGGCAAACCGGCCATCTTGAGCGTGCGCGGCGCAGCAGTCTGGGCGATGGGCGGACAATATGTCGGGTTTACGATCCAATTTGTCGTCAGCGTGATCATCTCACGCTATTATCTGCTCCCAGCCGAGGTCGGCGTCTATTCGATTGCGCTGTCTGCCGCCATGCTCGTCGCGGTGCTTCAAGATTTCGGTATTGCCCGCTATGTGTCAGGCCAGCCCAATCTGAGCGACGACGAAATCCGCACTTGCTTTTCGGTATCGATCCTGTTTGCGCTCGTGATCGGCCTGTTCATATTTGCGATGGCGTGGCCATTGGCGCACTTTTACGGTGAGCCGCAATTATTCATCCTGATGACGATTGTCGCAGTGTCTTACGTTGCCGTGCCTTTTGGCATCGTCCCCAACGCGCTGCTCGCACGGCGGATGGATTTCAGAAGCCTGTTCATCGTCAACGTCGGTGGTACGATCGCCAATGGGGCGATAGCGCTGATCCTCGCGGCTCTTGGTTATTCGGCCTTGTCATTGGCCTGGGCGCTGGTAGCGCAGGCAGCCGTTCGCACGGTGCTGGGTCAATGGCTGAGCAAGACACCAGTGCCCCTGCCCTTCACGCTCACCGGGGCGCTGCCGATCTTGAAATTCGGATCGGCATCGTCGCTGCTCTTCGTCAGCGGATCGATTGGCACACGGTCGCCTGAATTGATTGTCGGACGGATGATTACGCTGACCGCGGTTGGGCTATACGGACGCGCGACAAGTCTTGCGGTTCAACTGCACACGCTTGTCGCTGGTGCCGTTGGCGGGGTTTTCTATCCTGCATTCAGAAGGCTGCGCGATGAAGGTGCGGCGCTCGATAGACCCTATTTGCGTGTCGTGGGCGCATATTCGGGTGTTGTATGGCCAGCTATGGTTGGCCTCGCGGTGGCGGCCGAACCGCTTGTTCAGCTGCTTTACGGCCCGCGTTGGGCAGGGGTTGCGCCGCTCTTGCGCTGGATTGCCCTGTCCGAAATCTTTTTTGTAGCGCTCCCTTTGCATGTCGAGCTGCCAATTTTGCTTGGTCGAATAGGCACCTTAATCCGTTACAATTTTGCCGACACATTTGCGTCGATCGGCCTGCTAATGCTCGGGGCTTGGATCGGCCTGGAATGGGCGGCGCTCTCGCGCATTGGCTATGGCATCTTGTGGTTCGCAATCTATGCCCATTTTGTGCAGGGCCTCGTCGGTTTCCGGTGGGCGGCGATGCTGCGCATTTACGCACAAAGCGCGGCAGTCGCTGGCGCGGCGGTTGCCCCGCTGTTGGTCGCTTATGCCCTCGGGGTTGAACCAGCAACCATGACATTTGTCACTTTGCTTTTCCTGTGCGGAGCGGGCGTTCTGTGTTGGATTGCCGCGCTCGCTATAACCCGCCACCCTGTGTTTGACGAGTTGATCGACATGGCCCGCAGCGCGCACGCTCAATTCGCGACGAAGCGATCGCGTTAGCCGCTATTGCGTGGTCGCATGAACATGCGCATCGGCATATAGTGAACGTAAAGCCAATCACGCCCCTTGAATATAATCGCGCATCGCCGCGGCGTCGGCCTCAATCTGATCGATCCGGTGTTTTACGAGATCACCGATAGACACAAATCCGCTGAGCGTGCCTTCATCGATCACGGGCAAATGGCGGATCCGCCTTCGCGTCATCAAGCCCAGCGCATCAATCACCCCGTCGTCGGATGTCACAGTGATGGCAGGTGAAATCATCACCTCGGCAATCTTGCGCGATAATATCGCCGCCCCTTCGCGCGCCAATCCATAAATCACATCGCGTTCGGAAAAGATGCCGCAGACGGCACCATCATCAACCACAGGCAAGGCCCCGATTCGCTTTTCTGCCAACAGTGCCACCGCGTCGCTAACCATCGCGTTGCCCGAAATTGACAATATGTCGCTGCCTTTGGTGGTGAGTATCGCCCGGATCGTCATAACAATCGCCCTCGCTATCAAAGGGCATCTTGATGATTAATCGCGGAGGGTTCAAGGGGGCATGATGATTGAGCAACAATCCGCGCTTGATGACCCAGAATATGCCGATTTCGCCTGGGCACGGTACCGGCGATTGATGTGGTGGATGTCGCTTGCGTCGTTCGGCGCGGTGGTGGGCGGCCTTGGCTTGTTATGGCTGCTCGCCGGCCCCGTGCCGTGGTTGATGCTATTGTTCACCGCACTTGGTATTTTTGCATCGGTTTTGTTGGCAGCAGCTTTGATGGGGCTTGTTTTTCTGAGTTCAGGAACGGGCCATGACGAATCGATTGCTGACCCCTTCGAAGATCAAGTCTGAGCGCACCCACAGTTGCGAAAGCGCCCACTTGAAACCAGACTGAAGCCGCGTTAGTTTCGCCATAGCGTCTATGTCACACGGTTCGGGGAATAGCTCAGCCCGGTAGAGCACTGCCTTCGGGAGGCAGGGGTCGCAAGTTCGAATCTTGTTTCCCCGACCAAATTATTGATATTTTACAATATGTTATTGCATAGCCTTTCTGCTGATCTTCGGGCTGGGACCATCTTGTAACCAAAATGTGTAAGGTTGACGATCTGGCGAGACGGTGATGGCGACCGTGGTCGCGCAAATGCCCAAGCGCTCTGCCACGGCCTTGCTCTGCTCACCTTCAGAGCAGGCCAAGACAATCCGGCAACGCTCCGAAAGCGAGCGGGCCACACGCTGACGCCGAACCTGACGCGCAAGATGGGAACGCTCGTCATCCGAAAAACCAGTGCCGCCATCGGACGACCCTTCGCAAACCTGTTCGCCATCACGACCTCCCACCACGGAAAGCCGATCCTGATAATATTACCAACTTCAGCTTTAGGTGACTAGGGTTGGCCTGTCTCGCATCGATAGGCTGCATAGCCGTCACTAATTACCTTGTAACAATGATCGGCAAGCGTGCGGCGGTTCGACTGGCACTGCGGTGGCGGTGGCCCCAAAACCGTCACAACCGCTTCAATCTTCATACCGGCAACGCCTAGCGCATTGGGCATCAAGCCATTGTGATCGGTCCAGCCAATCGTCGCCATTTCATCATCGCTCAGCCGCGCGCCGCCTTTCTTGCGGTAACCGATGAAAACCGGGCGGATCTCGCTTGCAAACGGCGCGGCAGCAAAAAGACTTGAGATGAAGGGGAGGACAGTCGCCCCCGGCGAGGTTGTCCCTTCGGCGAACAGCATCAGATTGACGCCCGATTGCAAGATCGCCGCCATCTGGTCGATGTGGAGTTTGGCCTGACCACGCTTTGTCCGAGAGATGAACAACGTATGCGTGCGCTTTGACAGCGCGCCGACCAGCGGCCAGCTTGCAATATCATCCATCGCAATGAATTCGGTATCGATCACACTCGCAATGACGGGGATATCGAGCCAGCTGATGTGATTGCTGATAAACAACGTACCCGGACGCGCGGCTGGATTGCCGCGCAGTTCGATTTTTGAGACAAAGCCGCGCGCAATACGGCGGTAAAAGGCTTGTTCATAGACACGCTTCTTGTGCCACCGCTTTCCCGCAAGCCGCCAGCGCGGCAGCATCAGGGCCGCGCGCGCCACGGCCACCGCCGCTCGCGTTTTGCCAAAGGGGCGCCGCACCGGCGTCACCCGAGCGCGGCCTGCTTTTCTTCGGCGAGCGCATCGAGCTCGGCGCGGGTCTTGCGTTCGCTGCTGGTCTTTAGCTGACCGCAGGCCGCATCAATATCGCGACCACGCGGGGTGCGCACGGGGGCCGAGATGCCCGCTTTGAAAATGATGTTCGAAAAACTGCGAATCCGATCGGGCGTCGAACATTCGTAGGCGGCCCCCGGCCATGGATTGAAGGGAATGAGGTTAACTTTGGCGGGGAGTTTATAATGCATGATCAAGCGGACAAGCTCGCGCGCATCGGCGTCACTATCATTCTTGTCCTTGAGCATCACATATTCAAACGTGATCCGCCGCGCATTATTGGCCCCGGGGTAGTCGGCGCAGGCCTGAAGCAATTCTTCGATCCCATATTTGCGGTTGATCGGCACGATTTCGTCGCGCACTTCTTTGCTCACGCCGTGCAGCGATACCGCCAGATTGACGCCAATCTCCGCGCCCGCACGCGCCATCATCGGCACAACGCCGCTCGTGCTGAGCGTAATCCGTCGCTTGGAAAGCGCAAGGCCATCGCCGTCCATCACCAGCTTCAATGCATCGCGGACATTGTCAAAATTATAGAGCGGCTCACCCATCCCCATCATCACGATGTTGGTGAGCATCCGCCCTTCCTGCGCGCTGGGCCATTCGCCCAGCGAATCGCGCGCGAGCATAACCTGACCAACAATCTCACCAGCGGTCAGATTGCGCACCAGCCGCATCGTGCCGGTGTGGCAGAAGCGGCAGTTAAGCGTGCACCCCACTTGGCTAGACACACAAAGCGTCCCGCGATCCGCATCGGGAATGAACACCATCTCATAATCTTGCGCGTCGGGCGACCGCAGCAACCATTTGCGCGTGCCATCGGTCGATACTTGCGCTTCGA
>JBJXDU010000037.1:0-54992 GCA_046153565.1 Sphingomonadaceae bacterium
TCGACACCCGCCCCTTCGCACCCCGCAACGTTGGCTACCATATTTCAATGCTGCAATAATGTTCTGCGGCTCAACATCGTCATCAATCTGACTCAGGGACTGGCTAATCCCTCATAATGCGCGCACAGCGGGCGGGCGATATGGGGAGAATGAGGATGATCGGTTCACGCACGGTGATGGCGGCAGGGCTGTTGTGGACGATATCTTCTGGCCACGCCTTTGCGCAAGGCGAAGCGCTGCCCACGGGACAAGTGATCACGCCGCTGGCGACGCCGGGCGCGCGGTTTGCGCCGCTGGTCAGCGATGTTGGCCCCTATCCGACCTATGTCGCTGACGGCGCGGCGGCGATTGCGGTGAGCCCTGATGGTCAGGAGATGCTGGTGCTGACGAGCGGGTTCAACCGCGTTAATGCGCCAAATGGCCAGATTTCGCTTGGCCAATCGGGCCAATATATTTTCGTCTATGCAATCACGGCCAAGGGCAGCGTGCGCAAACAGTCGCTGACCTTGCCCAATAGCTATTCGGGGATCGCCTGGTTGCCAGGCGGGAAAGGCTTTGTCGTCGGCGGTGGGCTTGACGATGTCGTGCGGGTCTATGCGCGCGGGGCCAAGGGCTTTGCCGAGGATGGCAGCGCGATAAAGCTTGGCCACAAAGCCGGCGTTGGCACGGGCGTATTACCGCAAGCGGCGGGCGTTGCGGTCAGCCCCGATGGCGCACGGATACTCGTTGCCAATTATTATAACGACTCGGTCACGCTGATCGACGTCGCCACGCGCGCGATCATCACCGAGCAAGATTTGCGCCCCGGCAAAATCGACCCCGGCCAATCGGGCGTAGCCGGTGGCGAATTTCCGCTGTTCGTCACCTGGCGCGATAAGGGCCATGCTTATGTCTCGGCCCCGCGCGACCGGCAGATTGTGGCACTTGACGTCACCAACGATAAAATCACTGTGACCAAACGGATCACAACCATCGGCGAGCCGACCGCTTTGCTTTACGACCCCGCAAAGGCGCGGCTTTATGCCACGCAGGATAATGCCGACCGGCTCGCCATTATCGATACGCGCACAGATACGCTGATCGCGCAGCCGCGCCTTGGCCTGCCCGACGGACTGTCGGCCGCGCCGCTGGGCAAAGGTGCCAATCCCAACAGCCTGACGATGGCCCCCAATCGCAAATTACTGATCACCTATGGCGGCATCAATGCGCTGGCGGTGGTTGAACCGCGCGACGCCGCGACCGAAGTTGTCGGCTTGATCCCCACAGGCTGGTATCCCAGCGCCTCCGCCACAAGCCGCGATGGCAAGCGCATCTTCGTCGTCAACCGGAAATCAGTGCCCGGCCCCAACCCGACCGGCTGCAAGCCCAAGCTGGCGGTATCAAAGGCGCAGCCCGACGCGTGCGGCGGAGCCAATCAATATATCTATCAGATACAAAAGGCCGGGCTGCTGCAATTCCCCGCCCCCGCGCCCGCCGCGCTTGCGAAAGCAACGCTGCAAGTCGCCGACAATATCGGGCTCAATCAAAGCAAGGCACGCGCCGCCGCTGAGACCAAAATGGCGCAGGTGCGCGCCAAGATTAAACATGTGATCTACATAGTGAAGGAAAACCGTACTTATGATCAGGTGCTGGGCGATCTCGAAATTGGCAATGGTGACCCCAGCCTCGCCATCCTGGGGGAACGGCTATCGCCCAATCACCATGCGCTCGCGCGGCAGTTTGTGACGCTTGATAATTTCTACGACAGCGGCGAACAATCAAGCACGGGGTGGACATGGACGACGGCAGGCCGCGTGCCCGACCTTCTCGAAAAAACAGCGCCGGTCAATTATGCGCAGCGCGGCCTCGCCTATGAGGCCGAAGGCGCTGACCGCAATATCGCGACCGGCCTGACCCCCGAACAACGGCGCGCGGTTGATCCGACCATTTCCACTGACCCCGATGTGTTGCCCGGGCCTGCGCTGTTGACCTCGCCCGATCCCGATGAAGATGATTTGCCCGGCCAAGGCCATATCTGGCACGCCGCGATCCGCGCAGGCCTGACCGTGCGCAATTATGGTTTTTCGCCCGCCTCGCTTTACGAAGCGCCCAATCCCGGCGCGGTGCCGCTGATCCGCGAACCAGCCGCCGAAAAGAAGGTGGTGTTCGTGTCGGCTGATCCTGCGCTCGCCAATCGCAGTGATCCTTATTTCCGCAGCTTTGATATGAAATTCCCCGATTATTGGCTGGCGAAGGAATGGATCCGCGAATTTGATCAGCAAATGGCAAGCGGTACGATGCCTGCGCTGACATTGTTGCGGCTCTCGCACGATCATTTCGGATCGTTTGACGAGGCGATAGACGGGGTCAATACGGTCGAAACGCAGATGGCCGACAATGATTATGCGGTCGGCATGGTGCTTGAACGGTTGGCGAACAGCCCCGCACGCGATTCGACGTTGGTCTTCGTTATCGAGGATGATGCACAGAACGGCACCGACCATGTCGACGCGCGGCGCAGCATCGCCTTCGTCGCGGGGCCCTATGTGCGGCAAAAGGCGCTGGTATCGACGCGGTATAATACGGTCGACATGCTCCGCACGATTGAGAGCGTGCTGGGCCTAAAACCAATGGGGCTGGGCGATGCCCTGGCAGTGCCGATGGCCGACGTGTTTGACATGAGCCAGACCAGCTGGCGCTTCACCGCTAAGGCCTCCGATGTGCTCCGCACTACCAAGTTGCCGATTCCGGTGACCGCTTATGTGCCCGCCAAAACGGCAGCGCTCACCTGCCCATTGCGCAGTTCAGCGTTCTGGAGCGCGGAGATGAAGGGCCAGGATTTCTCAAGCGAAGACCGGCTTGATGCCAAGGCGTTCAATGCTGCGCTGTGGAAGGGGCTGGGGGCTGGGTGTCGCCAATAGGGGTCGGATTCCACATTTCCCTTGACCCCGACGTCATTTCTGCTAACCGCGCCACCTTCGCTGATAGGCCAAAAGCCCGTCAGTGATCCGTCCGAGACAGTTGGTGAAGGGAAACCTTCTTAATATCCAGCCTAGACGGGGAACAAGATTTCGTAGCTGTGGCCTAGCCCAATCGCTGCGCACATCCCAATTCCCTGCGGACTTTGCTTTTGGGGCTTGCCCCAATGGCTATCCATGCGTCCGGATGGTCCGGCGTATGTAATGTGGAGAATGGCATGGATCGTACGCAAAAATCCGAGCTGGTCGCCGAACTGAACGCAACTTTCAAAGAGGTTAGTGTGGTGGTTGTCACCCGTAACCTTGGCCTCACCGTCGCGCAATCGACCGATTTGAGGATCAAGATGCGCGCAGCGGGCGCTCAGTACCGGGTGGCAAAGAACAAGCTGGCCAATATCGCCGCGATGGGCACGCCCTACGCCTCACTCGGCACCTTGCTGACCGGGCCGACGGCGCTTGCCACATCGGCAGACCCTGTGGCTGCGGCCAAGGTGATCGTCGATTTCGCCAAGACCAACGACAAGTTGGAAATCCTTGGCGGCGCGATGGGCGATACTGTCCTTGATGTTGAGGGTGTGAAGGCGCTGGCAACGCTGCCATCGCTTGATGAACTGCGCGCCAAGATTGTGGGGCTTGTCCAAGCACCTGCGACCAAGGTGGTTCAGATCATCCAGGCCCCTGCTGGCCAGCTGGCGCGTGTGCTTAGTGCATATGCAACTAAAGAAGCTGCCTGATTTTACCTGACTTAATCTATTTTATTGGAGACTTACCATGGCTGATTTGAACAAGATTGTAGACGACCTTTCGGCGCTGACCGTTATCGAAGCCGCTGAACTTTCGAAAATGCTCGAAGAAAAATGGGGCGTTTCAGCCGCAGCTGCGGTTGCGGTTGCTGGCCCAGCCGCTGGCCCTGCCGCAGCGGCGGTTGAAGAGCAGACCGAATTTGACGTGATCCTGACCGGCGACGGCGGCAACAAGATTGCCACCATCAAGGAAGTCCGTGCGATTACGGGTCTGGGCCTCACCGAAGCCAAGGCTGCTGTCGAAGCGGCGCCAAAGGCCATCAAGGAAGGCGTCAGCAAAGACGAAGCCATGAAGGTCAAGGCACAGCTCGAAGCCGTTGGCGCGACCGTCGAACTCAAATAAGCTTGGCTTTTGGATTGACCTGCGTTATCACGACGCCGGTCTGATGCGTCAAGGAAGGGGCGTCTCCGCAAGGGGGCGCCCCTTTTTGTTGGGGGTGCATTGTTTTTTTCGCGTTTTCCGAGTCATCAGGTGATTCCACCTGATTAGAAAAAGCTTGTCTTATGACTTTGTCGTCCGTTTGGGCCAAGATGGAATGCTACACCGGGGACAGATCGTAATCCCGCCGGTCGCCGAAGGACCGGGTTAGTGTAGGATCGCGGCGTGGCGAAGGGACTTTAACGAGACCCGGCCTCATACAGCCCTCGTGCTTTCCAAAATCTCTTACCGCATTGCTCCCCCCAAAAAAATAGATGGCTAAAGCACGCGCGTAATTTTATTACACTGGGATGCAGCAAACGAATCTTCCGCCGCTCGCGCTTCATGTGCCCGAACCCAAGCATCGGCCCGGCGAGGTGGTGGATTTTGAAAGCTTTGACATTCCGGCGGCGGGGGCTGCGCCGCGCCCTGATATCGCGGCCAGCCCGCATGAATTTCGCGATTTGGCTTATGGTCTGGTGCGCGTTCTGGGGGAGGATCATCAGGCGGTTGGCCCGTGGAACCCGCGCCTCTCGCCCGAAAGGCTGCGCGCTATCCTGCGCAGCATGGCGCTGACCCGTGCTTTTGATGACCGGATGTTTCGCGCGCAGCGTCAGGGCAAGACCAGCTTTTACATGAAATGCCTCGGCGAAGAGGCGACCTCGGTGGCGGCGGCTTATGCGTTTGACCGGGATGATATGTTCTTCCCGTCTTACCGCCAGCAGGGGTTGCTGATCGCGCGCGGCTGTCCGCTCACTGAAATGATGAACCAGATTTATTCGAATAGCGCCGATAAGCTAAAAGGGCGGCAATTGCCGATCATGTATGCCAGCCCCGAATATGGATTTTTCACGCTGTCGGGCAATTTGGCGACGCAGCTGCCGCAAGCGGTAGGCTGGGCAATGGCGAGCGCGATCAAGGGCGATACCAAGATTGCCGCCGCCTGGTGTGGCGAAGGATCGACGGCAGAGGGTGATTTCCACGCCGCGATGACCTTTGCTACCGTTTATCGCGCGCCGGTGATTTTCAACGTGATCAACAACCAATATGCGATCAGCTCCTTCACTGGCTTTGCGGGCGGCGAGGCGACGACCTTTGCCGCGCGCGCCATTGGTTATGGGATTGCGGGCCTTCGTGTTGATGGCAATGATGCGCTCGCCGTTTATGCGGCGACTTTGTGGGCGGCCGAACGCGCGCGGGGCAACCACGGCCCGACGCTCATCGAATATTTCACGTATCGCGCCGAGGGGCATAGCACTTCGGATGATCCATCGGCTTACCGGTCAGCGGGGGAGGCCGGCCAGTGGCCGCTGGGTGATCCCATTGCGCGGTTGAAGGCGCATTTGATCACGCTGGGCGAATGGGATGAGGATCGTCACGACGCGATGGACGCTGAACTGCTCGCCCAAGTGAAAACCGCGCAGAAGGATGCGGAGGGTAATGGCATTTTGGGCCACGGGCTGCATCAGCCGCTCGAAACGATGTTCGAAGATGTGTTTGAGGAAATGCCCTGGCATTTGCGCGAACAAAGCGCGCAGATGATGGCCGAGAGGATGCGCAAATGGCCGACGGTGTGATCCTCTCACCTAACGATAATATTGTGAGCACTTTTCTGTTCCTCGGCGAAGGCCGGGGTCCAGTCCCTTCACAAAAACTATGGCGAAGCCTCAAAAATCGGGCCCGTCTGGACCCCGGCCTGCGCCGGGGAACAAGTTATAGTTCCTGCCTTCCAGGAGAGGGGGCATGACCACAATGAACATGATCGAAGCGATCAATTCGGCGATGGATGTCACGATGGCGCGCGATCCCGATGTGATCGTCTTTGGTGAAGATGCAGGCTATTTCGGCGGCGTGTTTCGCGCGACCGCTGGGCTTCAAGCCAAATTTGGGAAGACGCGGGCGTTTGATACGCCGATCACCGAATGCGGGATTATTGGCGTCGCGGTCGGCATGGCGGCATATGGCTTGCGCCCGGTGCCTGAAATTCAGTTTGCCGATTATATCTATCCCGGGCTTGATCAATTAGTGTCCGAAGCCGCGCGAATTCGCTACCGGTCAGCGGCGCAGTGGGTGATGCCGATCACCGTGCGTTCGCCGTTCGGCGGCGGCATTTTTGGCGGGCAGACGCATAGCCAATCGCCCGAGGCGATCTTCGCGCATGTCTCGGGCCTAAAGACCGTCATCCCCTCAACCCCCTATGATGCCAAAGGGCTGCTCATTGCGGCGATTGAGGATAATGATCCGGTGATCTTCTTTGAACCCAAGCGGATTTATAACGGGCCGTTTGATGGCCATTATGACCGCCCCGTTTCGCCCTGGGCAAAGCATCCCGCAAGCGAGGTGCCTGAGGGGCATTATACAATCCCCTTGGGCAAAGCCGCGATTGTGCGGGCGGGCGCTGATCTCACCGTGCTGGCTTATGGCACGATGGTGCATGTCGCGCTCGGCGTGGTTGAGGAACTTGGCGTTGATGCGGAAGTGATTGATCTGCGCACCCTTTTGCCGCTTGATATTGAAACGATTGAGGCGTCAGTCAAAAAAACCGGGCGCTGCTTGGTCGTGCATGAAGCGACACGGACGGCAGGTTTTGGCGCGGAGCTTTCGGCACTGGTGCAGGAGCGCTGCTTCTACCATCTCGAAGCGCCGGTCGAGCGCGTGACGGGATTTGACACGCCCTATCCGCACAGCCTTGAATGGGCCTATTTTCCGGGGCCTGTCCGTATTGGCATGGCGATTGAACGGGTTATGGGGGAATGATGATGCTGAACCGGTCTAAAACCCTCCCCGTCTGCGGGGAGGTGGCGGCAAAGCCGACGGAGGGGGCGGTCAGAAGGCACCTCTTGCGCACGCCCCCCTCCACCGCTTCGCGGTTCCGCTCCCCACAAATGGGGAGGATTTAGGATGGCACGCTTTGAATTTCGTTTGCCCGATATTGGCGAAGGTATTGCCGAGGCTGAGGTGGTCGCCTGGCATGTGGCGGTTGGTGATCATGTGCGCGAGGATCAGGGCCTTGCCGACATGATGACTGACAAAGCGACTGTGGAGATGGAATCGCCGGTGTCGGGCATTGTCGTCGCGCTAGCGGGCGAAGTGGGCGATATGATCCCGATTGGATCGACGCTGGTGGTGATTGAGGTTGAAAATATCCTCCCCGAGCTTGACTCGGGGAGGGGGACCGCCGCCGCAGGCGGGGGTGGAGGGGAGGTGGCAGCCGAAGAACGCCCCTCCGTCTCGCTCCGCGAGCCACCTCCCCGAGACGAGCTCGGGGAGGAACGTCCCTCGCCCAAATATGTGCCAGAACCCCATCCCGATGCGCTGCCCATCGATGTTCCCATCCCCGGCCCGCAGGCGCTTGCCTCGCCCGCCGTGCGGCAACGCGCGAAGGAACTCGGGATTGATCTGACGCAGGTTAGCGCGCGTGAAGGGGGCCGGGTGCGCCATGCTGATCTGGATGCTTATCTGAGCTATCACGGCGTTTACAAATCGGCGGGCGCACCGCGCGCCGATGAGGCGATCAAGGTTATCGGCATGCGCCGCCGCATCGCCGAAAATATGGCGGCGTCAAAGCGGCACATTCCCCATTTCACTTATGTTGAAGAAATTGACGTGACGAGCCTTGAGGCGATGCGCGGCGATCTCAACGATAATCGCAGGGATCGCCCCAAGCTGACCATGTTACCGCTGCTGATCGTCGCGATATGCAAGGCGATCCCCGATTTTCCGATGATCAACGCCCGCTATGACGATGAAGCGGGCGTGGTGACGCGCCACGGCAGCGTCCATCTGGGCATCGCGACGCAGACCGACGCGGGACTGATGGTACCGGTGATCCGCGATGCGCAAGCAATGAACATCTGGCAATTGGCGCGCGAGATCATGCGGTTGGCGCAAGCCGCGCGGAGCGGCAAGGCGAGCAGTGCGGAGCTGTCAGGATCAACGCTCACCATTACGTCGCTCGGGAGCCTTGGCGGGATTGCGACAACGCCGGTGATCAACCGGCCCGAAGTCGCAATCATCGGCCCCAACCGGATCATCGAACGACCGATTTTCGTGGGCGATGATATTGTCCGTGCCAAGCTGATGAACTTATCGATCAGCTGCGACCACCGCGTCGTTGACGGGTTCGATGCGGCGAGTTTTGTGCAGGCGGTGCGCAAATATCTTGAAACCCCGGTGCTGCTGTTTGCGGATTGAGGGCGGGCCACTCAGCAAGTGGCGTGTCGAAAATCCTATATGGAAAATTATTGCTTGACAGCGTGACGCTTATTGGTTAAGCGTGGGCACAGTCGGAGAAATCCGTCGGGGGTTGCTTCCTTTTTCCGCTATTCAGGATAAGCGAAGAGAGCCTGAACCAAAGCTTGTTCGTGGCGCGCCCTTTTACCCGGATTATGAACTTTCGCGGTGCCACATGCTTGGCATCGCTTTGATATGCGTTAGGGGAAGCCATATGACCAATACTGAACCAAAAGCGAAGCCCGGCCCCGGCCAGTATGAATTTGTGCTGCTGATTGCCTGTGTGATGATGATCGTGGCGTTCGGGATCGATTCGATGCTCCCCGCGCTCCCGCAAATTGGGGCTGATCTGGGCGTGACTCGCGAAAATGACCGGCCGTTTGTGATCAGCGCCTTTCTGGGCGGATTCGGCGTGATGCAGCTCATCGTTGGCACGCTGTCGGATCGTTACGGGCGGCGTGGATTGATGCTGTGCGCGCTGTTTGGTTTTGTGCTGACCAGCCTAGCCGCCTCGCTTGCGCCGACCTTTGAGATATTGTTGATCGCCCGCTTCCTTCAGGGAATGATGGCGGCCGGGGGCCAGGTGATCGTTCGCTCGGTGGTGCGTGATCGCTTTGTCGGGCGCGAAATGGCGCAGGTGATGAGCCTGGCAAGCATGATCTTCATGGCTGCCCCCATCCTTGCGCCCTCAATGGGGCAATTGATCTTGTTCTTTGGCCCGTGGCGCTGGATTTTTGGCGCGTTGGCGCTGATCGGGCTGGTGATTTGGGGCTGGGTCTATATCCGATTGCCCGAAACGCTTGGCGCTGAAAACCGGACGATGATCAGCTTCACCACTATCCGGCAAAGCGCGATGACGGTGGTGATGGACCGCATGTCGCTTGGCTATAGCCTGGCGATGGCAATGATCAGCTGTGCGCTCTACGGCTTTCTGCTGTCGGTGCAGCAGATATTTGATCATGCCTTTCGTCGCCCCGACCTATTGCCAATGGGCTTTGCAATCATGGCATCGGGGATGGCCGTCGCGTCGCTCATCAATGCGAGCATCGTGCGGCGCTATGGCATGCGGCTGATCGGGCACTGGGCTTTGATTTTTTTCACGGGCATGGCGGCGGTTCATTTGATCGTCGGGCTGTTGGGATTGGAGACGTTGTGGAGCTTCATCGGCTTGCAGATGCTGATGATGATGGGCTTTTCGCTGACGGTGGGTAATTTCGGCGCAATGGCGATGGAGAATATGGGGTCTGTCGCGGGGATGGCCAATTCGCTGCAAGGGTCGCTGGGCAATTTGATGGGGATGATTGTCGGCAGCATCATCGGCCAATCATTCAATGGCACGACAGTGCCGCTCTACACGGGATTTGTCCTGTGCGGGCTGGTTGCCTTATGTGCGGTGTTTGTGACAGAAGGCGGCCAGTTATTCGTCGCGCGCCACGCGCCAAAAGGATCGTGAGATGGCCCATTGGCTAATGAAATCGGAGCCGTTCAAATATAGCTGGGACGATCTGGTGAAAGATGGCCGCACGCATTGGAACGGCGTGCGCAATCATCAGGCGGCGCTGTATCTGAAAGCTATGGTGGTGGGGGATGAGGTGTTCTTCTACCACAGCAATGAAGGGCTAGCGGTCGTCGGCATCGCGCGCGTGGTGAAGACTGCTTATCCCGATCCGAGCGATGAAAAGGGCAAGTTCGTGATGGTCGATATCGAACCCGTGCGCGCGATTGCCACCCCCGTCACGCTCGCCGCGATGAAGGCCGAACCGCGATTGGCGGGGATGAAGATGTTTCAGCAATTCCGCCTCTCGGTCTGCCCGATTGCTGATGCAGAGTGGGATGTGATTGTGGCGATGGGGGCCTAACCCACCATCGCCCCCATTGTGACATAATCAATCTTCCCCGTGCCGAGCACCGGCAGCGCCTCGACCACGCGGATATCGCGTGGCACGGCGAGTTCGGCGATGCCATTGGCCTTTGCCCACACCGACAGATCAGCGAATTTCGCATCGGGCTTGGTGGTGAAGAGCACGAGTTGTTCGCCCTTGCGCGGATCAGGGCGGGTGACGACGCCGTGATCGAACCCTGGCCAAACCGATGCGGCATAGCCTTCGACCGCAGGCAGCGAGACCATTTCGCCGCCGATTTTGGCAAAGCGTTTGGCGCGACCTTTGATCGTCACATAGCCATTATCATCGATGGTGACGATATCGCCGCTGTCATGCCAGCCGCCCGCCGGGGGTTGGAGCAGGCCGGGTGCATCGGCCTTGTAATATCCTGCCATCACATTGGGCCCGCGGATCGAAAGCCGCCCGCCTTCATCAATGCCGGGAACATCATCAAGCTGTGCTTCGATACCGGGGAGCAAACGGCCAACGCTGCCTGCCTTGAAATGCATCGGCGTGTTGACCGCGATGACGGGCCCCGCCTCAGTCGCGCCGTAGCCTTCAAGGATGCGCAGGCCGAATTTGTCGCTATAGATTTTACGCGTTTCATCACGGACGCGTTCAGCCCCCGCAAAGATGAAGCGCAGGCTGTAAAAGTCATAACTATGCGCCATCCGGGCATAGCCGCTGAGGAACGTATCAGTCCCAAACAGGATCGTCGCATTGCTATCATAAGCAAGTGCGGGGACGATGCGGTAATGCAGCGGGCTTGGGTATAGCACGGTCTTGATACCGTTGAGGATCGGCAAGAGCGTGCCGCCCGTCATCCCGAAACTGTGGAAGACAGGGAGCGCGTTGAGCACGATATCCGACCCGTTAAAATCGATCCGCGCGGCAATCTGCTGACAATTGGAAAGGAGATTGCGGTGGGTGAGCGCGACACCTTTGGGCAGGCCTTCTGACCCGCTGGTGAAGAGGATGACGGCGGGGCTATCCGCGCTCAGCTTTTCGCGCGCATGGAGCGATCCAGCGAAATAGCTCGCCACCAGCGCGCGCATTTTGGCAAGCGTGCCGATACTCCCGCCGACATCTTCGAGATAGACGATCTTCAACCCGTCAGCCTCAAGCCCCGCAATGATATCGCCGAGCTTGGCTTGCGTGATGAAGGCGCGCGCGGTGATGATCGTTTTCATGCTTACCGCGCCGCACGCCGCACGAATGTTGGTAAGGCCCGCTGTATAGTTGAGCATCGCGGCAACACGCCCGATTGATTGCAGCGCGAACAAGGTCACCACAACGCCGTTCACATTGGGCAGGAGGACGCCGACCGCTTCGCCGCGCGCGGTGATCGCTTTGAACGGCCGGGCGAGTGCTTGCGTGGCCGTAATCAGGCCGCCGTAAGACAGCGGCACGCGTTTGACATCCTCAACCACCAGCGACTTGCGCCCGTGGATTTTGCGCGCGTCGATCAGCGCATCATAGAGTGTGCGTTCGCTGTCCGAGGTGGCGAACATCATCAGGCTCATTTCGTCATACAGCTTGCGCCCCGCAATCGCCCGCCTAGCGCGTGCCGACATTTCGCCTTGTATCTCGAAGCGGCGTGGCGGCAGGATGGTGAGCTTGATCTTGGGGAACATCCGCAGCCGCACCTTGCCGCGCAGGTAAGAGAATGACGAATATTGCGCCCCGTCAATCCGTACGGGGATGATCGGCGCGTCCGATTTATCGGCAACCATGCCGGGGCCATCAAACACTTTCATCAGCGCGCCCGTGACCGTAATCCGCCCCTCGGGGAAGATAACGAGCGTGCGCCCTTCCTTCACGGCTTTGACCATCCGTTTGGCGGACATGGGATTGGTCGGGTCTACGGGGAAAGCATCGAACAATTTGAGCGCAGGTTGGATCCACCAGCGCTTGGTAATAGCGGTGTGGACGGCAAAGGTGGGCTTGCCCGGCAAAAATGCCGCGAGCAACAGCCCATCGATAAAGGACACATGATTGACCACAACGACCGCGCGTTCGCCCGGCTTTGGCATATTTTCCTCACCCGCAACCTCAACACGGTAGAAGAAGGTGAGCGCGGCCTTGAACATCCATTTGATCACGGTTTCGGGCAAGAGATAGCAAGCGATCAGTGCCACCGCGAGCGTCGCAAAGCCCAGCGTGCCTATCAGACCCGGGATATCGACGCCGTTTGCGAGCAAGAGCGTGACGATCAGCACCATGATCACAGTCATCAGCGAATTGACGATGTTATTGGCGGCGATGATCTGCGAGCGTTCCTCCTTGGGCGTTTCAGTCATCAGGATGGCGTAGAGTGGGACGATGAACATGCCCCCGGCAAAGGCGATGCCAACCAGCGCGACCATGATATGCCATGATCCTTTGCTGGCGATGAAGGTGCCGATATTCGCGCCCTCATGCTGAACGTCATAGCCGCTGGTCGCAATCCACAGATAAAGCAGCGAAACTGCCATACCGAGCGCGGATACCGGCACATAACGTGCCGAAACTTCGCCGCGGAGCAAATAGTTTACGAACATCGATCCGATCGCAATGCTGATCGAAAAGATCATCAGGAACAAAGTCGCGACTTCTTTCTGCGCGCCAAGCGTTCCGTTCACCAGCGGCGCAAATTCAGCGAGGATCACCGCGCCCACTGCGAAGAACCAGCTGATCCCCAATATTGTGAGCCACACACCGCGCCCGCGCATCGCATCTGACAGGATCTGCCAAGTGCCGCGAAAGACGTTATAATCGATCTTGAGATCAGGATTGGCCGAAGGAGCAGGGGGTATCATCAGACTGGAGAGGAAGCCAACAACCGCAAGCCCTGTCGCAACCATGCCCGCATTCATCGGCGTCAGCACGCCGGCAAGCAATTGACCGCCGAGGATCGCCAAGAACGTCCCTGCCTCGATCACGCCGGTGCCGCCCATAATCTCATTCTGGCCCAGATGCTGGGGCATGATCGAATATTTGACCGGGCCAAACAAAGTTGAATGGACGCCCATCAGGAACAAGGCGCTCATCAACAGCGGGATTGACTGAAAATGAAAACCCGCCAGCCCCAGCGCCATGAAGCCTATTTCAGCTAGCTTGATCAGCTGGATCAGCTTTGCTTTGTCCCATCGGTCGGCAAGCTGCCCGCCGAGCGCAGACAGCAAGAAATAAGGCAGGATGAACAGTCCCGTCGCCAGCGC
Source organism: Sphingomonadaceae bacterium (assembly GCA_046153565.1). Lineage (GTDB taxonomy): Bacteria > Pseudomonadota > Alphaproteobacteria > Sphingomonadales > Sphingomonadaceae > Aquisediminimonas. The sequence goes on from JBJXDU010000037.1 coordinate 13,495, forward strand.
ACCCAATTGCTCAACCTTATCAGGCGCATGTTCGTAAATGCTGTATGTCGCGAGGAACAACATGCCGAATTTGAGCACATTATCATTAAACGCGCCGAGGAATTGAACGACAAACAGCGGCGCAAAACGGCGTTTGGTTAAGAGAGACAGATCGGGGGCAGACATATGAATATCCTTTAGACATATCGTGAATAAGGAAACACGCTCAATTTTCTGTTAATGATGCCGAAGATGAGGGCTGTCGCGCCGCATCGCGGCCGAGTTGGCGGCTGTAAAGCCAGCCAATCCCGATCAAGCTGAAGCCCAAACCAACGAACGAACCAATCCGCATTAAGCCGTCGAGCCCTGCTGCATCGAACAGGAACACCTTAGCCACCGCGACGAGCATCAGCAGCAATGATGCCAAACGCCAGTCACGGTGGTTGCGGCTAATGCCCCACAGCAAGAAGCCAACCGCCAGCCCAATCGCAAGAATTGATCGCGCGCCATTTTCGAGCGGGAAGACGCCCGGATCGATCAACAGTGATCCGTGGAAGGCTTGGCGCAGCAGGCTCCAGCTGAACAAGCTCACGATGACCATCGTTGCAACCCGCGATACGCGGCGGATTGGTGGCCAGAGTGCTGCGACCTCAGCCTCAATCACTTTGATACCGAACAGGGTCAGGCCGTAAATGACGATCAGCGCGTTTGCGATTGGCAAGGCACCCACCATCTGCTCCGCCCACAATGGATTGTGGAGAAAGAGTGTATACCAAAGCATGTGCAGCATGCCTGCGGCAATCAGCATCATCGCGGGCAACCTAATTGTCTCTGATCGCTGCGTGCGCAGCGCGGCATAGCCAGTGCCAATCAACAAGCCCTCCCAAATCAGCCGCTGCCACACACCCGTCGCGGCAAAATCAGTGCCAAACTGAGCCGCAAAACCAAAGCGATAGAGCAAATGTGCTGATATCAGGCCAAGGATCGCCAGCGTTACCGTCGCCACCATCCGTGTTGCAACATTCAGCTGATCTTTGAGCAGCAGGAGTGCGACGCCGAGCGCAACGGCTGGCGCGAATAATTGCTTGGTGACTAACGCCAGCGTGAACACGTCATCATCAATTGTAAAGCCAACGCCACCTAGCGAAAACAAGCCTTTGTCAAGCCAATGCGCGAGGGGCTCGGCGGTCCATAGCGCGGTAAGCGCACCCATTACGGCAATCGCCGGGGCAAGCGTTGCCCAGGCAAGTCGCTGTGATCCCAATGCCAATCCGATGATTGCGGCCGGGGGAATCAAAGGCACGAGGCCAATCGGCACGATCTGCGCGATCAGGCCATAGCCCAGTATAGCGGCGATGCCTTGCGCGATGATCCGCGTAATGCTGTGTTGTGCACGGACGGCAAACAGAATTGCCATCGCGCTGACGCTCGACCAGCGCAATATGGCTTGCAAGTCAGCAGTGCCGCTTCCAAGGCCAACCAACCGATCAATTTCGACCGGGATCACACCTCCCGTGCTGATGAGTGCAAGCAACGTCACCATCGCCCCGACAATCGCAGTGCCACTAATACGGTAATCGCCTGCCCGTTGCCCGAGTATCAGCAACGTCGCGACGATGGCTGACAGCCCCAATGGCAGCGCCCACATCGGCGTTGCCAGCGCATAGCTGACCGCCAGCAACAGCGCAGCGGCGCTTGTCAGCAAGGCAAATCTCACGTCACCAAGCCGGTCGTCGCGGTTCCAGCCGATGGCGGCACCAACGGCGACCACACCGCTGCCCGCCAGTGCCAGCAATGCGAACATCTGATCATGGCTTCCGTCAAGAGTATAGAAATGAACCGCAGGCACGATCAGGATCGCAAAGCCAATCGCGGCGAGTTCACGTGCGCGCTGCACCCGCGCGGGTGTCTGCCATAGCGTTATCAGCAGGGGCAGCGCATGGATCAGTGACATTACGATACCGAATGTGATGAACCAGCCGAGCGGCGGATCAAACCACAGCGCCAGTAGCATCGCCGATAAAGCAAGGCTTACGCTCGGGATGATCGCATAACCGCGCTCACGGGTGGCGAGCCACTGGCCAGCCGCAGCAAGAAGCGCGAACAAGCCCCAGTCAAGCGGATCAAATCCGCCAAGAGCCAGCAACAAAGCAAGTTGCCCCGCACCAATTATCGCCGACAACCCCCGGAAGAGGGGAGCGCGCGCGCCTTCAAAGGTCAGCATCGGGATCACCATCGCTAGCAAGATCACATAGCCGCCAAGCGACAGCGATCCGGCGGTATCAAGCGCAGTTGAAAAGAGGATCAGCCACAGGCTCCAGCCCGCCCCGCCCGCAACCGCGATCATCGCGAGCCATGGCCAGCGCTGCCACCGCGACACACCCGCAAGGCCAGCGATGGTAAGACCAAGATAGATGGCGATCAGCGGCACATTCTGCGTCAAGCCCGTCACCATGACGGGCGCGGCAAGACCGCCAACCAGCCCGAGCAAAGCCGTCGGCGCTCCAAAGCGCGTCGAGAGCGCCAGGGCACCAATCGTGATCAGCGCGAGCGCGGCAAACGCAACAATCGGCCCAATCAGGCCATAACCATTGGCGGCGACAAGCGTGGCCGCATAAAGCGTGGCGACGCCTGCACCCGATAGCGCCTGCGCGATTCGATCATCCTGCACCACATCTTCGCGGCGTTTGGCGGTTTCGGCCCCGCTGATCAGGCCAAAGCCGAAGAGAAAGGCGGAAATGACTTGCACCGGCGGCGTGAAGATTTTGGCGAAGAAGCCAACATCAATCGCATATTTGGCAATGAACACGCCCGCAATCGCGAGCGTAATGCCGCCTGCCCAAATAGGGAGGCGGCGACCGAACAAGTCTTCGAAATTGACCCATAAAGATTGCACAGGCCTTGTTTCGCTAGGCAGTGCGGTCGGGATTGCCTTCGGCGTGGGCTTGCGTTCGGGGGCGGGTTGCAGCGCCACTGGTGGCGGCACAACTGGTGCCGATACTGAAGCGGCGCGTACCGCAGGCATTGGGCGGGGAGCCGGAGTATCCGCGCGGGGCGCTGGTGCGGGCTCCGGTCTAGGCTCGACCGGCGGCGGCGGCGTCACCGGCCTGATGGGCGGCACTGACCGCGCAGCCGGTGGCGGCGTGGGCGATGCAGGTGGCGTTGGACTGCGTTGGCGCTCAAGTTCGATCCGAAGCCCCCGCCCCGCGGCGATCACATCCCTCATCTGTTGCTCTAGCCGCGCGGTCCGGCTGCCCATGGACAGCACCATCATGAACAGGACGAAGATTAAGAGACCCAAAAACCACATAGCAAAGCTCCTTGATGACTCGCGCTTAGCCCATAATTATGCACCGTTCAATTAAAATATTAGACAACGTAAAATTAATTTTGTAGCGCGTCCAGATGGGACGCCGATCAGATCATAGCCGCGCTGAGCTTGAGCGCATGATAGTCGCCGAAGGGCATCGTCAGATGTCGGAGGTCGGCTTCGCGCGCTTTTCGGCGCGTGAGGTGGCGAAGCGGATCGGCTATACGATTGGCACAATCTATAATGTATTCGGCTCGCTTGACCTGCTCGTGCTGGCGATCAATGCGCAGACGCTGCGCAATTGGCAGGCGCATATCGAGGCGCAGCTGGCGGGAAGAGATGACGACCGACTGCGCATCCTGATCGAGGCCTATTTCGAATTTGCGATTATGCACCGCAACGCGTGGACCGCGTTATATGATCACCGCTTGCCAGATGATGTGTTTGCGCCGGACTATTATCAGGACCAGATCCGCGAGATTACCAATATTGTCCGCACAGAAATCGCCGCTGCGCTCCCGCCCGCACGCGTTGACGAGGCGGCTGCTTTAACGCGCTCATTGCTCGCCACCGTGCACGGTCATTGCTTCTTCACGCTCAACGGAACGTTCCAACTGTTAGGCGAAACCAACCCGCTTGAAGCTGTGCACCGGCGGGTCCGAGAGGCGATTGCCGGCATTTAGCGAAGTGACATTGTCGGCACCTTCGCTGCGGCGCGCGGAGATCGACACAAGACGAACCGCCGGACCGTAGCGAACGAGCCAAACGACATTGCTTGACTTCGCAGGGCCAACGTGAACTTTGCCATCGTCGAGTGCGATTGATGGCCCGCCAGATGGCGCCGGTGATCGTGCGATCAAACCGTCTAGCTCACCGCGATTGGCACCAACAATAACGCTTCTTCCGTTGACAATAACTTGCGGAGTAAAGACAGTCCCGCAGTCTCCACGGTGATAATAGTTTCATTGGAGTTCCGTATTTGTGGGGCTTGCAACCTTGTCTTTCCAACCAAGATTATCTCAATAGGTGACGGCAAAGGCTAAGACGTACTTGAAATAAAGATCGTGTGATATTTTTATGTCACGTACCTGAAAGTTATGGGTTAACGGATGGTCTCAAATAATCGGTTTATTAAAACCTTTATCTTGCATACTTGCTCATTATCTGCGCGGTTACATCTGAAGGCCAATCTTTATGGGATCAGGCAATGTTCCGAACGAGACGGCGCAAGCTCGGCAAGACGTCGCTTTCAAACCAGGGATTTTTCTTCATCCACCCTGTGCTGCGCCATGATGGATGAGGAAGCGGAAAATAGTGCGGACTAAAGGCTTCGAATTTCCGCACTCGCTCGGTCAGTGACAGCTTTCTGGCATGGAGCAGATAACGTTCCTGCGCATAGCTGCCGACGAGGAGAATGACCCGGTCCGTCGGCAATGCCGCGAGCACCTTATCATGCCACAGCGGCGCACATTCGGGGCGTGGCGGCAAATCGCCGCTCGCTCCGGTCCCGGGGTAGCAAAAGCCCATGGGCACCAGCGCAATCTTGGTCACGTCGTAGAATAGATCGGGCGAAAGGCCAGTCCATTCGCGAAGCCTCTCGCCGCTGGCATCGTCCCACGGAATGCCGCTGTCATGCACGCGCGTTCCGGGTGCCTGTCCGATAATCACGATCCGCGACGTCGAACTAAACTGGGTGATCGGTCTAGGCCCGGCAGAAAGATGCTTGCTGCACACGGTGCATGCGGCAATTTCGGCGCGGAGGCCCTCTATTTCGGTGTTTGTCATGAACTTGCTCCGGGCGATTCTATATCCTTGATTCCGACACCCTTATGCGTAGGCCGATGCCGATATGAGAAAGTAGGACGCAGTATAGAGATAGAATTTGAATTTGGTCATAATGTCCTCCTGAGAAAGGGATTGAGGGCCTTGAACACTCCTCGTTCCGGTCTGTGCTGGTGAACGCCACATCGTAATGACGTAGTGTTTGGCACTGTTGGTGCCAATAACGTTGCAGATCGTGCGAGAAGCTCGATCCTTCCGCTCGATTTACAAAGCGCCGAATCCGGTCGGTCATTTGAGCATTTCGCGCGAACGGGATCTCGGCCATTGGCCATCTACCAGCCCCCCACCGGCCTCAGGGTCAGAGGGGAGCTCGGCGTGCCGGAGAATGTGCGGGGCTGGCTGCCAGCGTGGCGACCAACGAGTGCCGCCGCGCTGAACCGGAAAATCATTTATGCGGTGATACCGATGTTAGATACGAGATGATGGCGCTGCGTTGCGTCGCATCGGGGATACTGAGATACATTCGCGTGCCCGGAGCCATGGCTTGCGGATTTTGCAACCATTGATTGAGTCGCGCCGGGGTCCATGCACCCGACAATTTCTTGATCGCGGGCGAATAAGCATAGCCTGCCACACTCGCGATCTTGCGCCCAACAACACCGCGGTGCAGCGGCCCGATCCGGTTGGCATCAACCGAATGGCAGCCGCCGCATTTTGACTCATAGCCAGCCTTACCGGCAACCGCAGCGGCGGGAGTTTGCGCGGCAACACTACCCACTGTTGCAAGTACGATCACTACAACCGCGCTTGCCGCTGCGCACCGGGACGCCAGAGACGACATTGTCCTCACGACTTATCCAAACAGATAAGCGTTGGCTGGAATCGGGTTGCCGAGTGCATTGTTGAGGATAGCCCAATGCACCGCCTCGTCGGAAGATAGCTGCGCAAAAAGGCGCGCGAGACTATGATCCTTGAGTGCGGCGACTTGGCCGACATAGGCACTGGCCGCCCCCATTTCGAGCCTAGTCGCAAGCGCGACGACATCGCCCTGCGATTTAAGGGCGCCAAGGTTCAGTTCGCTCACATATTCTGCATCGGATTTGGACTCAACGGGTTTGCCGCCTGCCTTCTGGATCAGACCAGCGAGTGAATCGCGGTGCCCCTTGTGATGGCCGAGGAAAACCAGCGCGACTTTCAACACATCGGGCGTCAGCAGGCCGCTGCCTCCGGCAATGGTATATGCCGCAATGCCTTCATGTTCGAGCGCGAGCGCGACCTGAAGGATGTCCAAATCAGTGGCCGATCCAGCAAGTGCTTTTCCCCGGCCTGTGGCCCGCTTCGTCGCTGCGAGTGCAGGCGAACCAGCCGCAGCAAACGCTCCTATGCCTGCAGCGGCGAGGCCCGCCCCGCGCAAAAAAGCGCGGCGCTCATTCATATCAGTTTCGTTCTGCGTAATGGTCATGATCACACTCCTGTTTTGACCTTGTGGTTTCGTGATCATGTTCCGCCAATCAGGCGTAGAGCGCAATTAGTAGCGTCATTTCTGGTATGGACTGCAATGCAATCGAGACGATGTGCTAACTTTCGCGTCCGTTTTTCTGGCCCAGATATTGCGCGGGGGACGCGCCGAACCGTTCGGCGAAGGCCCGCGAAAAAGCGGCAGCCGAACGATACCCAACGCGAGTCGCGATCAATTTGACCGGCGAGGTTCGTAGATTGAGCAATTTGAGCGCGCGCTGCATGCGCCATTCATGAACATAAGCCATGGGCGCTGTTCCGACGAGCGTATGAAACCGCTCGGCAAATCGGCTCCGTGACATCGCAACCGATTTCGCGAGACTGTCAACGGTCCAATTGGTCGCGACATCGTCGTGGAACAGCGACAAAGCCAGCCCGATCTGGGGATCATGGACCGCAGACATCAGCCGTGCGACGTCAGGCGCCTGATTAACAACTGCTTGCACAATTTCGATGAACAGGATTTCTGAGAGACGGCTAACGACCGCGACAGAGCCGACTTCGCCCGCAAACATGCGGCGACTGACCAAGCGGACGATATCGTCAAGCATAGGCCGTGCCGCGCGCTCAGCAGCGGTAATATGGAGTGAATCGGGCAGTGCGTGGAGCAAAGGATGGTCTGCACCTTCGGCAAAGTTGAAATGCCCGCATACCATGTGGCACCCTTGGCTTTCGGGGCCATCACCCAGAACAAAAGGGCCGGTGCCAGCAAAGCTCGCCGCTGCAAATGCATCGTCCAAGGTCATGGCCACATTGGTTTCGCCACTGGTCAGAACATGCGGGCTACCATTGGGTACGAGAACAAGATCACCCGCGCTCAGGGTGACAGCACTACCATCAACCAAGCGAACCTGGCAGCTGCCTTGTATAACAATGTGGAAGCGCGCCGCCCGGGCATAAGCGGGAACCTGAACACCGAAGGGCGGGCGGAAGTCTGTCCGAAAATAGACAGAGGCCTTGAGTGCAATCGTTTCGAGAATGTCGCTGAGAACGTCGGCCATGGAAATTCTATTTCAAAAGAGAGAAGTTTGCGAAGCGCGGATTGTCTCACTGGACAGCGCGCTTCGCAAGAGTGGGGAGGGATTGGGGTCAAGCGTTGATCATCCGCTCTGCGGCTTTGTCTGTGCGCGCTGAGAAGGTAACTACTGCGATCACTCCGAGGGCCATCACCGGATAGTAGATCGACGCAGCATAGCCGAAACCGAACACAAAAGGTGCGGCGATGAATGCGACAGCTGCGCTGAGATCGAGCAGCAAATGCGCATTGAATGAGACGAGTTTTACCAAACCGAACCGGTAATCGGTCAGGAAGCTGTAGAGAATGAGGCCAGCGCCACCCGCAACCGAGAGCCAGAACTCCAGCCCCGAAAAGCCAAGCAAGACGGGAAGCGCGATGAGGGCACCAGCAGCAAGATAATCGAGCGCACCGTGCAGCGCAGGGGAGAGGAATTGCAGTTTCATGATAACATTATCCTTTCAGGCAGGTATATGGTGGGGCCGGTGCGGATCACCGGCCCCAGCGGTAGAATGAGATCAGGCGGCAATCGCTAGGTCGACGACCGGGAAGTCGATGGCCGTCTGCGCAACATTGTTCATGAAGTTGGTCAGCACATTGTGCGCGACGTTGCCAACCACTTCGACGATGCGCGCATCGTCAAGCCCGGCAAGACGGGCTGCTGCCAAATCTGCATCGCTCACGTTGCCGCGGGTTTCGACGATCCGCAGCGCCAATGTGGCAATCGCATCGTCGATGGCGCTTTCGCCCTTGCCTTGACGCGCGGCACGAATGGCGTCGGGCGACAGGCCCGCACCCTTGCCAAGCATTGTGTGCGCCGACAGGCAATAATGGCACGAATTATACTGGGCGACGGCAAGTGCGACGATTTCGCGTTGTGCTGCGCTGAGCGCGCCTTTGCTCAGGGCGTCGCCAAAAGCGAGGTTGCCGTTCAGCACGGCAGGCGCCTGCGCAAAGGTTGCATAAAGATTGGGGACCATGCCGATTTTGGCCTTGACGGCATCGAGCGTGGCTTTGGTGTCGGCATCAACGAGCGTTGCATTGACGATATCGATACGGGGCATTTCAAATTCCTTACGTGAATGTCTGTGCGGGGTTGCACCATGTCCATATGCTCGCCTATCAGATGCAATTGGTGCCAATAACATTGCAGATCGTGTCAAATGGATCATCTTTCATCACTCTTTGGTCATTTCACCCCCACTGCACGGGCGTTCTTTTCGGGGAACCTCTGCACGGTGGCGGCGTTCGATGATCCAGACGGCTTGGGCCATCTCCACATTCTCAAAAGTGGACGACTCAGAGTGTCATCCCCCGGCCATGAACCGATTGACGTCAGCGAACCCTGTATCATGCTCGTGCCCCGCTATGCGCCGCACCGGTTTGAGCCAGATCGCCATGAGGGTGCCGATCTCATATGCGCGACCATTGAAATTGGCGGCGGGCGCGGTAATCCCATCGCGCTCGGGTTGCCGGAACTGCTGATTGTTCCTGTCAAACAGGTTGCCACAATCGCGCCGACACTGGAATTGCTGCTTGCCGAAGCCTTTGCCGAACATGATGGCCGCCAGGTCGCGCTTGACCGGCTGTTTGAATATCTGGTTGTACAAGTGATCCGCCATGTCGTGGGCGCGGGTATCGTTTCAGGCGGCGTGCTCGCTGCCCTTGCCGATCCGCGCCTCGCGCGCGCCGTCACGGCCATGCACGACACGCCCGAACGGTTATGGACGCTTGACGATCTTGCCGAGGTCGCCGGTATGTCGCGCACCGTTTTCGCGCGCCACTTTCGCACCGTCGCTGGATCGACACCGATGGATTATCTCACCCGGTGGCGGATGACGATTGCGCAAAACCTGCTTCGCAAGGGCAAGCCGATCAAGACGGTGGCGTCAGCTGTAGGCTACGAAAGCCCGGCCGCACTGACGCGAACATTCGCCAAGGTGGTCGGCGCGTCGCCACGGCAATGGCTGGGGGAGCAGGCGGCAGCCTCAAAAGCTGACTCTGCGTCGGTTTGCGTTCATTGAAAGCGCTGACATCTTCCACGCTGCCGGACCCACATACCGGGCTGCGCGCACCCGACATCTGAACCTTGTCCTGCTCACGATGATGACGGCAATCGGGAACTGCCGCACAGCTGCCATGGGCGGATCGACTATAAGGCGTCTGCCAAACAGATGCGGCGGCTCTTTGAGGCAGAACTTGACGCTACGACGCCCACTCTTTATCATTAAGGATGTGAGATTTGCCCCCAATTCCCTGAGCGATGTCAATCTATCGTGACCGTGCTGGGCGGTTTTGATGTTGCGATTCGGCTTGCTTGTTTCGGCGCCGTTCTTGCCCTGATGATGGCGCTCGAATGGGCATTGCCACGCCGCACGCGGAGATTGCGGCGTTGGCAGCGCTGGCCAGGCAATGGCGCGATGGTCGGTATTGCTACGGTGGCGACGCGGTTCATCGTCCCGTTTGCGGCAATCGGTGTTGCCGCGACGGCCGAGGCGCAGGGTTGGGGACTGTTCAACCAGATCGCGCTGCCGGACTGGGTGGAGGTGGCTGTCGCGGTAGTGGTGCTCGATCTGGTGATTTATGGCCAGCATGTCGCCTTCCATATGCAGCCATGGCTTTGGCGGATCCACCGGACGCATCACAGCGACCCCGATCTCGACGTGACCACTGCGCTGCGCTTCCACCCGATCGAAATCCTGTTGTCGTTGCTCATCAAACTCGGGGCCGTCCTGTTCCTCGGGGCATCACCGCTGGCGGTTTTGATTTTCGAGGTTTTGCTGAACGCGACCGCAATGTTCAATCATAGCAACATCGCATTGCCGTTGTCGGTCGATGCACTGTTGCGGCGCGTCTTGGTTACGCCAGATATGCACCGGATCCATCATTCGATCGATGCTCGCGAAACCAACAGCAATTTCGGGTTCAACTTGCCGTGGTGGGATTGGCTGTTCGGCACCTATCGCGCGCAGCCGGCGGCGGGCGATATGGGAATTACTATTGGGCTTTCCGGATTTCGCGCAAGCCGCGATCAAAGGATCGACCAATTGCTGATCCAACCGTTAAGACCAGCCGTGATTGAAGGGGCAGACCATGGATAATTCAATATCGCCAGCCGCGAGCGCCAAAACGTTTCGCAGACGTGACCGGCTGGCACTGATTCTGAGCGCAGGCGGGCTGCTGATGGCGATCATCGCCGCAGTCGGGACAGGATCGGGTAGTTTCAGTTTCAAGATCGGGCTGTTGTTGCTTGCGCTCGGCTTTCTGGCGAGCATTGTCGGGGGGGTGGTAGCGATCATTGCGTTGGTGTCGGGCCGCCGCCGGGGTCTGGCGACTAGCCGCGCGCCGCTGGCCGCGCTGGCGATTGCGCTGGTTTTCGGTGGTTACATCACCGCTCAGATAGCAACGGCGATGAGCGTGCCGCCCATTCATGATGTTGCCACCGATCTAGCCGAGCTGCCGCAGTTCACCACGCTTCCTGTGCGCGCCGACAATCTTGTCGATGTCCCTTCGGGCGGTGACGCAGTGCTCGCTGCAATGCGCCCCGAGGCACGGTGGCAAGCGATCCACCGCAAGGCTTATGGCGATCTCAAGACGCTCCATCTGCCGCTCGATAAGGCGAAGGCTATGGACCGCGCAACGCGACTTGTGCAGGCGCGTGGCTGGGCGATTGCCAAAGTCGACGCTGCGACCGGCACGATTGAAGCAACTGACACGTCGTTGCTCTTTCGCTTCAAGGACGATGTGATCGTGCGCGTCCGACCCGACCTTTCGCCAGCGGGCGGCGCAATCGTCGATATGCGCTCGATCAGCCGGGTCGGGGAAAGCGATATCGGAGTCAATGCAAAGCGAATCCGCGCGTTTTTGGACGGCATGAAACAGGAGTGAGGTATCACAACTGCGTCCCGGCGGGATAAGTGCGGCCGGATTTGCTACGCGTGGATCGTCGCCGTGGCTTGAGCGCCGATTTTCGGCAGCCGCCGCATCTTGGCGCACCCGGCGATCAAGAAGCGCGCGTAAAGCCCGATCCTGACCGGAGGCGTCGTCATTGCCCGTCCGCCTTCAACACATGACGCGCGGCAAAGCTGCGCTGCAGGACAGTGACCAGGCAGAGCACCGCGAATATGGCGGCAAGCCACCGAAAGCCGCCGGGCCACAGGCACATCGCGATGAAAAAGGCGATGGTCTCGGCACCTTCAGCCATGCCGGTATTGTAGAAAAAGCTTTTTTCGCCGTGCGCCGTCGTCTCCAGACCGCGTTGGGCGGCAAGGACAGCAAAGGCGAGGAAGCTGACGCCAGTGACGGTAAAGCAGGCGACAAGGACCAGCGCGAACGGCAGGTTGGCAGGATCGGCAAAACCAAACCCCACCGGCACCGCAACGTAAAAGGCAAAGTCGCACACGATATCGAGATAGCCGCCAAAATCACTTTTCGTCGTTGCCCGTGCGACGGCACCGTCGAGCCCGTCGAACACCCGACTGACGATCACCAGCGCCAGCGCCAGCCAGAACCACCGCTCAGCGATGGCAACCGCGCTACTGACGCCGATCACCGCCCCCGCAAGCGTCACCTGATTGGCGCTGACCCCGGCGCGCGCAATCGCTCTGCCGATCGCGTTGAGCGGCGGATCGATCAGCGGGCGAAGGCGCGCGTCGAACATTGGCTCAGCCGAACGTAACGAGGCCAATTACGGCCCCGGTCATGGCTGATGCGCAATTCCCCGCGATCCACGACTTGAACCCCAGCGCCGAGACCTCGGCCCGGCGCTCAGGGCACAAAGTACCGATCGTCGACACCAGCAGGCCGATGCTCGCCAGATTGGCAACGCCGCACAGCGCATAAGTCACGATCAGCTTGCTGCGCATATTGAATGTGCCGGGGGGCAGCGCGGCGAGATCGAGATAGGCGACATATTCGTTGAGGATCGTCTTGGTGCCCATAAGTCCGCCCGCTGCGCCCGCTTGATCCCAAGGGACCCCGAGCGTCCACATTAGCGGCGCGAAAAGCCAGCCCAGCGTGCGCCGCAGCGTCACCGGCGCGCCGTCGATGAGCGGGATAACACTCAGCATCTGATCAACCAGCGCGACCAGCGCAAACACGACGATGATCACCGCGATCACCGCCAGGAACAATTGCAACCCGTCCATCGTGCCGCGAATGATTGCGTCAATGCTGCTGTCGTAGCGCAGCATCGGCGCGTCCCTGTCCTCGGCGGTATCGCCGCTGCCTGGCACCATCAGCCGCGCGATCAACAGCCCAGCGGGCAAGGAAATCAGCGACGCCGCGATCATGTGACTGACCGCGTTGGGCACCGACTTCGCCAGCGTCTGTGCATAGAGGATAAGGATCGCGCCCGAAATCGTCGCCATCGTGAGCGTCATCACGGCGAACAGCTCCGACCGGGTCATCCGGGCGAAATAGCCGCGCAGCACAAGGGGGGATTCGACGACGCCCAAGAACACGGTCGCCCCCGCGCCCAGTCCGACGACACCACTAACGCCGAGCGTGCGCTGCAACGCCCACGACAATGCCCGAACGATGACACTCAACACCCGCCAATGCCACAACAGCGCCGACAATGCCGAAAACACGATGACCAGCGGGAGAATCTGGAAAGCGATGACGACGGGCGGCGCGGCACCATTGGCCAGCGCAAAGGGCAGCGGCGCGCCGCCGAGATAGCCGAACATATAGCTCGACCCGACTGTGGTCGCCCGCTCGACCGCCGATACTGCGTTATTGGCTAGACCGATCGCTGCCCAGATCAACGGCACCCGCACCACCACCAGCGCGATGCCGATCTGCAAGCCGAGCGCGCCCGAGATCCAGCGCCAGCTCGGCCGCGCGGCGCGGTCTTCCGACAGCAACCAGGCAAGCCCGATCAGCAATGTGATGCCGATCAGCCCCTGAAAATGCGCAAGACCTTCAATCATCGCTAGACCCTTATTCGATCATATTTGCACACCATGATCGCTCTCAGAAATCCGCTGACGAGGAGTGCAGCGCAGTCGCGTAGCGGGGCTACGCGCAAGCAAAGGACGAAGCACAGCGGTTTTCTGAGAGCGACCCCGCAGGGGCGGGCCGCTTTTGATCTCTGGCGGCGTTGCTTGTCGGTTACGATGCTACTGCATCGCGCCCTCCTCGCGCCTAGCCAGAAACCAAAATCGGCTCCGTCATGGTGTGCAAATATGATCGAATAAGGGTCCAAATCCATCAGAATTTCCATGACGCGCCGAACTGGAACTGGCGCGGCGCGCCGGCATTGCGCTGGACAAAGGGTGCGCCGCCGCCGAACTGCACCTGATTGGACGTACTAGCGGCATTCGCAAAGCCCGACAGATTATTGGCGTTGAACAGGTTGAAGACATCGACGCTGAACTCGATAGCGCCCGTGGGCAGGCCGAGCGCATAGCGTGCGCCGATATCGACCTGTGTCGACCAGGGCAGCCGCCCGGTATTGCGACCGACGCCGGGGTAGCGATCCGAATTGCCGACAAACGCCTCGCCAAAGCTTTGCCCGTCGCCGTTCAGGTCCTGTGTGCCGAAAATGCTGGCATCGGGGATGAAATTGACCGGTTGGCCCGACTGGAACAGCCCCGCTGCGGTAAGCGTCAGCCCTTTCACGGGATAGAGCGAGCCGACCGCCGACAGCACATGCCGCCGGTCGTTCGCCGAAGCGCCGAAATCGGCCCCAAAATTGTTTGAATTGGAGGCGCGGAAATTGAGGTCGTCGGTGTCGTTCCTCAGGCGCGACAATGTGTAGGACAGCCGAAAGGCATAAATGTCATCGCCGCGCAGCTTGTTGAGCTGGACATTGAGCGCCGCATAGGTCGATCGGCCGCCGGTTTCGGATATGGTGATCTGCCGCGCGCCGCCGGGCACCAGCGCGACCGGGCGGGTAGCGTCCGCCGCCGCCTGGCTTCGCACCAGCCCAAGCTGCGACGCAAGCGCACTCCGCGCGGCGCTGTTCGGCAATGCGCGCAGCGATGCAATATTGGCGGCGGTCAGATTGGCGAGATTTGGCGTAAACGACGATGGCGCATTCAGGTCGCGCAGTCGTACCAGATTGTATGAGCGATTATAAATAAGATCGACCGCGATCGAGAGTGTGCTGCTCGCTTGATATTGATAGCCCGCGCTAAACTGCAGGCTGTACGGATTCTGATAGCTGTTAGGATTTAGGATGCGCACCTCGTTGATCAGCGCGGTGTTGCGCAAGCCTTGTACCGCACTGGCCGACGGGCAGGCGCTGACCGTGGCGCATGCGGGCGATACGGTGAGATTGCCGTCAAATGTGAGCGGCGCGAGCGCTACATCGGCCGGGATAAGACCGCGCTGCTGCAACTGGGCAAGCTGCCCCTGCAACGCGGCAGACGTCGTGTTGCGCTGGAGCGCATCCGAAATCACCGTATAGGGGATTTTGCCATAGAACAGCCCTGCGCCGAACCGGAACGCCGAGCGCGCATCGGGTTTGTAGTTAAGCGCCAACCGAGGGGCGATATTGTTCGTATCGCCGCCACGGCCACCCTGCGCGCTGAGCGAATCATAGTCCCAACGCAGACCAAGCGTTGCAGTGAGCTTTGGTCCGACTTGCCATTCATCCTCGACGTAAATCGCGCCGAGCGTCTGGCCAGTGCCAAAGCTTTGCGGGCGCAGCTCGACTGAATAATCGATCACGCGCGGGTTGAGTCCGAGAACATCACCAGCGCTTACCGCGGTCCCCAGATTGCGTGCGCGCAGCGCCACGATCTGCGCTGGAGTGAGCTCGACGGTGAAATTGCCGTCAACATTGCCACCGCCCAGCAGGCTGAAATCCGAATGGATCAGATCGCCGCCCAGCGATACCCGGTGCGCGCCAAAACGCCGCTGGAGCTTCTGGCGAGTCTGCCAGGTCTGCTCAAGATCGTTGAAGACGAAGCCAGGGCTGCCGACCACGCCGACTGTCAATCCCGTTTGGTCGCGGATCGAGACTTGCGGGCCAGGGCCATTCTTCGGGCGGCCATAGTCCCAGCGAAAGCGGCTGAACTGCAGCGCGCCTTCATAAGTCCACACGTCGCCCGAATAGGTTGCTGACAATGCGACAAGCGTCGACTTGCGGTCCTCGTTCGATCCTGCCGAGGGGAAAGTGACATTCCCACCCCCGAGCGATCCACCGGGCCGATCGATCGACACATTGCCGAAATTGCCGCGCAGCGCGAGGTTCCAGTCGTCGGTCAGTCGGTGATCGATGCGGAACGACCCCAGATAAAATTGGTTAGTGCCGGTGATGTTGCCAACCGCGCCGAGGACGGGCGCATCAATGACATTGGTATTGATATCGCGCGTATATTCGAAATTGGCGTAGAAAAATGTCTTGTCCTTGACCAGCGCGCCGCTGATCGAGCCACCGCCCTGATAGCGCTGGAAGCCTTCACCGACCGGATTGCCAGTCAGATCACGACGGGGAAAGGGCGACGACGCATCGACCGGGCGACCGGGACGGACCAGCGTATAGGCTTCGCCATGCAGATCGTTACTGCCCGACGGCGTCGTATAATTGACAATGCCGTTGGCGGTCCGCCCGAAAGCCACCGAATAGCTATTGGCGAGCACCGTCACTTCACGGGTGAAGCCCAATGGTACGGGGAACTTAAGACCGCCCAGAAAATTCTCATTATTGTCGAGCCCGTCGATCAGATAATTGGTGAACAAGCCGTTGGCACCGTTGATCGAGACAACAGGTGCTTCGGGAAAAAACCCGGTTGACGCTACAACATTGGGTAGCCGCACCAGCGCAGTCACGACATCGCGGCCCTCAATTGGCAATGCTTTTAGCGTTTCGGCGGGCAATGACGACGAGATTTCGGCGTTTACGGTATTGATTCCCGTAACAGCCTGACGCCCCGTGACAATGATCTCGCCACCCGCTTTACCAACCGAAAGCGTGATCCCGCGCACGAAATCGGATCGCAGCACGACACTGTCAGCCGATTGCGCGTCATAATCGCTGCCTTGGGCCACGGTGATGCGATAGCGGCCGCCAGTCGACAACCCGCCGAGCCGGGCCTGGCCATTGGCATCAGTCGTCAAGACACGTGACAAACCGATTTCGGGGTTGTCGACGGTAACCTGGGCATTGGCGACAGGACCACCGCCCGCGTCGCGCACGACCGTAATCTGTAAGCCTGCTTGTTGCGCCATCGCTGGGCTAGACATGAATGAAGAAAGAACCACCGCAGCGGTCAGAAACTGATAACGGCCTATTGTCATGAAGTCCTCCGATCAACAACCTCTCGCGATAACTAGTCGCGGGGTTGGACAATTTGAGTGGTAATGTTCTGTGGTATTAGGGTTGGAAACGGCACGGGGCTCCCCGTTTTACCAGATGGAGATCGGCATAGGCGGCGTTGGCGACGCCACCGGTATTATCAGTATCGGTTGCCAGTGCAAGCAGCGTCATCCGCCCTGTGGTCGTGCCGAACTGGCTCTGCATATCGGCGATGAGATCGCGGCGTTCGGTCACCCAGCTGCCAGCCCGAGCATTGCCCGATTGCAGCACAAACATCCGCGCGCGATCAGTATAAGCATTGGCCACGATAGTGCCGGCTGGCGCCTTATTGTCCCACACATAATTGAGTGCTCCGTCGGGCAGCAGCTTGCCGAAGCGTGCCCGCCCGAGTGACAATTTCAATCTAGTGATCGAAGACATCGTTTGGCTTGGCAAGCTCAGTCCAACCAATATTCGCGCGGCCTGATCATCACCTTTTCGCGTACGGATATCGGCGCGCTCGATCACGCTAGCGACGCGCCAGCGCCAACACAGGATTGGCGTCTGGGCGAGCGCAACATCGACATCGCGGATGAACAGAGCCTGGCTGCGGTCAGCATGCGCTTCGATGGCGGCAACGCCGTCCTTGCGCACGGATCTGTACCGGGTAAGCGGCACTTTTTTATCGACCGACACGACCGACCAGCCCTGCGTGCCCGTGTCGAACCGACCCAGCGGCACCGAATCCGCATTAGTGCTACCCTCGGCGCGCGCCGCATTGATTGATAGCATTGCCAGCACTACCACATAGGGTAGTGCTACCACCATGATCAGACCACGCGACCAGCGGTGCCGCGCCACGCCGAACAAACGCCATGCCATGAACAGGCCAAGCCCTGCCTCTGATATCATCATCGGCACGCCGAAATGGGCAGGGTCATAATAGGAAACGGGCGAGCGGAACTTCCATTCAGAAAGCGGCCAGAATTGCATATGGGCATCCTCGCGGTGACAGAGAAAGTCGATACAGGCATGGGCAAGACCAGCTGCCGCAACCGCTAGCAGAATTGCCGACCAACGCGCCGCCCCCTGTGTCTGGCGGACGATGAGCATAGCCACAAGCGCTAGCGGCCAAACGATAAGGCTGTGGGCAAGCCCGTTGATATGCTGCCACCAGGGCTGGAAATATTCATAGCCAAAAATCTCGCTCCCGCTGTGCCCTACCATAAGCAGCGCAGCGACGATCACGAACATCGGCACATCGGGAGCCATGCCCGCAACCGCGCCCGCCGTCATCAGCGTGGGATCGCGCTTGCCGAAAAGATAGGCACCAATCAGGGCGTGCGTTTGCGTGTGCACGCGATCATCCGGCCTTGTTGAGCTGCCAGTCATAAGCGAGGAAGCTGATGTTCAGCTGCCCTGCTTTGGCGTTAGCGGTGGTCGACGGGCTTAGCCCTAGACTATTGGCATAAAGGGCAAAAAAGCCCGACAACGTCTTGGCACCACGCCAGCCCTTTTCAAAATCGGCGCGATACCATTTAAAGATGCTTGACACCGCAACGCCGCCGCCTTGCACCCGGTTGCGCGTGCGATCGCTCAAGAAACTATTCGTCGCCGACTCGAGCTGAGCGTCAAGCGTTGCGCCGCGAAAGGCCGAGCGGGCGAGCGCAGGACAGCCGATGCTGGCACAATTGACCGCGAAATGGATGCGCGGATCATTATAACGGCCGCTGCCCCGGATCATCCCATGTTCGATCTGGTCGAGCGTTTGCGTTTTGCCAAAGAGAGGCACGACCGGCTTTGACCAGGGACCCTGAATAAAGCCGCCGAGATCCTTGATTGATTTGATGCGCGGATAGCCGGTGAGCACAAGGTCAACCGTGGCGGCATTATAGACATTGATCAGAAAGGCGAGCTGATCGGGCTTTGACCAGCCATCGAACGTCGCACGGCTGATCTTGCTCGCCGCCGCGAGATAGCCGGTGAGCGCACCATGATCGCGGGCCATCCCGTCATAACGCACCTGCGACGACGCGCCGCCGCGCACCAGCACGACATTGCGCTTGAGCAAAGTATCCCAAGTGCCATGATCAAAGGCCTGCGCATGCGCCGTCACGGGCAGCAACATCAGGAACAATGTCAATATAATCCGTCGCATAACTTATCCTCTCATCCAGGTGTGATAACGTTCAAGCCAGCGGAGAATGCCCTGCGGCGCATGTGCACGCTTCCATTCACCGGCCGCATATTTATTCGCCTCGGCAAGCGTCGGGTAGGTGTGGATCGTGCCCAACAGCTTGTTGAGGCCAAGCCCGTATTTCATCGCCAGCACATATTCAGCGAGCAAATCCCCTGCGTGTTCGCCAACGATCGTCACGCCCAAAATGCTGTCTTTGCCCGGCGGGGTCAACACCTTGACGAAGCCCGCAGTGGCACTGTCGGCAATTGCGCGATCAAGCTCATGCAGCGGATAGGTTGTGACTTCATGCGCGACACCTCGTTCAGCCGCTTCGGCTTCACTGAGACCAACGCGCGCCACTTCGGGATCGGTGAAGGTCGTCCAAGGAATGACGCGGTAATCAGCCTTGAACTTACGGAAGCGACCGAACAGCGCATTGACGGCGGCGTACCAGGCCTGATGCGCCGCGACATGGGTGAACTGATACGGCCCTGCGACATCGCCTGCCGCAAAGATATTGGGGTAAAGCGTTTGCATATATTCATTGGTCACGACGGTCTTGCTTGTCTCGATCCCCAATGCCTCAAGGCCATAGCCGGTTAACCGCGCCACGCGCCCGACCGCCATAATCAGAAAATCAAAATTGATCTCGGCTTCGTCGCCGTCGGCTTCGACAATCAGATATTGGCCATTAGCCCGCCGCTCGCAGCGCACCGCGCGGGTTTTGGTGCGCACATCAATCCCTTCACCGCGAAACCGCGCTTCGATGAGCTCCGAGACATCCTCATCCTCGCGCGCCATGATCCGCGGTGCCATTTCCACCTGAGTGACCTGCGCGCCGAGCCGGGCACAGCTCTGGGCCAATTCACAGCCAATCGGCCCGCCGCCGAGCACGACGATCCGTCCCGGCAGCACATCAAGCGCCGCGAACCGGTCCCACATCGTATCGCTGGTGACATAGTCGACGCTGTCCAGCCCGGGAATTGACGGCACGAACGGAGCGCCGCCCGCCGCGATCACGATCGACCGCGTCGTAAGCCGCTGCTCACCACCATCATTGCGTTTGATCGACACCGTCCACGGATCGATGATCGTCGCATAGCCCTGCACCACGTCCACGCCGAGCCCGGTATAGCGTTCGATGCTGTCGTGCGGCTCGATATCACGGATCACCTGCCCGATACGCGCCATGACGGCGGGGAAGGGAATGACCGGCTCGGCATCCGCGAGGCCATAATGGCTGGCATGACGGGTCTGGTGGGCAAGCTTGGCGCTTCGGATCAGCGCCTTGCTCGGCACGCAACCGAAGTTGAGGCAATCGCCGCCCATCTTGTGCGCTTCGACGATCGTGACCTTTGCCTTCACAGTTGCCGCGATATAGGCCGATACGAGCCCGCCCGCGCCCGCACCAATCACGACCATGTTGCGGTCGTAGCGCTTGGGTCGCGACCATTTTGCATAGACCTGCCGCGCCTTGACCCAGCCGACAATCGCGCGCGCGATCCACGGAAAGATACCGAGCGCGATAAATGACGCGATCAGCCCGGGCGAAGCGATGCCAGACAGCGACTTGATCTGCGCAAGCTGGGTGCCTGCGTTGACGAACACCAAGGTGCCCGCGAACATGCCAAGCTGGCTAACGATATAGAATGTCGTCGC
Source organism: Sphingomonadaceae bacterium (assembly GCA_046153565.1). Lineage (GTDB taxonomy): Bacteria > Pseudomonadota > Alphaproteobacteria > Sphingomonadales > Sphingomonadaceae > Aquisediminimonas. The sequence goes on from JBJXDU010000037.1 coordinate 34,184, forward strand.
GCGGATCGTCGTCAGCCCCATCAACAGGTTGACCAGGAAAAACGGGAATGCCGGCACCAGCCGGAGCGTGAACAGATAAAAGGCACCGTCACGCGCGACACCCGCATCGATTGCGCGCAGCCGATCGCCGAAGCGCGCGCGCACGACATCGCGGAACAGATAGCGCGAGGCGAAAAAGGCAAGTGTTGCCCCGATTGACGACGCGAACGAGACAATCACCGTGCCAACCACTAGCCCGAACAAGGCACCCGCCGCCAGCGTCAGGATCGCGGCCCCCGGCAGTGAGGCGCCTGCGACCGCGACATAGAGCAAGAAAAAGGCCGCAATCACGATCAGCGGCGATTGACGATAAAAATCGGCGAACCCGGCCTGGCTCGCCTTCAAGCCATCAAGCGTCAGATACTGACCAAGATTGAAATAGAAGAAGGCAGAAATGATCGCCGCCAGTGGGATCAGGATCAACAGCCGTTTCAGCATTTGTCATACCTTGGTTTCTGAAAGGGCAGCAATGCTGCAAAGCTTGGCCATCGGCTAACAGGTTGGCGGTCCCAAAGCGAATCGTCCGCCCTTGCGAGGCGCAGACTGGGCATCACCATGCCCTGATTTCGACCAGAACCGGGCACCTGTTTGGCCGCGCTGCTACCAGTGCGCCAGCATCAGCGATCACCGCAACGGTGGTGAAGAAACGTAACATGTGGTGCGATCTCCGGATACTGTGTACAACCAGTTCGCCGCTGTTAAACCGGAGGTTACATTATTCGGTCGCGCGCGACTGAAAGAATGCTGCGGCCACCATGGCGACGACAAAGAAAATCCCCATCGGGGAGCGCATATGCTGTGGCGTCGGCCCAGCCGTCGCCGCGCCGCATCACGCCGGACGTTGCGCCGAAGAAGTGCGTCAACGGAACTATGTTCCCAATCGTCTGAACCCAGACCAGCAGCGGGGCAAAGGGAGGCGAGGAAGCCCGAATGCAGCATCGCGGATAGATAATCCTCGGCACGCTTCGAGCTGCGTCTGTGCGCGCCACCATCAAGCGGCTCCCACCGATAATAGGGCGCCTCCGAAACCGCTAACTTACAGAATAACTCTACAACCGGCGTGCCAACTTCCGCCTGACGCAACGCAAAAGCGATCTGCTCGCCCGTCCACTCTGATTTCTTGATCAGCAACATCCTCCGCTTCAAACAGCTTCAATTTTGCCCTCAATCTCTCATCCTAAGCTGCTATCAACCCCCATGCCCAACAATCGTTGTCCGATCCCCTTCGCTGCAGGATCAAGTCGCTGGCTGGCGTTGATGCCACCAGGAAGGGCACCCGCGAGCACGATATTGAGCGCGTGGATGCCGGGGACCTCGAAGATCGTGACTTCGAATTCACCGAGATCGGCGAACCGGTTTTGTAGCGCCTGCGGACTGAGCGTTGCGCGCAGAGCGGGCAAATAATCTGTTTGGCGAGCGATGACGGCAACATTGATCGTTTCACCCTTTTCGCCGCTGCGGGTATAGGCGAGGTCGGCGACCGAACGGACACACGCCTCGCCGCGCTGACGTGCTGAAGGAACGGCGGGGCGCACAATCATCCCAGCGTCAAATCCTCCAACATCCTTGCCCACGAACACCATGCCGTCCACCGTCGCCTGCACCTCCGCCTTGGGCACCAGAAACGATACCAGCCCCATGCAAGGCTGAACCTGAACGCCGAAGGAGACGCTCGTGCCCGGAGCCATGGCCGAGATCGCCGCAAACTGTTCGCGCACGAACATCCCTGCTCCCGCCGCATCATCATGTTCGACGATCAGCTTGGCGATGGCTTCCTCACCGCCTCCGATCAGCACCAGCGCGCTCCGCCGCCAATCCGCCATCCCGCGCGCACCGAGCATCGCACTGCCGCGCTCAAACAGCGCCGCCGCCTGCTTCGAAGCTTTCTCCGCTGCTGATGGCCCGATGATCGGTTGATAGGCAATGCCGCGCCAGCCATCGTCATAGGTTGCGCACACTTTGAGCATATCCGTCGGCGGATAGCCCGTTGCGCCCGCCACGCGCACCCGGTCTCGCCCGATTTCCTCCAGCGTCACGGTCGAGAAATCCACTGTCACATCGGGCACGAAATAGGCTTGCGGGTCGCCGACTTCATAGAGCATCTGCTCGGCTACCGTCCCAAAGCTAACCAGCCCGCCAGTGCCTTCGGGTTTGGTGATGATGCAGCTGCCATCCTCAAAGCATTCGGCAATGGGCGAGCCGATATTGGCCCATCCGTCAACCTCCCGCCAGTCAGTAAATGTCCCGCCGGTAACCTGCGCGCCGCATTCGATCAGATGGCCAACGACAGTGCCGCCGGCGAGCTTCGCGAAGTCGGTGGGTTCCCAACCAAATTCATGGATCAACGGCCCGAGCGCGAGCGCGCTATCGACAACGCGACCGGTGATCACGATATCGGCTCTCTGCCTTAGCGCTGCCGCAATCGGGAAAGCCCCCAGATAAGCATTCACGCTGGTGAGCCCCTTGGGAAGATCGGGCCAGTCTTGCCCCATCAAGTCATCCCCCGCGACGTAAGCGACAGTAACGCGCAGCCCAAGTTCTGCAATCCGCTCGCGCAGTTTCGCCGTCAGCCCCGCTGGATTGACCCCGCCCGCATTGGCAATAATCTTCGTCCCCGTCTCAGAAATCCGAGACAGAAACGGCCCGATATGGACATCCATAAAGTCCGAGGGAAAGCCGCTCGTTGGGTCCGCCGCGCGCATCCGCCCAAGGAGCCCCATCGCGCCTTCAGCGAGATAATCGAGGATGATATAATCCACCCCCGCGCCGAGCAGTTGCGGGACCGCCATCGCGCTGTCGATGAAGAATGCGCTGCCGCCGCCGATGCGGATGGGCTTAGAAGTCATATTGGCTGGTCGGGATGATATCGATGCGTCCAAACTGGATGAAGCGGTTGCAACTGACCATCATCATATCAAGATTGGCCTTGAACTTCGCCGCATCTCCAACCGCGTCAAAAAAGGCAAACGGGTCGGTGAGCGCCTCAACCGGAAAGCATTCCTCGACAAAGGCATCGTAATCGGGCGCGCCTTCTGTCAGCGGCATGACAATCAAATTCTGGACATATTCGAAATTGGATTGGGTTTCGATCGCGACGCGGGTGTGGTGGCTATGCCAGATGGCGCGGGCTTCTTCCTTCGCGAGATCCGAGCGGAAGGAGATAAAGCTCGCCTGGCTCCATCCCCATGTGCGATCGCCTGACGTGGTCGGGTGATCGGTGTTGGCGATGATCGTCGATTCCGCCACCAGCCAAGCCTGAAACCGCGCACAGTGGCTGGCGATTGCGGCGTCAACCACGCCTCTGAAGCGGGCATTTGCGGATGGCAGCCAGAACTGGACGATGGCATCCTGCTGAGGTTTTTGCCACGTCTGGCGGAGGCCCGCGCCGGGGGCGACAGTTTCATCTTGAACATTGATCCGGACACGCGATGCACCGGCTTTGGCAAGAGCGATGGGCAAATCTTTGAGCAGACCGGCAGAAGGCTGCCACAGCGCGCAAACAATCTTTTCCATTTACGCCTCCCTCACGCGAAATAGGCCTGACCGCCATCGAGCGGAATCGTAGCACCGGTCAGATAGTGCATTTCGGGCGCGCACAGGGCAACGACCGCCGCACCGATATCCTCCTCCAGCCGCCCGATCCGACCCAGCGGGATCGTCTTGAAGAAAGCTTCCGCCTCTTTTGGGTTCGCGCCGATCCACCATTTGAGACCCGGCGATTCTGCGTGCGGCGCGATGTTCATGACACGGATATTGTCCCGCCCCCATTCCGCCGCTGCGGCGCGAGTCAGCGTCTGCGTCGCCGCCTTGACCGCGCCGTAAGCGCCGTAAGTCGCCATATCCCAGCGGATCATTGCGGAGGAGACAAAGTTGAAGATCGTGCCTCCGCCTGCCGCGATCAGATGGGGATGGGCGAGCTTCATCAGACGGTGGGTCGCGAGCGGCCCCGATTCAAAGCCCGCCATAAACGCTTCATCACTCACATCCTTGAGCGCGCCAAGTGGCACTTCCTGCGCATTGTTGACAAGGATATTGAGGCCGCCAAGTTGAGCAACGCTCTGCTCAACCCAATGCGTCAGATCGGCCGGAGACTTCACATCGCCGGTGAAATAAATCACCTTACCGCCTGCCGCTTCAATTTGTTTGGCCGTATCGATCAGCTTGCTTTCGGTCCGTCCGCTGATCGCGACTGATGCACCAGCTTTGGCCATCGCAAGTGCAATTCCCTGACCCACGCCTTGCCCGGCGCCCGTGATCAGTGCGACTTTGCCACTCAAGTCAGTCATTGGACTCTCCATATTCGTAATTTTCTTGGTTCTTTTCTACGCATGCCGTTGACATAACGCCAGTTCAAACGTCAAATGCGTCGCAATATAAGGGAGAGAGTATGTCCGCTGCGCCATCGCCATTCAGCCCTGTCAAAATCGGGCCGCTGACTCTGCGCAACCGCTTTATCAAAGCGGCGACCAATGAAGGCAAGGCCAAGCGCGGGGTCGTTACCAAGGGTTTGGCGAAGTTCCACGCCGATATTGCGGCGGGCGGAGCGTCACTGTTGACCGTGGCCTATTGCGCGACGACGCCCGATGCGCGGACATTTGTTGATCAGGCGATCCTTGATGATGCGTCGCTTCCCGATTTCCGCGCCCTGACCGACGGGGTGCACAAACACGGTGCGGCGGCGTCTGCGCAGATCACCCATGCGGGCAGCTTTACCTTTCTCGACAAGAATACGCTCCAGACATCGCGACCGCTATCCTCAAGCGGCGGCTTCAACAAGACTGGAGTGATGTCCAACCGCTGGTTCAAGAAGGCGATGAACCGCGCCGATATGGATGCGATGACGGCGGAGTTTGTCGCCGCTGCTGTGCGTGCGAAGGAGGCGGGGTTTGACGCGGTCGAGCTGCATATGGGGCATGGCTATCTGCTCAGCCAATTTCTCTCCAAACTCTATAACAAGCGCTGGGATGCTTATGGCGGGTCCATCGAAAAGCGCCTGACTTATCCGCGCGAGGTGCTTGGTCGCGTGCTTGATGCGGTGGGCAAGGAGCTTGCCGTCATCGTCAAATACAGCATGACCGACGGGCCAAAGGGCAACCAGATTGAGGACGGCATCGCCATCGCGAAAGCCATCGAGGCCGATGGCGCGCATCTCGCTGTCCTTTCCAACGGACTCAACATCGAATCGATCACCGCGATGTTCGGTTCAGCCCTTCCGCCAGCAGGGCGCGGCACCGCGGCCAATCCCATTGTTGCGCTCGGCATGTGGATACAATCGCTCAGCGAACCGAAGGATGTCGTGTTCCGCCCGAGCTATTTGCGCGAGCATAGCCTGGAGATTCGCGCGGCAGTGAACATGCCGCTGGCCTATTTGGGCGGGGTGCAATCGCTGGCGGCGGCTGACCAAGCCATGGCCGACGGGTTTGAAACCATCGCGCTGGGCCGGGCGCTCGTTCACGATGCACAGTTCGTCAACAAGCTTCAGTCTGGTATGCTGACACAATCTACCTGCACCGCCTGCAATCGCTGCGTGACGATGATGTATCACCCCGGCGGCACATCTTGCGTGTTGGGCGAACCGGGCGACGCAAAGCTCAACAAGATTGGGGCCGCTGCATGATGCGCGATATGGAAGGCCGCGTCGCCATCATCACCGGCGGCAGCGACGGGATTGGTAAAGCAACCGCAAAACTGCTCGCCAGCCGGGGTGCGACGGTTGCGATCTGTGCGCGGCGGGCCGATGTATTGGATGCGGCGCGGGCGGAGATTGCAGCGGTCGGCACAGTCGAAGCGCATATCCTTGATGTGACCGATGAGGCGGGCTTCACCGCGTTGATCGACAATATGGCCGCGCGGCACGGCCGGCTCGACATGCTCGTCAACAATGCGATGTCGGTGCATTATGCGCCGATCACAAAGCTCAAGACCGAACATTGGCGCAAGGATTTTGCGGTCAATGCCGAAGCGGCGTTCGTCGGCACCCGCGCGGCGATGCGCATCATGATGGCGGCGGGCAAAGGCTCCATCGTCAACGTCTCCTCAACGACCGGCATCCGCGCCGCGCCCTATATGGCGAGCTATTCGGCATCAAAGGCCGCGCTTACCCATTTCACAGCCTGCGCCGCGATGGAAGGCGGCCCGGCGGGCGTCCGGGTCAATGCCATCGTGCCAGGTCAAGTCATGACAGCGGCGACCGAGGAGTGGGCAAGCAAGGCCCCCGAGACCGCGGCAAAGACCGCCGGGGCCATCCCGATGCTGCGCGGCGGCCAACCCGAAGAGCTTGCCGAGGCCATCGCATTCCTGCTCTCTGATGCGGCGAGTTACATTACTGGTGTCGCGCTACCCGTTGACGGGGGCAAGGCGGCGCAGTTGTATCTGCCATCATGAGCGTTGCCGTCATCACCGGAGCGGCGTCGGGTATTGGTGCCGGCCTTGCGCGCGAAGCGGCGCGACGCGGGATGCACGTCGTTCTGGCTGACCGGGATGCGGCAGCGCTTGACAATGTGGCGTCTGAGATCGGGGACGCCGCGCATGCGGTCGTTACAGACGTGACAGACCAAGCCGCCGTCGAAGCGCTGGCGAACATATGCTACCGCCTGCACGGACAGGTTGATCTGCTCTTCAACAATGCAGGGGTCATGACAACGGGGATAAGCTGGGAGATCGCTCCCGAACTGTGGGACGCTAGCTGGAACGTCAATATTGGGGGTATATTGAACGGACTGCGCGCTTTTGTCCCTCGCCTCATCGCGGCTGATCGACCGGCGCGTATCATCAACACGGCGTCTGTGGGCGGGTTTTTGCCGTCGCCGCTGATGGCACCCTATTCAGCAACCAAATTCGCGGTCGTCGCGCTTACTGAAGCTTTGGCAGGAGAGCTGAAAGCAAAGCGGTCGAAGGTCGAGGTTTCCTTGCTTTCCCCCGGGCCGGTCAAATCGCAGATTTTCAGAGAAGAGCCCGCTGAGGCGTCGCGCACGCTGCATCAGTTGATGACGTCAATGCTGGAGAGAGACGGATTGGCACCCGATGAATTTGCCCCCCTTGTTTTTGACGCCATTTCGCGCGGTGACTATTGGATTTTTCCGCAAGCTGACCGGTTTGACGATCGGTTTCGGGCGCGCAACGATCGTATCGAACAGCGGTTGCCTCCGTCTTTCTATGGGGCTGAGGAGACAAGGTGATGCGTTGGGATAAGGAAATCGATGTTTTGGTTGTCGGTTCCGGCGCTGGCGGAATGCTGGCAGCGCTGGTTGCGGCCGAGAATCATGCTGACGTGTTGATTGTCGAAAAGGAAAAGCTCTGGGGTGGCACCTCTGCCACTTCGGGTGCTGGCATCTGGATCCCGGCGAGCGACCAAGCCGCAGCGGCAGGCTTTCATGACAAGACCGCCGACGCGTTTACATATGTCCGCAAACTATCGGCGGATAATGTGCCCGACGCCAACATAAAAGCGTTTGTGGAAAATGCCGCACCCATGCTGCGCTGGATGGGGAAGCATACGAGCATTGACTATATCGCCTTTCCCTATCCCGATTATCACGCCGAAAATCCCGGAGGGTCACCGGCAGGCTATCGCACGCATATGCCCGCGCCGATTGACGGCAAGCCACTAGGCAAAGACGTCGAGACTTTGCGTTTTGCGTCGCCTGCCGCCAGCCTGTTTGGCTATCTTAACTGGCATTTTGACGAAACCTATATCCTGCTCTTTCGCGCCCCGCGCTGGTGGTGGCATCTGACCAAAAGCCTCGCGCGGTACTGGTTCGATTGGCCGTTCCGCTTCAAGAGCCGGAAAGACCGACGTTTGACTTTGGGCAATGCCCTTGCCGGCGGGCTGCGCCTCGCGCTCAACGAAAAGGACGTGCCGCTGTGGCTTGAAAGCCCGATGGAAGCGCTGATCACCGAAGAGGGAAAAGTGATCGGCGCCGTGATCCGGCAGGGCGGCAAGCATCTTCGGATCAAGGCAAGCAAGGGTGTTGTGCTAGCCGCTGGCGGCTTCGACAAGAATCAGACGATGCGCGAAGAGAATGCGCCACTCTATCAAAATGCGCTCTATTCGGGCGGCACCGAAGGCAATACCGGCGATAGCATCCGCGCCGGAATCGAGGTCGGAGCCGAAACGATGAATATGCAATCCGCATGGGCGGCACCGGTCTTCTATGTGCCGGGCGAAGATCGTGGGCGGCTTTGCACGATTGAGCGTGCGCTGCCCGGCTGTCTGATGGTCAATCAAAAGGGCGAGCGTTACCTCAACGAAGCCGCATCCTACCATATCGTCGGCCAGCAAATGGCGCGGCGTGCGAAGGAGCAGGGGGACGCCTCCCCCAGTTGGTTCGTGTTCGACCACACGTATCGGCACAATTATCCGGTTGGCCCGCTTCTACCAATCATACCCGACTGGCTCCAGCGCGGCGACGTGCGTTCGATCCTCAAAAAGGGCGCGACCATTGAGGCGCTGGCCGCCAATATCGGGATCAATCCCGCCGCGCTCGTTGCCACTATTGCGCGCTTTAATGAAGGCGCGGCGAAAGGCGAAGACCCCGACTTTCACCGGGGCGAGGCCACTTATGACAAAATGTACGGTGACCCGCGCGTCAGCCCCAACCCTTGCCTGCGCCCGCTGACCAATGGCCCGTTCTACGCGATGCCGATCTACCCTGGAGACATTGGCACCAATGGCGGGCTACTGACCGACGACAAGGCGCGGGTAGTGGGGAAGACTGGCATGCCGATTGCGGGCCTCTACGCGATTGGTAACAACGCCGCCTCAGCCATGGGTGAAAGCTATCCCGGCGCGGGGGTGACGATTGGGCCAGCGTTGACGTTCGGCTATATTGCCGCGCGGCATATGACGGGGGCGAATGAATAATACTAAAGCGCATTGATCTTGACTTATACCAATATCGTCACCCCGGCGCAGGCCGGGGCCTATACGCACTGCTGTTCGCCGCTGAAATGCACGGTTTTCCATAACCTGGAAGAGTGACGCGTATAGGCCCCGGCCTGCGCCGGGGTGACGAACATGGGCTCGCATCAATGCAGCTTGGTATAAGCGCCTCAATCCGCTCGCACCTTTACTTTCGGTGCCTCTACCCCCCGCCGCATCGCGCCCAAGAACCCCTCAAGCGGCGCAGGCTCCGCAACCGGCCCGGCATGATCGCCATCCCGCGCCCAATATTCCGCAAAACTCGGGAACAATTTGTGGAAATTGCCTTCGACCCAGTCGGTCCCCGGCCAGCGCATCTTCTTGTCGCCGATGGGCGGCTTGTTGAGATCAGTCGCATACCAGTAGAGTGGCAAGCGGCGCGCGAAATACCAGCGGCCACCCTCTCGCACATAATCATCGGCATACATCATTTGCATGATGACCCATTCATCCCCCGACTCATGCTCATTCTTTGAATAGACGATGCCATGCGCATGATCAGGATCATCAAATTCAATGATATGCCCGCCAACATGATGCGAAGTCCCAGTGAAGGGCGCGCGTAGGGTGCGGTCCATATAGGCGCGAAGTGCTGCACGGCCCGATGCATCCTTGCCGACCCGAACATCCTGCGGAAACAGCGTCACCATCGCATCAATATCGCGCATATCGAGGGTCAGTGCATATTTGGCGGGAAGCTGTCGGATGGCATCCAAGGATTCGAGCCGATCAATGCGCGCTTCTAGGCTGTTCATGCAAATTGGCCTCCATTTGCGTAAAATGATGCTTGCCTTACTACGCGTTCCGTGAAAACAAGTGAAGCCATGAAAAAACGCTTCATCATCATCGGGGCCGGAATGGCGGGCATTCTCGCGGCGATCAAGTTGCGCGAAGCGGGGCATGACAATGTTACCATTTACGAGAAAGCTGACCGGATCGGCGGGACATGGCGTGACAATCGCTATCCCGGCCTGACCTGTGATGTGCCCGCCCACGCATACACCTATGAATTCGCGCCCAATCCTGAATGGTCAGCCTATCTGGTCGGCGGGGCGGAGATTCTCGCCTATTTTGAGAAGGTCGTCGATGATTTTGGCATTCGCCCGCTGATCCATTTCAATACCGAGATCGTGCGGATGGAATGGAAAGATGATCAGTGGGAGGTTGAAGCGGCGGACGGCAGCGTTGATCATGCCCATGCCGTGATCGCCGCGACAGGCGTGCTGCATCATCCCAAAATGCCCAACATCAAGGGGCTCGCATCCTTTGCGGGCAAGGCGATGCATACCGCGCAGTGGGATGAGAGCGTGTCATTAGACGGCAAGCGCATCGGCATTATCGGTAACGGCTCAACCGGCATCCAGATGGCAGTTGCGCTCGGCAAAGCGGGGCATGAAGTGGTGCATTTCCAGCGCTCACCTCAATGGATGATGCCCTATCCCAATTTCACCTACACCGAGGAAGACAAGGCTCGTTTCCGCACCAGCCTGGAGGCGATCAACGAGATCCGTTATGATCCGACCTATGAAGCGAATGTGCAGCGCTTCACAACGGGGATTACCGATATCGACGGGCCGGAGATGCAGGCGATTGAGGATATTTGCCGAAATTGGCTGGAGCAGGCGGTGGTCGATCCGGTGCTGCGTGAGAAGCTTCGCCCCAATTACCGCGCGGCGTGCAAGCGGCTGATCTATTCGCTCGATTATTACGGGGTCGCGCAGCAACCCAATGTCGAAACCATTGTGTGCGGGATTGACGAAATCCTGCCCGAAGGCGTGCGCGACGCCGAGGGCATGCTCCACAAGATTGATGTTCTCGCGCTGGCCACCGGGTTCCACACCGACCGCTTCATCCGGCCGATCTCGGTCAAGGGCATGAATGGGCGCGATATTGAGGATGCCTGGGCGACGCGCTGCCACGCTTATATGGCGATCTCGATCCCGGATTTCCCTAACTTCTTCCTGATGAATGGGCCGTCCTCGCCGGTCGGCAATTTCTCGCTGATCGATGTGGCCGAGAAACAATGGTCCTATATCGCGCAATTGCTGAACCGTGTCGGCGAGAGCAATGCGCGCGGGATTGTCGCGAGTCATAAGGCACACAACGCCTATGAGGATCGCCGGATCAAGGCCGCAAAGGCGAGCATCTTCGGTTCGGGTTGCACCAGCTGGTATCTCGACGCAACCGGCGTTCCGATCACCTGGCCTTGGGATTATGCCGCCTTTGCAGAAGCGATGAAGACACCTGACTTTGACGCGTTCGAGGTTGTGTGATGACGGTTGAAGAACGCCTCCAGCGGCTTGAGGATGACCGCGCGATACGCGACCTCAAGGCGCGTTATCTCCGCGCGTGCGACCTGCAACAGCCCGAGGTGGTGCGTGACTGCCTGTCGCCAGAGGGCGCGGTGATCGCTTATGAAGGCTTTCCGCGTTTCGACAATCGTGATGCGTTCGTCGCCATTTATGCGCAGATGGGCTGCGCGCCGGGCATCTTTGACATCCATCACGGCGCGAACGGCATCATTGCGTTCGAAAGCGAGACCCGCGCGAGCGGGAAGTGGTCGCTCTTCTTCCACAACATCAATCTGACGAGCCAAACGCTGACCCAGATGGGCGTGGAATATGATGATATCTATGTGAAGGCCGATGGCCGCTGGTGGATCGCCGAAACGCATTCACGGCGCAACTCGTGCCTGATCCACGCAGTTGACGGCGAGGGCAAGGTGAAGGTTGTGGCGTCGGGCGAAGCGCCTGCCAATTTTGGAGAGTAAAATGCGATTTGCAGGCAAGAAGGTTATCATCACCGGCGCAGCGTCGGGTATCGGCAGGGCAACGGCGATCCTCTTTGCGGCGGAAGGTGCATCGATCACGATTGGCGATATCAACGAAGCAGGGTTGGCCGAGACTGCCGAAATGATGACGTCCGCGCCGCAGATCGTCCCCTATGATGCGAGCGACTTTGCCTCGTGCCGAGCGCTCGTCGCGGCGGGGGCAAAAGACGGGCTGGATGTGCTGTGCAACATCTCCGGCATGCTCAAATGGGGGCCGAGCCTTGAATTTCAGGCGGAGGATTTTGAACGGATCATCCGGGTGAACACATCGAGCGTGTTCGCCATGTGTCAGGCCGCGCTACCGCACCTGATCGAAAGCAAAGGCAATATCGTCAACACCGCCTCGACGGCAGCACTTCAAGGGATCGCTTACACCGTCGCCTATGCGGCATCGAAGCACGGCGTGGCGGCGATCACCAAGAGCTTTGCCATCGAATTTGCGGCGAAGGGCGTGCGGATCAACGCGATTTGCCCCGGCCATGTCGACACCCCCATGGGCAACAGCGCACCGCCGCCCGGCGACGTTGATTGGAGCCTCGTCATGAGGAATGTCCCCAAGCTCACCGACGGCATGTGCGCGCCTTCGGACATTGCCGAGGCCTTCGCCTATCTGGCGAGTGATGCCGCGCGGAAAGTGACCGGGACATTGCTGACCGTGGATGGGGGGCAATTGGCGGGTTAGACCATCCCCTCCGCCCGCGCCTTGAGCGCCAGCCCTGAATCATCGAACGCCCGCTTGATCCACGGCCCCGCGAAGCGAAACACATGGATGCCATTCGCCCCCAGAAACGCGTCGGTCGAATAGTAACGGCAGCTCCCCGCTCCCGTCGCCTCGATCACCTGATCGCGGCGCGCGGGGTAGGGCCAGTAATCGAGATTGGGGAATTCCCAGCTGAGCAATTTCTCCGGCTCGACCGCGCAGATATATTCGAGGTTGGGCACGGTCGGCCCGCCTGCGGTGGCGTAGTTGATCAGCGTCATCTCGATGGGGTCGCCCATTTTGAGCGTCGAGACTGCGCGGATGCAAAAGGGGTTCCATTTATTGTAGCGCGGCAGGTCGGTGAGAATGCCCCACACGATTTTGGCGGGCGCATTGATCTCCACCGTCTCCGAGCGGGTGACGGCATCGGGGTTGAACCCGAACACTGGGTCTTCGTCATAGCTTTTGGCTGCCTTCATCCAGTCAAGCATATCCGTTTTCCTTCTCTTCTTTGTGCCTTCGTGGCTTCGTGCGAGATCAAAAATTCTTGCTTTGGTGCGCTACACTGATTTGCAGGATTGGCTCGCACAAAGACACGAAGGCACAAAGGGGTTCGTCTTCAATCTCTGCGAAAATCCTTCAATTTTACAATCTGCGCGACTGGCAACGGATGCTCACGCGCCCCTGCCCATCGGAGCAGCGCGGTGCCTTCGCTATGTCCGCAGGTGTCGATCCAATTGCCCACGCCCACATCCCGCGCCGCACAGATGATCCGCACGCTCCCGTCTGGCTCCAGCTTCGCCGAATGCTTGTTCACGCTGATTTGGCGGAAGCGGTAGTCGAGGCTTTCCATCCACCAATTGTTGAGCTGAAAATTCCAGTAATAGCAATCGGGCGGTCTCACTTCGATCACCCACGCTTCATCATCGGCGACCTGCCAATAGGCGTGGGCGTAGTATATGTCCTTTGCCCCGCCGCCCTTTTGGAACATCGATTGATCGATGGTGGCGAACTGGTTGGGATGGTTGCGGAATGTCCGCGTCCAACCGGCGAAGGTGCCTGCGATGCCGTGGACGAATTGGGCCGAGGTGGCGAGGCCCGTCGCGAGGCGTTCGGCGGAGAGAGGCGCGGGGGCGGCGGGGCCACTGATCCGTTCGATATGGAATTCGCCACCGCGTTCGGTTGCCCGGTCGAGCGCCGATTGCCGCAGCACGATCACGCTGGCATCAGGCTCAAGCCGAAGCCAGTTTCGGGGCTGCGGATCACACGATGCGATGATCTCGACCTCGCCGTCCGGCCCCCATTCAATGTCGCTATCGAGCAACTGCCCGGTCGCGTGTGCGCTGCCGTCGATATGGTATCGCATGGCGTTGGCGACGATCGAGAAATAGAACATGCTGCCGCGCGTGCCTGTGATCCGATAGTCGCAGTCACCCCGGATAGACGCGTTCCAATAGACATTGTCAGGATTATCCGCGCCGATCTTCGCGGTTTCGTGGCTGAGCTTGTAGAAAAAGGGAAAATCCGGATCGCTCGCCTCGACATATTGTTCGAGCGCGAGTTTGGTGAGGCGCGACAGATAGCGAAAACCCTCAGCGCGGATCAGGGAATCGTCGGGCACATCGGGCGCAAGGATGATCTCGCCCGCGTCGGCAAGTTTGGCGCAGAACGCGCGCCATGCTGCCGCCAGGTCACTCACACCGAAACCCAATCCCCGCCATTCACATCAAGCGCCGCGCCAGTGACTTCGCTCGCATAATCGGAAAGGAAGAAATAGACCGCCTTGGCACAATCCTTGTCGGGCGGGATATGACCGATAGGAATTTCGCTCTCGCGCTGTTTGCGGAAAGCCTCGCCGCCTTCGCCCATCGTTTCGAAAAAGCCTTTTAGTGGTGCGCCGTCGAGCCAGCCCATCAGCGTCGTGTTGATCCGGATGCCCGTGCCGGCCAGCTCAACCGCCATGTGCCGCGTCATATGCGCGAGCGCGGCCTTCGCCATGGCATAGCCGCCTTCGCCCGGGAACGGCTTGCGCGTCGCGAGCGTCGAGATATTGACGATGGAACCCGACCCTTGCGCCTTCATCGTCGGGATCACCGCTTGGGCCATGCGTAGCCCGCCGAGCGCGTTGACGTTCATCGCGGTCATCACCTCGTCAATGTCGGCCTCATGCAGTGGCGTCCATGGCGGATGATAATAGGCCGAATTAACCAAGCCATCGATGCGGCCAAACGCCTTCACCGTTTCTGCCGCGAGGTTTTTGCACTGCGCCATATCCGAAACGTCGGTCGGCACCGCAATCGCCTTGCCGCCCTTGGTGATGATGTCATCGCGGATCGCCTCAATCGCATCGACCGACCGCGCTGACACAGCGACCTTCGCCCCTTCGAGCGCCGCGCCTCGGCACATGGCCTGCCCCATGCCGGGGCCTGCGCCAGTGATGATGATGACTTTGTCTTTGAGGATCATGGGGTTTCTCCAAGAAGAAAAATTATCTCACACAAAGCCACAAAGGCACAAAGGAAGAGAGCGTCGTCTTTGTGCCTTTGTGGCTTTGTGTGAGCAAAATCCGATATCGTCATTTCAGATAGGCCTCATCATAAAGGGCAAAATCTGACGCGATCCCGCCGGGGGTCAAGCCGAAATCGGTGGCGCTATATTTGTGGGCGGGGCGACTTTCGCGGGCATTGGCGGCGACGGCGGCTTGCATGGCGGCGCGGTCGGCATCGTCGATTCCGAAGCCAAGCGCGGCCATCAGCCTCTCCCCCGTGCCCAGTGGATCGCTCAGCGTATCGGCATAGCGCACGTCGATGATCTGGCCCTCGGGCAACCCCGCGCGGATCGCCTCCAGCCGCATCAGCCCGTCGCGGAACCGTCGTGACCAATGCGCGCCCTGCGCTTCCTTGCGGTAGGTAGTCGAGCTGCCCACCGAAAGCGAGGCGCACATGCTGCAATAGCTGGGGAGCACTTGCGCGACATCGCGGTGCGTCATGATCATCTTCACATCGGGGAAAACGGTCAGCAGCCCGCCGAGCGCGCCCATCACATAATGCGGCGTCTTGAACACCCAAGGCCGGCGGGCCTCTCCCCGCGCCACACGCTGATGCTGGATCACCTGCATGAAGCGCACAAGATCGCGGATCGCAGGCGTATGATCCTGCTCCGCTTGCCAATGACCATAAGCGTGGATCGGCATCATCGAATCGTAAGTGGTCGAGAGGAAGGTGCGATCGAGCAGCACAACCTCCTCATTGATCGCCATCGCATCCATCGGATCGATGCTCTCAAAGTCAGGCCATTCGGTCAGCAACCAATCGACCATCCCCTTGGCGGCATCCTGACGCGGCGCGGGGTCAGCCGGGCTTTCGCCGGGGAGAGGGAAGGGGAACGCCGTCTCCCACCACCACAGCGCCGTCAGCTTGGGCGAGGAGGCAAGCAGACGGTGCACCATCGTCGATCCCGTGCGCGGCAGGCCGATGATCGCGGCGGCGAGCTCAATCTTTTCGTCTGCCGCTTCGGGGTGATCCTTGAAATATTGGACGAGCTGAAGCCGGTCCGCGAGCGCCGATTGGATCCGCGCACCGGCGCTGCTTTCGGAAGAGATCAGCCCAGCGTCGCGGTTGACATGGGCGACAAGCGCTTCGAGGGGGGTCAGGAACCAGTCATCGCCAAAGTCAGCCAACCCCGTCTGTGTGCGGGCGTTCGCGAGAAGGGTGAGGACAGAGATCATCCCCTTCGTTCCTTCGTGTCTTCGCGTGAGACAATATTTTCCACACGAAGACACAAAGACACGAAGAAGTTCGCTGCGCTCATCCCGCCGCCTTTCGCCCTGCTTGCCGCCCGAAAAAGGTGCAATCGGCAAGGCTCATGCCCGAGCTATAGCCATGCCCCCAAGCCGGGAGTCCGCTCGTGCAGCGGCCCGCCGCGAACAGGCCGGGGATGGGTTTGCCCGCGTGGTCGAGCACCTCGGCATCGGTCGATGTCCGCAATCCGCCCAAAGTGAAGAAGCTGAAATAGCTGGTCTGGAAATTGAGCTCCAGCGCGATGAACGGGCCTTGATCGAGCGGCGTCAGGATCGGCCCCTGCTTGTCAAACAACGGGTCGCGGCCATTGCGGGCGTGGCGGTTGTAGAAAGCCATCGTTGCGGATAGCGTGCCTTCAGCCATTTCCAGCTCGCGCTCGACTTCCTCCCATGTGTCGCCCGTCCCCGCGATGCTCATAAACGCAAAGTCCATCAACTGAACGAAGTGGGCATTGTCGAGGAGCAAGTAGACCCTGTCCCCCGGCTGATCGAGCGCCGTGCGGCTGACGCGGCCGTGATAGCAATCCTCGTTGATGAAGCGCTGTCCCGCCACATTGACGAATACACCCTTTGCGTGCGGTTCAGGCATCGTCCAGGGGCAAGTGGTGAAGAATTGCTCCATATGGATCGCCTCGCCGCCCGCGCCCACGCCCAGCATGATCCCCACGCCGTCATCCTTGTCACCAATGGGGGTGCTGATCTTGAAGGTCTCGGGGCAATATTTGCGGCGCATCTCTTCGTTCATCACAAAGCCGCCCGTGGCGAGGATGACGCCCTTGGTCGCGCGGACGTAGCGGTTCTGATTGTCGATCCGGATGACCACGCCGACAATCTTGTCCCCATCCTGCACGAGCGCGACGGCGCGGGCGTCGATCAACACTTCGACCCCCAGCGCGCGCGCTTTGGCTTCAAGGATATCAACCAAAGGCCGGCCGCCGCCCCAGCCCATATGCTGGATAACATGGCCGCGTGGGGCGGGCTTAGCTTGGTGGCAAAAGGGTGCAGCGGCCTCGCTGCCAGACCAGATAAGCGTCGAGTCATCGGTTGGCTCAATATGCTTGCCGGGCAGATAATTGCCGCGATAGGGGACGCCTTGTGCCTTGAGCCAGTCAAAGTGATTGAGCGCTTCGGCGGCATAGAGATCGCACTTCGCCTCATCGACACACGGCCCTCCGGCCATTTTGAGATAGGCGGCGAAGTCTTCGCTAGTGTCCGAAAACCCCGCCGCCCTCTGGACGTCAGTGCCCCCATTGCCGCCCAGATAAATCTCGCCCCCCGAAAGCCCGGACGCGCCGCCGCTGCCCGAATTGCGCTCGAACAACATCACTCGCGCGCCTGCCTCCGCTGCCTCGATGGCAGCACAAGCTCCTGTCGCGCCAAAGCCGATGATGGCGATGTCGGTTTCATAGTCCCACTGCGGGACTTGGGAGGCGGGATAGGGTTTGTGGAGGGAAACGTCAGTCATAACCCTCTCCCCTTCACCCATGCTTGAGAAAATCAAGCGACAACCGGTTGAAATCCTCAGCCTTCTCAACCTGCACCCAATGGCCGACATGGTTGAAGGTCAACGTCCGCACATTGCAGCCCGCGTCGAGAAAATGCCGCGCGCCGCTTTCGGGGCAGAATTCGTCATTCAGACCCCACATCACGAAAATCGGCTGCTTCACCTCGCCAAGGCGTGGCCCGAGATTGGGCGTCCGCATGCGGGCGAGGACATCTTTGGGCTGAGTCCGCGCGACGGCGAAGCGTTCGGCGACCAGCGTATCGGGAATCTGCGCCACAAAGTCGGGGTGGACGAGGTTGGTGATCAGCCGCTTCTGCTCCTCCAGATTGAAATCAGGGCTGCCAAAGCCGCTGACCATCTTGGCAATGCCGGGCATCGTGAAGTAGCTCGCTTGCTCCTCAACACATCCGGGGGCCATCAGGATCAGTTTTTCGGGGAATTCAGGGTGATCAAGCGTCATCTGGATCGCTACTCCGCCGCCCAGCGAATTGCCGATCAGCGTCGCCTTGGTGATCCCGTGCAAGGTGAGCGCCTGGTAAAGCGTGTCGGTGAATAGCTGGAGCGTGTAATCAATGCCCTCGGGTTTGGACGACGCGCCGTAACCGATCAAATCGGGTAAGATCACCCGGTAGCCCGCTTCGACAAAGGCGGGCCAATTCTGACGGAAGTTGGATGCGCCCGAAGCCCCCGGTCCGCTGCCGTGGATGAACACCACCACCGGGCCAGCGCCCGCGTCCTTCAAGTGAATGGTGTAGCCGCCTGCGACAGCATAGGTCGCCTCACTCACGTCGGTCACAGCAACCCTCTCACAGGAATGTAAAGGCTGGCGCTTCACCCATCATAGTCCCCACCACATCGCCCGTCCGGTTGGCCGGATCATTGGCGACATGCGCGCGGGCGGCATGGAGATCGAGCCAAGGCTGGATAATCTCGCTCGACATATAGATCGCCCGTCCGCCGAGTAACTGGACAATATCGTCCACCAGCCGCGCAAGGCGACGAACCACCATCGAAGACTGATACGCATAAAGCGCGCGCTTCTCCATCGGGATCGGCTGGCCGCTTTCTGCAATCGCCATCAGATCATCAAAGGTGAGGCGCAGATTTTGCTCCATCTCGATAATCTGACTGTGCGCCGCTGCAATCGCAGCGTGTAGCATCGGGTCAGCCTTACTTGCCTTGCCGGTATTGGTGGAGACGCGGTCCTTCATGATCGCCATCGCTGCATTGACCGCCGCGCGCGCGCCGCCAAAAGCTGCGGTTGAAACCGAGCGAACAAAGACTTGCGCCCAGGGCAGCGAGAAAAGCGGCCCGTCATTCACCTCTTGCCCCGGATTCTGACAAAGGAAGCCGTCAGAGGCTTTGTGGGTGCGGTATGCGGGGACGAAGGCCTTATCGACGACAATGTCGAGGCTCCCCGTGCCCTGCAACCCGAAGGTTTCCCACGTGCCTTCGATAATCTGATAATCACTGCGCGGCAGCAGGAAGGTCCGCATATCTGGCGGGCCAGAACCGGGGCCGCCTTCAGGCCAGATCAAGGCGCCAAGCAGCACCCAGCCACAATGCAGCGAACCGGTTGAAAAACCCCAACGGCCTGAGAGCGTGAAACCACCCTCAACAACCTCGACTTGCCCCACCGGCTGATAAGTGGACGAAACCAACATCGACGAATCTTCGCCCCAAACCTCTTGCTGCGCTTTGTCGTGAAACAGCGCGAGTTCGTATGGGTGGCAGCCCAAAACGCCGTACAGCCAGCCGGTCGACATGCAGCCTTCGGCGATCAGCTTTTGCACGTCGAAGAACACGTTAGGGTTCATCTCATAGCCGCCAAAACGCTTGGGTTGGACGATGCGGAAGAAACCAGCCTCTTGCATCTCGGCGATCGTCTCAGCAGGGACGTTGCGCGCCGCCGTGCACCCTTTGGCACGCGCTTTCAAAACCGGAATCATGGCCCGAGCCCGCGCCACCAGCTCATCAGCGGTTGGAACAGTTTCCGCCCGCTGCTTTATGGACACTACAGATGCCATTTGGGTTTCTCCCACATACAACCGACTCAAACCATATCGAGTCACGACATTCGTAATTTTTTTTGGCATTCAATACGCAAATCGTCAATTGAAAAGCGTATTCACTTTCGATACGAGTAAAAAATAGATGGTAGATATGACGAAATCAAGGATTGAGCTTACCGGGCAAACCGCCATCGTAACGGGGGGAACGCGTGGACTTGGCTACTACATTGCCGCACGGCTGGCAGAGGCCGGTTGTGACGTATTTGTGTGCGGTCGGAATGCGCCCGCTTCGCTTCCAGACGGCGTGGCCTTTTCAGCTTGCGACGTTCGCAACCCTGAAAAAGTGGCTGCTTTTGTGAATGAGGTCGCTCTCAAATCGGGGCGGATCGATATTGTCGTCAACAATGCGGGAGGGTCGCCGCAGCACGATGCGGCAAGCGCCTCCCCGCGTTTCGTCGAAGCGCTTGTTGGTCTCAATCTGCTGGGACCGCTCTATATGGCGCAGGCCGCCTATCCCCATATGGCGAAAGCCAAGCACGGCTGTATCGTAAACATTGCCAGCGTCTCAGGGGTCAGACCATCGCCCGGCACCGCCATATACGGCGCGGCAAAGGCAGGCTTGCTGAACCTGACGCAAAGTCTGGCGCAGGAATGGGGCAAGGACGGGATCAGGGTGAATGCGATCATTGCCGGGTTGATGATTACAGAAAATGCCGAATCAACTTACGGTGATGCTGGTGCGCAGGCCAAGGTCGGCGCTTCAATGCCACTTGGGCGAATGGGAACCGGCGATGATATTGCCGGCGCCGTTTTGTGGCTCTGTTCCGAGCTGGCCGGGTGGGTCAGCGGCGCACGCCTGCATGTCGATGGCGGCGGCGAACGACCTTATTTTCTTGATCTGGTGAAAGGAGGCTGAGCGATGGGGGTGAAAGCTCTTGGCTATGTGGTTATCGAGACGGCGCTGCCCGAAAAATGGGATGAATTCTTGACGCAATTGGCAGGCGC
>JBJXDU010000038.1:0-13840 GCA_046153565.1 Sphingomonadaceae bacterium
GATTCAGCCGCTGCGTCCGAATAAGCCACGCGGGGTGCCGCGTGTGGATGACCGGCGGGTATTGAACGGGATATTCCGGCGGCAGCAGCCCATCCACTCGCCCCTGCTTTTCTTGACATTGCCACCAGAAAGCGAAACTGGCAGAGCCATAAAATCAATGGGCGGCAAGGGCATGGATATGGCGGCACAATCAGGCATTAGCATCCGTCCGGCCGTGACCGCGGCTGATCGTAAGGCATTTGTGAACTTGCCTTACCGGCTTTATGCGAGCGATCCCCATTGGGTGCCACCGCTCCAGAGCGATGTGCACGAGTTGATCAATCCGGCTAAAAACCCCTTCTTTGGCCATGCCGATGTTGAGCTGTTCCTAGCTGAGCGCGATGGCCGCGTGGTGGGGCGGATTTCGGCGCATATCGATCATCTCGCGCTCGCGCAGCCGCTTGAGCAGGGCATGGGGCCGGGGACGGGTAATTGGGGCTTGTTCGAGGCCGAGGATGCGAGTGTCGCCGCTGCGCTGATTGCGCGTGCCGAGGAAGCGCTGCGCGCGCGCGGGATGCACCGGGTGCTAGGGCCGATCAGCATGTCCGTGTGGGAGGAGCCGGGCCTCCTCACCAAAGGCTTTGATCATCCCCCGACGGTGATGATGGGGCATCATAGCATGGCCTATGCGCCGTGGATTGAGGCCTCTGGCTATGCACCTGCCAAGCAATTATTTTGTTATGAAGTTCCCATCGATCAGGATTTTCCGCCGCTTGTCCAGCGGATCGTGGCGTCGGGTGAGCGCAACAGCCGGATTGTCATCCGCCCCGTCGACAAATCGCGTTTTGATGAGGAAGCAGCGTTGATCATTGGCATTTTGAATGATGCCTGGTCAGATAATTGGGGATTTGTGCCGTTTACTGATGAAGAAATTGCCTATGTAGGCAAGAAGTTGAAGCCGCTCGTTTATGAAGACCTCATCCTTGTTGCTGAGGTGGACGGGAAAGCGGTGGCGTTCATGATGACATTACCTGATATGAATGAGCGGCTGATTGGCTATGGCGGATCGCTATGGCCATTCAATTGGGCCAAATTGCTCTGGTGGTTGCGGGCTCCCAAAGCCCGCACGATGCGAGTGCCGCTCATGGGAGTGCTCAAATCGCATCAGGGCACGCGGCTTGCAAGCCAGCTTGCGTTCATGCTGATCGAGTTCATTCGGCGATCATCAGTCAGCAAATATGGCGCATCACGCGGTGAATTTGGTTGGGTGCTCGAAGATAATGGCCCGATGCGATCAGTAGGCGAAGCGATCAATGGGCATATCAACAAGGTCTATACGATTTATGAGAAAGCGCTTTAGCGCAGCGTGGCAAAAAAATCGCGTAGCTGCTCTGCCGCTTGACTTTCATTAATCCCGGCATAGACTTCGGGCTTGTGGTGGCAACTATCGTGCGAAAACACACGCGCGCCCTGTTCAACTCCGCCGCCCTTCGGATCCGAGGCAGCATAATATAGGCGATCAATCCGTGCATTGGCGATGGCCCCCGCGCACATCGCGCAGGGTTCAAGCGTTACCCATAAGTCACAGCCGACGAGGCGTTCACTGCCAAGGGCCGTTGCGGCTGCCCGAATCGCCAAAATTTCGGCATGCGCGGTTGGATCACGGTGCGCGCGCATCGCATTGGCGGCGCTTGCGATCATGTCGGTGCCGCGCATGATGACTGCCCCCACGGGCACTTCACCGTTGCGCCCCGCCTCTGCGGCAAGTTCAAGCGCAGCGTGCATCGGATGAGTGTCAATGGTCAGCACGCTTATTCCTCGACTTGGGGGCAGCACTTGCTATGGGCAGGCCGCCACTATGGTTCAAGAGGAAGCGTCGATGCGGCGGGCATTGTCAACAGGCGGCTGGCTTGGGCTGGCCCTGATCGGGATTGCGGTTCCCGCCACCGCGCAAGCCGCGCGATCCGATGACGGTGCCGATAGTGATGACGAAATTGCCCGCGCGCTATCTTCAGCGCAGGTGCGTGAGGCGAAGGGAGAGCTCATACCGGCAGCGATGACGCTTGAGCGGTTGCTGGCAGCTTATCCCAATGCGCCTGACGCACGACTCTATTATGCGTCGCTTTTGTGCAAATTGACTGACACAATCGGCGCGCGCGCGCAGGTCAAAATGCTTGACGGCCTGCTCTATTCACCGTCCGCATGGACGCGGATGGTTGCAGCGTGCGGTGCGATAGACCGCCCTGCCAGTTTTCCGATTCGCTACGGGATTAGCGGCGAAGTGACGGGCGGGATTGCTTATGACAGTGATGTGCTCGGCGCGTTGGCGGTTCAATTCACTGTGCCTGGCTTTGTCGGCGCGGCGCAGGCGGCACTCTCGCTCACGGGCACAGCAAAGCTCGCTGGCAAAACCAAGGTGGGCAGTGGCTATATCTACGCCAACCTGTCTGGCCGCACCAAGAATGACATTGCGGGTCGGCGGTCCGATTATCAGATTGGTGAAGTTTCAATAGGCTTTGGCAAGGGGCTAGTCTCGGCAGGGGGCGTTGCGCGCTATGCGCAGATCGTCAATCGTCGGTTTGTCTCCGAAATCGGGGTGCAGGGTGAAGCCAGCGTATCGATCGAATCGGGGCAACGAATCGTTTTGCGAGCGGAGGGCGTTCATCAGGATTATGCCGGATCAACCGCCCAATTTTCGCGCAACGGTGGACGGTTTGATGTGTCGGTTCATTATGAAGCACAGACCCGGTCCGGCGTGTCGTGGGTTGGCGGCGCGGCGTTTGAACTCAAAACATCCAAGGTGCGGGAAGAGGGTTATGCCGGGGGACGTTTTTTTGCGGGCGTGCGCGCGCCAATTGATGCACGGGGCACTTATGTTAACGTGTCGGGCACTTACCGGTTGAGCCGCTTTCTCGGCGCGCCGCCGCGTGAGAGCCGCAATGATCGACGATTGCTTGGCCGCGCCGCGATTGGCACGCCAATTGGAATCAGTGGCGTTATCGCTGAAGTGGCAGCCACTTACACCGAAAGACGCTTCAGTTTGACCACTCGGCAGCGCGGTGTCAGTAATTTTGGGGGCGAAGCGCGCTTGATCTGGAAATTCGGGCGTTGACGAATCTGTTGAACGCCGCTAACCGCGCATACTTTCTAAAGCACAGCGATTCATAGATTAGGACGATTAGCATGGCGCGTATTTGCGAACTGACCGGCAAGGGCCGTCAGGTGGGCCACAATGTATCCCACGCCAACAACAAGACAAAGCGTACATTTCTGCCCAATTTGCAGAACGTGACGCTGATGTCTGACGCGCTGGGGCAGAGCGTCAAGCTCAAAGTGTCAACGCATGGCCTTCGTTCGGTTGAACATGTCGGTGGCCTCGATAATTGGTTGATCAAGACAAAAGCGGAAAAACTCAGCCTCAACGCACGCCGTCTCAAGCGCGATATCGCCAAGAAGCTGAACGCAGCCGCTTAAGGTGCGAGTGTCGATGGTTTCGCGCCATCGACTAGTTCGAACTGCACCAGATAAGTGTGCTGGTATGCGTTAAAGTTATTGTCGCTCATCAGCCAGATGAAGATGTGTCCATTCGCCTCACTGATGGCAATGGCTTCGAAATTATCAGCGATAACCGGATCGTCGATTCGCGCCACGGTTTTGCCCGTTACGATGGCATCTGCCTTGACGCTGTCAGCGGGCACTATCGTAATCTCGGTCAGAAAGCTGATTGGAAATTGATATTGCCGGTTCACGATCAAAATGCGCCCGTCGGGCAATTGTGCCGCGTCAGTCGGCCGAAAACCCGATGGTGGCTTATACCGGAATGTCTGCGGCTCCATGACATTTGCGGTCGGGTCACCGATAAAGATTAAACCTTCACCAGTGTCGGGGCCCCACGGTGCACGTTCCTCAAATATCAGCGTCCGTCCATCGTGAAGTGTGACCATCGCCTCAGGGCCGCCATTTTGCGGCCAACCACGCATCGCTCGCGGCTGACTGACCCTGATTGCCCGCATTAGCGAGGCGTTTGCCCGACAGATGGCATTACGCCATTCAAAGCCAATCAATATCTCACCGGACCTTGGGTCGCGCGTCATGCTCTCCGTATCGTACGAATATTTGATGCGATCCTGTGCGCAGCCTGTGGGTAGAGGCGCCACCCTTCCCTTCCTGATCGTGCCATTTGTGGCCATATCAAAGCGGAACAGGGTGCCGCTATCGGTCAACGCGGTAAAGCCCGACGAATCATGCAGCATCGCCGACACCCCGCCGAAATATTTATATGAACTTTTTAGTGACCATGCGTTCAGGAAGTGAAGCGGTGCGTGCGTTTTTACCCTTGCCCCTTCGACCATCTGGCCATTGATGACAACTGGCTTGGCGATGATCGGATCGAGCAAACGTGGCACTTTCGCGGATGCCGAAACAAGTAAAAGTGTCAGAAAACCGACATATTTGAATTGCTTCTTGATCATCGCGGCACGGCTTTAGTCGATTTTTCAGGTGATGCCAGCCTTTCGCTTTATGAACGAATGACAACGCTATCTGAACCTATGATAACAAAGATGTTCAGCAAAGGATCAATCGAATCATTCTATGAGCAGGTCATCAACAGGGAATGAGGCTCTTCGGAGCGATTTGAACAAGGATCGGAGACTTAAGATGTCACTATCGATTGTAAAAATTGGTGCATCGTCGCTTATCGCTCTGTCGATGATTTCAGTAGCGACACCATCATTTGCTCATCGTGGCCATTATAATGATTACTATAGTCAAGACCGTAGTTATTATTATAACGATGACCGTGGTTATCGCAACGATCGGGACTATCGTCGCGAAGCAGATTATAACCGCGAACAAGGATATCGATCTTCGCAGTGCGATAAAGGTACTGGTGGCACAATCATTGGCGCAATTGCGGGCGGCTTGCTCGGTCACGAAGTTGTTGGTCGTCGTGGCGACAAAACAGCAGGCGTTATCATTGGCGCCGGTGTCGGCGCGCTCGCTGGGCGCGCGATTGACCGGGCCGGAAATCGCCGCTGCTAACGAAATTCCCTGAACGTAACGGGGATAACAGCCACCCTCGGGTCGCGTATCGAGGGCGGGGGTCAGAGGCGTATCGTCTGGCCCCCAACGGCTGTGCTTTTTTTTGAGGCCTTCTCGGGCGAACCGAGATCATAGTCACCCTCGGGTCGCTCCGCGAGGGCGAGGGTCGGGATCGAGAGCTTCCGGCCCTCAAATGTACAAGGCTGCACGCGCTATTTACGCGTGGCGGCAACGCGGACGGTGACAGTGACCGATGCCGGTACGTCTCCTGTTGCGGCCCATTCGCCTTGGCCAACACCAAAGGCTAATCGATCAATTTGCGCGCTGCCAGTCATCGTCGCGCGGTTATCTTTGATCGTGAGCGTGAACGGAAGCGACAGTGGTTTTGAGACGCCGCGCAGCGTTAGCGTACCATTGGCAATATAGCGCTTCGCGCCAGATTTGCTGATGGTCTTTGCCACGAATGTGGCTTTGGGATGCGCCGCCACGTCGAACCAATCGCTGGTCTGCAATGCACCGCTCACCTGTCCGTCAGTTGCCGAAACCGAAGCAACATCGATTGTGACCGCGACTGATGCCGCCGCCAGCCGATCAGGATTGAACGAGATGTCGGCATTCCAGCGGGCAAACTTGCCATTGACCGCCATCCCTGACCATGTCGTTGCAAAGCCTAGTGATGATCCTGCCCGCTCCACTGCCCATATGTCAGACACCGGCACCGGCGCGACTTTTTCGGCAGTTTTGGGAATAGGGGTTTCGGGCGCCGCCTTGGTTTCAATCGGCGGTTCGGGCATCATTTGCAGTGGCGGCTCTGATGGCCCGGGCTGCATTGAGGCGGATGTGAGCGGCTCCTTCGGGGGCGCTACAGCGCGCGCAGACGCTGGCGGCCGAACTGTTCCCCACGGATAAGCGTTAGCTGCGGCGGCAAGGACGCCAACGCTTATGAAGATGAGGAGGAGCCGCGCATCAAACCGTGCGCCTACCTTCACCCCTGGGATCATCCGCGCAAGTTCAGCATCGCGGTCAAAAAAATGATGCTTGAGCGCACCTAAGACGTGGAGCGCAATCAAGACGAGCGCGATATCTGCGAATAGCCCGTGTGCCTCGCCCACTTCATGCAGCGGGCTTCGCAGCATATCTGGCACCGGAATATGGGGCCAGGGAATGACACCAAACAACAATGTGGGCACTTTGATTTTGCTGGTTGAAACCAGCAACCACCCGGTCAGCGGCAAGGCCAACAACAGCAGATAGAAGCCGCCGTGGACAAAGCGGGCCAACAACCGCTCCCACCGCTTTAGTTCGCTAGAAAGCGCCGGCGGCCGGTGGGTTAACCGCCATCCGATCCGCACGAGCGTGAGCAACAAAATGCTGATGCCGATCGACTTGTGCAGCTGAAAAATGGCAAACTTTTGCGGGCTATTGGGCCCTTCCGTGGCCCAGCCAAGCACGAATTGAAACACCATCATCGCGGCAATCACCCAGTGGAGGAGGATTGCCCCTGTTGAATAGCGGTTGACCGAAACTGTCATCTGCCTATCCCTTATCTCGTGATACGCACCACGGCGACCGAGGATATGGAAGCGCGGGCGATAAGCAATCGCTAAATTGAGTCACTTTTCCGTCTCTACCCTGTTGCGTAGAGCGTCAATGGCTCATCGGTGACGGTGCTTCAACACATGCTTAGCCGACAGTGGCGCGATCTAAAATTAAGTATCTGATTTAGAACGGTAATTTTTCACAAATCGAATTTTTGTGTAAGTGTGTAAGACTTGTGTAAGGCCGGCCCACAAATTGCAGGGCGCGCCTTTCGCCGCGCGCCCTCCTCGCCCGTGAACTTGGCATCGGGCCGTTGTGCGATGATCGACAACGGGCTGGGCTTTGCGCTGGTGCCTTGGTCGCCCTCATTCGACAAACAATTAGGTCAGCATATCTCGGGCATCAAGCGCATCACTTGCGCGGACAGCAGCAAGCGATCTCGGACGTGATCTTTGCAAATGTGGGTGATGGCATGGAACACTCTCAAACGATCAGCCGATGCTTGGCGGGGAGCCGTACATGCCTTCGCCACAGTATGATCGACGTCGTGCCAGTTGAAGAATTGCTGGCCGCATAGATCTGATCAAGTGAAGTGGCTAATGCCAAAGCGCCGATATTGGCACCGCCGTTAATTTTTCGCCGAACGATACGCGCTCCGCATTGTCGTAGAGAATGATGCCTTGTGCGAAGCGGTCACCTGTGGCGTCGGCGAGCGATTCGAGTCCTGCAAAATCGGATCGTTTGACGGTGGCACCGGCCTTCACCTCGATGCCAGCAATCATGCCATCATCGCGTTCGAGAACGATATCGACCTCTTGCTGCATATGGTTCCGGAAATGCCAGGGCGTGAGGCGCAGATCGGTCTCTGTCATGAGCTTCAGGACTTCGGCCAGAACGAATGCCTCCAACAGCGCGCCAAAGACGGTCGGATTGGTCGAAATGCGCTCAAATGTCAGGCCCCGGCTGGCCGCAAGCAAGCCTGAGTCCAGAAAATGCATCTTGGGCGTCTTGACGATGCGCTTGACGGCGTTGGTAAACCAGGGGCGCAGCGTGGTGATCAGAAACAGTTGTTCGAACAGGCCGACATAACGCTGTGCGGTTTTGTGGGTCACACCAACGCCGCTGCCAATCGCAGAATAATTGACCAATTGCCCGGAGTGCTCAGCAAGCAGTTGCAAAAAGCGTGGCGTTTCAGTCAGCCGTTCGACATCGGCAATGTCGCGCAGATCGCGCGTCAGCACGGAATCGAGATAGGCGCGCATCCAATCCTGCTGGCGGCGCGGCGTACCCCGGGCGATGGCCTCCGGGAACCCGCCTGAGAGCACCATCCGCGTCAATTCATCACCAAGGAGGGCGTCGGGCACGGCTTTCAATTGCCCATCGAAGATTCGGGTGAGGAAGTGCGGCTTTGCTCCGGTGATTTCAGCCCGAGCAAGCGGCAACATCGGTATCGTCTCGATGCGACCGGCGAGGCTGTCGGCAACTCGGGGCAAGGTCATGACATTGGCAAAGCCGGTCAGCAGGAAGCGACCGGGGCGATAATCCTCATCGATCGACTTTTTGATGGCGAGGAGATGTTCAGGCGTGCGCTGGATTTCATCGATTGTGACGCGGTCGAGGCGGCGAATGAAGGCCGTTGGATCACCGCGCGCGGCATCAAGGTTGGTCTGGTCGTCGAGCGTGATATACGCACGCTCTGGGTCATCCATCTTTCGGACGAGCCTAGTTTTTCCGACACGCCTTGGCCCAACGATCAGGACAGCGGGGGTATCGCCCAGCGCTTCAGCGACGCGGGCTTCGATTAGCCGATCAAACCTGGAGGTTCAACGTCATGATGATTGGGAATAGAAATCCTGATGATTGGGAGTCAAGGCGCTGATGATTGGGAGTTGAAATTCAGATAATTGGGAGTCAGCCATTCGTTCGCCTAACCCTTTGATCGACCCCTCACAAACGCCCGGTCAGTGGCCATGAACCGGGCGAGCATGGGGGCGATGAGCTTTGCGGGTTCGACCGACTGGCCTGATTCTTTTGCGACTGCGTCTGCATAAGCCGCAAGATCGCGGTGGACAGCGCCGGGAAGGTCGATGGTCAGCCTGACCGGCTTTTCTTCAACGACAAGTCCGATTTTCAGCTTGGTCATGCTCATTGCTCCACGGCTTCGAGGGCCATATCCCTTGTGACCATCACGCGCACGGGTGTTCCCGGACGGATTGTGATGGTCGGTGGGAGGTCGAGCTGGCGGCTGACAATGCGCTGTCCGGCTTCGTTGATCGTGCCTTGTGCGCCGTCACGGATGGCGCGGGCGATATCATTCTCGCTGCCTGAGCCAAGCTCTGTGCCAATGCCGAGGATCGTTGAAAGGACCGCCGCTTTGGCAACTTTGCCCCAATGTTTGTTGATCTCGCCTGAGAGGCCAGCTACACGCTGCGCATCGGTACCAGGCTGGCGGCCAAGAATGATCGAGCGGCCATTGGGCAGGATCAGCCGGTTCCAGACGAGCAATGCGCGCGATTGGCCAAAGCTGATCTCGGCGTCATATTGGTCGATCAGCCGCGAGCCTTGCGGGATGAGCAAGGTAGAGCCGGCCAGGCTGTCATAGGCATTCTGGGTGACTTGGGCGGTCACCTGACCGGGCAAATCGGAGCGCAATCCGGTGATAAGGGCCGCTGCGATGACAGATCCTGCTTGCAATGTGTTGGTGCGGGCGGGCGGCGTTAGTCGTTCTGCGCTCTCGAACCGTGTGTCGCTCGCGCGGTCAAGCAAAGCTTGTCGCCGTGACGCGGGAGAGGGTGGCGGCGAAGGAGCATCTGCGGCTGCTGTGCCGGTCGATTCTGGCACAACAGGTGGAGCCGCTGCGGTAGGCGCTGTGCGCTGGTCAGCCAGCCGTCTTTCAGTGTTTCCGCCGTAGCCTTTGGATCACCCTCATATCGGTCATCAATCCTGCGCTGCTAACCCACAGCTCTCACGCCTCGCCAATGTCCGCCTCGCTGCCATCATCGCGGCGGATGCTGACTTCAGCACCTGGTTCACGAAGCTCTTGGTGCGCGCCGAACTGGCCCCGCGATCCCGGCCGCGGCCTGGTCTGATCCGGAAACTGTCGTCTCGCTCTTTCATAGCGGACACAAGGGGATGAATTCAGGAGTAGTGCCGTGTTCAGCGATGCAATTCCGCCAAACCTCATGATCAAGCGGCACTGTGAAAATAGGATTTGGCACGGCACTAGTCCTTGAATTTGCTCCACAATCACCCCAACCGGCACCGCCCGTTTTATCTCGCGCTCCAAATATACCGTTCATAACCGATGGTTTAACTCCGAAACTTGCACGATGACCTTCGCTAAAGCTGCCGAAACTGCGAAACGCGTCACGGACGTGTTATAACGGCAAAAAGCCCGTCTGATCAGGGCTTTGGGGGACCAGATGGTGGGGATTGTAGACCAGTGGGCAGACCCTGTGCCGCTTCAGGTGATTGTCCGTTTGGCGCGACATCTGCGGGTTGACGGGTAGCAACACGGGAATCCACGTATAAACATCCGCGCGCTCGCTGGCCATCGCCTGGCTCCTCGACAGGTCGCCGCGCGAAACCCGCGCCGCTCCAAAACCTGTCGCGGAAAAAGGCGCAGCCCTCTCACTCTCGAATTTGCTTCTGCGACCAGCGGAAGCTTCAAAGAACAGCACCCTGAGTAGAGGTGGCGGCGCAGAGGGTGCATGCGGAAACGGCTAGGGCGGGGCCTGGCGTCATGGCCGATTCCGCGCGCGCCCGTTCGGCACCAGTTCAGTGTGCATGCGGGTCCATGATCAACTGGCCGCACCCTGAGCGAATCCCATTCGGTCGGAGTGCGTCAACAGCTCCGCTCAAAATTGGCCGGGGAGCGAAAAAACACTTCAAAAATAACTGGCATAAAAACCGGCCTAAAACAAAAAATTAGGCCGGTGGACCCACTCAATATCGTTAAATTGTCTAGTGATTTCACAGGTTTAAAGTGGTGGACGCACTTGGGCTCGAACCAAGGACCCGCTGATTAAGAGCTGCAATCAGAGGGTCCTAGAGCATCCGGATGCATCCAAAAACGGCGGAATTTTGCGATTCATAGTCCGTATTGTTCTTGAAATGTTCGCCAGTATCCAGTACAAAAAGCTACCTAAGGTAGCAGGTACATATGGCGAACAAAGTTGGTTTAACGGACGCTCGGATTGCAGGATTGAAGGCTCCTGCCACCGGACAGATCGAGCTTGCTGATGGCATCGTAACCGGGCTCCGGCTTCGGATGGGCGCGAGCGGCATCAAGACGTACATCTTGCGAAAGCGCGTTCAAGGCAAATGGTTGAACGTCACAATTGGGCGACATGGCCCGAGCTTCACGCTTGCCAATGCTCGGCGGAAGGCACGGGATCTCCTCGTGGATGTCGAGCAGGGCAAAAACATTGCCAGAAAGGCTGGCGCGAAGAGGAAGGGATCGAAGGGCGTCGGGACGCTCGCCGAGCTGTATGAGACTTATCTGTCCCAGCAGATCGAGGGCAAAAAGCGCAGCGCAAAGGAGTTCGACAGGGTGTTCCGCAAGTACATCGAACCCGAGCTGGGGGATCGCCTTGCCGACTCTATCACTCGAAGCGATGTGAGCCGCTTTGTCGAGAAGATCGCATTCGAGCGGGGCAAGGAAACCCTGACAATGGCGCGCATCGTTTATCGCCATCTCTCCACGTTCTACACGTGGGCGCTCACCAGACTCGAGCATTTGCCAGCCAATCCGTGCCGTGATGCATGGCGTCCGAAGCGGAGCGAGCCTCGGGACCGCGTACTCAGCGACCGCGAACTCGCGGCACTTTGGCAGGCTGCTGTCGAGGACGGTTATCCGTTTGGTCATCTTGTGCAAATGCTGGTCCTTACGGCCCAGCGCAGGGGAGAAGTGCTCGACGCGACTTGCGACGAGTTCGACTTCAAGGGGAAGGTTTGGACCGTACCGGGAGACCGGGCCAAAAACGGAAAGGCCAACCTCGTGCCGCTCTCTGCGCAGGCATTTGTTGTCGTCTACGCGATTTTTGAGGCCGCGGGGATCGCTCCTGACGACGCACATAAGCAATCCCAGATTCTTTTGGCATCCAAGGTCACCAACACGAACAGCGTCAGTGGGCTGTCAAAAGCCTGGAAGCGGATTCGAGCAAGCGTGGACGAAAAGCTTGGCTACGAGGCCAGTCATTTCACCATGCATGATATTCGCCGAACAGTGGCGACGGGCCTTCAAAGGCTTGGAATTCCGCTGGTGGTTTCGGAAGCCGTTCTCAATCACCAGTCGGGCTCGGCCATGGCCGGTGTCGCCGGGGTCTATCACCGACATCAGTACACCAATGAGAAGCGCGAAGCTCTCGCACTATGGGGTAGGGAGGTTCTCCAGCTCGTCGCGAAATATCCGCCGCAGGAGAATTAGGACGGATGACTATCCGCACCGATCCAGTCGGCGCGTAAGCGATCCATCCCTGCAACAACGCCTTCAACGATCACCTTCGCGCCGACGAGATCGTCCGCAACTTCTTCAACTTCGACGATCCAGACGTCGTCACCTTTCGTGGTCAGGATCATTCCGCGACTGCCGCGGCTTAGCATTCCTGACACGCGTATTCGACCGGAACTCACAACCATCCCCCTGCTCAGAAGCGCCAATGACGCAGCACATCGCGCACATAGGCCGGTGTCTCGCCATTGCGTGGGATACCGCCAGCTCGCTCGACCGCGCCTGGACCCGCATTGTATGCAGCGAGCGCCAGATGCACTACCCCGAACTTGTCGAGCATCTGGCGAAGATACCTTGCAGCGCCAAAGATGTTCGCCATTGGATCGAAGCGGTTTGAAACGCCAAGGTCGCGGGCGGTCGCCGGCATCAATTGACCCAGGCCAGCGGCACCAGCCTTGCTGATCGCCAACGGATTATATCGGGATTCCGGCCATACCAACGCGTCGAGAAGGCCTGCCGGCAACGCATATCGCGTTTCTGCAGCATAGACATGGGTAAGGTAGCTTGCCCGACGAAATCCCGTCGGCCCCCTGCTTACGGAACCTGCATAGCGATAGGGCAGGTCAGTCCGGCCGACTTCGGGGCTAGGGACGGGGGGTGTCGCGATATTCTGAGGGCCCTGCCAGATCCCATGTTCAACCAGTTGAAAACCGTTCGATGCCTCTGCCACGCGAAAGCCGTCGGGTCGAACCTCAGGTGACGCAGCGACATCAAAGGCCGTTTGCTCCTGCGCTTGAGCCGGGACGACGAACGCCAATCCTGCCGCTGCTGCTGTGATTGTTGCCCATCTCAGTTTCATATTTCGATTCCTTCTATGGCCGAATCGAAAGGGAACATATAGAGAACATGGCATGTAGGAAAACGCATTGGCAGCAGCGCAGAGCGGAGGCTGCGCGGGGGAGGCATGTCACGATGGAGATGCCCCATGCCCCATGTTCACGGTCGCGAAACGCTCGAAGCCCGCGCTCGTAAGATTGTCGAGGTGCTGAGCGGCACCTGGTCACGTTCGCGCTCGCGCGGGATGTGCTGTTGCCCAGCACACGCTGATCGTACCCCCTCGCTCAGCATCACGCTCGGCAAACGCGCGATCTTGGTTCATTGCTTCGCCGGCTGCACAAACGAGGCCGTCATGCAGGCCATGGCCAAGTATGGGGTGCGGCTCTCGGACCTGTTCGACGGGACAGGCGATCCAATCCCATCCAAGCCGCGCGACGAAATCGCCGACCGCAACGCGCTGAGGCTTTGGCGTGAAGCCTCGAGCCTCGCAGGCAGCCCGGCCGCAGACTACCTCGCCCGACGAGGTATCACGATCTCATCTTCCGAACTGCGCTTTCATCCGCGCATGCCGCTTGGGCCGAAGGGCTCTGTTCGATACCTCCCCGCGATGGTGGCAGCGGTGTGCAATGATGCCGGAATCCTGGCGTTGCACCGTACGTTCCTCAATCGCGGTGACGACGGTCTCGCGAGGTTCGAACAGCCTAAGCGGGCACTGGGCAGTCTCGGGTCAGGCGCAGTGCGCCTTACTTTTCCGCGCGCGGGGCGCCTCGGTCTTGCCGAAGGAAACGAGTCCGCGCTCTCGGCAATGCAGATGTTCGGTATTCCGTGCTGGGCGACG
This sequence comes from Sphingomonadaceae bacterium, assembly GCA_046153565.1. GTDB lineage: Bacteria > Pseudomonadota > Alphaproteobacteria > Sphingomonadales > Sphingomonadaceae > Aquisediminimonas. The sequence continues at coordinate 13,689 of JBJXDU010000038.1, forward strand.
CTTGGCAACGAGCGGTTTGGCTTGGTCACAATCCCGGAATCAGTTCGCGAGCTCCATCTGTTCGTCGACAACGATGCCGGTGGCCTGTTGGCAGAAAAACGCGCACGCGAAGCCTATGCCCGCAACTATCGACGGATCGTAACACAGCGCCC